>CAZYFU010000273.1:0-2731 GCA_964647025.1 uncultured Myxococcales bacterium | reverse complement strand
TGGTGTCCAAGGTCCGGTTCAAAACACGGGCAGCCCCTCCCAGGAGTCACGCAGAAACGTGTCCGGTGGACGGCCGATCCCGTGGCGACCTACTACACCCCAAGAACCCGCAACAATTTGTCCAGACTCCGAGATCCTCGTTTCCCAGTGCCGAACATCCTCGCTTGCTCGAAGCGGATCTTCTCGAAGAGGCGTGGACCATCCTTTGTTTTTGAGTAAGGGCGGCCGAGGAGGCTATCCAGTTCGACTGTTCCCTTGCGATGTCGTTCACCGGACTGTCCTTCGAAGCAGAAGAACTTGGGCTCGCGCTTGAATTCCTCGCGCTCGTATAGGCCGACTGCGTCTGCAAGAATCCATGCTTCAAACGCACGATCCGCAACCACAACCGAAATGTCGATCTTTCCGCACATCGTGGCCAGACACTTGGAGATCGCGGTCGCAAACGAACCAGCGCATTCTTTGCGACTTTCCCGATCCAGACAAAGGACAACTCTCGATCGTCCTGCAGCGAAATGTTGCTTGGCCTTGGGAAGAGCCCGCTTGGCGATGGCTTCAACGGACAGATCCGAACCCAAGCCGCCAAGATTCGCTGCCCTAATGGCGGGGCATCCAGGAACCAACCAGGAGAGCTTTGGCAACGCGTAGAACTCGGAGTCTCCTTCTACGACCAGCCCTATGGTGTGCGTCTGACGATGTTTCATTCTCCAGGTACACCGCCTAGTGTGCCATCGAGCCAAATGTCCCCGAGTTGTTGGCCGCTCTCCACCATGATCTTCTTGAGGGCTTCTTCCTTGCAAGTCGCCCGGGTAACGGTGGTGCCGCCCTCGGCGGAGTTGTCGACGATGAACAGGTCGTTAGGATCTGTAATGCAATCGACAACAGTCGGAGAATGGGTCGTCAGCAGAAGAGGTCCGCTAGCTTTGCGGGTCCGCATCTTCTCCATAAGCTTGCGAAGGGCCCAAGGATGGAGTGCATTCTCTGGCTCCTCGATCGCGAGAGGCCCCGGACTCTCAAGGGCTATCAGAATCGCGAGCGCGTGCATGATTCCGTCGGAAACGTTGGCTTGCCCAAGACCATCGTCGATTCCATCTTCGTTAAATTTCAGGGCGACCTGCCCTGGTAGAGGGTGAACGGTTTCGACATCCCGAATGCGCGGGTAGACCTCTCGCAGTCCTGAAATGATCCGGGGGAGCTTGCCTTCGCGTTTAAATCTCTCCACAGCCAGCGGTAACCCTTCTCCGGTAGGGCCTAGAACGCGGCCGTGTCGCGATGCTGTTAGCTGGCTATCCCTCCGCAATGCAGAGGCGTCGAGGCGAAGCCGAGTGACCTGAAGCAACCGGGCACTTCGGATTGTGCGCAGCAACCAATGCAAATTCACACCTCGCGCGTCACCTTCTCCGAGTTTGCTCAACACCTCCTGCGTTATGCCCCAGTCAGGCGGGGCGATAGCGCTTTTGAAAATCCCGCTCTTCCAGGCCGCGGTCAGCCGCTCAATTCCCGCCTCAGAGATCTTCACGCTCTCCGAATCAACACGGACTTCGCCAGCATCAGAACCGGCCCGCAGCGTCAGATCATGTCGCAGCGTCAGATGACGCGGCTCTGCGCGTTCAGCGTTTCGGAACGCGATCCTTGTCAGTGGCGCTGTTACGGCCAGCTTGATGAAGCGTCGTCGTCGCTTCGTTCGCGTAACGAGCTGGTCGAAACCTCCGTACAGCTCAAACGGCTCCGTTCCACCTTCTGCCTGGAGGTCGAGCACTAGGGACAGGGCTTGAATCAGGTTCGTCTTGCCGGCTGCATTGGGTCCAACAAAGACCATGAACGGCTGAAGATCGAGGTTCAACCGCCGTATCGACTTGAAGTTCTCGATCTCCAGCGAAGTCAGTCCGATCGCTGGCTTCGATGCCTTCTCCGAACTCTTGATGGTACGTCGAGCAGCTGGTTGAGGATGTCGGGCCATTTCAATCTCGGCCTTCTCTACCAGAAGAGAACGCCATTTCAGCAACATTGCTGCGCGATGGTCCGCCGTGTCGGGTGAGTATCCGCCAGATTCGCGAATTCTTTGAATGATGACATCGCGATCGGGAGCGATGGCCGCCAGCAGACCAGGCGCGATCTTCTGAAGCGTTGGACTTCTCTCAATAGCGGTACGAAAAACGTCCCTGGCAGATTCGGATTCGGGTTCGGTGGCCGCCAGCTTCTGGCCGAGACTTGTAAGCTCAAGATCCTTGGTCGTGCTCTTCGTGACAAGGTCAAGAGTTTGTGCACCTGAGGCACCGTAGTGCACTTGCCGCAGAGAGATGCCTTCTCGCTCTGCAATGTCCTGGAACGACGACGCACCATCGGCCACGGCATCGACGATTTGCCTCACCCGGGCAAGTGTTGCTTGCGGTATGTTGATCTCTTTGGTCACAGATGAAGCCATCTTAACCTGGGAAGCCAATGTCGAGGAGTCTTGTCGATTCGCTCTACTAGCATCAATCCTTGCTGGTTACGAACAGACCAGAATCGGCAAAACACTCTTCACCTTACACCAGACCAAAGGCCGACGGAGGCTCAACAGCAACTTGGATCAGGCTGCCTTGACCGCCGACGGGGAAGACGGAGACCCAGGTCACGTCGCCGACCGTGGGCAAGAGGCGACGGCAGCCTGTCGTCGCCGCACCGCACCGATCCATACCATCGCGCTCAAGAAGGGGCAGAAGAAGGCCGTCGAGATCGCCTGCTCGCTGGG
>CAZYFU010000272.1:0-2744 GCA_964647025.1 uncultured Myxococcales bacterium | reverse complement strand
GCTGCCCGAGGCCCGCGCCTTGCGCATCATGGACCAGATGTGCAGCGCCCTCGTCGAGGCGCATGCGCTTGGGCTCGTGCACCGGGACCTCAAGCCCGACAACGTGATGCTGACCGACCGCCACGGTACGGCGGACTACGTGAAGATCCTGGATTTCGGCATCGCCAAGATGCTCGACAGCGCCGACGCCAAGCTGACCCGGACCGGCGCCATCTTCGGGACGCCCCAGTACATGGCCCCCGAGCAGGCCAGCAGCCGCCCCGTGGACCAACGCACCGACATCTACGCGCTGGGCTTGATCCTGTACGAGATGATCGCGGGACAGATGCCGTTCTCGGCGCCAACCGCCATCGAGTACTTGATGAAGCATGTGACCGAGCCGGCGCTGCCACCCACCCGGAAGGTCTCGGGGTTGGTGCTGCTGCCGCGCACCGAGGCCATCGTGATGAAGTGCCTGGCCAAGGCGCCGGAGGATCGCTTTCAATCGGTCTCCGAGCTTCAGCGCGAGGTGCGCATGTGCCTGCGCGACCGTCCGGACGCCGCCAGGTACTTCCCGACCCCAGACGAGCCGAGGCAACCGATCGCTGTGGCGCGCACCGCGGTCCTCGACGGAGCGGTGGCGCCGACACCGGTCGATCGCGAGAAAGCGCCGGCCAAGAAGAGCAAGACCGGCCTCGTCATCGCGGCGCTGGGGTCGTTCGCCGCGATCGCGGTGGTCGCGGTCGCCGCTGTGGTGGTGGTGACTCACAGGGAGGGCAACACGACGTCGGCTACGCACACATCGGCACGGACCGCGTCGGCGACCCGTGCGACGACCCAGCCAGCGACCGACGTGACGACCGGAGCGACGCCCCAGCCAACGACCGACGTGACGACGGCCGCGGCGACCGCCACGGGTAGGCGCGTGAAGACCCACTCGGCGATCCAGGTGGCGACCGGCGCGAAGACCAGCGCGGAGACGCAGGTCAAGACCGAGGTCGCGGTGGGCGAGACGCCCGGCGGGCGCGAAGGCGCGACCATCGAGGGCATCCCGATACCCGCGGAGACCGAGTTGATGTCGAGCATGCCGCAAGCGCTGACCCTACGGAGCGCGCTCGATCCCGCCGCCATCGTGGCCTTCTACCGCCGGATGGGGCGAACCTGGGGAGCGTTCAAGGAGATCTCCAACGGCCTGCATTTCGAGGATCCCAAGTCGCCCGTCACCTACCTGACCGTCTCGCGCATGGCGGGCGGCACCATGGTGAGCTTCGTCCGCAACGCCATGATCGCACCGCCCAAAGCCGACAAGGCCCGTCGGGTCTTGGGCATCCTGATACCGCCCGAGGCACAGGCCACCTTGCAGACGCCCACCGATGCGGTCTTTCAGATGCCTGGGTCGACGGAGAAGGTGATCCCCTTCTTCCGCAAGCAGGTCGCGGGCAAAAGCGGGGTCACCGCGACGGAGACCGAGGTCAACGGCAGCGCCTACTTCGTGGCCTCGGTCGAGGGACGCGCGCTGCCCTTCCGCACCCTCGCGGTCATGAAGACGCCTGATTCCTTGCGGCCGGGAACCGGCGACTGGGTTCAGATCTCGATCAGCAAGTAGTCGCGCAGGCTCTGCCCGACCGCCCTCCGCTACTTCGCCGCGATCGGCTGTGGCGGCTGGCCGGCCTGACGTTCGGTCTCGCCGTAGCCGATGGCGGTGGCCGTGCCCACGTCGGGGATCTCGACGGCCGCGAACGACATCCCCGGCAGCGTGAAGGTCGTCGCCGCGGGCGTTTGCACGAGCCCTTCGACCTGGAAAGTGGAGATGGCCGCCGATGGGTTCCAGTTCACCACCACGAGCTGCGTGCTGGTGTCCGCCTGGTTGCGGCTGGCGTAGACGTGAACCCCGTCCATGGACGACGTCACCGGCACGAGCGTCGGGCCGAAGTGGTCGGCGTAGAAGGCCAAGGCAAAGTATGCGGGCCGAGGGGTCAAGCCGGACGACGGGAACATGCCCAGCGTCCATCCCTCCCGCGTGCTCCAGTAGATCATCGTCCAAAGCCCGCTCTCGATGCCCACGCCGAAGGTGTCCGCGACCCACAGAGCGGCAGGCACGGTCCCAGGCGACGCCGATAGTGGGGTCCTGGCCGGATCGCCGTCCCACGTGATGTTGGCCTCGGTGATGGCCAGCGGTTTGTCGCCGGCGCCCGCCTGCTGCATCATGGTCCGCAGGCGCGCGATGGTGGCCTTCAGGCTTGCCGCATCCACGGCCGCGGCGTCCACCGTCGTCCTCGCGGGGTCGATGGGATAGCGGTGCACGGTGACGATATCGATGCTCGCTCCGCAAGTCTGCAAGATGGTCGTCAACCAATCGTTGGCGCCGGACTGGTATTTCCAGGACAGCTCGGGGCCGAGGATCTTGATCGTCGGGTCCACGGCCTTGATGGCGGTGACGTAGGCGTCGAGCGACGCACAGAACGCGGCAGCCGTGTAGCCTGCGATGCCTTTGGTCGACCCGGTGGCGTCGGGATAGAGATCGGGCTCGTTGCCGACGGAGACGTACTTGATTCCGTACTTGGCCGTCACGTTGGCGTAGGTGACCATGGCGACGGCGGTGTCGACGGTGGCGGGCGCGCCCGTGGGATCGGCGGCCAGCAAGGGGACTTGCAGGATGGGATCGGCGCCGATGGCCCGCACATACGCGACGGCCTTGTCGAGCTGGGCGTTGTCGAAGGTATCGGGCGTGTTGGCGTCGTTGTTGTAGCCGCCGATGCGAATCA
>CAZYFU010000271.1:0-2788 GCA_964647025.1 uncultured Myxococcales bacterium | reverse complement strand
AGGCGGTTCTTCTCGGCCAGATCGATCTCGGCCATGGTCTTGCCGAGCTGGGGCAGAAAAAACAGCGGGTCGTAGCCGAAGCCGCCCTGGCCGCGCGGTGAATCCAGCAGCACACCTTCGCAGGCCCCGGACCGAACCACCTCGTCGCCCTTGGCCGGGTCGACGAAGGCGGCGGCGCAACGGTAGCGGGCGGTCCGCCTCTCGGCCGGCGTGCCCGCCATTTCCCGCAGCATCTTGTCGTTGTTGCGCTGATCGTCGCACGGCTCGCCAGCCCAGCGGGCGGAGCGTACGCCTGGCGCGCCGCCGAGCGCGTCGACCTCGATGCCCGAGTCGTCGGCGATGGCGGGCATCCCACACGCCTGCGCAGCCTGTCGCGCCTTGGCGAGCGCGTTTCCGTCGAAGGTTTCCTCGTCCTCGCGAAGCTCGGCCTGGGGCGCCACCTCGTCGATGGTCACCGCCTCGATGTCGAGGCCGGCCTCGTCGAGCAGCACGCCTATCTCGCGGACCTTGTGCTTGTTGCGGGTGGCGACGACGATCTTCATGGCTTCGCGGCCGCCAAGGCCTGCTTCTGCAGGGCGAACAGCTCGGCCGCGCCCTTGCGCGCCAGCCCAACCAGGCGAGCGTAGTCCTCGTCGGAGAAGGGATCCTTCTCGGCGGTGCCCTGAATCTCCACGAACTTGCCACCGTCGGTGAGGACGAAGTTGAAGTCCACGTCGGCGTTGGAATCCTCGGTGTAGGCGAGATCCAGACGCGGCTCGCCGTCGACGATGCCTGTGGAGATCGCGCATATGCCCCGGCAGATGGGGTCCTTGCTCAGGTTCTCCTTGCGCACGAGGCGCCGAACCGCGATGGCAAGCGCCACCCAGCCGCCGGTGATGGCGGCGGTGCGCGTCCCTCCGTCGGCCTGGATTACGTCGCAGTCCACGGTGATCTGCCTGGGCCCCAGGTTCTTCGTCACCACCGCCGTGCGTAAGGCGCGCCCGACCAGGCGCTGGATCTCCTGGCCGCGCCCGCCGGGATTGCGCCCGGACCGCGTGTGGGTCGAACGGGGCAGCATCGCGTACTCGGCGGTCACCCACCCCCTGCCCTGCCCTTCGAGAAACGGGGGCACCTTGTTCTCCACGCTGGCCGTGCAAATGACTTTGGTTTCGCCGAACTCCACCAACACCGATCCCTCGGCGTAGCGGTTGTAGTCGGGCGTGATTCGAACGACACGGAGATCATCGGGCTTTCGGCCATCGGGACGCATGCGGGGCAGGATGAAAGGTGACCCGTCGACTGTCAACCAACGCGATGAAGTTTCGCTCCCGGCGTCCGATGATCTGGTAACTTATCGACCCTACGCTGTTCGCTAGCTTACCCACCGTATCCAGGACCATACAGCGCGGCTCATGACAGACGAAGCAGAAGCACGGCTAGGCACCCGGCTCGGTAACTACGCCCTGAAGGAAATCATCGGTCGCGGCGGCATGGGTGTGGTCTACCGGGCGGCCAACATCTACCTGCGCAAGTCGGCCGCCGTGAAGGTGCTGCATCGCCACCTGTTCGACCAACCAGGCGCCAAGGCACGTTTTCTTCGCGAGGCACAGACCGCCTGCCTGGTCGAGCACGCGAACATCGTCGGCATCACCGATTTCGGCGAAGCCCCCGACGGCACGGTGTACCTGGTGATGGCCGAAGCCCATGGCGTCGGCATGGACATGGTGCTGCAGCGCGAGGGGACGATTCCGCTGTTCCGTGCCCTTGGCATCATGGCCCAGATCACGCAAGCCCTGGCCGCGGTCCACGCCAAGGGCATCGTCCATCGCGACATCAAGCCCGAGAACATCATGCTGGCCCGCCGCAGCGGCAAGCGCGAGCTGGTTCGCCGGATGCGCGACGGCGACGGCTTCTTCGAGAGCATCGAACCGGAAGAGTGCTTCGACCTCGTGACCCTGCTCGACTTCGGCGCCGCGCGCTCGCTGCAGCCGGACTTCGCGTCGGTCGGCGAATCCACGCGCATCTTCGGAACCCCCGCCTACCTCGCGCCCGAGACCGCGGAGACCGGCGAGGCCGATGCCCGCTCGGACATCTATTCCGTGGGCATCCTGCTCTACGAGATGCTGACCGGTCAGGTCCCCTTCGACGGCGACACCGCGGCCGAAACCCTGCGCATGCACGTGAAGGTCCAGCCCCAGCCGCCGAGCGAACGCAACCCCTACGTCGAGATCACGCCCGAGGCCGAACGGGCCATCCTGCGCGCGCTGGAGAAGAACCCGGCCCACCGTCAGCCGAGTATGGAGGTGCTGTGGGCCGAGCTGGAGCGAGCCTATGGCTCCATGCGCTGGCGAAGACCGCTTCTGGTGGTGACCGATCCGAACGAGGTCGAAGGGATGCGCGACCCGAACCAGGATCGAGAGCGCAACCTTCGTCGCCTGCGCCCCACGCCGGAAAATGGGATCTCCAGCGAGAACCTGCCTGCCGCGAAGGCGCCGCCCCTGCTCCTCACCAAGCGCAAGAGCGACAAGCACCGCGTGGTGCCGCCCGACGCGATCCCCACCCCGCCGCCGCAGCGCTCGTCCAGCTCGTCTCTCACGCTTCCGTCGCTGGGCAAGGCGAAGTAGCCCGGAGGGAACGGTCGGCGTTGCGCGGCGCGAGCGCTGGCTCGACTGCGTCCCATGCACGCACGAACGGTCGGAGCGATCGCGCCCGGGCGCGCTGCTGCGATCCTTCCGACGAGGCGCACGCGATTCGTGGCACAATGGCGCCGAGATGTCGTCCTGTCGCCGCTTGCTGCACGCGGTTTCGT
>CAZYFU010000270.1:0-2891 GCA_964647025.1 uncultured Myxococcales bacterium | reverse complement strand
CACGGCGCTTGGTCGGCGGACTGGGCGGCGCGGTAGCCGCGACAGAGACGCTCGAGCTGGGCGCCGGTCGACACCAAGGCCAGCTCCAATAGCTTGGCTTCGTTCTCGGGGGTCGCCACGCGGGTGAGGGCGCGGACCTTGGCATAGGACAGCTTGCCGACGGCCAAAGCACCGTCGATGGCAGGCAACTTGCCCAGCGCGCGGGCTACGCGAACCTTCTCGCGCGCGGTGGCCGCGTCCAGACCGACCCGCCACGCCAGCCAGTGCGCACAAGAGACGGCGCCCTGCTGGAACCATCCCCCGCAGTCGTCGAACTGCCGAATACACTCGAGGAGGCGATGTGTCGCCGCATCGACGTGCGACGAGATGCTCGCGATTTCCTCGGCCAAGTCTTCCACGCCAACCATGGCTACCACTGTGCAACCGTTCAGGCACAATTGCAACAGTCAATTGAGGTCGGCGTATTGTCTTTTACAGTACGCGATGATTGATTGTCCCCGACTGACAACAGGGGGCCTTACGCTGGTGTCATGGCGGATCCAACCATCGCACCAGAGGTCCCAGAGCTGATTCCGGCCCGGATGCTGAACGAGTTCGCTTACTGTCCTCGCTTGGCCTACCTGGAATGGGTACAGGGCGACTTCGCGGATAGCGCGGACACCGTGGATGGACGGCACCAGCATCGCCGTGTGGACAAGGAGTCCGGGGATCTGCCACCCGCGGACCAGTTGCCAACCCACGAGGAGGAAGGCGACGTGCTGCATGCGAGATCGGTTCAGCTGTCGGCCCCGAAGGTCGGGTTCGTCGCCCGGGTGGACTTGATCGAGGCCAGCCACGGTGAGGTGTCCCCCATCGACTACAAGCGCGGCGAAGCGCCGGACGTCGCCGAGGGGGCCTGGGAGCCCGAACGGGTGCAGGTCTGCGCGCAGGGGCTGGTGCTGGAGGAGAACGGCTACACCTGCAAGGAGGGCGTGATCTACTTCGTCGCATCCCGCAAACGTGTGCCTGTGCCGTTCACGGCAGAGTTGCGCGAACGCACCTTAGACCTGGCCCGGCAGATGCGCGTGGCAATGGCTTCCCCCAGCATTCCCGCTCCGCTGATCGACAGCCCCAAGTGTCCGCGTTGCTCGCTGTGTGGCATCTGCCTGCCGGACGAGATCAATCTGTTGCGCGTGGAAGGTGACGGCGTGGACGCCGACCAAGGCTCGGCCGAGCCGCGCCGGCTGCTGGCAGCCAGGGACGATGCCCTGCCCCTCTATGTGCAGGCGTCTGGAACGCGGGTCGGCAAGAGCGGGGAAGAGCTGGTCATCACGCCGCGCGAGGGGCCCAAGCAGACGGCCCGGCTTGGTCAGACGTCGCAGGTTTCGTTGTTCGGGCAGGTGCAAATGACCACGCAGGCGATACAGGCCGCGCTGGGGCGTGGCATTCCCATCTGCTACTTCTCTTTCGGCGGCTGGTTCTACGGGATGACGACGGGCCAGTGGCACAAGAACGTGGACTTGCGCCGGCTGCAGTTCCGGCGGGCGGAATCACCAGCGGGCGCGTTGGCCCTGGCCCGAGCCTTCGTGTCGGCGAAGATTCGAAACTGCCGGACCTTCCTGCGGCGCAATGGAGAGAACGTTCCCGCGCAAGCCATCGACATGTTGCGCCGGCTGGCCGAAGACGCCGACACCTGCGACGCAGCAGCCTCGTTGCTGGGCATCGAGGGCACTGCGGCCAGGGTGTACTTCGAGAACTTCCCGCGGCTGCTGAAGCGCCCGGACGATGACGGCAACCTGGCGTTCGACTTCGAGGGGCGCAACCGGCGCCCGCCGCGCGATCCGATCAATGCGCTGCTGTCGTTCGCCTACGCCATGCTAGCGAAGGATCTGACCATCATTCTCCAGGCCGTCGGTTTCGATCCGTTGCTGGGGTTCTACCATCGACCTCGCTATGGTCGGCCGGCGCTGGCCCTGGACATGATGGAGGAGTTCCGGCCGCTCGTCGCCGATTCCGTGGTCTTGAATGCGGTCAACAACGGTGTCGTGCGGCGCGGGGACTTCGTCGGGCGCGCGGGTTCGGTGGCAATGTCGGAGTCGGCCCGTGGGCGCTTCCTGTATCTGTACGAGCGACGGATGGACGAGTTGGTCACGCATCCGATCTTCGGCTACCGCGTCAGCTACCGTCGCGTGCTGGAGGTGCAGGCGAGGTTGCTCGCTCGACACCTGGCCGGCGAGATTCCCGAGTACCCCGGATTCCAGACGAGGTAGACTGATGCGCAACGTGTTCCTGGTGTCGTACGACGTCTGTAACGACAAGCGCCTGCGCAAGGTCTACAAGGCCATGCGCGGCTACGGCGACCACCTGCAGTTCTCGGTGTTTCGCTGCGAGCTGTCCGAGCGCGAGAAGGCAGAGATGATTGCCGAGCTGACGCCGATCATCGCGCACGACGAGGACCAGGTCTTGATCATCGACATCGGCCCTGCCGACGGGCGAGCGACCGTGGTGTTCGAGGCCCTGGGCAAACCCTACGTCGCGCCCGAGCGCCACGCCTTGATCGTGTAGCCGTGTTCTCTGACAACGTCATAGCAGTACGTGTGATCAGCATCGCGAGCGGCGATGTGGTGAGCAGGTCAGCCGCACCGCTCGCAGGTCAAGACCAGGCTGCAAGTGAACGTAATCGCAGCAAGAAAGGAGACCGACACGCAACGGAGCATTTGGCTGAGCGAACTTTCCGAGTCCATTTCCGGCAACCGCTCGCCAGCACACACCCAAGTACGACGATTCACGGCCTTTTTCGCGAGAGCTCTCTCCGTCGCCCTCGGGCGACGGCCCCATTGAAGCCCAGCATATGGTTAGGGGTCAGAGAGAAATGGAGAACTCTCCGTCGCCCTCGGGCGACGGCCCCATTG
>CAZYFU010000269.1:0-2927 GCA_964647025.1 uncultured Myxococcales bacterium | reverse complement strand
TCAGCTCGGTGACGAAGACCTCGAGCCCACCCGTCTCGATGCTGGGGTTCTCGGTGCCGGGCAGCCGCGCCTTCACCTGGCCGCGGACGGTGATGCAGTACTCAGAACGCAGCGACGACGCCCGCGCGAGCACGTCGGCCGAGGCGACCTCGGGGCTGAACACGATCTGCACGATGCCGCTGCGGTCCCGCAGGTGAACGAACAGGAGCCCGCCGTGATCGCGGAACGCATCCACCCAGCCCGCGAGCTGAACCTCCTGGCCGATTTGATCGGTGGTCAGCCGACCGCAGAAGACCCGCTTTGAGAAATGGATCATGACTGTCCTTGCTGCTCCTGCCGGCGCGGGAGCCACCGAAGCGTCAGGCTCGCGATGTCGCGCCAGGTCCGCAACCATCTCCGGAAAGCACTGGCCCGTCAACCGGCGGCGCGAAGCGAGCCGCGGGCTGGCGGCTACGGCGCCGAGGGGACGGCCGCCTTGCGCCGCTGGATGAGTCGCGTGTCGAGCCACCACGAGCTCAGCGTGCCGAGAAGGTACATCAGCAAGTCCGGCAGGCTGAAGCTGTTGCCGAGCGCGATGGCGAGGAAGCCGCCTTGTCGCAGCCCGAGCCTGTCCACCAGGTGAAAGCACTGCGAGAGCTCGACCAAGCAGGCGAAGGCGAAGACCCCGCGGGCGGTCCGGCGTGGCGACAACGAGGTGACGGCCCTGAGCGCGTGATAGAGCAACATGACGACCAAGTAGTCGCCCAGGAACGCGCGCACCAGCGCCACCCGCGCGAAGACCGTGGCGATGAGGATCTCCGCCAGCAGGATGAACACCGCGATACCGCCATGGATGACACGCCTCCGAACAGTCCCGATTGGTGGAGAAGAACCGACGTGCATGGACGAGGCGCCGTTATACAGCAGCCTGGTGGTGCGGCTCGTAGATTCCGACCGCCCTGGTTCGGCGACATCGTATTGCCCGTGTCGCTAAAGCAGGCACTGCTGGTGTCGGCGGCGTGCTCGAGAAGGTCGCGGGCGCGGCTGCCGGCCGCAGCACTCGCAGGCGGGCCCGGCTTTGCAGAAGCTGTGACGCCGCAGCGTGGACCCAACCGTCGCATCCCTCGCCTGGGTCGGGGACGCCATCCCCGCAACCGCGACAGGGCGCGAGCATGCTATGCACGGACCATGGCTCAAGATCGGATGGACGCCCAACTCGCCTTCCTGCACGAAGCCGACAAGCTGAAGAGCATCCTGCGCCACAGCCGGGTGAGCTTCGCGGACCGGCGCGAGAACGACGCGGAGCACTCGTGGCATCTGGCCCTGGCGGTGATGATCCTCTCGGATCACGCCGAACCCGGGCTGGACCTTGCGCGAACCTTGCAGATGGTGCTCATCCACGACTTGGTCGAGATCGACGCCGGCGACACCATCGCCTACGCCGATGCCGCCGCCAAGGCCGCGCAAGCCGCACGCGAAGCCGCCGCCGCCGAGCGTCTGTTCGGCATGTTGCCCGCGGATCAGGGCCAGACACTGCGCGGGCTGTTCGATGAGTTCGAGCAACGTCAAACGCGCGAAGCCCGTTTCGCCCGCGCGCTCGATCGCGTCCAGCCGATTCTGCAGAACATCCACAGCGGGGGAGCCGCCTGGCGCGACAATGGCATCACGCCGCAGCGGGTGCGCGACCTGAACCGCCCCATCATCGAGGAGGCATCGCCCGCGCTGTGGCAGAGGATCGACCGCCTCCTCGTCGAAGCCGAAGCGCGCGGGTGTTTCGCGCCATCCCCACGATGACAAAGACAAGTGAACAGAAAGACACGAGCGACAGCCCGCGAATGACTGACCGCGAACGGGTGCCCACGGCGAAGGCGCTCGCGGCCTGGCTGGGCCCCAGCGCCCACGAGCAATGGAAGAGAGCCGCGGACTGGATTGCCAAGAGTTACCCAGACGTCTTCGTCCCGGAGTGGCTCTTCGGCGGCAAGAAGCACGGCTGGTCGCTCCGCTACAAGAAGAGCAAGTCGTTCTGCACCTTCGTTCCCGAGAAGGGTAGGTTCCGGTTGCTCATCGTGTTCGGGGCCGAGGATCGGGCCAAGGTCGAGGCGATGCGCGCGACCCTCTCCAAGGCCACCTGCCAAGGCTATGACCAAGCCACCACCTATCACGACGGCAAGTGGCTCCTGCTCGACGTCGCGGACGAGGCCACGCTCGGCGACGTGCAGCGCCTGCTCATGTCCAAGCGGAAGCCCGTATCTCGACCGGCGGAACAGGCGAAGACCGCCCGCGAGCGCGCCGTCGAGACCGATCCCGCGCGGCTCTTCGCGCTGGCGCAGGCCAAGCTGGACTCGCACATGCAGCTCAGAGCCCACCTCAAGCACCGCGTGGCCGAGCGGAAAATCGACGCCCTATTTCGCCGGCTTTTCCAGGAGGTGAGCCGCGAGATCGACTGCACGAAATGTGCGAACTGTTGCGTCCGCCAGTCGCCCGTCTTGCATGCCGAGGACGTGAAGCGACTGGCCCGCGGACTCGGGCTCGAGTCGCCCGAGCTCAAAGAGAAGCTGCTGCGCAAGCACGAGGACGGGTGGCTGTTCTCGCGCCAGCCGTGTCCGCTGCTCGAAGGCAAGCTCTGCTCATGCTACGCGGACCGGCCCGAAGACTGCCGTTCCTACCCCCACCTCGACAAGCCCGACAGAGTCTCCTCTCTCATGAGCATCGTCGGCAACGCCGAGGTTTGCCCGATTGTCTACGAGGTCCTCGAACGGGCAAAGGTGGCGCTGGGGCGGCGGGGCTGAGACAGCAGGGTGCACAGACCTCTGGCACAGGACATCGGCCTCGGCGGCGCGCCGGGCAGGATCAACGCCCGGTGGGCGCCGCTTCTTCGTATAGGAACTCGGGTCTAGAGCACCGAACGGTTTGAAACACCGGTGATCACGCGGCCATCCGGCGGTCGA
>CAZYFU010000268.1:0-2970 GCA_964647025.1 uncultured Myxococcales bacterium | reverse complement strand
TATGCGCTCGTCACCGGTGTTCCGGCGCGCCAGGTGGGCTGGATGTGCCGCTGCGGGACACGACTGCCACAAGGCCCGCGGCCCCTGTGCTCGGCCTGCGCATCGGCCTACGAAGAATCTTCAGCACCGGACGGCACCAAGTCGCTACGAGCGCTACCGGAGCGCCGCCCGTGAAGGTACCTCTCCTCGACGTGAACGCGCAGAACCAGCCGCTGCGGGCTGCCATCCTCTCGGCGATGGCGCGCGTGGTGGATGCCGGGCACTTCATCCTCGGCGCGGAGGTCGAGGCGTTCGAGCAAGAGCTGGCGAGCTCGCTCGGGGTTCGCCGGGCCGTGGGCTTGTCCTCGGGCACGGATGCTCTGCTGGTGGCGCTGATGGCCCTCGGTGTGGGGCCGGGCGACGAGGTGGTGACCACCCCGCTGTCCTTCTATGCAACCGTCGGCTGCATCGTCCGCCTCGGGGCCAAGCCGGTCTTCGCGGACATCGATCCCGCCACGTTCAACCTCGACCCGCGAGCGGCCGAAGCTGCGTGCTCCTCCCAGACGCGGGCCATCATCCCCGTGCACTTGTTCGGCCGGCCCGCGCAGTTGCCCTCGGTCTCCGTTCCCCTCGTGGAGGACGCTGCCCAGGCCATCGGCGCATGCAAGGTCCAAGGCATCGCCAGCTGCCTGTCGTTCTTCCCATCGAAGAACCTGGGCGCGTGCGGCGACGGCGGTGCGCTGCTCACCGACGACGACTCCTTTGCCGACAAGGCCGGGATCCTGCGCGCCCATGGCAGCAAACCCAAGTACGTGCACCCCATGGTGGGCGGGAACTTCCGCCTGGACGCCCTGCAGGCCGCCATCCTGCGCGTGAAGCTTCCGCACCTCTCGGCGTGGACCGCTGCCCGACGCAGGAACGCCGACCGGTACCGGCGCATCTTCGCAGCGACCTCCGGTATTCCCGCCGAGCTCATCCTTCCCGCCGATGCTCCCGGGCACATCTACAACCAGTTCGTGATCCGTGCGCCCAAGCGCGACGGATTGCGCAGCCATCTCACCGTCGCTGGTATTGGCACCGAGGTCTACTACCCGCTGGCCCTGCACCTGCAACCCTGCTTTGGCGGGCTCGGCCTTCTGCCGGGCTCGTTCCCACACGCCGAGCGGGCGACCCAACAAGTGCTGGCGCTGCCCATCTATGCCGAGCTGACCGAGGCGCAGCAGAGCTACGTCGTCGAGCAGATCGCCAACTTCTACCGCCAAGGGGGCTGACATGGTTCGCGTCGCCGTCGTTGGAGCCGGAGCCTGGGGAATCAACCACGTGCGCGCCATGAGCCGCGCCAAAGACGCCGAGCTGGTCTTGGTTTGCGACGGGAACGAGGCCGCCCGCGCACGCGCCGCCGGCGTCGCGCCGAAAGTCCGACTGACCGCCGACTTCGCGGAAGTCGTGACCGCCGCCGACGTCGACGCGGTGGTGCTCGCCACGCCTGCAAAGGATCACGCCCAGCAGGCGCGCATGCTCCTCAACGCCGACAAGCACGTGCTGGTGGAGAAACCCATGGCCCTCGACGCGGCAGATGCCCATGCCGTCGTCTCCGCAGCCGAGACCCACAAGCGCACCTTGATGGTTGGGCACCTGATGCTGTATCACCCCGCGGTCGACAAGCTGAAAGCGATGATCGACGGCGGCGACCTCGGTCGCGTCTACTACATCTATGCCGTGCGCGTGAACCTGGGGCGTGTGCGCCAGGACGAGAACGCCCTGTGGAGCTTGGCGCCGCACGATGTCTCCATGATCGAGTACCTGCTCGGCGAGGAGCCAGACTCGGTGAGCGCGCGTGGTGGGATCTACCTTCAGACGCGCATCGAGGACGTGGTCTTCGTCAACCTGCGTTTCCGCAGCGGCGTGACTGCGCAGATCCAGGTGTCGTGGCTCGACCCACGCAAGGAACGCCGCCTGACCATCGTCGGCTCGCAGAAGATGGTCGAGTTCGACGACGTGCACCCGGTCGAGAAGATCCGCGTCTACGACAAGGGCGTGGACCGTCCGCCCGTGTTCACCGAGTACGCGCAGTACCTCTCCATCCGCAACGGCGACATCCACATTCCGCAGTTCCCTATGGTCGAGCCGCTAGAGCGCCAGACCCGGCACTTTCTCGACTGCATCTTGCACGGCAGACGTCCCCTTACCGACGGACACTCGGCACTGCGGGTGGTGCGGGTGCTGGAGGCCGCGGAGAAGTCCCTGGAAAACGATGGCGCCCCGGTCAGCCTGTAGGAAGGGAAAGCCACGCCGTTTCCCTCTCGTCGCCTCCTGGCGGACAGACGGTTAGGCTGAGGCTAGCAACATGCTCCTCTTTAACAAGCTTCTCCCTATGTTCGTGCTACCCCTCGGCTGGGTCTTCATCTTCCTGGTCGTGGCGTTGATCCTAAGGAAGCGTTGGCCGGTGATCGTTGCGATGGTCGTGCTCTATCTGTCCAGCCTCGGTCCGGTGGCCGGGCTGCTCATCGGCGCATTGGAGTCCGGCTACCCCCCGGTCGCCCTCGACCAAGTCGAGAAGGCCGACGCCATCGTCGTCCTGAGCGGCATGTTTGGCCCTCCGTCTCCCCCTGGCTGTCAGAGCTGTCTGCCCAACTTCAACGAGTCGAGCGAACGCCTCGAAGGTGGCATTCAGCTCTGGCAACGTCACAAGGCCCCTTGCCTGGTCTTCACGGGCGGTCGAATGCCTTGGTCAAAGCGCCCCGACGTCGAAGGAGAGCGCGCCAAGCGCGTGGCCGAAGCGCGAGGTATTCCCTCCGACCAAATATTGGTAACGACCGAGGTCGGAAACACCGTGGACGAATCCCGGGCCGTGCTCGCGATGATGCGGCAGCGTGGCTGGAGCAAAGTCATCCTGGTGACCTCCTCGTGGCACATGCCTCGAGCGTCGCGCTTGTTTCGCAAGGCCGGCGTGGACTTCGTCCCATTCGCCGTGGACCACCACACCGATCC
>CAZYFU010000267.1:0-3020 GCA_964647025.1 uncultured Myxococcales bacterium | reverse complement strand
GGCTAGACGACCCGGTTAAGCCGCTCACCCGCCAAGAAGGCCGCGAGGTTGGCGACCACGCAGTCGGCCAGCCGTTTGCGCGCCTCGACGGTTCCCCAGCCAAGGTGGGGTGTCACCACCAAGCGACGAGCCCACGGTGCGCGCGGATCGAGCAGCGGGTGTTCGGCAGGGGGAGGCTCGCTGCCCAGCACGTCGAGCGCCGCGCCCCCGAGCTCGCCAGCACGAAGCGCATCGAGCAACGCGGACTCGTCGACGACTGGGCCGCGACTGGTGTTGACCAGAATGGCTCCAGGTCGCAGCGCCGCAAGGAAGCCACGGTCGACCAACCCGCGCGTGGCGGAGGTGAGTGGGCAGTGAAGGGTCACCACATCGGCGAGCGGGAGGGCCTCCGCCAGGGGCATGCGATCCGCATTGGACGAACCAGGGACTCGGGCGGCGATTACCTTCATGCCAAAGGCAGTCGCGATCCGAGCTACGGCCCTCCCGATGGCGCCGAAGCCGAGCACCACCATGGTCTTGCCGGCCAGCTCGCGCAGGGGGTGCAGGAAGAAGCAGAAGTCCGGGTTGCTCGCCCATCGTCCCGCCTTGACCGCGGCGTCGTGCCCGCCCACGTCGAAGGCAAAATGCAGGATCATCGCGAACACCAGCTGGGCCACGGATTCCGTCGAGTACGCAGGGACGTTGGTCACGGCGATGTTGCGTGCCTTGGCCGCGTCCAAGTCGACGACGTTGGTGCCGGTGGCCGTGACGCCGATGTAGCGCAAGTCGGGCAGGGCGGACATGGTCTCGGCCGAGAGCACGACCTTGTTGGTGAGCAACGCTTGGGCACCAGCGCTGCGCTCCATGAGCAAGTTGGGGGGCGTGCGTGGATACACCGCCAGCTCACCCAGGGTGCGCAATGCTGGCCACGCGCTATCGCCCTGATCGGCGGCGAAGCTGTCCAGGAGCACGATGCGCATGCGCTCGTTCCCGTATGGATCAGCCGAGAGCCGCCTTGCGGGCGCGCTCGAACGCGGGCAAAGACCGTTCGATCGTGTCGAGTGGAACCGTGATGGTCAGCCGGATGTATCCGGCGCGGCCGAACCCCACGCCGGGGACGGCGAGCACGCCTTGTTCGAGGAGCTTCCCGACGAATGCCACGTCGTCGGGGATGGGCGTCTTGAGGAAGATGTAGTAGCTCCCCTCCGGCTTGCGAACGTCGTAGCCGGCTTTTGCGAGGCCGTCGCAGAACACGTCGCGCTTGTGCTGGTAGGCCGCCAAGTCCACGGAGGCGTCTGCCACCTCGGCCATGACCAACTGCCACAGCGCCGGGGCATTCACGAAGCCGAGCGTTCGATTGGCAAAGGTGCAGGCGGCGAACATGGCTGCCGCGTCTGGCACGCGAGGAGAAATCGCGAGGTAGCCGATGCGCTCGCCTGCCAAAGCTTGCGCCTTCGACCACGAGAAACAGATCGCGACGTTGGAGACGACGGCCGCGACCTCGGTCAGTTGGCGTCCGTCGTACACCAGCCGCTTGTACGGCTCATCGCTGATGACGATAGGACGGTTGGGCAGGCGCAGCAGCATCTCTTCCAGCTCGCGCAGGAGCTCGACGGGGTACACGCGCCCGGACGGATTGTTTGGCGTGTTCAGAATGATGGCGCGTGTGCGAGGCGTGATGGCCCCGGCGATGGCGCCCACGTCGGGCAGGCAGTCCTCGTCGGTCTCCACCACGACGACCCGGCCGCCGTGGTTGCCCACGTAGAACGGGTACTCGGCGAAGAAGGGGGCGAGCAGGATGACCTCGTCGCCGGGATCGAGGATCGCCTTGAGCACGACGTTGCACGCGGCGGCGGCGCCCACCGTCATGCACACGTTGTCGGCCTGAAAGCCAACGCCGGTGTCGCGGCGCAAACGCTGGGCGATGGATTCCCTGACGTGAGGAAAGCCCGGGTTGGGCATGTACCCGTGGCTACCGGGAATCCCCTTGGCGACGACGGCGCGCAGGGCCGCGAGCGTCACCTCGGGTGGCTCGACCTCCGGGTTGCCGAGCGTGAAGTCGAAGATGTTCTCCGCGCCACGCTCCTGCTTGAGGCGTGTGCCTTCCTCGAACATGCGGCGAATCCAGCTCGACCGTTCGAGCTGCCTGGCGATACAAGCTGCGACTGGCATCAGCCCTTGAGTATCACACTGCTGCTCAAAACCGCGATGCCCTTGGCCTGCAGCGTCTTGATGGCCGAATCGGGATCATCGAAGCGGAAGATCAGCACGGCCTTGCCCTCATGGCCGAAGGGGAACGCGTACATGTACTCGATGTTGGTCGGGCTGCCGTCCAACGCCGACAACACGGTCGCCAGGCCTCCTGGCTGATCGGGCACTTCGATGGCGACGACCTCCGTGGTCTTGACCACGTGGCCCGCGCCCTCGAGCGCCTTGGTCGCCTTGGCCGCGTCCGAGACGATGAGGCGCAGGATACCGAACTTCTGTGTGTCGGCCAGCGACAGCGCTCGGATGTTGACGCCTTGATCAGCGAGCAGTCGGCATGGGCCGGCCACGTGACCAGGCTTGTTCTCGGCGAAGATGGACAGTTGTTGGATTTTCATGATTGCGCTCGCTTGTCGATGACTCGCTTCGCTTTGCCTTCGCTACGCTGGATGGTTTGCGGCTCGACCAGCGTGACCTTGATGCGGATGCCCACCACCCGCTCGATGGTGTCCATGATCCTCTCGGACAGCGCCTCCAATGCACCCACGCGGTCGCTGAAGACCTCCGGCGTGACCTCGACCTGCACTTCGATCTGATCCAGACCATGATCGCGGGTCAGGATGATCTGGTAGTGGGGCAGGATGCCTTCGACTTCGAGGAGCACCGTCTCGATCTGTGACGGGTAGACATTCACGCCGCGGATGATGAGCATGTCGTCGCTGCGACGGCCGATCCGGCGCATGCGACGCAAGCTGCGACCGCAAGGGCACGGACCCGGAATGAGCGCAGTGATGTCGCGTGTGCGGTAGCGGATCATCGGCATGGCGAACTTCGAG
>CAZYFU010000266.1:0-3281 GCA_964647025.1 uncultured Myxococcales bacterium | reverse complement strand
CGCGCGACCGCCGGATCTACGCCGCCCGAGCTTTGACCATCGAGGCTTGTCGGTCGTTTGCCCGCTCGCCCCGCTCGGCGTCGCCTCCGATCCGGTTCTTGTACATCGGCCCGCGGTTTCGCTCCCTGCTTCCTCCCCACGGTTGGTCGCCCTTCCGCAGTTGCAGTTCGCTTCGTCCGGGATGGTCTCCTTTCGGGCGGACTCTCACCGCCAAGACGACGTTCATGCTAGGCGCGCAAACACTCGAGAGCCCGGCAGACGCATCCGCGTCCCGCCGGGCTCTTGGCATTTCGGCCCCCCCACTCGTCAGCGACTCTGCCGCTATTTGGCGTTCTTCCGCAAGGTCGCCAGGTAGGCGCCGATGTCCCGCTCACGGCCCGAGCTCGAAGGCTCGTAGTAGGAGCTTCCACGCAGCTCGTCGGGCAGGTAGGTCGCGGCCACGTAGTGACCGTCGAAGTTGTGTGGGTATTGGTAGCCTTGGCCGAAGCCCAGCGACTTTCCGAGGGCTGAGCTGGCGTTGCGCAGACGCATGGGGACCGGCAAGGCCCCGTGTTTCTCCACGTCGGCCTTGGCCGCGACGTAGGTGGTCAGCGAGGAGTTGCTCTTGGGCGCCACGGCCAGATAGATGACCGCCTGGCTGATGGGCAAGACGCCCTCGGGCAGCCCCACGAACTTGAAGGCGTCAGTCGCGGCCAGGGCCACACGAAGGGCATTGGGGTCGGCGTTACCGATGTCCTCGGCGGCGAAGATCACCATCCGCCGCAAGACGAACATCGGATCCTCGCCCGCCTCCAACATGCGCGCCATCCAATACACGGCGGCGTCGGGGTCGCTGCCGCGCATGCTCTTGATGAAGGCGCTCACCACCATGTAGTGCTCGTCGCCCGATTTGTCGTAGACCAGCGTCTTCCGCTGGAGCGCCTCTTCGAGCGTCTTCTCGGTGATGTGCTTCTTCCCGTCGGGGCCGACCTCGGCCGTGGCCGCCGCCGACTCCAGCGCGGACAGCACGCGCCGAGCGTCGCCGTGTGCTTCCCGGGCCAGCTGATTCCGGATGTCGTCGGGACAGTCGATGGGCTCGAGCCCGAGTCCGCGATTCGGATCGCCGAGCGCCCGGTCGATGATGATGCGAAGGCTCTCGTCCGACAGCGCCTTCAAGACCACCACCTTGGCGCGCGAAAGCAAAGGAGCATTCACCTCGAACGATGGGTTCTCGGTCGTCGCCCCCACCAGGATGACCGTGCCAGCCTCGACGTGTGGCAGTAGCGCGTCCTGCTGGGCCTTGTTGAAGCGGTGGATCTCGTCGATGAACAGCAACGTTCGCCCACCTCGCATGTCCCGGCGCTGCGCCGCCTCGGCCACCGCTTCGCGAACCTCCTTTACGCCGGACATCACCGCCGACAGAGCGACGAACGAGGCCTGCGTCTCGGCCGCCAGCAGCCGCCCCAGCGTGGTCTTCCCCGTCCCGGGCGGGCCCCAGAGGATGAGCGACGTCAGGTTCTTCTCGTCCAGCGCGCGACGCAGCCAACGCCCCGGGCCCAACAGGTGCTCCTGCCCCACGTACTCGGCCAAGCTCCGGGGGCGCATCTTCTCCGCGAGGGGCTGCCCTCGCCTGTCTTTGTCGGCCGCGCGTGAGAACAAATCCACACGGACATTATGGAGAAACCACGCTCCGACGTCGACCCCTTGCGAGGCGCCGGATCGGCCTATAGTTGACGTTTCCGCTCGTCCGGTGAACGCTTGCAGCCCATGCGCGCTCGCCCATTCGCCCCCATTCTGCTCGTCCTGGCCATCGCCGCCGCCATGCCGGCCCCTGCGCTCGCGATCGACGCTGCCCCCCAGATGGCCGTGCCGTCACCGCCCCCCAAGGACGCCGAGGCGCGAAAGCAGTGGCTCAAGGCCCGCATCGACGAGATCTTGTCGGCAGCTCCTCTGGCGCGCGCGAAGGTCTCGGTGGCGGTCATGGATCCGGAATCGGGCAAGCTGATCTACGGGCGCAACGAGAAGACCTCCCTCAACGCGGCCTCCAACGTGAAGATCGCCACAGAGGCCGCCGCCCTCGCTCTGTTGGGTCCGGAGTTTCGCTGGAAGACGTCGGTGCTCGCGCCGCTCTCGCCGGAAGGTGGCAAGGTCATCAACAGCGGCGAGCTCCGCGGCGACCTCTACGTGAAGACCTCGGGCGACCCCACGCTGACCACGCAGGACCTCAACGCCCTCGCCGCGAGCCTGTGGGCGGTCGGACTGCGCAAGGTTCGCGGCGGCCTGGTGGTGGACGCCAGTGCCTTCGACCCGACGAACCTGGCGCCGGCCTTCGACCAGAAGGACGACTGCGCAGCCTTCCGTGCGCCTTCGTCGGCGGCGTCGCTCAACGCGAACACCGTGGCCGTCACCGTCACGCCTGCCGCGACGGCGGGTGCCCCGGCTCGGGTGACTGTCGAACCGCAGTCGGCTGCGTTGGTCGTGTCGGGCACCGTCAACACGGCAGCCAAGGGCCCCGCTGCCCCCAGTGTCGAGACCTCCGACGCTGGAGGTGGCCAGACCCGCATTTCCGTGGGCGGACGCGTCGTGCTCGGCGGGGAGCCCCGGGTCTTCCAGCGTCGGATCGTCACGCCGGACGCGTACTTTGCACAGACCTTCAAGCAGATCCTCGGCAAACGCGGCATCACCATCGACAAGCCGGCGCGCGGCGGTGACGCCCCCAAGGAGGGGCTGCGCGTGCTGGCCTCGCATGAGTCGCCCAACCTCGCGGTGGTCGTGCACGATCTCGGAAAGCGCTCGAGCAACTTCGCCGCCGAGCAGCTCTTGCGCACGCTCGGCGGCGAGAACATGGGGCGACCGGGCACTTGGCAGAAGGGCCTCGAAGCGGTCGCACGCTATCTGGAAAACGCGGGTATCCCCAAGGGCAGCTACGTCATGAAGAACGGATCGGGGCTCTACGATTCCAACCGATTCTCCGCCGAACAGATCGCCGTCATCGTGCGGGCGGCCATGCGCGATTTCCGAATCTCCAGCGAGTTTCTGGCGTCGCTTGCGGTAGGCGGCGCTGATGGCACCCTCGCCCATCGCATGGCTGGCTCCGCCGCGGAGCGATTCGTGCGCGCAAAGACCGGGACGCTGGCCAACGTCAGCTGTCTTTCCGGGATCGTAGGAGCCCCCAGCAGCAAGCCGCTCATCTTCTCCATCCTGATCAACGACGTCGCATCCCCGCTCGCTGCCCGCACCGCGCAGGATCTGGTCACCGCGGCGCTCGTCACGTACCTCGACCCGACACTGGCAAAGTGACC
>CAZYFU010000265.1:2126-3372 GCA_964647025.1 uncultured Myxococcales bacterium | reverse complement strand
CCTTCAAGACCGTCGCGCTGGTGCCCCGCTACCGGCTTCGCTTTGCCCTGGCCGGCGCGTCGATCCGTTCGGCCGAGCCTTGGCTTGGCCTGGGCGTCGCGCTCGCGTTCCGTGACCACATCCGCAGCAGGAACGACTACTTCCTGTGGTTTCCGGTCAGCGTCGGCTGCGACTTCCAGCTCGGCTCGGGCGGCCTTTACGGCGGCGGCGGCGTCGACGTCAACATGGTGAATCCCAAGGGCGTGGATCACGGGGCGGCAGGGGAAGACCACCTGAACAACGTCGTGGTGCTGCTGCGCCTGGGCTACCGGGTTCTATAGTCGGCCATGGCGGCGGTCAGCGGACAACATGCGGCGATGGGCACCATGGTCCAGGTGGTGGCCCACACGAACGAAGGAAACCGAAAGGAGCAGGTCGAAGACGCTATCGCGTCGGCGTTCAACGAGATAGACCGACTCGAAGCCCTGCTCAGCGTCTGGAAGCCGTCGGGCGACATCGCTCGGATCAACCTGGCGCAAGGGCGCCCCGTGTGCGTGCAGGCGGAAACCCTGGAGGTCTTGGAGCGATCGCTTTGGGCCAGTCGCATCTCCGACGGTGCGTTCGATGTGACCTTTCAAGCGATGGCCGATCTGTGGCGCTTCGGCGACGCGGCCGAGCAGAACCCTCGGGTACCGTCGGACGATGAAGTGTCGCAGCAGCGGCGGCTCATCGACTACCAGCGCATCGAAACCGATCACGTGGACCGCACCGTACGCATTCCGGCTGGCATGCGCATCGGGCTCGGAGGCATCGGCAAGGGCTACATCGTCGACCGCGCCGCGAACGTGCTGCGCGAAAATGGCTTGGACAGCTTCTTCATCCAAGCCGGCGGCGACCTGCTCGGCGTGGGGCACAAGCCGTCGGGCGAGCCGTGGAGAAGCGGCATCCAAGACCCGCGTGGTCCGCGCGGATCGTACTTCGCGGTGTTGGGTTTCAGCGACCACGCCTTCTCCACCGCGGGGGACTACGCGCAGTCCTTCTTCGTCGACGGACGGCGCTACCACCACATCATCGATCCGCGCACCGGCTATCCCGCCACCGGTTGTCGCAGCGTCACGGTCTGGGCGCCCGACGCGACCACCGCCGACGCCCTGGACGACGCGGTCTTCGTACTGGGCCCCGAGGCGGGCCTCGCGTTGGTCGAGAGGACTCCCGGCGTGGGCGCCGTGATCGTGGACGCCCAGAACCGACTCATCGTCAGCAAACG
>CAZYFU010000265.1:0-2026 GCA_964647025.1 uncultured Myxococcales bacterium | reverse complement strand
TCCGAAGGCGAGCGCTATGCCGTCGACCGCGCGAGCATCACGAGGATCGACCATCCCGGTAGGGCCGGGATAATCCTCGGCACCGTTCCCATCGGCATCGGCGTGAGCTTTCTGGCCGTCTCGCCCTTGCTGCGCAGCGACTGCGGCGACAACTACTCGTCGCCGACCCCGTGCTGGAATTTGCAAGCCATGGCGGTCGCCGCCGGCCTCTCGTACGTGCTGGTGGGCTTGCCCATCGTGCTGGTGAGCTACGTGCGCAACCATCGCTCGAAGATGGCCGCCACCGTAGGCCTGCGTCCCGTGGTCCCCGCAAGCGCGCCAGCAGACTTGGCCCCCAGACTCCAAATGCAGTAGCGGCTGCAAGGTGCGGCGGAGGCCCAGGCGGCGAATTCCTTGAATCACGAGCCCGGCGAAACTAGTCTGTGGGCAGGTAGTGCATGCAGTACCCACGGCGCGTAGTGACCCTTCTTGCGTTCGTTGGCCTCTCGGCCGGATCCACTAACACGGGGGCTGCGCCGCCAGCGCGGCCCAAGCAAGCGCGGCCGCCGCAAGCCGCACCCACGCCGCCGCCCATCACCGAGCTTCCGGTCGTCGAGGGCGGCAAGGCGGTCGGGCAGACCACGCCCGAGAAAGCGCGAAAAGACGGCCTGACCGTCGTCCATCTCTCCGATGACTGGCTGCCTTACGCCTTCTCGGAGGAACCTGACAAGCCGCAGCCGCTGCGGCCCTTCCTGGTCGACTTGGCCAACGGCCGCTTCCGGGGAGGCGCCGCTTACGCCCGTCCCCGCGAGGACAAGTTCTTCGAGGTGTTCGGGATCCCGCCGAGCCTCAACCTGGTGCGCCGACGGCTGGCCGACAAGCGACGCCACGACTGCCACGCGAGGGTGAAGGACGCGGTGCTGGAGGGGCTGTCGCCCAAGAACGTGATTCCGGCCGAAGAAGCGGAGAAGGTGCCGAACCCCGACACGGCGGCGGTGGCAGCCGGCGAAGCGCCGGCGATGATCCCCACCGGCCGGACGATCTCGCCGCGTCCCCTGAGCGCGACGGAGAAGAAGGCCGTCATGGTGATGCAGTCGCACCTGCGCTGCGAGGGCCTGCTCGCCGGCAGGGCCACGGCCGGCCGAATGGATCGGCGAACCGTGGAGGGGCTCAAGGCCTACCAACGCCTGCACACCCTGGCCGACAACGGCAGCATCGATCTCGAGACCCGCACGGCGCTCTTGGGCGACAGCCGCGAGCAGGACTTCCGCGCGCTCTTGCGATCCTTGCGCGAGCGGGTCGTCGACGCCACCGGGCTCATCGAGGATGGCTCCGCGCTGGGCGTGCTGGGCGAGGTGCAGGGTCGGTTGCTGGACAGCGCCGAGTTCCGCCCCGTGGCGATGCCAGCCGACGGCAAATCGGCGACCGAGAAGCCGTCCGCCAGCGATGGCAAGGGCGACGCCAAGATCGTGCCCGCGCCCGACCTGATCGCGGCGGCCACGCATGCTGCCAGCCAGGCGCTGGGCTGGACGTCGCCCGACGCCGTGTTGGCGAGTACCTTGGTGGCGCAGCCAGTGCCTTCGGCGAAGCCCGCGCGGAAGGCCGCCGGCAAGAGCGGTCCTGCACCCCTGCCTGCGGCGGTCGCCATGCGCCTGCCACCGTCGCCGCCTTACCACGGGCCGAACATGGAGCTGCGCGCGGAAATCGATCGCGGCGACGTGGTGCTCGAACGCCCCAAGCTGGACAAGGACGGCAAGAAGAAGTGGAAGCCCCCGGTGGCCGACCGCCCGACGCTGACCCTGTACGCGCGCGCCGGGGATCACGAGGTGGCGCTGTGCCGGTGGCCCACCACCATCGGCGGCTGGAAGACCTTCGAGAAGTCCGACGGCACCATGGCGCTGAAATACAAAGAGTCGGTGACCGGCGACGCCCTGTGGCCCGAGATCCTGGTGACGCCAAGCTGGCACCCGGCGTCGGGCATGCCCACGCGCAGGCTGCTGGTCAAGCAAGGCGACGCGTTCGTGCCCAAGGCCGAGATCATCGGCCC
>CAZYFU010000264.1:0-3441 GCA_964647025.1 uncultured Myxococcales bacterium | reverse complement strand
CGGAAGATGTCGCTCATGTTGCAGGCCGCGGTGAACGACATCGAGCCGCCGTAGCTGAAGCCCGTCGCGAAGTAGCGCGACTTGTCCGTGCAGAACTTGGCCTCTATCTCGGCATTCACGGCGCGGGTCATCTCTTCGTCCATCCCGCCCGTGTTGGGGAAGCCGACCGGGTCGCCGGTCCCATGGGGGCTCACGAAAATGACGTTCGTGAGCCTCGAGTTGAGTTGGTACATGGTCATGCCGCCCTTGCCCGTGCCTCCCCAGGGGTGGTACTGCCACACGACCGGAACGGGCTTCGTGCCGTCGTAACCCGTGGGGAGGTTCAGGAAGTACTCGCGCTTGGTCCCCTTGACGTCGATGGTGCAACCTGTTGAAGCCGTGCCGGGGCATGGGGAGGTGGTGGTCGGCGTGGCACTGCAGCCTGGAGACGGAATCGGGTCTCCCGGAGGAGTGGTGGACGTGCTTCCACCGGTCGCCCCACCCGAGCCGGGCGCCCCCGCCGTGCTCGTGCTACCGCCCATGTTCCCGGTCCCCGCGTCTGGCCGGCCGATGGTCGTACGACCGCCCGTGGCAGCCATGCCGCCGGAGCCGGGCGCGCCCCCCTTGATGACCACGCCTCCGCTGCCTGGCGCACCGCCGGATGCTGGTGTGCTACTGCCCGCTGCGCCTCCGGATGCCGGTTTGCTGCTGCCCGCGGCACCTCCGGATGCCGTTACACTGCTGCCTGCCGCGCCACCGGACGCCGGTGCGCTGCTGCCCGCTGCGCCTCCGGATGCCGGTGCGCCGCCGGAACCACTCTCCGATCCTCCGGCACCGGTGCCGGTGCCCCCCGAATCGCTCGAACAGCCAGTCTGGTAAAGCGCAAGCGCTGCGAAAAGCGCGATCATTCGCTGAATGGACTTCATGCGGGTCCTCCTTCATCGCGTACTGTCGAGACACAAACTCGGCCGAGGTGTCATTGCGACTTCGCCGAAGCACCGGACAATTTCGTTTGGGCACCCGGTACCGCAGTTTCGTCATCATCACCGGCCGTGCGAACGGCGTTTTTCGCGGTCGCAACCCTAAGCTAGTCGTCGTATCTCGCTCAGTAGCAGGAGTTGTACGGACCAGCTCAGGAAGATGCAGCCCAACGTTCGTGAAGAATGACCCGCGTCAGGACCGATGCGAGGTGGTTCCATGCCAGCCTTGCTCCACGGACTCGTAGTAAAAAAGTGACACCATGGGGAGGCAATGGTGTTGATGCTAGGTGATGCCGGGTCTCGGGCTTGGTCGATACCGCGGCGCCAACCGCCCAATCCACGAGAAGGGGACAAGTCATGGAATTCGAGAAGCTCTTCAGGGTGACTTTCGACCAGTTCGTCAAGCGAATCGTCAAGCTGATCCTCTTCAACCTCGTCGGCTGCCTGCTCTGCTTCACCGTCGTGCTGATCCCGACGGTGCTCGGCGGCTGGACGCGCGGAATGCTTCGCTACGTCCGTGAAGGGATCGAGCCGGAGTTCGAAGAGCTTTGGCGCTTCGATGACTTTCTCCAGATCCTCTTGCTGTTGGTGTTGGGCGGCATCGCGGTTGGCCTGGGCCTGATGCTGCTGATCATCCCCGGGGTGGTGCTCATGGTCTGGTGGATGTACGCGCTCTTCTTCATCGTCGACCGGAAGCTGCCCTTTGCCCAAGCCATGGGGGCGAGCAAGCAGATGGTCACGCGCGGCGGTTTCTGGAACCACTTCGTCGTGCTGTTGATCATGGCCGTGCTCAACAGCCTGGGAAGCGGGCTGGCTGGCTTGGGTACGCTGGTCACCGCTCCCTTCGGCTTGCTGCTGGTGACCAACGCCTACCTGGTTTCGAACAAGGCTGGCGTGGCGGCGCGGCCGCACGATCACGGCGCCGATATCTGATGTCCGTGCTGTCCTTGCGGGCCAGCGACGGCCGGCCCGCTGACACCCGCTGCCCGTGCGGATAGGACGAGCCATGTTTCGACGTGGCACCTGCCTGTGGCTAGCGACGATGTGCCTGGCCGGGGCGGGCGGGTGTCGCAAGCGACGAGAGGTGGCGCCGGTCGTCCCGCACGCGACGGATGTGGCTCGTACTACGTCACGTCGAAGACGGTGTGGGCAGACTGGTTCCTGTCGCTGGCACCCACCACCTGTGCGCAGTTCGGCGTGCGCCTGGACCTCTTTCTCGCCACCAAGTCGGACATTGGGCCTGCGTTCGCGCGCCTGCTGCCCAGCCAGGCGTGCGCGGAAGAACGCAAGAGACTGGTGCGTGAGCTCTTCGACTCCGTGGAGAGCTGGAAGCACGTCAAGGAGCGCACGCAGCCCGCGGACTGGCTGGCCAAGAATGGAAACTTGCTCGACGGCGACGCCGTGAACCTCCTCCTCTTCTATTCGTTGCGGGCGTCCAGCGAGCGTTCCTTGGATTGGGCGCCCGGCGTGCTCGCGCACATGGGCAAGTTGAGCGACAAGCAGCTCATTGTGCACTTGAGAGGGTTCCCGAGCCGAGCGCAGTCGTTGGCCAAGGGCGTGGCCGAGGCGGTGTGGGCGGCCACAGCGGCCGAATGCCAGACCCGTCGTCGGCCGGGGGCGCTGGCGGCGTGCGCGATGTACAACGGCCCCGGCCGATTGCCCGGCGTGGATCGTGTGCTGATGGGCATGCGTGCCATGGAGGCGTTGACGCCCAAGGGGCCCGAATGGTCCGAGGCCGTGGAGGTACTGCACGACGAGCTGCTGCACCCCGGCGGTACGGACGGCTACAACGAGCACGACTGCACCTGGCTGGGGCAGGCCATGGCGAAACTGGGCAAGGCCACCACGTCGGTCGTCTTGGAACGCTATCTGCGCGACCGCCTCGAGTGCGACGATCCCGACGGCCGCGCTTCCCTGCGTTTCATCTGGAGTCAGTGAGCGTTTGGCGTCGCCAAAGGAATGGTAGAAGGCGCCCCATGGCCGACCAACCATCGAACACGGAACTGGACGAGCTTCGCGAAGAGAATCGCCGGCTGCGCGAACGCCTCGACGCCGCCCTGCAGCGCGCGCAGCGGGCTGATGCCACCCGTAAGGCCCTTTTCCGGGGCGGTTTTCGTGTGCTGCTTCCCTTGCTCGATCGACAGAAGGTGGTTCGCTCGTTCGGCAAGCTGGCGGAGACCGTGAGCGGGTTCTCGGGCGCGCGAGAGCAGTGGCCCTCGCGCGATGATGTGTTGCTGCAGACGCGCGGGTTCATGGAGTCGGTGGTCCGGTTCTTGATTCGTCGACGAGTCATCGTGCTGGTCTTCTCGCTGCTGGCGACGGCGATCCCGGCCCTGCAGATCTGGCTGGTCGCCCGGCAAAACCAGATCATCGAGAACCAGACCCGCTTCCAGAAGGTGCAGCTCTTCGACGTGGTGGCCCGCTCGATGACGGAAGGCGACCGCAACGCGCGCACCATCACGGGCGCCCTGTTGGCCAACGC
>CAZYFU010000263.1:2178-3532 GCA_964647025.1 uncultured Myxococcales bacterium | reverse complement strand
TGCTCGCGGTCGAGGTCCCGGAAGTACTTGAACCACGACTTGCCTTCGCGGCCGAACTGCATGGGCTCGGGGTGGGGAAAGCGGTTCCACGACGAGGTCGTCACGTAGCGCGCCTGCTCCTTGAGCGACCAGCGCAGCCCGAGCGCGGACTGCACCGGGATCACGAGCGCGATGACCACGGCGATGGCGAAGGCGATTTTGCGCAGGGCTTGGCGCTGGAGGAGCTCGCCGATCAGGTAGGCCAGGACGAAGGTCATGATCAGCGGCACGCAGTCGTAGCGCTTCAGGCCCGTGTACTCTTCCAGGTCCTTGTGCAGCGACGTGGACAGGGTCAGCATCAGCATGGTCGCGATCAGGAGGTGGGGCGCCCACTGCTTGGTCTTCCACGCCCAGCGGGTGGCCCACACCAGCAGGCCCAGCATGAGCAGCGTCGCGACGAGGCCCAGCGTGAAGCGGCTGATCATGGGCTGCCCCGGCAGCTTGTAGGCGTGGAAGCTGAGGTTCCAAACCACGCCGTTGCCCAAGGTGTCGAACAGCGAGTACCCATCGAGCACGTAGGCCACGATGGTGCGCAGCGAACGCGGCATGTACAGCGGGTCGGGCCCCATCGTGATCTGGTGGATCACGACCTTCCACGTCAGCTTGGAGGTGCTGACCGTGAGGGTCGCCCAGGCGAGCAGGGCGCCGAGAAAACCGACGCCGACCAGGGCCGCATCGCGGAGCCGACGCAGGATCGGGCGTCCGGGTCCCAGCAGCGCCGCGTATGCGGCAGCGCCCACATAGGGCAGGGCCTGGTACGAGCCCAAGAAGCCCAGCAGGCAGAACATCCCGCACAGCAGCGAATCCCGCGCGCGCCAGGCGCCGATGTGCAGGACGCAGAGCCTCAGCATGGCAGCCGCGGGGGCGAGGAAGAGGATGTTGTCTTCGAGAATCAGGTGGAAGTGCAGGTTCACCCAGACCGTGGCCCAGAACAGCACCAGCAGTGCTGCCAGGCCGCGGTTCTGCATCAGCCGGCGTCCGGCGTCGAAGAGCACCCAGCACGCGGCCGCGAACACCACCGCGTTGAGCAGACGGAAGCCATCGATGACGCTGCCTCCCAGGGCCTGCGCCGCCCAGACGCCCAGTTTGTATACCTGTCCCACGCCCAGGTGACTCGACCACGGCGTGTGGGACCAGTCGTAGCCGCCGCTCGCGATCTCCGCGATGTAGGCGGCGTTGTCCCAGTTGATGAGGGCGATGGCCGAGGGCAGGGTAGCGAGCCACGCGAACAACATCGCCAGGGCGATGACGCCCGCGTCCCAAAGCATGTCACGACGCCATTGCAAAGATGAACGAGCTCCTGTGCTTGAGTTGT
>CAZYFU010000263.1:0-2078 GCA_964647025.1 uncultured Myxococcales bacterium | reverse complement strand
TAATTGCCGTAGTAGACGACGCCCATCTGGTCGGTGTCGCCGTAGATGACTCGGATTTCCGTCTTCACCATCGGCCAGATATGAATCCGAACCGTCGCCATCAGGCAAGCAAAACGACGCGGGTGGCTCCGGGCCAGCGTCCCATGGGCTGGGCGTGTCCGTCGGCCGAGCCTGCCGACGTCAGCCTCTGTTGTCCCGCTTGTCCGGTCGGAGTGCGGTATGCTTCCGGCGCTGAGCCGAGCCCCGAACGCGAGTACGAGACGTGCGTATCCGACAACACCCATGCGTCGAAGCACTGCGGCCGTCCAACCGAGTCGCCAGTGGGAAGTGTTTACCCGGACCATGCCGCTCCTGACCCGAAGCTTCTCGCCGGGGGAGGTCATCGCGCAGAAGTACCTCCTGTTGCAATTGCTCGGCCGGGGTGCGTCCGGCGAGGTATTTCGCGCACGCAACCTCTTGGCGGGCAACGTGCTTGCCCTGAAGCTCTTCATCGAGGATCCGGGACGAGACTCCGAGCTGGTACGGCGGTTCCTGCGTGAAGGGCGGGCCATCAACCGCATCAGCCACCCGAACATCGTTTCGGTCTTCGATGCGGGATACGCCGAGGCCATCCCGTTCATGGCCATGGAGTATCTCGGCGGTGAGACGCTCGCGCAGGTGCTCGACCGCAGCGGAAGACTGCCCTTCGCCTGTGTGGTCGCGATTCTGCTCAGGATCCTCGACGCGCTCGAGGCTGCCCACAAGGCCGACGTCGTTCATCGCGATCTCAAGCCGGCGAATGTGTTTCTGCAGGTCAGCGACACCGGCCCACCCAGGGTGAAGTTGGTCGACTTCGGCATCGCCAAGATCCACGAAGAGGGGGAGCTGTCGATCCAGACCGAATCCGGGATGATCCTGGGAACCCCCGACTACCTGTCGCCGGAGCAGATCACGGGAAGCGCAGAGGTCGATGGACGTAGCGATCTGTTCGCGGCGGGCTCGCTGATGTTCGAGATGCTCACCGGAAAGCGGCCCTTTCACGGTCCGACGGTCGTCACCACGACCTATCGGATCGTGCACGAACCGGCGCCATCATTGGCCGAGGCCGGGGGGCCCGACGACCCGCGCGTGGCCCGGGTTCTGGCGAAGGCGCTCTGCAAGGATCCCGGAGGGCGATTCTCCTCGGCCGCCGAGTTCGCACACCACCTGGCGGAGATCGCGCCCGACGCCTCCGCGCGCGATGCGGCCTTGCTCGACCTCGGTGTGCGCGCGCCGAGCGTGCTCGACCATTGGGATACCCCGAGCGAGCCCATCCGGGCGGCGAGCGAGGATGGGCCGCGGGGCGACACCTCGCGTCGCTGGCCTGTCGTGCCAGAGAGCGCGAGGCCGACCCCTCCCGCACGTGTCGAGCCCGTGCGAGCGAAGTTGTCGCGGACCTGGTCGGAGCTGCCCATCATCGGGAAGGGATGGCGGCGCCGCGATCCCGCGGGAGGCATACGGGGGGCGGTGTTGGTGGCGATGGATCGCGCCATCGCTACCCGCTACGGCGGCGATGTCCGCGACGAAATCGTGGGCGCCTTGCCCCGCGAGACGCGCGATATCTTCCGTGCCGGCCCGCTTTCGGCCGACGCGTGGTACAGCGTCTCGCAGGTCGCGGCGTATCTCGAAAGCTGCAACCGCGTGGCGGTTCACGACGACGGTAGTCGTTGGCACGCCCTCGGCTACGCCGGCGTCGAGACCGACCTGCGCACCTTGCTGCGCTCGGCCCGTAGCCAACCCGATGGCTACGTGGCGCTGCGCGAGGTGCTGCCCATCCTCCAGGGGCTGTTCGACTTCGGACAGTGGGGCCAGGAGGGCGATCCGCAGCGCGTGCGCGTGGTGGCGGGCGGCCTTGCCCGGACCCCACCGTCGCTCCACGACTGGCTTGGCGGTGTCATCGAGCAAGCGGCGCGATCCACCGGCCGACCCTATCGCGTCTTCGTCCAGCGCGAGCCCAACGCCGACGGGGAGGGCGCGGCCGTTCAGTTCACGGTGTCGCTGGTCGGCTAGCCCAGCCAAGGAGACCCCCCGGCTCTGCCGGGGAGGCAGCCACAGTTCGA
>CAZYFU010000262.1:0-3540 GCA_964647025.1 uncultured Myxococcales bacterium | reverse complement strand
CAAACTGTGCCTGCCTCCCCGGCAAAGCCGGGGGGTCTCCTTGGCTGGGCTAGTGTATCACCTGCGAGCACCATTCTTACCGCAGCGACGGGGGCTCTTGCGGCGTAGCGATGTCCCGTGTTTGAGTGATCGACGGGCGCCGTCGTCGCTTCGTGAGCGGGATTCCGCTCGTTCTTCCTCGCTTCGTAAGCAGCGGTCACGGCGGCGTTGGTTCATCTCCGGTTGCAGTACAATGAAGCCGCAGGCAGGCCGTCGAACTGCCCAGGCCTGCAAAGGAAACATGCCCTTCTCGATCAAGCTCGTGCTGTCCGTTGTCCTTCTCTCGAACGTGTTCTACGCCTGTGGCCAGGAAAAGAATCCGCCGCCTGACGCTCTGGGGGCCAAGGATGCCGCCGCACCTGAGACCGGCAGGGACGCGCCAGACGGTTCGACGGCCCGGGCCGACGCAGGCGTGGCTTCTCTTGATGGCCCCTCGCACGTGGACGGACGCTGGCCGGGGATGACGGACGGGGCGTTGGTCCCGGCCGATGCTTTGGTCCGCGACGGGGCCGGGGACAGGGCCGCCGATACCGGTACGAGCGACGTCGTGGACGCAGCCGCGGGCAAAGCAGACGTGTTCGTGGTCGACGCCAACCTGGCCCGGGATCTGGCCGGTCCCCAGCCCTCGATCTGTCACGGTCGCCGCACCAATCTCACCGAGGATCCCATGAACTGCGGCGCCTGCGGGAATGTGTGCGCGGCCTATTGTTCAGAAGGGGTGTGCGCCGATGCTTGTCAGCTGCCGCTCAAGTCCGCGGGCAGCGGCGTGTGCGCCGACCCGCGCAGCGATCCCCGCAACTGCGGGGGCTACTCGTGCAACGCCGCCCAGGCTTGCCAAGACGGGGGCTGTGTCAGCGTGTGCAAGATTGGCGAGGCCCTGTGCGGAGGCGCCTGCGTGGTCCTGTCCACGGACAACAAGAACTGCGGATCCTGTGGCCAAGTCTGCCCGACGGGGACCGGCTGCGCGGCGGGGGTGTGCCTGCCCTGCAAGATCCTGTTCCCCGCGCTTCCGGTGGTGGACGCGCCCGAGGGACCGACGGGCGTTCTCACCGCGGATCTCGACGGCGACGGCAAGCTCGACCTGGTCGCCACCTCGGGCGGCGGCGTCGGAACGTTCCTGGGCAACGGGGACGGCACCTTCGCGGCCGAGCGCAGGATTGCGGCGAACGTCGTCGGGCCGATGGCTGCCGCGGACGTTGACGGCGATGGCAAGATCGATGTGCTTGCGGTTTCGCCCGAGGGCGACGCCATCGTCGCGCTGCCGGGCTTGGGTGATGGCTCGTTTGGCCCGTCACGCAGCACGCCCGTGTCCGTGTCCGTGTCCGGCAAACCCCTGCTCGCCGATTTCAATGCGGACGGCAGGATGGATGTGGCGATGATCGGGGCGGGCGCCTCGGTGAATGTCCTGCTGGGCACCACGGGCTTCGATTGGGCCCCGGCGAAGAACCATGGGCTCGGCAGCGCGGTGACCCTGATGGACGAGGGCGACCTGGATGGCGACGGCAAGCTGGATCTGGTGGTCGCCAGCGCGAGCGACGGCCGCATCTACGCCCTTTCTGGCGTGGGCGACGGGACCATCAAGGCGCCCCAGGTCCTCGCAAGCATGGCGGGGCTTTCCGATCTGGCCTTGGGCGACCTGGACAACGACGGCAAGGCCGAAATCGTCTTGGACGTGAACGGCGAGGTTTGGGTCCTGCGACGCTCGGCGAGCGGCGACTACCCGAAAGGCAGCGCAGGGATCGCCGTGCCCAAGGCGCAGGGACCGCTGCTTCTGGCCGATGTCGACAGCGACGATCGACTGGATGTGGTGGTGGGCAGCATCCCGGGTGGCTCCGACGTGCATGTCCTCCGCTCCGCCAGCTATGGGCGCAGCCTGCAATCTCGGCAGGTGACGCCCGTGGGCCAGATGGATGCCATGGCTGTGGGCGACGTCAATGGCGACGGCAGGCTCGATCTGGTCATGGCCAATCGATCCGCGAAAGCCCTGGGAGTCTTCTTGGGGCTGGGCCAGGGGATGTTCCGGGCGTCGGGGATGCAGGGCGGGGACTCCGTGCCCGACGGCTGGATCGTCGGCGATCTGGATCAGGATGGCCTGGACGACATCCTGGGACACAAGAGCGGATACAAGTTGTTGAGCATCTTCTCGGGCATGTTTGGCTGGGGGATGGAGCAGACGTGGGACATCCCGGCGGAGGCGGGCTCGGTGTTCGGCCTGGCCGATCTGAATGGCGACGGCAAGCAGGACATCGTCATCGGCAGCAGCAAGGCCAAGAACATCTTCTTTTTGATGAGCAGCGCCGATCACTACAACCGAACCCTGACCAACTTCGACAGCATGATGAACGCCCTGGTCCTGGGCGACTGGAACGGCGACGGCAAGCTCGACTTCGCCGCCGCCAGCCAGAGCGCGAGCGATGTCACGGTGGTTCCGGGCCAGGGGGGAACCAGCTTGGGGATCGCGACCCACTACCCGGTGCCCAGCGGTCCGAGCCAGATCTTCGCGGTGGACCTGGACGGCGACGGCAAAAAGGATCTGTTGGTCGCCGGCTCGGGGTCGGTCAGCTATCTGGCCAGCCAAGGCGATGGCACCTTCGCGGCCGCCAAGAGCATCAGCAGCGTGGGCGGATGGATCGAGCTGGGGGATTTCGACGAGAACGGCATCGTCGATTTCGCTGCGCTCGGCTTGCGCGACGGCACCGGCCCCGCCATCGGTGTGTTCCTGGGGCTCGGCGGCGGCGCCTTTGCCCCGACCGCGATGGTCCCCTACGACAGCCTCGCCGAGGTGTCCCAGTTCTCGGTGGGCGACGTCGATGGTGACGGCCACCTGGACATGATGCTCCCCGGTTCCAGCGGCAACCGCATCACCTTCTGGCTGGGGCGCGGCGACGGGACCTTCGGTCAACCTACCGCGCCCCATCCGATGAGCAAGAACGCTCGTCTCGCCGACCTGGACCACGACGGTCGGGCTGATCTCATCGTCTATGACAGAAACGGCTTCGACGTCCTCAATGCCCCAAGGGACTGCGCACGCAGGCTCAGTCCCTGAATCACCGTTCGTGGCGCCCGTCAGGCGGCGGGCGGCGAAGGTTGCTCTCCCGGCGTTACGGATCAGGGTCTATCGGACATTTCGGTCAGGAGGTGGTCCGTGCGAAACAGCTGCTTGAAATACTTACGCCCCCCTTGACGAAAAGCGGCTACCTCTTGACCGACTTCGCGGCGACGACGGCCGCCTTCTGCTGCCTGACCTGCTCCTTCGCCTGAGTCTTCTGCTTGCTGTCACGCTGCTTCGATTTCGGTGACTTGTCGCCCATGCTGGCCTCCTCTGGCTCCGTGGATTGGTCCAACCTACCTGTCTGAGAGTGCCGGATGGTCGCAGAATGGCAAGACGTATTCGCTCCTCCCCCTGCCCGTTGATCTTGGTCGGCCAATCCGGGATGGTAGACACCATGTGTCGGGCAAATCGAAGGTTGGGTGTGCGGGACGGTTGGCCAATCACGCTAG
>CAZYFU010000261.1:0-3622 GCA_964647025.1 uncultured Myxococcales bacterium | reverse complement strand
ACTAGAGCTCGCCAAGGAACCGGCCGATGCCCGCGACCCAAGCCACTTTCTGTCAGCCCGCGAGAAGTGTCTCAGGGCCGAGCAGATCCGCAAGGGAAGCGGAGCCTACAACCTCGCCTGCATTTCGGCACTGATGGAAGCTGTAGAGGACTGTCGAACGTGGCTGACCGTGGCGCGTGAGACAGGAACATTGCCCACAGCAGACCACCTCAGCCACGATTCTGACCTGGATTCTGTCCGTGCGCTGCCCTGGTTCGCTGACTTCGTCGGTGGTCAGCCTCAAGGTGGCTCCGATCGTGGGTAACAGCGCTTCGCGGTCATGGAAGCCGCGTGAGAACCGGCTCGACCGGACAATCGTTGCGCAGCCCATGCCGCTCAGGTCATTCGCACTGACAAGCCCGCGGGTCCCCAAGCCAGCCGCGAAGCCCTCAACTCACTTAGCCGTGACCACTGTCGCGAGGTCCAGCAACTTGCACGAGTATCCCCACTCGTTGTCGTACCACGCGATCAGCTTCACGAACGTCGGGTCGAGCTGCATCCCCGCCTTGGCATCGAACACCGACGTGCAGCTCTCGCCGCGGAAATCGGTCGACACCACGTCCTCGTCGGTGTACCCCAGCACGCCCTTGAGCGCACCTTCCGATGCGGCCTTCATCGCCGCACAGATGTCGGCGTAGCTCGCCTCGCGCACGAGCTCGCAGGTCAGGTCGACCACCGACACATCGGACACTGGCACCCGAAAGGCCATGCCGGTCAGCCGCCCCTTGAGCGACGGCAGCACCTTGGTCACGGCTTTCGCCGCGCCGGTCGTGGCCGGGATGATGTTCTCCAGGATGCCGCGGCCGAAGCGCCAATCCTTGCCCGATGTGCCGTCCACCGTCTTCTGGCTGGCGGTGGTCGCGTGGATGGTCGTCATGAGGCCACGCTTGATGCCGAAGCTGTCGTCGAGCACCTTGGCGACCGGAGCCAGGCAGTTGGTGGTGCACGACGCTGCCGAGATGATGGCCTGACCCGCGTAGGCGGCCGAGTTCACGCCGAAGACGAAGAGGGGCGTGTCATCCTTGGCGGGGGCGGACATGATTACCCGCTTCGCCCCGCCGCGCAGGTGCGCTTCACTCTTTTCTCGGGTGAGGAAGGCGCCCGTGGACTCGATGACCACTTCGGCGCCCACATCTCCCCATGCGAGCGATGCCGGATCCTTGGCGGCGGTGGCGCGAATCGGGCGTCCATCCACGATGAGAAGACCGTCCTTCACTTCGACGCTGCGGCCGAGCCTGCCGTGGACGGAATCGTATTTGAGCAGGTGGGCGAGCTGTCTGACATCGAGCAGGTCGTTGACGGCGACCACCTCGACGTCGTTTCGCTCGAGCGCCGCCCGGAATGCCATTCTGCCGATCCGTCCGAATCCGTTGATGCCTAGCTTGGTCATGATGCTTGCTACCTCCTTGCCCTTCTAGATAGCGCCAAGAGGCCGTGTCCCAAAGGACACACACATTGCACTTTCGGCCACGAGCCCGACGATCCATAGTTGCCACATGGGTTCCGCAAAAGAGGTCTGGTTCCTGATCCCGCCCCGCACCGGGCTCATCAGCCTCACCGGCCCGTGGGAGGTGCTTGCCCACGCCAACGAGATCGTCGGTCGCCCGGTGTACGAGTCCGTCGCGATGGGACCGAGCGCGCCCGTCGTGAACACCCGCTACGGGCTCTCCGTGAGCGGCCTTCGGCCACTGCCCGCCCGCTGCTCGAAGTACCCCGACGTGATCGTGGTGACGGGGGGAGCGTCAACCGGCACCATCCCCGCGGACCAGATGCCGATCGTCGAGTGGCTCAAGCGCCATCACCAAGGCGTGTCCACTATCGTCTCCATCTGCGCGGGCGCCTTCATTCTCGGCGAGGCTGGGCTGCTCGACGGGCGACGTGCGACGACCCACTGGATGCTTCTGGATGCGCTTCGCAAGCGGTTCCCGCGGGCACGCGTGGTCGACGAGGGGATCCACGTGAGTGACCAGGGCATCTGGACGTCGGCCGGGGTGACCGCCGGGATCGACCTTACGCTAGCTTTGGTGGAAGCGGACCACGGGCACGAGGTGGCGATGGCCGTGGCCAAGCGGATGGTGCTGTTCCTCCGGCGCTCGGGCAACCAGGCGCAGTTCAGCTCGACCCTACGCCGACAGGAGAAGGAGCCGCCCAAGATGCGCGACATCTCCGCCTTCGTCATCGAGCACATCGACGAGTCGCTGCCCGTCGAACGAATCGCGGCCCAGGTCGGGATGAGCCCGAGGAGCTTGAGCCGCTGGTGCCGGGAGCACTTGCAGGAGTCTCCGGCCGAGCTGGTGCGCAAGCTTCGCGTGGACGAGGCCAGGCGCCTCTTGGAGGAAACGTCTCTTCCGATGAAAGACATCGCCGCGCGCACGGGCCTGTCCGACGCAAGCACGCTCTGGCGCGCGTTCGTCGAGCAGCTGGGCGTGACCCCCGCCGAGTATCGCCAGCGCTTCGCAGGTTGCGGAGAGCCTGACGAGGCGCTGTCGGCATGATACGCGTTGTTACGGACAGCCATCTCGCTGTGGTATCGGCAGCTGCCACCCTCTACCTCTGGGCCAGTGTCCCCTGCGCTCGTGCCAGTCGTTCTCGGAGCGTCGGGGGCGTATCGAATGCAACGGGCGCATCGTGGTTTACGCCGGGCTTGATGACCAAGCTCGAAAACACGAATGGGTACGTCGGGGGCAGGGCGCTGGGCGACGCGTGGGGAAAGCCGCTTTGGGGGGCAAGATGACCGGCTTGAGCACGGTGCAGATCGTGAGCATCGTCGTGACCTGCTGTCTCCTCGTCGGCGGTGTCGCTGCCGCTGTCTACTTTGGCTATTTCCGGGGGCACCGACCTGCCCGGACTCTGGTCGAGACCGTGGGCGGGGCGCTTCATCTCTCGAAGAGCGATCTGCGCGGCAGCATCTGGAAGGAGAATCAGCGCATCTCGCAGTCCGCCCCATATGCCAGGCCAGTTGCGCAAGGTAGCCACCAGGGGATCCCGGTAGAGCTGTCCTATGAACCGCGGCCTGCTGCCTTGTTCGGCGCTTCACTGACGAGCGTCACACTGCTGTGGCCGCGCCCGGTCGCCAGGGCTGGCATCGATCACTACATCACGCTGGACGAGCCCAATGGGCTGATCGACAGGTACCCGGTTCTCGGCCAGACGGTAGGGACGGAGGGGATCCATCGGGTGAACGACGACTGGCTGGGACCGAGTTACGTCTGGGGCAGCGAAGGCGACCGTGCTCGCGCCCTGGGCCCGGACATTCGCAGCCTTCTCAAGAGATTTCCTCGCCGGATCGCCGTCGTCTATTTCCATGACGAGGCGATGGTCATCAAGTGGTTCGGCATGGAGAGCCCCCTGCGGTGGTCGAGCGAGCGTTTTGGCTCGGGCTCGATTGCCTGCAGGTCCTGTCGCCCGAGACGAGCCGGTAGACGTCGCAGCACGGCCGACGCAAGTTACATGATACGACCATCCGCGATCGGCTGGCGGCAGCCGGCGCGCCGGCCAAGCAGGGGGGGGCTGAGCCGACGCTCGTCACATCTCGAAGGAATGCACATGTCTCAAGGCGAGTCGCCGGTCAAACTACTAATCC
>CAZYFU010000260.1:0-3674 GCA_964647025.1 uncultured Myxococcales bacterium | reverse complement strand
CGCGTCTGCGCCATGGCCTCGGCTTCTTCCAGTCGGGCGGGCGGCAACGCCTGGGCTCCATCTTCCCCAGTGCCGCACTGCCCCGTCCACAGCAAGCCCTGCGCCGAGGTCACCACGCCCGGCCAGGGCTTCGCCATTTCAAGCCAGGTCATGCCCCCTCGTAGCATGGCCAGATTCCTGCGGATCTTCTGGCCGTCTACACTTGTCGTGCGAACGCTGCCAGAGTGAGCATGTCGTCGGCCCAGGATCGGAGATTCCTCCGTGATTCTCGACGTGACGCTGTTGCGTACGTGGAAGTCTGGAATGTTCGCGCACGCAGCAGCGGAAGATTCGCGCGTGTTGCAGATGCACGACAAGATGTCGTGATTCGGAGCTGCGATGGGCTCCATGCTCTTGCGTTCTCCGTCGCTGAGCAGGCCGATCGCGTAGGTCGCGAAAGACGCGCGTCGCTTGTCATCGCCGAGCACCCTCCCGATCCGTTCGAAGTACTTCTCGAGTCGTTGCCGTCCATCACCATCCAGTTCGTACTCCATGCCCAGCATTCCATGAGGGTCGTGAGCCCGAAGCAAGTATTTGGACAGCCAAACAGCCAATCGTAGCCTGCTCACGACGGACGCTCGCTCGCCGAGCGCCCGATGGGAAGACTCCTCCCGGAGTGTTCACCCTTCCTGCCGAAATGACCCTGACACAGTAGTGCTAAGGCACGGCATCGACGCCTCGTGGAGGCACCCCGCACACACTCCAGCACAGTGGGGGCGTGCCACATTGGGCTTGAGCTGAACCCAGCTCGAGCGCGCCCCCATCGAATACGTAGTCGTCACAACGTTGGTGGCAAGACCAGACGCCATCTACACAGGCGCACACCGATGCACAGCCTGTGTAACATGAGAACCCCTGTCGACAAACGTAGCCTTCACCGAGGTCCGTACAGCGGTCGCCGCTGTTAGGGCTATCGCGGCAGTCGATGATCGTCTTCGAGGAGCTACATCCTCCCATGACCAGCAGAATTACGAATACCCTCTTCAGTCGCTTTTCCATATCAGCATCATACAGCTTGCCCCATTTGTTTGACAGGCTCTCCTCATGGGGCCTGCGCTAGCGCTCACACTGGCAAACCGACCCTGAGATCTGCTTCCATCGTTCCTTTCAAGCACAGCCCTTCCCCTGAGCGCGACGTGATTATCCGCACAACATCCGTAACGCTCTTCAGCACTCGTACTTGACTGTCGCCCTGCCTGCTCAATAATAGCCGCCATCCTGGCGCATCGCATTTTGCCACAGCGCCGCAGGGCCGGCGCAAGCAGTAGCTTCAGTGTTCGTGGCGCTCGGGCGCCTTCTCTCACCAAAATCCATCCTCGCTGGCTTGTTCCCCCTTTCTGTCCTTCAGTCTGGCAATAAAAGGAGACCGTGAATGCCAACTTGCGCAAACAGTCCATGCTTCTCTGTCCGCACCCACGCCGCGTGTAGCCTGTTCAGCTGTCTGATTCTCATAATGGCTGCAGTATCCTCAGGATGTGATAATGGTGCCGGCGCCGTCGGGGCCTCCCCAACAAGCGCAGGCTCGCGCGTGGAACCGCAGATAAGCACCTCCCGCTTCCAGGAATCCACCACCACCGCTTCTCGTGCCAAGGCCGTCCCTGCCGCTCGCGCGGCTGCATTCACTCAACTCAAGAGCCACCTAATCGACTCGAAGGCCATCGCTAGGGATGACGATTCGTCATCACCCTCCAGACTGGTAGTCACCTATGACGCAGCAGGCGCGACGGAAGGCTTGTGGGCCTTCGGCCCAGGGGGCCTCGGGGTTACGCTTGACCGATCGACCGTAACCAACTCCCAACAGGAGAGCTTCGACGCTGCGTTTCGCTCGTTTCTTGGCAAATATCCCGCACTCTTCGCCAGTTCTCAGGAAGGACTCTCTCAGCCAAGACTCTCGGTGCACAAGCTGGCCTCGGGCAAAGTCTTGCACCACCTTGAGTATCGACAGGTGGTGGACGGCATTCCTGTGTTCAACGGCGAGGTGGCAGCCTCCTTTGTCGATGGGATTTTGGTGAGCGTAAACGGAGCCATTGAAGAACCATCGGCAATGCGCTTGGCCAAGGCACAGCTCCCGGCGGGCGGGCGTCCACGCGCATCTGGCCTGCAGAATGAGGCCGAGGGAAAGACGGAGCAGCTCGCCGAAGAGCCGGAGCTTCTTTGGGACCATGGTGGTCAAAGATTCATCCACCAATTCAAGAGCGGTGCCTGGGTCCGCCACGTCGCACCAGAGGACGGTACCATCCTCTATGAGTCCGATGGCCGCAAACATGGGTACTGGGCCGAGGTAGAGAGAACCTACAGAGTCTCGATGTTGAGTGACACCGACATATGGCCATATGCGGGTCAAGACACCGACGTGCCATGGTGGGGCGCAGCCTACATCAACCCCCCATCGGCGACGTTCTATCATCATTCGGACTACGGGTATAACTACTTCGCAGCACCAACCTACGGGTACATCTATACGGGCCCTGCTGATCACCTTGTCACTGGCAGCGGAACGCGAACTCAACCACAGCGATGGGGCGATTTCACCGAGTCGTACAGTCCGACAGGTGGCAGAACGCAAGCCTTTGCTTCCCAGCACACCGTACGGTGGGTTCAACACGCTGCTCAAGTTATCGCGCAGATGCCTATGGCGTCCTACATCACTGATTGGTCGCCTGTGGCCGTCGTGGTGGGCATTCCCGGAGAGGTTTCGTCTGCGATGCCGTCCTGTACGGGGTCCGGCTCATGGCAGATTTCGGACGCAGGTGATTGCATAGAAATCGCGCCAATCATGGGCCCCCCGGACAGACCTGATGTTCCAGGGTATGGCATCATATTTCACGAATACGGACACGTCGCTGATTACCGCATTAAGGGATTTCGCCCGGCTACTTGCGAGATCGGTGCTCTTTCGGAGCAGATTGCGCACATGGTCGCCGCATCGATCTTCATGTGGACATGGGGGATCGGTACTGAATTCACTGACTACGATGGCCATAGTGAACCCGCCTACAATGACCCGAACGTTAAGCACAGTATCCATGGGCTAACTGCGGGCGGCAACAAAGTCCACGGTCCGAACTTCTGGCAATCTCGTTGCTATGTCGCCGATTGTTCGGCTGGCGGTTACTACGGAGGTTTCGGACTTACCCAAGCATTTTGGGAATCCGCGCATGGGGTGAACTGTGGGAGCGGCTCCTGTCTGTCAACGAACGACGGCTCCACATGGGGGGCCGCCATTTCTGCGCTGGCGTACGCAATGTACAACACCGGCCTAAACGAAGGCTTTCAATCGTTCGCGGCCAATCTGCTGACCTACTACTATTACTACTGCGGCGAAACGATATGGGGTAACCGGTGGTGGATCTTCAATCATCATCGCCTGGTCGGCCCCGACTACGGGTACTTTCAGTGCAATACTGATTAGCAGGTCGACGGGCGGGGAGAGAGTGCGCATGAGTACCTGGGGCATCGTGTGGCTTGTCTAGTGCTCTGACTGAGGCGTAAGGATCGCGGCGAAGTTGGCGCGAAAACACTTGCGCTGGGGATCGAGGTGGGATCTATAGCAAACGATGAAGATCCCACCTCGGTTCGCGTCCGTAATCGATTTGAATGGCCACGCACGGCGGCATGGGCAGCCTTGCTCAGGT
>CAZYFU010000259.1:0-3860 GCA_964647025.1 uncultured Myxococcales bacterium | reverse complement strand
GGTAGTGCTCCCGCCACCAGCGCACCCGGCAATGGCACCGGCGGCAGCTCGCCCACGACTACGACCGGCGCTGGCGGCGCCACGCCCAGCAACACCGCAACCACCGGCGGAAGCAAGGAGGGATGCAATTGCCGTGTAGGTCAGGGCGCAGGAGTCTCGCGGCGCTGGCTTGGCCTCGTCGGGCTGGGCCTCCTCGCCCTGCGGCGGCGGCGCCTCATACCGGACCGACATGAGGCGCGCCGTCAGCGAATCGACAACACGCCCAGTTTCTGGTCGAACTCGCTCGGAATGGCGTCGTCCTCGAACCCCAGGGCCCCGTAGACCAGACGAATAAGCCGGAGAGCGCAGCGATCAGGGGTCTCCGCGAGCATCTTGGCTTCGAACTCCAGTTTCTCGGGGTCGATCTGCAAGTCCTTCTCGAAGGTCTTGGGTCCTTGCCGCCTACTTGGCACTCGTGGGGATCCCGGGGACAGAGTCCAGCCGGCAATCCCCTTCATCGAAAAGGCCGCGAAAACCCTGAAAGCCAAGGGCTTCGGGCCGAACCGCTCAAGGAGCTTGCCGATGAGGCGGAACACCGAGGCCGGGTACTCCAGCAGCGCGTAGGCTTCTATCCGGTTCCTGAGCGGTGAAGCAACGTTGACAAGCATCGCCATCTCAGCGACGAAGGTCACTTCGCCGCGCTCGCTGATTGTGGTCCTGATGACGTCGGTGTCTTCGCCGTGTTTGACGAAATCGCCCTGGAATCTCGGCCAGCGCAGATCATTGACGAAATTCCACCCCCCGTGTTGGTTGCCGGTGGCGCTCGGATCTGTGAACCAGGTCCGAACGATCTGTTTTGTGCTTTCGTCCGCAAAGTCGATGGTGAGCTTTTCGCTCGGAACCAGGGAGAGCCAGAGTTGGTCGCCCTTCTGCGCCTCTGTTCTCAATCGCTCCCGCAGTTTGGACTTGGCGGCAGACAAGTCACGACCAGCCTCGGCGCTCTCCTTGACGAACGCCTCGCGGAGCTGCTCGCGGGTCATTTCGTACAACCGGTCGTCCAAACGGATCCCAAAATACCGGCCACCATCGCGAACTGCGTAGGGGGGATGGGAACCCTTGCTCACGGCCACGCGAACCAGATCGCCCACGCAAGTTACGCCCACTTCGTCCTGGGTGAACGCGGGCTCGATGACCCCGATCAAGTGATCCCAGAGAGACCGCCGTACGATGTCGGGCTTGTCCAATCTCTGCAGCTCCACGGCCCGTCCCTGCTCTCCTTCCTTCACACCGATCCAGACATCGCCCCCGTCGGCATTCAGGAACCCCACGACTTCTCTTGCCACCTTGACCGGTCGGCGAACCACCTCGGCGTCTTTGAATTCCAGATGGCCATCCTCACGCTTGCCGAGCAGCTCTTGCAGATCGAAGTCGCTCATAGCGCCTCCAAGAATCGTTCAGGAGCCAGCAGGAACTCGTGCAAAGGAGCCAGCGCAATATCCCCTGCCACACCGGATTCCAAGCCACCGTGCACCAGGATCTTCGTATCGATGCCCAGCTTCTTCATGGCCTCCCCGGCCCGCGCCAGTTTGCGGGGTTTCGCATCCGAGCTGCTGGTGACCTCGATACCCACGGAACGGGACGCCCCACGCACCACGAAGTCGATCTCCAAATCTTCGTCGATCCGGCTATAGCTCCAGGCGGCCCCGCTCGACCGGGCCACTTCGCGCACATGGCGAAACACGGCGGCCTCGAACACGCGACCGCGCACCTCGGGCGCTTCCAGCGGCTCCGCGGCAGGCGCAAACGCCGTGATCAGGCCGTGGTCGCAGGCGAAGATCTTGGGTTGGGAGCGCAGTTGGGCGCTTGCCTTGCTGCCCACCGGCAGATCGCGGGGCAACGGCACAATCAAACGAGTCTCCTCCAACGCCGAGAGCCACTCTGCCAGCGACTTCCGGTTGGCTTCCAAATCCTCGGCGCGCTTGGCCTGGTTCCACAGGTTGCCCGACCCGCCGATCAGATAGACGAATAGCCGCCGCAGACGTTCGACGTCCAGTCCGGTCTGCAGCAGATCGCGCACGATGGCCCGATCGGCGATGTCCGCGCGGATCCGATGGCGAACCTCGGTCAGCGAGGCTAGCGACGACAGATGCTCGGGAAAGCCGCCGACCTCCAGGTAGCGCGCATACAACCTGGGATCGCGGATGCGGTTGGTGGATTCGAGATCCCCAGGCAAAGCGATGCGCAGAAACTCTGCCAGGGTCAGCCCCTCGATGGGGATCTCGTCCCAGCGCCCTTGTCCGGACTCGGTCCCCCCTCGACGCAAGGCCGTGGCCGCCGAGCCTGTCACCACGAAACGCACGCCCGGCGCTGCGCCTCGGCGAGCCTGATCCACGGCGCTCTTCAGCCACGGCTGCCAATCCAGCGCATTCTGGATCTCGTCCAGTAAGTAGACGCGCGGGTGTGAGTCAGCAACGCCGGGTGGCGCTAGTTCCACGATCTGCCGCGGCGATATCTGACCCACCAAGCGCTCGTCAGAGAAATCGAAGAAGGTGATGTTGGCCACGGGCCAATCGCGATCCAGCAGTTCGTCCACAAGCTGGAGCAGCAGCGTTGTCTTGCCCACCTGACGGGGCCCGAGAAGTACCGCGGCCCGGCCTCCATGGATCTCCCCCAGATAGCTGAGCAGGCGATCAAAGGTCGCCCGTCGCTGAGGGAAACGCCGGGTCTCCCGCCGATTGGGATCGGCCCACCACCGGTTCTGGTCACGCGCGATTTCTACAATGTCCATTGCGATGGACCTAGTTTAGCACATTAGGTCCATCGCAATTCCGTTCGCACAAGAAGCGGGACGGAACCCACACCAGCCCTGCCCAAATCCGCCTTCGCAGTGTCGGGCGACAAGCCGGGCATAGGGTGTAGTTGGCGTAGTCGCCGTTATCGGACACGCATCGAATGCGATGCGGCGACGCAAAAAGGGCGCTCGAAATTCCTATGCGCCTGCATGAAGCGGGCGAGTTGCTCAGCGTCGGATGGCGACAGCAGGAGATGAGCGTGATTGGAGGCAACAACGAAGGCATGGATGGCCATCGCGTACACGTGCTGAGCCCTGCCGATGACGCCAAGGACGAGATCGTTGAGCTCAGGGGACGGCCTGAGCAGTAGCCTGCCTTGGATGGTGCGGGTTGTGACCTCCACGAGGGACCGTTCTGGAATGAAGCGCAGTGGTCGCGACATACCCCACATTCTCCTTGACCCGAGGGGCCGCTTTATCGAAGGCACCTTGCCCGGGGGGGCTCCCAGGCGCGCCACCTCGGGGTGCCAGGCCTTGCCTTCGTCGGCCAAGTAGTCCCGGCAGCGCGCCAGGGTAGCGCCGCCGTCGCCGACAAAGCGCGAGAAATCCCGGTGCAGCAGCTTGCCCACGCGCACGCCCTGGCGGAGAAACAGGTGCCACAAGCCGCCGTGGCCCAGGGCGCCGGTGTGGTCCAGATGGAAATGGCTGACCAGAACGTAGTCCAGATACGAGGTGCCGAGAACGTTCTTGAGGTACGGCCCGACGATCTCGGCACCCGCTTCGCCCTCCCACTCGTCCTCGCCGGCATCGATGAGCAGACTGCGACCGCTGGGCGCGACCACCAAGGTGCTGGTGGCCGGGCCGGCGTCGATGTGATGGATTTCAAGCCAGCCCGGCTGCCAGGAGCCACCACCCGGAGGATCGTTCACCTGGCCCGGCTTGCCGGGAACCAGGGAGCAGCCCGTCCATAGGAAACCAAGAATGAAAAACGCGCGCATGCCGCCTTGTCGGCAGGCCTGCGCGTCGGTTGCTTGTGAGCTGTCGTTGAAAACTGGCGTTCGCCGCTTGGCCGAGTGAAGGTGAGTCGCAT
>CAZYFU010000258.1:0-4058 GCA_964647025.1 uncultured Myxococcales bacterium | reverse complement strand
AGTACCTACTGCACGTACTCACCATGGAGGTGGGGTAGAACTCGACCGCCCTGGCTGTCCAGGTACATGTGCTTGACGAAGCCTTCCCACGCGAGGATGTCGGTCCAGACGTCGGCGAAGGTGAGCTCCGAGTACTGGTATCCCCCGGCGTCCGGTCCTGGCGCGGTGATCGCAAGCTGGCCGCGTTCCTTCTTGCCTTTGCGGGGCGTGATGCCGACCCACTCCTCCGAGCACACCCACAGCGTCTTCGCGTTGGTGGTAGTGCCATTTTGCAGATGATAGTAGGCGAACTTCTCGTCATCGAATCCCAGGAATCCCCCGATCGATCCCTCGGTATCGGCGCCACCGGCCGACCTCCAGGTGGCTACCAGTGACAGGATCGCGAAGACCTTGGGGACTTCAACCGGCGTGGCCGCCTTCGGCCCGGCCAGGCGCTGGCGGAACGAGCCGTCTCGTCCGAGCAGGACCCTCTCCTCGGGAAACCGCGCGCCGATCCGATCGATCAGCAAGACCGCGAGGTACACCGGGGGCGCGTCCGGCGAGAATCCGTAGATGGCCCCGCTGACCTCGTAGGAGCCCTTGGTCGCGTCGAGGACCGACACCTGGAAGGACTCGAGCCGAGGCTTTTCGACCAGGATCGCCTCCTTGCCGGCGAGAAGGGGCACGCGATTCTTCGCCTTGGGGTTCGTGCTCTTGGCGTGCAGCTCCCAGCCATACTCGAACGTGCCGCCCTCCTCGACCTCGTCGACGTACGAGAAGCGGGGCTCGACCATCGACGAGCCCGTCTTGTCGGCGAAGCCGATCACCCAGGTGCAGGGCGGAAGCCCGCCCTTCGTATAGACCCGGCTCCAGGCCTGCACGTCGTGCTGGCCGGCCCAAAGGCCCGATTCCTTCTCCACCACCCGCAGCTCCAGCTCGGTGTTCTTCAGCAACTCGTGCATCGTGGCCCTGAAGGTCATCCGATCCCCGAGGCACGGCATGCGGGACGGCGCATGCGGGGCGGGCGCTGTTTGCGCTGGCGCCGTGTCCGGGATCGCCGCCTGTGAAACCGAGGTGTGGTGCGCCGGAACAGGCGACATGGGGGCTGATATGTCGCCAGTCGAGGGGGGCGGTGCCGCTACCCGTTGTGGCTCCGCCGGCGCGTCCTGCGAGAGCTGCAGACTGACCTCGACTTGGCACGGCAGCGAGTAGAAGAGCTCTTGCACGGATTCCTGGGGCGCCATCCCGGAAGGCCGTTGCAGAGAGACCGAGAAGCCCACGTGGCCTGTCTTGACCAGACGGGCGACGATGAAGTCGAGCACGGGGGCGGCGCCGTCCACGAGCACCTTGAAGCGTCCGGCGCCGTCGATGACGAGCTCGGTCTTCTTCCCCTCGACGTCGCTGAGGTAGCCGTCCGGGTTGTTCTTCCAGTCGCGCGCCACCTGCTCGGCCGGGTTGACCCTCCACCTGAGCGTGCAGGGCAGGGTCAGGTCGCGCAGATGATTGACCTTGCCGGTGATAGGCCACTCCACCCGCAGCGACTTCGGGTTGGCCAGCGCCTCCACCACGGCCGCGCTGGCTGGATCGAACGTCAGGGTGATGAGCGGGACCAGCTCGCCCTCGAAGCTGGCCGCCGGCAGCTCGGCGGCGATGCCCAGCGGAATCGTCGCCAGCTTGGGCTTCCTGTCCTGCTTGGGGGCCGCGGCAACGGCCGCCACCGAGGCCGCGCGTCGTCTGGCCCTGGGCTTACTCACGGTTCTTCACCTCGACGAAGCGTTGGCCGTTCCATTTGCGCAGGCGGGTGGGGTGGCAGTCGTCGCCGTCGCAGTGGCGGTCGGACAGCTCGGGCACGCCGTCGCCGTCCACGTCCTTGACGTCGGTGAAGTCGTCGGGGCCGCCGGTGTGGTCGTAGCTTTCGGTCATGCCGAACACCTTGCGGCGCTTGCCGGTGTCGTAGGCCCGAAACGACATCTCCCGTCCCTCGCCGGCCGCGCTGTGCTCTTGCTGGATGCCGACGATCCCGGGTGACATGCGGAAGAGGCACGCGTTGATCCGGGTGGCCTCGCAGGGCGCGGTCCAGGTGTCGGTGAGCAGGGTCTTGTCCCCCTTGCAGTCCACGACCTTGATGGTCTTCTTTTTCTTGCCGCCCTTGCACGCCTCCTCCTTGGCCGCGTACAGGAGCCCGTCGATCTCCGCGACCCAGTCCGCGTAGCGCAGGACCGGGTTGCCGAAGTCCAACTGGCAAGTGTAGGGGTTCGAGACGAGGAGGGCGCCGGGGTCTACGACGGTCGGAGGGAATCGCGGGTTGAGGTGGCCGGCGTACTTCGAGTTCCGGTAGAGATCGATTCGCTGTTCCTTGGCCTGCGCCTCGTCGCGGAAGCGCCCGATGAACCGTTGGAAGAAGACCCACCCGAAGGAATCCCGATTTCTGAGGTATTGGTCGCTGAGCGCGGACCAGGGAATATCGGGATGCTCGGGGTCGTAGTCCTTCACCTGGGCCTTGCCGTCATACCTCGTCGAATCGATAGCGATCGTAATGAAGCCGAAGTCCCAGTTTTCGTCGCACAGCACCTTGGGCGACGACTTCGTGGTCGCTGCGGCGGGGGGCGTCGCCGCGCGTGGGCCGGCGGCCGTGGCCGGCTCTGCTGTGGCAGTTCCCGTGACTAGCAGGACCAGCGACGCCACGCCAAATCCAATCTGCACTCTCATGCCGGGGCACACGACAGAATCACGTTGTACAGACAAGGGCAGCTCCTCTGTGCAAGACGGCCATTGCCGTGCGGCTTAGGGCGGCCGATTTCACTCGTCGTCCTCCCCAGGGCCGCTCTCACCACCCAGCTCCGCTGCCGTGTACGGCCGCGTGGTGAGCGCTGGGATTACCACTTCGAAGCTCTGTACCTTCAGAGCGAGGTTGGCGTCGAGCACGCCCATCTCGGAGAACATGGTGGCGTGCCAGACGAATCGGTACGAGGCGCGGTCGGAGAAAGCGCTCGGGCTCACCCAGGCAGCGAAAGTTCCGCTCTCTTCTGGGCTGCCCCAGCAGGGCTTCTCCTTGCCGTTCATGTAGTAGTTGCGCAGGTAGTTGACCTTCACGTCGTTCGCCTCTTGCCACTGTCCATCGCCGCCCAGGCGTTCGCACCGGATGGCCAATCCCGCGGAGGTTGACATGGCGTGGGTCTTGCCAGCAAACACCACGCGGTCGCCGTCCACCGCCACCTCCAGGCAAACCAGCTCCGGCTTGGCGCTGAAGGTGATGGGAGCGGGAAGAGGGACGTCCTTCTTGGCGCCGGTCAGCTCGACGGCGAACACCAGCTCTTTGTTCCAGCGGCAGTCTTTCGGCTCCGGGACCCCGCGAGGCCCTTTCTTCCACTTCTCCAGATACCACGTCTCCGACACCCGAGCTCCCTCGGGCCTGCCGCCCTTGATGGGGATGCCGCCTGCCACCTTGCACGTGATCTGGACCTTGGCGCCCTTCCACTCCGCCGCGGTCCCGAAGCGGGTGAGCTGCGTCTGCACTCCAGAGCGGGTCATGGACAACGAGAGGGGGCCGAGGCCGAAGGCGTGGGCGGGTGGGAAGACGGTGTCGGTCCACAGGCCGATGCAGTCGCCCAGGACTGCGTCCTTGAGGTCGCTCTCGGTGGCCAGCAGGAGGTTGTCCTCGGTATGGCGGGCGGGCGAATTGAGATAGCTGAAGACGTGGTGGCCGCCGTTGGGGGCCCAGAACGAAGGACGGGCGAAGAGCTGCTCGCCGCTCTTGGTGCATAGCTTGTTCGCCAGGTGGCGCAGGGCCGCGGTGGGATCCTCCGAGAACTGCAGGGTGCCTGTGGTGGGGAGGGGAGAGTATTCGAGCTGGACCTTGTCTCCGTCGAGATGCACTGTCAGGGTGAACAGGTCGGACGGTGGCAGAAGAGATGCCCTTTCGAGAAACGTTCTCATCGCCGATGGTTTCAAGGTGGCGACGAGACCCACGTTGTTGAGCCCCACTATCTCGAACCCCACCACCTTCTCCCCCTTCTTGGGCGCGCGGCACAGGTCGCGCAGCGCCTGCAGCCGCTGCACGAGCTGCCACGCCAGCTTGA
>CAZYFU010000257.1:0-4212 GCA_964647025.1 uncultured Myxococcales bacterium | reverse complement strand
TGCTCGACGCCGAGAGCGAGTTCGCCAGCCGCATGGGAACCCAGCGGGTCTGGTACGAGGCCCGCGGTAGCCTGCGAGTCTGGGACGCATGGACGGGAGGCCTGGTGACCGAGGTATCGGCCAGCGTGACCGAGGCGGGGCTGGGCGAGGAGCGGGCCGAGAGCGCGGCCCGAGAGTCGCTCGGGCGCGAGCTGGCCGCGAAACTGAAGCAGAAGCTGAGCCTGTAGCCGTCTGCGCTACAGGGTGCGGTCCAAAATCCGCGCCGCGGATCCGACCAACTGGTAGCACTTCGTCTCGAAAAGCCCCATTGCCTGCGCCTTGGCCATGTTTTCCGGGGTGCCGATGTTCAGGCCCAAGAGCTCTTCGCAAACACACGAGCCGTTCTCTTTCCTGAACTCGCTCATGAACTGCTGGCCGAGCGCGTAGGTCTTCGTCTTTGCCTCGACCGAGGCGACGTCGCCGCGGCCATGTTTGAGCGAGATCGCCATCAACGCGCCCGTCACGGCGCCACACGTCCCACCGGTGCACGCGACCCCTGCACCGAACATGGTGCCGAGCTTCAGGGCGCTCTCCTCGTCGATCCGATCGTGCTCGCGAAATGCCACGAAGAGGGCCTGGCTGCAATTGAAGCGCTGTCTGAAGATCTCGAGGGCTTTTTCGACGCGGTCCATGCGTTGTCTTTACCCCAAGATCCGCGTCATCATGCCGTTTTTCGCGTGCATCGTGCAGTAGCGGTGGCCTCCTCTTCCCACGGCGCCGCAGTGAACGGTTGGGTTGGCGTGACCCGGGCTACAAGAAGGCCCTCACGAGGGGGTTCGCCTGGAGGTGCGCCCGAGATAGAGTCGGCACCGATGCGAAGTAGCGTGCTCGGCAGTTGCCTTGTGATCCTGTGCGTACTGACGGTCTCGTCGGCGCGCGCGGAGGACCAATCTCCCGTTCCCGTGTGCCCCGCGGGCAACCTCCTGGCCCACAAGCGGCCCAGCGCATGGCAGGACACGAGCCGCGATCTCGGCCTGCTCACCGACGAGCAAGTCACGCCCGAGGGCGCGATGTGGGATTCCCAACCCGCGGTCCTCTTCGACACCGCCGCGTCGACCGTGACCTGGGATCTCGGCGCCGTGACCACCATTCGCTCGTTCGCGATCCAGGCCGACGCCAACGACACCTACACCGTCTGGGGCTCGCTCGATGGCAAGAGCTTCAAGGTCTACGGGCAAATCGACCCGGTCGAGAACCACGGCCTGCGCACGCGCACCATGAACCTGAACGACATGGTCGCGCGTTACGTGAAGTTCGGCGAGGGCGTGGGCGACAGTGCCTTCTCCGCCTCCGAGGTCGCGGCGTACTGCCAGACGCCGTCCCCGTTCCCGCCCGCGATGAAGGTCGTGGATGCACCGGCCGCCACCGTGCCGCCCAAGAAGCTGCTCGACCGCTGGGACAACGACGCCAGCGTGCGCTGGGAGTTTCTGCTGGCCTGCCTGGGCTTCGGCTTCCTCTGGTGGGAACGCAGGGTGAGCCGCGCGCGCAAGGCCGCCGTGCCGCCCGCAGAGCCTGCGGGGACGCTACACCGCCTGCGCGCACGCGTGGACCAGCTGTTCGCGCGGCCCAGGGTGCGCAACGTGATCCTCGGCGTGATGGGCGTGCTCGCGTTCGCGACCTACTTCAACTTCGGGGCCTTCCACTTCTGGGGCTTCATCCACGGCCACGACACCTTCCACTACTACGTCGGCTCGAAGTACTTCAAGGAGCTGGGCTACGAGCGTCTCTACGAGTGCGTGGCCGTCGCCGACAGCGAGGAGCCGGCGCTGCGACGTCGGGTCGAGCTGCGCAAGCTCACCAACCTCTACACCAACCAGGTAGAGACCACCGCGGACATCTTGGCCCACCCCGAGCGCTGCAAGTCGCACTTCACCGCCGAGCGCTGGGCCTCCTTCGCGCAGGATCTGCGCTACTTGCGCACGCTCGAGACACCACGCCGTTGGGACGATGCTCAGTTGGACCACGGCTTCAACGCAACCCCGGTGTGGAACATCATGGGCACCCTGCTCAGCAACACCGGACCGGCCGGTCGGATGCAGGTCCTGATCCTGAACAGCATCGACTGCCTGCTGGTGATCTTCCTCGCGCTCATGATCTGGTGGGCCTTCGGTTGGCGCGTGCTGGCGGTCGCGTTGCTGGTGTTCGCCACCAACCACCCGGGCCGCTGGGCCTGGACCGGTGGGTCGTTCTTACGCTGGGACTGGCTGTTCTGGATGGGGACGGCGGTGTGCCTGGCCAAGACGGAGCGTTTCTTCCTCGCGGGCATGTGCCTGGCCTACTCGACGCTGCTGCGCATCTTCCCGGTCTTCATGTTCGTCGCGCCGCTGCTGGCGCTGGGCTACCACTACTACAAGCATCGGCAGCTCGAACGACGTTTCCTGCGCTTCTTCATGGGCGCGGCGGTCGCGGTCGCCATCCTGCTGCCGGTCAGCGTGGTGGCCGCAGGCGGCATCCAGGCTTACCCCGCGTTCGTTCACAACACAGTGAAACACCAAAACACCCCGCTCACCAACTACGTGGGCCTGCGCACCGTGGTCAGCTACCGGCCGTCCGAGGCCGGGCGCCTCATGGTCGACAACCGTCTCGTGGATTCGTGGAGCCCCTGGAAGGCCGCGCGGATCAAGAGCTTCCGTCAGGCCAAGCCTCTGTACTTCGCCATCGTGCTCTCCTGCCTGGCGATCGTGGGGCTCGCGGTGCGCAAGTCGCACCCGTGGGAGGCCATCGCGCTGTCTTCCATCTTGATCTTCTTCGGGGTCGAGCTGACCAACTACTACTATTCGTTCCTCATCGTGGTGGCGTTGCTCTACGCCAAGCGAGAGGTGGCGGGTCGATGGCTATTGGCCGCCTCGGCGGTCACCCAGTTCATCGCTTGGGCGCCGATCCAAGGCGTCCCGAGCTGGCTCGCCCGCATCCTGCCCGCGTCGACGCGCGACAGCCTCAAGAACTTCGGGATGCCGAAAGGGCTCGACGAGCAGTACACGTGGATGTCCGTGGCTATCTTGGTCGCGTTCGCCATGATCGCCTGGGACATGATGGCAGCTCGCCAAGCCGCCTTGGCCCCCGCGACGGTCGCACCGACGCCCGCGCCCGCGCAGCCTGCCCCCGCTCCTGCCGTGCCCGAAAATGGCGGCGCAAAACCGAACCCCGGTCCCAAGCGCAGCCGCCGCAAGAAGCGACGGTAGCAGGTGGGGGCGCGGGCAGGCGCGATGGCCAGAGCCCCCCTGTCCTCGATCCTCAGCGTAGCGTGACCAGCAGCTCGTCGAGTTGCACGAAGGTCTCCTTCGCAGCCTCGGCCCCGCCGGTGCCTGCGGCATCGAGCGCCTCCTTCGACGGATAGAGCTCGCTCATCACGAGCAGCGTCTGGCCGTTCATCTCCTCGAAGGTCACCGTGGTGACGGAGGCGTTCTCGCCGCCTTCTTCGTTGGTCCACACGATGCGCGAGGGGGGCGTCACTTCGAGGTACGTGCCGAAGAAGTCCATGCCCTCGCCGAAGCCGAGGTGGTACTTGCCACCCGTGCGCACGTCCATCTCGCAGGAGCGCAACGTCATGCCCATCGACCTCGGCACCCACCACCTCTGGAACAGATCGGGCTTCGACCACGCCTCGAACACGAGTCGAGCCGAGGCGTCGAACGTGCGCGTGACGACGACCTCGCGCTCGGACTTCCGTTGCACCGTCGTGAGGTTCACCGCGGTGTCACTTCTCTTCCTTGCTTCCATCCCGCTTCTCCTTCCGTTTCAGCTCGTGAGCGACCTTGTCCAGCTCGCAGAACCGGACGTCCCGGAGCTCGCGGTATTTGGCCGCCAGCTGATAGATAGACGCTCATCGTGGCTTCCGGTCGCAGAGCTTCGAGGGCGCATCGAAATTCAACGTCATCTGCGCCGGCCGCTTTGCTTCGCATACCGAGAGCAGCGAGTCGAGCCACGGGTGGCACCTGCCGCAGCTCGTTCCTGCGCCGCAGAACCTGGCGATTTCCTCACGCGTAGAGGCGCCACGTCGCAGAGCTTTCTCGACCTCGCGGGTGGATACGCCGGCGCAGATGCACACCATCATTTCTCGGCCACCGCTGCCATCCGTCGAGCTTAGCTCTCCGCAAGCAGCACGGCGAATCCCAGAGGCGCGGTGCCGAACAAGCGAAACGCCCCCGCGGCCATCCCATCGAGCAGAACTCC
>CAZYFU010000256.1:0-4310 GCA_964647025.1 uncultured Myxococcales bacterium | reverse complement strand
TCGCTCCAGTCCCACAGGTAGAGCTTGCTCTCGCGCTTAAGGCTACGCGACACGGAGCGAGTGTAGGGCTTGAGCTCGAAGGTGTAGTAGAGCTCCGCCAACAATCCGAGCCAGCGTGTGACCGAGTCGAAGCTCACCTCGAGATCCTCGCGCAGCGAAGCTCGTGACAGTGGCGATCCGACACGCTCTGGCAGCAAGGATGCCAGCATCTCGACCCGGCTTAGCTCCGGGATGCGGGAGAGGTCGCGCAGATCTTCGCGCAGCACCTTCTCGATCCGACTCCGCCGCCAGACACGTGCCTTGCGTTCGTTGGCTGACAGGAACGGTTCGGGAAATCCCCCGTAGCGCAGGAGAGCCGCGACGGGATCTTCCTTCGCCATGGTCGTCGTGTGCGTGAAGAGGGCGCCGATCCGTTCATCGGGATCGCCGGGTAACGATACAGCGGCAATCTCGGCAACCGAGAGAGGGTGCAGATGGAAATGGAGCGCCCGCCCGAGCAGGCTGTCGCCGCCCTTCTTGTACACATTGAGACGCGCACTGCCTGTCACGATCAGATCGAACGGCTCTTCACGCGTGTCGTAGAGCCCCTTCAGCGTGCGCTTCCATCCTCGTGCTTTGTGGATCTCGTCGAACACGAGCAAGGGAAACACGGACGATGTGCCCAGCCTCGGGATCACCGTTTGGGGCGACTTGGTCCACGCTCGACGGAAGCTGACATCGTCCCAGTTGTGGTAAACGCCGACCTTCCGCTCGTCCAGGAGCATCTTGCCCAGCGTGGTCTTGCCGCATTGACGTGGCCCCGACACCAACGCGATCTTGTGGTCCGAGAAAGCCAACTCTCGGATGGGCACTGCCAGGCTGCGTTCCATGGCAGACCATACTACGATCAGATCAGAGTTTGGTCGATACAGCATCATGACCCAACTCCGACATGATCGAAGTTTGGTCAGGTCGGACCTTGTTCGCGCCCTCCCGCCGAGACTACCTGCAAGCAGTCGATGCTGTTGGCACACATTTGCCACGACGGCAGGGAATTCGGGTCCATGAGCGGGGAAAGCGCTGCCAGTGCCTCCACCCTGCCCTCGCCCCCACCCCCTCGAAACTTCACGGCAATTTCACGCAAGCCCGCGTGATGCCACAGATTTTGCCGCATCGGCTTCGAGAGGGTCGAGCCCGTCCACCGCGCCGGCCGGAAATCCTGCGAAACGGGCTGCGCGACGGTGCAGTGGCCGTAGAGCGCAAGAGGCCCGAAGGTGACCGTCCGGTTGGGCGTGCGCACCGTCGCCCCCTGGACCGATCCCTGCAACGGACACAGCACGATCGGGTACTGTGGCAAGGCCGTGAACGGCGCCGCCTACCGCGCTTCACCCGCCGCCAGCCTGGAAACCCAGTTCGCGGCCACGTGCACAGGGCATACCGCCCACGACTGCGGGCCGGGCTATCCCGCGTGCACCGATGGCAAGTGCACCATCGCAGGGTTCGGCTGCTGCATGGGGTGCGGCCGGGACGCCGCCCTTCCGGACGCGGAGGACGCCCGGCCCAACGCCATCGATCTGGCTAGAGAGGGCGGCGGCGAGGTTGCTCGCGACTCGATCGACCGTGAAACGGGCGGGGGCGAATCCGGCGGCGGGTAGCCAAACCGAGCGAGCTCTCCCTGGCGCGGAGTATGCTGCCACCGTGAACATCTTGCTCTCCATCGCGGTCGCGCTCGCGACGTTCGCCGCCTCCGGGCAGGTAGCTGCCGGACCAGCCGACTGGCACAAACTTCAGGATGGTGTCGAGTACGCCGCCTTCGGCGAGGCCGGTCAACGACTGCACGTGGTGCGCATCGATCCGAATCGCGCGCCTCTCGTGGCCGTCATGGCCAAGGCCAGAGACAAGCAGCCGCGCACGGCCGGGCGATGGTGCCGCGAGCGAAACCTGGTCGTGGCCATCAACATGGGCATGTACCAGATCGATCACCTCAGCAACGTGGGGCACGCTCACGCCCCTGGTCACGTCAACAACGCCCACTGGGCATCGAAGTACAAATCGGTGCTGGTCTTCGCGCCGAGCAAGAAGGATCTGCCCGGCGCCGCCTTGCTCGACCTGGATGTGGACGGCAACAAGGAACGCGTCGCGGACTGGCGCGCTGCCGTCCAGAACCTACGCCTCATTCGCGCCCCCGGGCAGAACGTTTGGACTCGGCAGGAACGGCAATGGAGCGAGGCGGCCGTGGCCATGGACAAGCAAGGCCGCATCCTCTTCGTCTTCAGCCGCACGCCCCATTGCATGTACGACTTCAACGCCAAGTTGCTCGCACTTCCTTTGGGCATCACCACCGCGATGCACGTCGAGGGTGGCCCCGAGGCCAGCCTGTCCATCCACGGCGGCGGAATCGACCTGGACTTGAATGGCGGCTACGGGACCAGCTTCAACGAGAACGACGGCGAACAGAGCCAGTGGCCCATCCCCAACGTGCTGGGCGTGGCCCGCCGGTAGGGCGTGCTCGGCGGGCCCCATCCAACACCCTCGCACCGCCGCGCTGCCTTGGCCCCGTGGGCATCCCTTCCTGCTATCCTTGCGACTCCCCTGCCACGATTGGAAGTGATGTCATGCCCAGCACGATGATGGCCCCCGCGCGCACTTGCCCCCGAAGCTTCTGGGTCCGCGCCACCTTGCTCACCATTGGCTTGTCCGTGTGGACGGGCGCGTGTTCGAGCGACAGCGCCTCGAGCCCTGCGGGCGCGGGCGGCGCAGCCAACGGGGGCTCCGGTGGTTCGAGCAGCGTCACCGCGACCGGTGGCAACGGCGCGGGCAGCATCGCCAAAGACGCGGGGAACGATACCTCGGCCCGGGGAGGCACGGGTGGCTCGGGGGGTGCCATCGCGGGGGACGCGCGGGGCATCGCCACCGATGGTAGGCCTGTGGGCAGTGGCGGGACAGCGAGCCGAGACGCCCGCGCGACCGACGGTGGTGCCGCCGACCGAGGCGCGGGCGGTGCGGTCGGCGACGCACGGGTCGATGCCAGCTTCCCCGAGGCGAAGGACGCAGCCGCCGACGTGGCGGCGCCGGACGTGGCTGGCCCCGATGCGCCGGTCGCGCGCGCCGGCAGCGTGGTGAACGGGATCCAGTGGGCCGACCAAAGCGGCAAGCCGATCCAGGCGCACGGCGGCGGCGTCATCCAGGTCGACGGCTACTACTACTGGTTCGGCGAGAACCGTAACTCCGACGGCTCGTTCTACGCGGTCTCGTGCTACCGCGCCGCCGATCTCATCCACTGGGAGTTCCGCAAGCACGTGCTGACGTCGAGCTCGGCCAGCGAGCTCAGGCCCGCCAACATCGAGCGGCCGAAGGTGGTCTACAACGCGGCCACCAAGAAGTACGTCATGTGGATGCACTGGGAGAACGGACGCGACTACGGCGAGGCGCGCGCGGCGGTCGCCAGCGGCGACACGGTGGACGGAGACTACAAGTACCACGGCAGCGCGCGCCCGCTGGTCGGCTCGGGCGTCACCGATCACGGCAAGCCCGGCTACATGTCGCGTGACTGCACGTTGTTCGTCGATTCCGACGGCAAGGGGTACTTCCTTTCCGCCTCGAACGAGAACTACGATTTGAACCTGTACCTGCTTGCGCCCGACTATCTGACCATCGACTCGCTGGCCGCTGTCTTGTTCAAGGGCGGGCATCGCGAAGCGCCCGCGTTGTGGAAGCGCGGCGACGTGTACTTCCTGCTCACGTCTGGCGCGACCGGTTGGGATCCGAACCAAGCCCGCTACGCGACCTCGAAGTCGCTCACCAGCGGCTGGAGCAACATGACCGACGTGGGCGACTCGACCACCTACCACTCGCAGTCGACCTACGTGCTGCCCGTCCAGGGCAGCGCAGGCACCGCGTACCTCTACATGGGTGACCGATGGGCGGGCGCCTGGGACGGCCCGGTCAACGACTCGACCTACGTCTGGCAGCCCATCACCTTTCCCTCCGCCACCACGATGAGCATGCGCTGGAACAACACCATCACCATCGACGTCGCGGCGGGGACCGTGACTGGCGCCACCAACACGTTCAAGTTCGTCAACCACGCAAGCGGTAAGGCGCTGTCGATCGAAGGCGGCTCGACGGCGGGCGGTGCCAAGGCCGTGCAGGTCAAATACACGGGCGCCGCCGAACAGACCTGGGGCATCAGCTACGACAACGCGGGCCAGTTCATCCTGACCAACGAGAAGAGCGACCTCGCGCTCGAGGTCTACTCGCAGTCGACCAGTGACGGCGCGGCCCTCGCCCAGTGGGAGTCGAACGGGGGCAACAACCAGAAGTGGCGGATC
>CAZYFU010000255.1:0-4394 GCA_964647025.1 uncultured Myxococcales bacterium | reverse complement strand
TGCCCCCCCTCGTAGACGTCATAGACCGTGCCCCGCCAATACAGCGACGCGATCGTGTGCTCGCGCTCGGCGTCGTTGGTCAAGGCGGCGATGGACGGGATTTGCGAGCGGAGCACGACGGTCTGGTTGTCGCTGGAGATGGAGCCGTGCATGCCCAGCTTGACCTCGTCGGTGAAGCCGGCGATGCCGACCTGCCTTCGCACGCCGCCCAGGATGAAACCGAGGCCCACGCGGGGGACCAGCGCAAAGACCAGCGACGCCCCCAACAACACCGCCAGCGCCACCAGGCCGGTGGTCGAGAAGAAGGGAAGCCCGACCACGCGGCGCGAATTGAGCACGCGGGTCGCGGTGACCTGCTCGGCCAGGCTCTCGGTGGAGTGCCGGACGATGTAGTTGTCCTCGATCTCGCGGCGCAGGTGGAAGAGGATCAGGGTCCACGTGGTCAGCACCACGTAGAGGCCGAATCCGACCATGAACACCACGCTGGTCGCCATCCAGGCCGCCGCCAGCATCACGAGAAACGACATGATGAAGACCTGCAGGTAGTCGCGGTTGCTCCGGCGCTGGCACAGCTTCACCACCAGAAGAAACAGGATGAAGCCTAGAAATGGCGTCAGATCCACGTCGGGGAAGCTGCGACCGACTTGAAAGACGGCGAAGGCCAGAAACGCCAGCACTACGATGTTGAGCAGGGGTGTGGCTCGGTCGATCCAAGACCCGAGGCGGGAACCAGGATCGCTGTGCCACGCCAACCCCACGCCCAGCACCACCAGAACCAGCGTCATCGGCGAGAGCACGCTGGCCGACGCGAGCGTGAACAAAGCCGTCGTGGCCAGAAGGAAGGTCGCCGTCTTGTGCGCGACACGGAACCTCATGCCGTCCTCCGCGCGGCCCTTCCCGGGTTGAGGTCGACCCTCGGCTGTCCGGGCGCTGCAACCACGGTCAGGGTGTTGCCTTGCCACTGCCTGGCGCGCTGACTTGGCGCGCTCTCATCGGACGTCGTCCTCTGCACCAGGGCCAGGCAGCGCAAGATCGCCGATCCGGTCCCGATGTCGGGCGCGATGAAGGTCTCGCCCGCCAGGAGGCCGACGCGAAGATCGCGACGCAGCAGCAGCAACGCCAGCGACGCCGCGTAAGAGACCGCGGTCTCGAAGGTGGGGGCCGCCTCGTCGGGCACCGCGGTCGACAACACGATGAGCACGCCTCGGCTGGTCTCTTCCTCGAATTCACGTACGAAGGTCCGACCGCGCCGGGCCGAAGTGCGCCAATGGATGTCGCGCGGATCGTCTCCGGCGCGCAGCTCACGCAGCCCGTGGAAATCCCCGCTGCGCGCCCGCGCCGGGTTCTGCCTCTCGCCGAGCTCCGTGAGCCCCGTCTTGAGGGCGATCTCCGTCACCGACACGAGGGCCGGGTAGACGAGCAGCTCGACCGGCGAAACCACGTCGATGGATCGGCGCAGGAAGCCGAAGGGAAAACGCGTGGACAGCCGCAGGCCCGCCAAGGGGTGGATTCCCCGCGCGGGCAAGAGGCGCCGGTACGAGGTCTCTTGCTGACGATGCGCCGGAATCTTCAGGAAGAAGCAGCGTCGGTCCACCGGTTTTCCGTCGGCGGTCAGGTCCTCCACCTCGAGCGAGAAGGTGGCCAAGCGCGACTTGCAGTTGCGGACGGCGATGCCCATCAGGAAAGGCGTGCCGGCGAAGAGCGAGGGCGGCAGGCGTCTGGTCACGTCGAGCCGACGCATGCAAGCTTCGGCGATCACGCCGTTGGCGATGAGCAGGCACAGCAGCATGCCGAAGATGAGGAAGAGCAGGTTGATGCCGCCGTTGACCGCCGCGAACCCCAGCAGCAAGGTCGCGGCGATGAACCACTTCCCCTCGCGGGTCAGCCTGAACTTGCGGGGCGGACGAAGAAGACGTCGCAGGCGCGCGCGGAGGCCAGCCACGACGTCATCCGGGGATGGGGATGCGGCCGAGGATGTCGATCACCACGCGCTCGGCTTCCTCGCGCGAGCGACCGGTAGAGTCGAGCTGGTTGGCGAGGACCACCCGGTGGGCCAAGGCGGGCAAGGCCAGCCCCTTGAGGTCGTCGGGCAGGATGTAGTTGCGTCCGGCGACCAGCGCGGCCGCGCGGGCCAGGTTTCGCCAGGCCAGCTCGCCACGCGGCGAGATGCCCAGCGACAGGAAGGGCGAGCGCCGGGACTCCCTCGCCACCTCGACGATGTAGCCGGCCAGCTCGGGCGACAGCTTCACGCGCGCAGCCGCTTCCTGCAGCGCCACGATCTCGGCCAGCGACACCACGGCCTCGATCTTCGCCAGTGCCTCGTCCGCCATCGACGGGGCTTCGAGGAGCAGGGCCTTCTCTATGTCCGCCGTGGGGTAGTCGAGGCGAATGCGCAGCGCGAAGCGATCCATCTGCGATTCGGGGAGGGGATAGGTGCCGTAGTGCTCTTCGGGGTTTTGCGTGGCGACCACCAGGAACGGTTGCTCGAGCGAGTATCCGACGCCATCCACGGACACCTGGCTGTCGTTCATCGCCTCGAGCAGCGCGCTCTGCGTGCGCGGCGTGGTGCGGTTGATTTCGTCGGCCAGCACCACGTTGGCGAACAGGGGCCCGGGCTTGAAGTCGAATTTGCCCGTTGCGCTGCTGAGCACCGAGACCCCAATGATGTCGGACGGCAAGAGGTCGCTCGTGAACTGGATGCGGTGAAAGCTGCCGCCGATGGACGCCGCCAAGGCGCGCGCCAGGGTGGTCTTTCCCACCCCGGGCACGTCCTCGATGAGCAGGTGCCCGCGGGCCAGGAGCGCCAGCACGCAGTTCCGGATGGCCTCGGGCTTGCCACGAATGACGCGCGCAACGTTGCCCTCCAATCTCTCGATGGTGTCGGCAACGCTCTTCAGGGGTTCAGCCGCCAGAAGCCGGCTCATGGGGGCAATCATACAACGCGAAAGCTCGGCTTGACGGAGTTTCACCGGCAGGACACGCGAAGGAGGCCACGGCGTCGCGACCGCCACGCACAGCGTCCCGGACCGGCGCGTGAGGCAGCTCCCGGGACAAAAAAAAGCGGCCCGCGGAGGCCGCCCTCGTCGATTCGCTCTGCGCTTTTCTACCTGACCTTCTTGATCTCGGTGATGAGCTGCGGAACCGTGGACTCCCACGTGGCGACCAAGCCGTAGTCCGCGACCTGGAAGATGGGCGCCTCGGGATCCTTGTTGATGGCCACGATCACCTTCGAGCTCTTCATGCCGGCGAGGTGCTGGATGGCACCCGAGAGGCCGACCGCGAAGTAGAGCTCGGGCGCGACCACCTTGCCGGTCTGGCCGACCTGCAGATCGTTCGGGACCATGCCTGCATCGCAAGCGGCGCGGCTGGCGCCGAGCGCACCGCCCAAGAGGTCGGTCAGCTCTTCCAGCACTTTGAAGTTCGCAGCCTCCTTCATGCCGCGTCCGCCGGACACGACCACCTTGGCCTCGGCCAGGTCCGGGCGCGCGCTCTTGGTGGCGTGCAGTGCGAGGAGCTCGCTGCCCAAGGCGTCGACCGCTGGGGCGGCCTTGTTCTCGACCGCCCCGGCCGCTGCGGAAGGAGCAGCTGGCGCGAACTCGGTCTGGCGGGCCGTGCACACGACCACGGCCGTGGTGACCTCGACATCGGTGAGCACGTTGCCGGCGTAGGTCGGACGGCGGAACGACTTCGGGCCGAGCACGCCGACCACGTCGCTGGCCATGCCCGCGCCGAGGAGGGCGGCCGCGCGAGGCAGGACGTCCTTGCCGGTCGAGGTGGCCGACGCGACCAGCGCCGTGGCGCCGGTGTCCTTCACCGCGGCCGCGAGCACGGGGGCCCAGGTCTCGGCGAGCGACGCCGCCAACGCGGCGCTGTCGTAGCACAGCACCTTGTCCACGAAGCGCGCCGCATCCGCGGCCGCAGCGCCGACGGAGGCGCCGATGACCACGCCGATCACGGGGCCAGCATGGTGCTTGGCCAACTCGCGCGCGGCCGTCACCGCGGGCAGCGAGGAGGTGCGAAGGTTCGTTGCAGTCGTTTCGAGAAGAACCAGCGTTGCCATTAGATCACCTTCGCTTCCGTGTGCAGCTTGGAAACCAACTCTTCCACCGATGCCACCTTGATGCCGGCCTTACGGACGGGCGGGTTCTCGTGGCGCACCGTCTTGACCAGAATGCCTCCGGCGACGCCGAGCGATTCGGCGGTGATCTCCTTCAGCTCCTTCTTCTTCGCGGCCATGATGCCTTTGAGCGAAGCCAGGCGCTGCGTGTCCTCCCACTCGACGTCGGCGCCGGACAGCGCCTCGTTGCGCACGGCCTTCTTGCCGATGATGCGCAGATCCACGGTGGCGACGGCTGGCAGGCGCACGCGGCGCTGCTCGACGCCGGTGTCGACCT
>CAZYFU010000254.1:0-4407 GCA_964647025.1 uncultured Myxococcales bacterium | reverse complement strand
TGAAGGTCGACTTCGACCAGAAGAAGCCCATCGAGGTCGAGGCGATCTACGGCAATCCCGTGCGCGCCGCGCCCGGCGCGATGCCGATGGTCGACATGCTGTACCGCCAGCTCAAGTTCCTGGACGAACGCAACCTACGCGCGCAGGACCAAGCGGCGAGCTGATCCGCGGCCTGGCGGCCAGCTACCCTCGGCTCGGCTCCGGTGCGCGTTGCCTCCGTTTTTCGCGGCTGATATACCGTCGTCCCATGCGACACAGCAGCATTTGCCACCTCGCGTTCATCGCCACGATCCTCTCGACGGCGCCGGCCCTCGCCGCCAGCTCCGGCGACTCGGGGCTCGAGCTCGGCGTTCGCACCGGCTATGCGTTCTCGGCCGGGCACCTGGGGGCGGTTGCCAACGGCACGGATGAGAACCTCAGCAGCTACGTGTCCGGGCAGTGGCCCTTCTGGCTCGACGTCGGCTACCGCATCAACACGAGCTGGTACGTGGGGGGCTTCTTTCAGTACGGCATTGGCTTCGTGAATGACGACGAGCAGCGCGGCTGTCGCAACGCCAACGTGGACTGCTCGGCCAGCAACCTGCGCGTCGGCATCATGGGCCGGTACCACTTCGGTCCGCTCTCGAGGACGTTGCCTTGGGTGGGCTATGGCGTCGGCTGGGAGCGAGGAACGTTCTCGGTGGAAGGCAACAGCGTCGATGGTGACTTGGACTCGACGTGGTCGGGCATGGAGTTCGCGAACTTTCAGCTCGGCGTCGACTTCGAGCTCGCCCGTCGGGCGACCATCGCGCCCTTCATCAGCTTCTCCCTCGGCCAGTACGACAGCCTGACCACCACGACCCGCCTCGGCTCGTTCTCGCAGACGACGGAATCCAATCTGGCCAAGCAGTCGTTGCACGAGTGGATCTTCATCGGCGTGCGCTTCGCGATTGCACCTTAGCCCTGGCGTAGTTCCGAGCTGACGTTTGCACGACCCGGCCGCACCATGACGCGCGCACTCTTTCTTTCCGTACTGGCGCTGGCCGGTGCAACCGCGGCGCAGGCCCAAGCTGCGGTCATTCCGAACCCGCTCTTCGCCGCGCACGCGGTCCTGCAGCGAGGGATCGCCGCGCCGGTCTGGGGCACGGCCGATCCCGGGGAGGCGGTCACGGTGACCATGGCGGGGCAGACCGTCAGCACCACCACGGGCTCCGACGGCAGGTGGCTTTTACGCCTGGCACCGATGATGGCGGGCGGGCCTTACACCCTGACCATCGCTGGCAAGAACAGCATCGTCTTCGATGACGTGATGGTGGGCGAGGTTTGGGTGTGCGGCGGCCAGTCGAACATGGAGAGACAGCTGGGGCTGCGACCCGGACAGCAGCCCATCACGGACTGGGAGAAGGAGGTCGCGGCGGCGAGCTATCCGCAGATTCGCCACCTGGGCGTCGCGCAGACCCAGTCGCTGGTGCCGCTGTCCACGGTGAAGGGGCAGTGGCAGGTCTGTTCGCCCGAGACGGTGCAGGGCTTCTCCGCGGTTTGCTACTTCTTCGGCCGCGACCTTCATGTCGCCAAGCGTGTGCCGGTTGGACTGATCCATGCCTCGTGGGGCGGTACGTCCGCCGAGGCCTGGACGGACGAGGCGGCCTTGCGGCGTCTGCCGGAGATGGAGGAGACGGTCGACCAGCTTCAGCAGTTCCGTGCCGACCCCGTGGCGGCGCGGCACCGGTACGAGGCGCAGCTCGAGGCCTGGTTCGCGGCCAACGACACAGGCTCTGCCCAGGGGCGATCGTGGAGCGACCCCGCGCTGGACATCAGCGAATGGAGGCCCATGGCGGTGCCAGGGCTTTGGGAAGAGGCGGGCGAGCCGGAGCTCAATGGTGTGGTGTGGTTCCGGCGCACGTTCGAGCTTCCGGACAGCGTCGTGAACGTGGCCGCCGACCTCTACCTGGACATGGTCGACGACATCGACACCACCTTCTTGAACGGCATCAAGATCGGGACCACCACCGGCTACAACGTCGCGCGCAGATACGCCGTGCCCGCCGGTGTGCTCAAGCCCGGGCGAAACGTCATCGCGGTGCGCGTGCTGGACACCGGTGGCGCCGGTGGCATATGGGGGAACGAGAAGCTCCAGCTCGTCGTCAAAGCTGCGGCCATGCCAGCCATCGAGCTCGCGGGACGTTGGCGGTATCGGGTCGGTATGAAGCTGGAAGGCGCGCCCGCCCCGCCGACCGCCATCACCGGCGACGTGAACACGCCCACGGTGCTGTTCAACGGCATGATTGCGCCGCTTGTGCCGTACGGGATTCGTGGGGTGGCCTTCTACCAGGGCGAAGCGAACGCCAGCAGGGCCACGCAATACCGGACGCTGTTTCCTGGTCTCATCGCGGGCTGGCGGGAAGCCTGGGGACAAGGCGAGTTTCCCTTTCTGTTCGTGCAAGTAGCGCCGTTCTCGGAGATGCCGCCCGAGATCCGCGAGGCGCAATTCCTTGCGTGGCAGTACACGTTCAACACGGCCATGGTGGTGACCACCGACTGTGGAGACGCGCGCGACATCCACCCGCCGCACAAGCAGCCGGTAGGCGCGCGCCTTGCCCTGGCGGCGCGGGCGCTCGCGTACGGCGAGCCAATCGAGTATTCGGGGCCGCTCTTCAAGTCGATGAGGATCGCGCGCAACAAGGTGATCCTCTCGTTCAGTCATCTGGGCGGGGGCTTGGTTGCCAGGGGCCGTCCGCTCAAGGGCTTCGCCATCGCAGGCCGCGACGACGTGCTGCATCTGGCGCAAGCCGAGATCCGCGACAACACCGTGGTCGTCAGCAGCAAGCGCGTGGGCAGGCCCATCACGGTTCGCTACGGCTGGGCGAACGTCCCCGAGGGCAACCTGTTCAACAAAGCGGGCTTGCCCGCCTCGCCGTTCAGAACCGACGTGAACTGAGCGCGGCCCCACACTTCCCGACACTGGTGCCTTCGGTCTGGCCAGCGAAACCTCGTTCGTGTCTCTGTGACTGGCGTCTCAGCCCCTCCGTCGGAGGCCCATCCCGAAAAGACGCGCGCCGTTGTATTCTGGAAGCCAGCTTCACCGAAGGAGAGACAAATGAATAACTTGCGATCTGCTTTGCTCGGTCTGTTCGGGGCATCTGCCCTCTTCGCGGCGGGATGCACCTCGGACCCGGAGGGAGCGACGTCGCAGCGACCGCTCGATTCGACCGAGGCCACCACGTCGGTGAACCAGCGAATCGACGACCTCGTCGCCGGCCTCGCGAGATCCAGCGCGAGGATGGACACCACCGACAGCACCACGGTGGCGACCCAGGGTACGAGCTCGATCTTCTCGGACCCGTGCGGTGGCAGCAGCCGATCTTCGGAGTCCATCGACGATATCCCCAAGTCGACCACCAAGGCCTTGGACGAGTTCTTGAGCAAGGCCGCGAGCGAAGCCAAGGAGCACGTGTTTCGCGAGGAGCTCGTGGAGGAGAAGGACGGCAACAAGGTCGTCTACAAGATCAATCCAACGTCGGTCTGTGGATCGAGCAGCGAGTGCCTCACCAAGCTCACCGAGAATCCGGTGCGCTTCTCGGTCACGGCGAACAGCGACGATTCGCTGAACGTCACGCTCCTGGTCGGGCAGGAGCAGCACGCCCCGGCCACGGCCAAGCTCGGCACCACCGAGGTGTCTGCTCGGGTCGACCTGGCCGAGGTGATGGACACGCTTCGGCTGTTCACCGACGCCGAAGCCCAGACCAACTACCCCGAGCGACTCGCGGGGGTCATGGAAATCGCGTTGGAGAAACGGGCAGAAGACGAGTTTGCGCTGTCCGGTTCGGTCATAGAGAAGTTCGATCTGTTGGTCGGGCAGGCCAAGGGCAAGCCGGTCGCGGTGACCGTGCAGCCTTCCGACCCGACCTGGGAGATCACGCTCAACTCGGCCACCAACACGCTGGGATACGCGCTGAACCTGGGCGCGGCCGACGCCATGGTGGCGGGTGCGGCGGTCTGCAACAGCAGCTGCGGAACCAAGGAGAAGACCGGGACCTTCTCCGGTCACCTCGGCGGGTACAGCGTCAAGACCAGCGTGAGCAGGTCCGCCACCGAGCTCGCCCTCGCGAACATCGGGTTCGGCAACGAGACCTCGTACGTGGCACTGGACGGCGAACGTCTGGGCTCGCTCGACGTGAACGCGACCAACGGGCGCAGGTACTCCATGACGTACACGAGGACCGCCGAGGGCGGCACGCTGGTGACCTTCGAGCCGGCGCTGGACATCAAGCTGGCCCTGATGCTGAACAAGCTGTCGGATTCGATGCGCGTGGACATGCCGGCCTGGCTGGGCGACGAGATCTTCGAGGTCATGCTGGGCGGGGCGGCCAAGCCCTCGCTGCTGATCCCGGCGCCGACCTGCAACCCCGATGGCAGCTCGACCAGCAA
>CAZYFU010000253.1:2742-4427 GCA_964647025.1 uncultured Myxococcales bacterium | reverse complement strand
GGGTTGCAGCCACGAATCGAAGCCGATCATCGCAACCTCGACTCCGATCCAGGTCGTCAGAGCAAAGCCGTAGCAGATCGAGGCTGACCACACGAAGTGACGGGTCTTCCATGGATTGCAGCGGACTGCCCATCCCCACGCCGGAAGGCGAAACAGAGCGATCGCCAGCAGCAGTGCCCCCAGCCCGATGACGATGAAGAGGATCAGGCCCGGGATTCTGAAATCCTCGAAGGGCGACCCTGCGAGCATGGTCGTCGACATGTGGACCCAATCTCCCGAGGGGTTCAAGCTCAGCGCCAGGCCGTAAGGCACCGCAGAGACCACCTCGAAGCAGGCGAGGCCAAACAGGATCCACAGCGATAGCGGCCTTTTCAGGGCACGGGTCATCGAGAGTCCTCCAGGAGAGAGCGCGACGGTTTCACGATGAACACGCTCCTGCCCCGAATCTGTCACCGGCATGTGGTGGGCGAGGTTTGACACCCCTCCGATGTCGTTGTCCCATGAGCCCCGGTCCCGGCTGTTGCCATTCGGGCTGCGGCTCACCCGGCACGTCAGGCGGTCAGGTCCACGTGCTGGATGGTTCCCGGGACGCCGTTCTCGCGCAGGTACACGCCGGTCTTGGCCACGTAACCCTGGGTTTCCCCCGAGGACATCACTTGGAAGGGCGTGCTGACGTTCTGCAGGGCAATGGCACCCACACCTGCATCGGCCAGGCTGGTCAGCGTCCCGTTCGATGGTGACCACGCCTTCAACTGGGAATAGCCCACGTCGCCTTCGTCGATCCAGCCGTTGCCGTCGCTGTCCTGCGTGGCCAGCTCTGCGAAGCCGTTTCCGGTCGCGGGGCCGAACAGCTCCGATCCGTCTTCGATGGCGCCGCTGTCGTTGCGATCGAGCGCCAGGTAGACGTGGCCGTCGCTGAGCCGCGCGATGTTTTCGGGGGTGCCGTCAGCGTCGAGGTCGAAGCTCTGCGTGCCCGAGAAGGCCACCGGCGCATTGTCGAGGTTGAGGACCAAGGGATCCACCTTCTTGGCTGCGTCGCCGGCGCGCACAGAGACCGACGTCGTCTGGATGTCGATCCGTTGCGAGATCAGCTCGGCCGAAAGATGCAACGTGCGGCCATCGGCGGTCACGACCTTGCCGGTCGCCTGGAAGGTGGAGGTCTCGGCCTCGATTGACTGTTCGTGTCTGTCGTAGGCCACGCCCCAGCCTTGTTCGGCCTGGGCCTGCGCGGGAACGACGGAGACCTCCGCACTTTGCACCTGTTGCGGAGCCCCCGCGGCCGCCAGCCGGTCCACGCTATTCTGCACCTCCTCGGCCGTGGCGCCCAGGCTGCGCAGCAGGATGGCCAGGTCGAGCAGGTCACGCCGTTGCGCGGGGCGGTCGGGCGACTCCGCTGTGGGCGGCGTGCTGGTCACTTCGACGGTGACTTGCGGCGCGGCGTCGCCTCTGCTCGAACCCGGGGTGGGACGCCGTCCGACCCACGCTTCCAGGGTTTCGGTGCGCGTCTTCGCCTTGGCTAGAGTGTGTTCTGCCCGCATCGACAACTCGGACGAGACAACTCTCATGAGAGACTCCTGTTCTCCCTTTCGACACGAGAGCTCGATTCCGATAAGGTCGCGTCTTGCCCGCTCTGTGGGGCGCACCAGCCTTGGCGCTCGCCGGGGACCCGTCCGCGAGGACGGCGT
>CAZYFU010000253.1:0-2642 GCA_964647025.1 uncultured Myxococcales bacterium | reverse complement strand
CGTGCCCGAGAACCTCGGTGCTGGCGCCGTCGGGCATTGCTGACCGCATCGTACGGGTGTGGCCGCCGGCTCGGGGATTCCGGCGTCGGGTCGCTCGTCCTCTCGTCCATTGAAACGCCTCTCTCCGTCCAGGCATCGACTACTGGGGGAGAACCACATGAAGGTAACCGCGTCCGAAGCCGCGCGAGGAGTTGGAGTCCTGGCGTTGTTGCTTTTTGCAGGGACGGCGTGCGGACCGCCCCACTGGCGCTACCTGGCAACCTTGGCGCCGCCCGCTGCGCTGCCCGGCCTGCCCGACGGCAACGCAATCGCCATCGGCGAGAGTCTTCAGTACTCGCCGCCGATGGTGGCAGCCGTGGGCAAGCTCGGTTCCCCGGGGGCCGTGGATCTGTTCGCCTTCGATCGAGGGACCTGGTTCTTCGTGCAGCGCCTGCAGCCACGGCCCGGCGTCGTGGGAAATTTCGCCGTCTCCGTCGCGCTGTCGGGGGACACCCTGGCCATCGGGGCGAACCACGACGATCCGCAAAAGGTGAACAACGGCTACTTGGATATCTACGTCCGCGGCAGCGACGGGTGGGCCCATCAGCAGACGGTGACCGTCGCGACCTTCACTCCCATCAACACGAGCTCGACCGAGTTTGGCTTCGCCCGTACCGTCGCGCTGGATGGCGACGATTTGGTGGTGGGCGCCGGCCGTTTCGCGGGCGGCTACGGGCGGGTCTTCGTTTTCCACCGGACGAACGGCGTCTTCGCCCAGGTCGCCGAGTTGAAGGAGGCGGCCGCCGATCAGCGCTTCGACGCCAACTTCGGCGACAGTGTCCGCATCGTCGGCGACACCATCCTGGATGCGGGCTCGTATTCGATGCAGGTCCGGCGGACCGAACTGTCTCCTGGCGCAGGCCACACCTTCGGCACACGCGTGGCGATGCGGGGGATCCAGCTCCTGATCGGCGCCCCTGGGCAGGCCATGGGACCGCCGGCCTACAGCGCGCCCCTGGCCTACATCGACGACCCGTAGGCGACGCCAAGCCGACGGCAGGCACATGGCCGTCGCTGGCCGTCAGAGTGCGTCGATCGGGTGAGCTTGATGCGTGCATGTCTCGCCGATGCGACGTAGGGCCGACACCAGCGACAAGAGATCGTCGTCGGAGCAGGTTCCGAACACCAGCCGAGAGAATCGCTCACCCGTCTTCAACGTGGTGATGATGGTGGAGCCCGCGTCGGCGATCCTGAACGGACATTCGGTGACCAGCTTGTCGAGGACGCCTGGACTGGCCAGCACGGTGGCGACCGCCGGATCGGGAACGTCGAGACGGCCCTCCAGTACCCGGTTGCCGCCGAAGCTCTCGCGACAGGTTGCCGAGCCGTCGGGCAGTACCACGATGTCGATGACACCCGCGCCGGCGTCCATCCCCGTCGACCAGGACATCTCCAGATTGGCCACGTCCAAGAGTCGCCCGACGCCGCCGTCGGATCCGCCGAGGCCGCCGCCGGCTCCCGTGTTGCCCCCAGTCTGGTTGTCCTCCCCAATGCCGCCGCCCCCTTGTCCACCCCGGTCCGTGCTCGCGGGCGACAGACCACCGCTTCCGCCGACCCCCGTTTGTTGTGGGGAAGAACCTCCCGCTCCCGAAGGGGAGCTCGCGTTTTCCCCGCAGCCGTAGCCACAGAGGCCGAAAGCAATGATTCCGACGATGAGATTTCGCATGGCTCCCGACGATGCAGCTCGCGTGCCTGGCGCCTACCCCGGAGATCTCGTGTCGAGAGACGACACAACCGCGACAGTCACGTCGTTGTTTTCGGGCCTTCTTCGCCCTCAATGTCGCGACGGAATTCGCTCTCCCGCAGTCGCACCACTGGCCGCATCAGCTCGAGTCCGATGAGGTTTGGTCTGCAATCACAGGGGGCTTTGGGGACCCGGCCCGAGTACTGGAAACCACAGCCGACCTCGCACATCTAAGCGGGGACGCTCTATGAAAAGCTCGACGCCTTCGTCGTCCGAGGTCGGATGGCCGGAGTTGCGCAATCCCCTACCTTTAAGGAGTCATTGATGGTTCGACTTGGATTGATTGCTTCGATGGCAGTTCTGCTGCAGGTCCCTGCGGTGTTTGCACAGGATTCCGCCGCATCGGCCCCCGCGCCCGTGGACCCCGTGCCAGTTTCCTCGACGGGCAGCCTGCCAGCGACTGGACCATCGTTGTGGGGCGGCCTTGGGTACTTCGGGCTTTACGGCCTGGGCGTCAGCTACATGATGCCGGTCGCCGACGGCGTCCTCAAGCATCCGACCATTCGCGACCGCTTCGTGCTGGAGCTCGGGGTGACTTACCTGCGTCGCAACTACGGATACCTGGCCCTCGGCGACTACACGTGGAACGAGGTCGTGCCCACGGTCGGCGGGGCGTGGATGGTGTGGTTGAAGCAAAACCTCGCCGTGTATCCCAAGATCGACGTTGGATACGCCTTCGGATGGCTGAGCGGCTTCGACTACTGCAACGGCGTCTCCAACTGCTCGAACCCTTCGTACGGAGGCATCTTCGTCAACGGCTCCGTGGGCGTGGTCTACACCACCGGCTCGATCGCGCTGCGCGCCGAGGCCGGCAACGAGCTGCTCAAGGGCGGAATCGGGTTCCTCTACTAGCAGACGC
>CAZYFU010000252.1:0-4472 GCA_964647025.1 uncultured Myxococcales bacterium | reverse complement strand
TGGAGGGTCGGGCGGGCTTGCCGCTTGGCATGCCCATCGCCTTGCCGCCCGACGATCGCGATGGACTTGCCGTCCCGTCCTCGGGACGCACACGACGCGACACCGCCGCCAAGGCAGAGCCAGGCTGGCTCACAGCATCGTCACGTTGGACACGCGGACCTCCTGCTGGCGTTGGCCGGCATCTCGAAGCGTAGCGGTCGGCATCCCATGCGGCGGCCGGCCTTCCCATAACCCGGAGGTCTTCCATGCTCGAAGGCGATTCCTCTGCGCCCGCGCAGAACCCGCCCAAGAAGGGCGACCGGACCGTGATCATCGTGGTAGTCGCGGTGGCGCTCGGTCTGTTCGCTCTCATTGCGCTCAACATGAACTAGCACACAGCTAGCAAACAGCGCGGTTCGTGCTGCCTCGCCACACGAACCGCGCTTCTCTTTTGCCCCGACTGGTACACCTCGCGGACACAGATCATGCTGAGTCCCTCCGCATGCCGACCTACGTAGACTGGTGTGATCGCAGGCGTTGGACAATCATCGCCGCCTGGGCTGTCATTCTTCTCGGTGCCATCACGCTCGCCCGACGCCTCGAGCTGCGCACGGCCTTCTCGGAGCTTCTGCCCGACGACGATCCGGGCGTGGTTGCCCTGTCGAAGACGCAGAAGCGCATGGGGGACATGTCGCTCCTGCTCGTGGGGATTCGCTCGCCCGACCGAGCCGCCACCCTGCGCTATGCGGAGCACCTGACCCAGGAGCTCAGCCAGCTCCCCAATTCGGTCTGCGAGCTGGCGGCCTACCACGTGCGCGACGTGCGCGACTTCTTCGCCAAGAATCGCTGGCTCTACTCGAGCGAGTCCGATCTGAAGGAAATCCACGACACGCTCCGCGCCGAGATCGCCCGGCGCAAGAACCCGCTGCTGGTGGACCTCGACGACGACGACGCAAAGGACTCGCTCCGGGACAAGATTGCCGCGCGCGACAAGCTGGGCGGTCGATTCGAGGACGGGGTGTTCTCGCGCAAAGGCGACGACACGGTCTGGATCGCGGCCCTGCCACCGGGCGGCCTGTTCGTCGAGAACGCCGGCGAGGCGCTGCTGCACGCGACCGAGAGGCTGATCCGGGAGAGCCCGCCCGAGGAATTCCACCCGCAGATGCGGACCTACATCGGCGGGCCCGTGGCGACGGCCCTCGACAACCGTCGAGCCGTGGAGCGCGACATACTGCTGGTCACGCTGACCTGCGTGGGCCTGGTGGCGCTGTCCATCGGCCTTTACTTTCGCCGCATCCGCGCGGTGCCGATGGTCGCCATCCCGGCCATGGTCGGCACCGTGCTGGCCTTCGCGCTGGCGCAGCTGGCCTTTGGCTATCTCAACTCCAGCACTGCCTTCCTCGGCTCGATCATCGTCGGCAACGGCATCAACTACGCCATCATGCTGATCGCGCGCTACCAGGAGGAGCGCACCGTGGCGAGGGACACGCGCGTGGCGCTCGGGCGGGCCATCGCCGGCGTCTGGAAGGGAACGCTGGTGTCGAGCATCGTCGCCTCGGCCTCGTATGCGTCGCTGACCGTGACCAGCTTCCGCGGCTTCTCTCAGTTCGGCGTCATGGGGGCATCGGGCTGCCTGTTTTCTTGGCTGGTCACCTTCACCCTGGTCCCCGCGATGCTCTTCGTCTTGGATCGGCGCGACCAGCGTGCCGATCAGCACCGGGGGCCGATGCGGTTGGGGGCGATTGGCCGCTTGGTCGAGCGTCGCGCGAAGGCGTTGGTCGTGGCGGCGCTGGTCTCGACGCTGCTGGCCATCGTGGGCTGCCTTCACTTCCTCCACGACCCGTTCGAGTACGACTTCCGCAAGCTCAGCACCACCATCGGCAAGACCGACGAGGCCAAGACCTTCGATCGAAGCATGGATGACCTGTTCGGCCGGTGGCCCTCGCCGACCGTGATCCTCGCGGATCGAATCGAAGACGTCGAGCCGATCCGACGCGCGATCTGGCGACAGGACGCGGCCACGTCGGACAAGCGTGTCATCGGCGAGGTCATCACTGTCTTCGATGTCCTGCCCGGCACGCCGGACAGCCAGCGTCGCAAGCTCGAGCTGATCGACAAGATCCGCACGATGGCCACGGACCCAGCCTTGAGTACCCTTGGAGAGAAGGACCGCAAGGACCTCGAGGCTGCCACGCCGCCTTCGGATCTGCGCGTCCTCCGCCCCGAGGACCTCCCTCCCCTTGCGCGACGGCCCTTCACGGAGGCGGACGGAACGGTCGGCCGCGTGGTCCTGGTGTATCCCGTCGAACAGGGGCTCAGCGTGTGGAACGGCCGGGACCTCCTGCGTATCGGCCGGGTCCTGCAGCAAATCACGCTCGAAGACGGCCGCACCCTGGATACGGCTGGCTCGGCCGTCATCTTCGGGGCGATGATTCGCTCGGTGCTGCGGGACGGACCGATTGCCACGACCGCGTCCATCATCGCGGTGCTGCTGATTCTGCTCGTCGCCTTGCGACCGTGGCGCTGGGCGATGCTCGCGGCCGCCTCGCTGTTCGTCGGCGTGCTCTGGATGATCGGCACGGCGGGTTGGGCTGGCGTGCGAGTGACCTTCCTCAACTTCATCGCGCTGCCCATCACGTTCGGCATCGGCGTCGAGTACGCCGTGAACGTGACGTCGCGCTACCGAGAGCGCGCGAGCGTCATCGACGCCATCTCTTCGACGGGCGGCGCGGTCGCCTTGTGCTCGTGGACCACCATCGTCGGCTACGGTTCTTTGTTGGCCGCCCAGAACCGGGCACTGCAAGGCTTTGGCGCCCTGGCCATCCTGGGCGAGATCGCCTGCCTGATGTCAGCGGTCATCGTTCTGCCGGCGCTGCTCGTCGCATTCCGAAAGCGCAGTCGGCCGGCGGGGCGATGAACACAGGGCGGCCCCTTCTACGGCTGCAACCTCGAAGGGGCGCTTCGAACCCGTGACTTCTGTGCAGCAAGTGCTGCGCAGGCGTTACGCCTTGACGATGCAGTCGGTCGGGCACACGGCCTTGCAGGCCTGCTCGGGCTTGCCAGCGCACTCGTCGCACTTCGACGCGTCGATCTGGAAGGTCGTGTCGCCCTGGCTGATCGCCTGGTTCGGGCACTCCGGCTCGCAGGCGCCGCAGCTGATGCACTCGTCGGTAATCTTGTTGGCCATCGAAAGGTCCTCCGTAAGGGTGAAACACCCGCGCGGCCTTGGTTTTTCCGGCCGTTGGCGGGCGCGCACCTTCTAGCCGAACGGCCCGTCGCCGTGAAGCACTTTCGACCCGTTCGCCTTCGAGGTGGGTGCCCATTTGACGAAAAGCGACACCAGATTGCGCGGATGGCCGCCAGCTCGACAGTGCCGAGCTCGACAGTGCCGCGTCGCACCGACTGGCCCGAGGCGTGCAAGACGCTCGTCCCCAGAGGTGGCCAATGAACACAGACATCATCAAGGGGAACTGGAAAGAGCTCAAAGGCGCCCTGCGCGAGAAGTGGGGCAAGCTCACCGATTCGGATTACGAACAGATCGCCGGCAAGAAGGACAAGCTGGTCGGCTTGCTTCAACAGCGCTACGGGTACGAGAAGGAGCAGGCGGAGCGCGAGGTCGACGAATTCGAGGCCCGTCAGGGCCCCGCCGGCTCCGCGTAGCCGGGACCGGTGGAAGACGCCGCTAACCGAGGCGCTGAGAGAGCTTCTTCCAGCTACCGGGCAGAAGGACGCCCTCGGCCAAGGTCCGCACCTTCTCGAATTCTTCGGGCGAGGCCGCGGCCTTGGTCTTGGTCATGAACTCCGCGCGTTCGGACGGGTTCATCGCCGGAATGACGTACGACAGGATCACGTTCATGTCCTGAGGCGACGTGCGCGCGACGATCTGCTTGAAGGCGTCGTCGATCTCCGAGTCCGAGCAGTGCCGGTAGAAGGCCTCGGTCAGCTCGCCCTCCTCGCGGTCCATGTGGTCGAGGTAGCTCGACAGGAACTTGTTGTATTCGAGATAGAAGGCGTAGCCCGGTTGCGCCTTGTCCTCCTCGCGCAGGAGCTGGTACCAGTGCTTCTCCAACAGGTCGAGCCGATACTCCAGCTCGCGATGGACCTCCTGCTCGGCCTGCGTGGCGCCGGGGGCGCGTTCCTCGAGGAACGAAAACTGGACCTCGTCCTCGTTGGCCGAGTGCTCGCGCAGGAACAGCAGCATGTTCTCGAATTCCGCGCCCACCGCGGCGACCTCGTCGGCGTCGTCCCAGTCGAGCTCGCCGATTCTCGCGGCCAGCCCCCACAGCCCTCGCCGCAGTCCTTTGTGCACGTTGATGAAGATCTCCGCTCTTTTTTGCAGGTCCATTCCCTTCCCTCGCAACGACTTGGTCGGTGAGTCTTTGATGTCAAAGGCGCCTTCGAGATGCTTGGGTTGCGCGCCGTACCCGGACGTCACCAAGCTAGCGCCGATGTTGCATGCGAATGGCGGCTTTCCCCCCTTTCCCCCAATAAGG
>CAZYFU010000251.1:0-4588 GCA_964647025.1 uncultured Myxococcales bacterium | reverse complement strand
CTGCTCATCGGCGCGGCCACCATGGCCTACACGAACTTCGGGCGCTTCGGCGGCTACTGGTCCGTGCACTACCACGATGTCTTGCACTACGTGCTCGGCGCGAAGTACGCACCCGAGCTGCGCTACGACGGCCTTTACGCCTGCTTGCTCGACGCCCACGCCGAGGAACAGCGCTGGACCGTGGCCACACCGGACAAGGTCCGGGATCTCCGCGACGACAGCTTGGTCCCCGCGGTCGAGATGGCGGCGCGCCGACTGTGTGCCGACCGCTTCGACGGCCAGCGCTGGCAGGAGTTTCGTCGCGACGCTGCCTTCTTCATGGGACAGCTTTCCCCTGGCGGATGGGTCGCGGTGTTCACGGACCACGGATACAACGCCACCCCGATTTGGACCTGGCTCTGGTCGCCGCTGCTGCGCAAGGTGCCGGTGTCCACGCCTTGGCTGGAAGGTCTGGCCCACGTCGACGAGGTCGCCTACGCGGCGATGGTGCTGATCGCGTTGGCGCTGCTCGGGCCGGCGCGAGGGGCGTTGCTCGCCGTCCTGTTCGGCTTCGGCTTTCCGTGGATCGCGCTTTGGACCGGCGGCGGTGTGGGGCGGTCGCTGTGGCTCTTGGCGCTGGTCGCGTCGGTCGGCCTGGCCGTGCGGCGGCGACATGCATGGGCGGGGGCGGCGCTCGGGCTGTCGGGCGCCTTGCAGCTGTTCCCGGCCCTCATGCTCGAGGGTCCGGTGCTGCTAGCGCTCGGCCGTGGGGACGACGGCGATCGTCGAGGGGCCCGCCGTTTCGTCCTGGCCGCGGCCATCACCGGCGTCGCGCTGGTGCTGCTTTCGCTGCAGGTCGCGGGGCCAACGCTGTGGCTCGATTTCGTTCGCAATACCCTCAGGCAGGCGGCGTCGACGTCGGTGAATCGCTTGGGCCCCGCGATCGTGGCCGCGCACGTGACGTCTGTCGCGGCCGTGCACTGGCTCTTGCCGGCCCTGTTCCTCGGCTGTTGGGCTTGGTCGGCGTGGCGGATGCGGGACTTCGCCCGCCTGCTGTCTCTCTCGGTGCTGGTGCCGATCTTCGCTCTGCGGTTGTCGAGCTACTACCTGGCCATGGTGGTCGCGCTGGTCCCATTGCTCGACTCGACAGGGCGCATGCTCGCGGCGGCCGCGGCCCTGCTGGTCGTCCCGCACGTCCTTGCATTGTTCGCGGGCGGTAACCCTGGTCCGGGGGATTACGCGTGGATGTCGGTCGCCCTCGTGGGGCTGGGACTGTGGCTCTGTTTCTCGGAGGCGAGGCTCGCCGCCCGCGCTTCGTCGCCTTCGGTGTGAAGCAAGGAGAAGCGGCGCCAGAAACCTGACGGAGGACTTGCTGACTGGACTGGCTCACTCAGTGGACCGGCTTCGCGGTCGAATGTTCAGGTGCGCGAGTGTGCAGAAGGGAGGGAGACGGTATCAGAGTCGAATGCCGTCCAAACGTTTCGAACTCGTATCTTTATGTACGGGGCCTAACTTACTGGTTGCGCACCAATCTCCTCTGCCGGACAATGCTCGCATGGCTGCTGACAGCAAGGTTCGCCTGGTCACGCAGGGGACGGAGGGGGAGCCGGCCCGGGGGTTCAATGTTCGCCTTGCGGGTGTCTCGCTGGCGGACTTGATTCAGATGAAGTGCTGGTCCGGGGCGTGTGAGTGTCTGCGCCTGTCGTCGCAGGGACAGGTGGGGGTGTTGCAGTTCTCGAATGGGCAGCTGACCCACGCGGTGGCGCCCGGGCTCGTGGGCGAGAGCGCCTTGTTCGAGCTCCTGTCGTGGACGTCGGGCGACTGCGAGCCGTGCACGTGTGCCTTGCCTCCACGCTCGGCGATCCATCGCTCGTGGCAGAGCCTGCTGCTCGATGCCGCGAAGACGCTGGACGAAGAGGCCGCGGGGCTCGACGAGCCGCTGGGCACCGAAGTGACTGAGATAGACAACACGACGACTCTGTCGCCGCGAGCGGTGTCTTTGCACATGAGCGGAGACGGCATGGTGCTGGAGTCCACCGGTGTGGCGAAAGACTTGGCTTCCACCACGACGTATGCGCTGCACATGGCAAGCCACATCGGCGCTGCCCTCGGGTTCGAAGCATTCAATGGCTGCGAGCTGCGCAATGGCGATCTGTGGACTGTGCTGGCCATGGACGAGGAGGGCGAGGTGTGGGCCTATCAGTCGGACAGCGAGGCAGACGTGGCACAAGCCCGCGCGCTCGCAGGTACCTAAGGGGAGCGGCGGGGGTGATGGACGCGGCACTGCTCGAGGCGCTCTCCGTTCTTCGTGATATCGAAGGCGTGCAGGGCAGCTTCGTCCTACGCGCGGGGGACGGGCAGCTGCTTGGCCGCGACCTGCCCGCGACGATCGACGACGGGGTGTTGATCAACATCGGACCGCGCATCGATCGGCTGCTCGACATCGTGGCTGCATCGCCCCCGACGGACTTCATGGCCTTGCGCTTCGGCGATCAGCGGCTCGACGTGAAGCGGATCGGACCGGCCGAGCTGTGCATTCTGGCCGATGCGACGGTCAGCGCCCCGGCCTTGCGCATGGCCACCAGGATCGTCGAACGCTTGTTGACCAGCCACCCTTGGCTGGCCTCGCGGGTCGCGCCATCGGGCGGCCAACCCGTGCGCGGACGGTAGAGCTTCGGGGCGGGCGCACCTGCCGGCTGGCACGCGACACCCGCCCCGAACCAAGTCTCAGTATCCGTTCACCGCGATGCGCGCTTCGAGCGGCAACGTCGTGGAGCTGCCTCCGACCATGATGTCGACGTGGCCACTCTCGACCTGCCAGCGGCCGGTGGTCGGGTTCGTGGGGTCGGTGTCGAAGTAGTCGAGGTCTTGCAGACGGATGGGGATCACCACCTGCTTCTCCTGCCCGGGGTCGAGGCGAACGCGGGCAAAGCCCTTCAGCTCCTTGACCGGTCGTCGCGGGCTGCTGCTGTCTGGGTAGGACACGAAGACCATCACGGTCTCGTCACCCGCCACGGTGCCGGTATTCGCCACGTTCACCACCACGGGCAACACGGCCCCGTGGCTCAGGTCGCCGCAGCCGAGCTGCAGCTTCCGGTATTCGAAGCTCGTGTAGGACAGGCCGTGCCCGAACGGATAGACGGGCGCGATGGTGTTCCTGTCGAAGTACCGGTAGCCCACGAAGTAGCTCGCGGAGGTCGTGCCGCCCTCTCCGACGAAGGCCGGGTAGTCGCTCAAACGCGCCCACGTCATGGGCAACTTGCCGCTGAAGTTGGCGTGTCCCCAGAGCAGCAAGCCCATGGCCTCGCCGCCGACCATGCCCGGATACCAGGCCATGACCACGGCCGGGACGTCGGCGAGCCAGGGCATGTCGATGACGCTGCCTCCTTCGAGCACGACGACCATCGGCTTGCCCAGGCTGGCGACAGCGGCGATCAGTTGGTTCTGGATGTTCGCGTACGCCGCGTCCGCCTGTTTCGCGTCGAGCGCGAGGCTTGGCCGATCGGCGCCGAGCGTGTACTCCTCGCCCTCGTCCTGCGGGGTGAGCCCCGCGACCACCACCACGAAGTCGGCGTCGACTGCGTCGGCGACGCTCGAACCGGTTACCACGGTCACGCCTTCGGGTGCCGTCTTCTTGATCCCCGCGAAGGGACCTACCGTCTTGGCTGGGTCGGAGAAGACGCCGTTGGTCCCCATGTCGCCCGGGGGAACATCGGTGGCGAAGTTGATACTGGTACTGATCTGGCGCCCATCCACCTTGACCGTGTAGGGGACACTTGCACCCAGCACCGCCACTTTGCGGACCTGGGGCTGGATGGGCAAGGTGGCGCCGTCGTTCTTGAGCAACACCATGCTCTCCACCGCGGCGACCCGCGCCAGGTTGATGTGCTCGTCGTTGTTGATGATGCGACTGTCTTTGTATGTCGTTCTCGGCGTGCCCAGTCCAACCTCGCCAAAGCCATCGGCGTTGAAACGGAGCTTCTGCTCCAGGATGCGGCCCGCGGACAAGTCGAGATCCGCTTTGGTGAGCCCCCCGTTCGAGCCTACGATCTCTTCCAGCCGACCATAGGCCAGCGCCCAGGGCATCTCGATGTCGAGCCCAGCCTTCACGGCCGTGGTCGCCAAGAGCGTGAGGGTGCTCGTGTCGACGACGAGCGTCGATGGCGCGAGCGACCACCAGTCGCTCATCACGAACCCCTGGAAACCGAAGTCTCCGCGCAGAATGTCTCCGAGCAGGTGTGGGCTGCGGGACGCGGGAAGTCCGTTGACGGCGTTGTGGGCGACCATGACCCCCGCCACGCCACCGTCTTGGACCACCATCCTGAACTGTCGGCCGTACACCTCCCTCAGCGTCTGCTCGTCCATCAGCATGTCGCTGAATGCGCGGTTGGTCTCGCTGCCGTAGGCCGTGAAGTGAACCGCCGTCGCGGCGATGTGTTGCTGGATGCCCACCGTCATGGCGGAGCCCAAGCGGCCGACGTGGAACGGATCCTCGCCGTAAGTTTGCTGGGCGCGCCCCCACAGCGGGTGGCGCAAGAGGTTCACGGAGGGGGCGAGCAGCACGGTCTCCTTCGCGGCCTGCATCTCGTCGCCTATGGCCTCGCCGATG
>CAZYFU010000250.1:0-4601 GCA_964647025.1 uncultured Myxococcales bacterium | reverse complement strand
GGTCAACCGCGCTCCTTCGGCTGCCATCCCTGCTACCAGCCCTCGTTCGGCGAACTTATCAATGACCTGCAAACGGTAACATTACCGCTGCGGGCGGGGGAGGCCTTTCGCGGGCGCGGCCTCCCAAGATCCGCGCAGTTGGCGGGCGCGGTTGGGGGCGGGCCGCCTTCGTAAGCAGGATTCCGTCCGCGCGGATCCGCTTCGTAATCGAGATCCGGCCAAGGGCGCGGGCAGGGGCGATGCCATCTTCGAGCTCCAGTGTCCAGCGGGCGCAGGGGGACGGGTGGCGGTGCGGGAAGGGCTCCGGCGCCGCCAGGCTCCGTCACGCCGAGGCAGGCGGGTCGCCGAGTTGGCCCTGATCCGAACCCCAGGCAACATTTTCGCGGCTTTGCCGACAACAGGGCATGGCTTGTCGGTGGATTTCTTTCCTTGCGGGGCTTTTGTGCCTAACCTCGGTGCATGCCGAAGCAAGCGTGTGGTTTACGCCTGCTCGCCGCGCTTGTTTTGGCGGCGCTTGCATGCTCGCGCACGCAGCTTGCGCCGGGGCCCAGCCGCCCGGCGGTCCTGGTGGACGTGATCGCGGTGGGGGCGGGCGACTCGATCCTGGTGTCGTCACCCACGGGCAAGCACCTGCTCATCGACGGGGGCGAGTCGCCATCGGCGCATGCGGTCTTGACGGTCCTGCGACAGCGGTCGGCTTGTCCGTTGGATCTGATTCTTCTCACCCATCGACACGCGGATCATCTGGGTGGGCTCAGGAAGGTGGTCGAGGAATGTGGGACCAAGCTGTTCATGGACAGCGGCTATGTCCACGACACGCCCAGCTACCCCCGGCTGATGGATGCCTTGCAGAGGAACGCGGTCCAGCACCTACAGGCCCAGTCGGGCAGGCAGATCGAGCTGGGCGGTGGCGCGGTGCTGACCCTGCTGGGGCCGCCGCGGCCTTTCATCGAGCGCTCGGGCGACAGCGTGAATGCCAACAGCGTGGTGTCGCGGCTCGAGATGGGAAGGACCAGCATGCTCTTCGCGGCGGATGCGGAGGCGCAGGCGGAGCGGCGTTTGCTCGAGGTGGACGCCCCGGTCCGCTCGACCGTGCTCAAGCTGGGCCATCACGGCAGTCGGACGTCGTCGACGGCGGCCTTCCTTCGCGCGGTCTCGCCCAAGCTGGCGGTGGTCAGCAACGCGGCCGAGGATCCGAAACACCCGCACCCCGAGACGCTGGCCCGCCTTGGGGCCACGAAGGTCGTCGAGACCGCCCGGGAAGGGACGATTCACCTGTCCTTGGACGGCGAGAACGTGACGTTCCGGACCGAGCGACATCCCGAGGAGAGGTCACCATGAGAAGCGAAAGCGTGCTGCTGTTCGTCGACGCCATCGAGGATGACGACGCGTGGGTCTTGATCGACGAGAGGCGACACCGGGTGGACCGCGCGATCTTGCCGGCGGGCGCGAAAGAGGGCTCTTGGTTGCGCCTGTCGGTCGATGAGCCGCCGGCCGAGGTGAAGGACGTGGAGGCGCGAAGGGCGAGGCTGGTGCGCGACGATCCCGGCGGAACCGTCAAGCTGTAAGTCCGACGGTGGGTACGAACCTGCCAACCCCGGGTTTTTCCGATGACAGGCCTTTGTGGTTGCTTCACAATCCGAAACCCAAGGCGACCACATGACCAGAAATATTGCTATCGCTCTACTCGCTGCAGTCTTCGGCTTGACGACCACCCAGGCCGCGATGGCTGGGGCCAAGGGCAAGCTGAAGGCGGATCCGGCTGCCGAGGCTCCGGCGGCGGACGAGCCGGCCGCCCCGGAAGACGAGACGGCGAAGTTCTTGAACAGCCTGCAGTGGACCGTGGGGCCGGGCAAGGCGAGCATCGGGAACCAGGCCGAGATTCAGGTGCCCGAGGGCGCGCGCTTCACGGGGGCGGACGGCACCCGCAAGCTGCTCGAGTTGATGCACAACCCCACGGACGGCAGCGAGCTTGGCCTGCTGACCACGAACACGCTCGACTGGTTCGTCGTCTTCGAGTACGAGGACATCGGGTACGTCAAGGACGCGGACAAGGAGAAGCTCGACGCCGCGGAGATCCTGGACGCGCTTCGCAAGGGCAACGAGGCGGGCAACGAGGAGCGCAAGAAGCGCGGCTGGTCGGCGATCTCCATCGTCGGCTGGCACACGGCCCCCTTCTACAACAAGGAAACCAACAACCTCGAGTGGTGCATCCAGGGCTCGGCCGACGGCCACGACATCATCAACTACAACACCCGCATCTTGGGCCGCGGCGGCGTGATGAGCGCCAACCTGCTCGTGGCCCCGGAGGAGCTGGACGCGACGTTGCCCAACGTGAAGAACATCCTGGCGGGCTTCGCCTACGTGGAAGGTCAGAAGTACTCGGAGTGGAAGTCGGGCGACAAGATCGCGAAGTACGGTCTTTCTGCCTTGGTGGTGGGCGGTGCGGTCGGCATGGCTGCGAAGATGGGTTTCCTCGCCAAGATCGCGGCCAGCTTCGGCAAGCTTTGGAAGGTGGTCATCATCGGCCTTCTGGGCGCCCTGGCCGCGCTCAAGGGCTTCATCTTCGGCAAGAAGAAGACGCCCCCCACGGACAAGCAAGAGTAGGGGCCGGCCGTTGTGAGTGAGCTCGCCGAGCTCTACGCCGTCTTCCTTGCTCTGTATCTGTTCGAGTGCCTGGCGTGGGTTCCCCGGCGTGCCGTGGGCTTCCTGGCGCTGCTCGGGCGGCCGCGCGCGCGTATCGCGTTCCGTCCCAACGCGGGCTGGTCGTCGTCGGTGGTCGTGGGCCGGCCGTGGCCGCCGCTGACGCCGCCCTGGTTCGCCGAGCCTTTGCCGGTGGCGGTCGACCCGCGCGGCCTCACGCTGACCGAGGACGCGGGCCGGCTTCTCGCCTGGGAAGCGCTGGGCCCCGTGGTCGCTCGCGATGCCTTCGTGCAAAGCGGCGAGGCCTGGTCGTGCAAGCTGGCGTCGCGCCAGGCCGCCTTGGCGTTGGCCGACGGGCTGGAGAGGATCCGCACCGCCACTGCGAAGAAACGCAAGGGCGAGGTCGAGCGCTTCCTCGATGGGCGCTTCGACGTCGCGGCGGCCACCGCCCGGCGCGCCGCCTTCGACCGCGGCGTGCGAGCCTTGCGGGTCTTGTCGAATGCCTTGTGGTTGGCGCTCTTCGGTGGGATGGGCGTAGCCGTGGCGACACAGAACATGCTGTATCTGCTCGCGACCGCCGCCTTGACCATCGTCTTGTGGCCGGTGAATGCCATCGTCTTTTCGCGCACGCTCCGCAAGCAGACGTGGCTCGCCAAGGGGTACCGCCCCGAGCTGAGCAAGCGGGTGGTGACGATGCTGTCGCCGCTCTCGGCGGTTCGTGCGGTGGACGTGATGGCGCGCGAGCTGTGGGCGGGCTTCGACCCTCTGGCGGTCGCGGCGGTGCTGCTGTCGCCGCGCGAGCTGCGCAGCTTCGCGCGCCCGCTGCTCGTGTCGGTCGAGCCTCGGGAGGGCGATCCGCTGGCTTGGTGGCGCGCGGAGGTTCGCCTGCGCATGGCGCGCGTGCTGGCCGGCCGGAGCATCGAGGTCGACGCATTGTTGGCGCCGCCCGCGCGAGACGGGGCCCACGTGACCCAGTACTGTCCGGCTTGCCTTGCCCAGTACGAGGCTGGCGCGGGCAACGACGGCCAATGCCCGAACGACACCTGCCACGACATCCCCCTGCGGGGATTCACCGACGTTTCGCCTGCCACATCCTCGAACCAAGGGAAACCATGACGGACGCGCCTGCCCCATCGCACGATTCACCCAAACGCGGCAGTGGTCCCGCCCTGGCCGTGGGCGCGATCGTCGTCGCGCTGCTCGCGAAGTCGAAGACGATCCTCGTCGCGCTCAAGGGGGCGAGCGCGGGCAAGCTGCTGTTGTCGTTCGGATCGATGCTGGCCATGGTCGCCTTCGAGGCGCAGCGGTCCGGCTGGCTGTTCGGGCTGGGCTTCGTGATCATGATCCTCATCCACGAGCTGGGCCACGGCTGGGCCATCAAGAAGGAGGGGTTGTCGGCCGGGTTCCCGATCTTCATCCCGTTCTTCGGCGCGATGATCGCGCTGCGCGGGCAGCCCCGCAACTCGCTGGTCGAGGCGCGCATCGCCATCGCCGGTCCCGTGGCTGGCACGGCCGCTGCCCTGGGCGCGACCACGCTGTTCCTGCTGAGCGAGCAACGCCTCTACTTGGCGATCGCGTACAGCGGGTACTTCCTCAACCTGTTCAACCTGGTCCCGATGTCGCCGCTCGACGGCGGACGCGTGGCGCAGATGTTCTCGCGCCGCATGTGGGTCGTGGGACTGCTGTTGATGATCGGGCTCTTCATCCTGCATCCGAGCCCCCAGCTCGGCATCATCGGGATCTTCGCCTTGATGCACGCTCTTTCGCGAAGGTCCGCGCCCATCGGCCCGGACGAGGAGGAGGTCACGCCCAAGCACCGCACGCGCATGGCGGTGAACTACTTCGGGCTCGCGGCCTTCCTCACCCTCGGCATGCTGCTCGCGGGCCAGCTGCTCGGGCGGGGCTAGGCGTGGGGGGACCTGCCGGCCCACGACGGTGTCGGGGCTATTCCGTACCCG
>CAZYFU010000249.1:0-4676 GCA_964647025.1 uncultured Myxococcales bacterium | reverse complement strand
CATCAACTGCGGGGGTGGGACGATCCCGGACCGTCCGAAGCAGATCTTCCTGTTCAGGCTGCTAATGGCCTTGTTCATGTCGCCGCGCTACGACTTCTTGTTCTCGACGCCGGACGAGAACAAGCAGGTGGTGGATCGCGTGGATCTGGCCCGCGCCATCATCGATTGGGCGGATCGCGACGAGCAGACCTTCAGCCTGGACGCCAACAGCGCCGGCCCCGAGGATTACCGCTACGACCAGAGGGCCGAGCCCTACCTCGCCCACAACGACCGCTACGACACCATCGGCGAGACCCACCTGGTGCGCGGGATGAACGCCGACTTCTCCGAGGCCTTCCGGCCCTACTTCACGACCTATGCCGCCAACCCCGAGTGCAAGGTGAACTTGCGTTCTCTCAAGGGCGACTGTACGCCGCTCATCGTGGGCCTGATTCGCGCGGCGCTGATTCCGGACCCTCTCAAGCCGCCGCAGGATATGACGATCCTGGACGACAACAAGATCTACCCATTGGCCAGCGTGCTGTGCGAGCGCGGCGCCGCCGTGGGCTTCGGATCGCTCGACACGGTGATCGGGGTTCTGACCAATCCCGCGGCCTCTCTTTCGAAGGATGACCCGCGATTTCGGATGATGCAGAACCTGACCGGCATCACCATCACCAAGCAACAACTCGAACAGGTCGCCACCACCGAGCCGCCACGGGTGTACCGCGTGGTGGCCACCGGCGAGTCCGGCAAGGTGAAGAAGCGAATCACTGCCATCTTGGACGTGAAACGGCACATGGAGAACCCCGTGACCCGCGATCCGGCCAGCGAGCTGGCCTCAGGCGTCATCCAGTATTGGCGAGAGGAATAGAAGGACATGGCTCACACAATCACTGGAATCGACCTCGGCTCATGGTCGGTGAAGTTCACCGTCCTCGAAGCCGGCTTCCGGCGCAGCCGAACGTTGGCCACTTACGAAGAGAGGATTGCGCAAGACGAGCGCCCGTTCTTCGAGCGGCAGCAGGAGGCGATCAAGGCGGGTGCGGCGCGCTTGCCCAGCGGGACCACCGCCTATGTCGCCCTGCCCGGGGACATGCTGACCATGCGGGTGCTGGATCTGCCCTTCGCCGATGCGCGCAAGATCGATCAGGTGGTTGGCTACGAGATGGAAGGGCAGATGATCCACGAGCTGCACGACGTGATCCTGGATCACGCCGTGCTCTCCGCGCGCGGGAAGGTCGACGAGGGTGAGGCCGGATGTCGCGCGCTGGTGGTCGCCGCGCGTATCGAGGACGTGCGTACCATGCTGGCGCAGCTGCAGGCCTGCGACGTGGACGCCCGTTCACTGTTCGTCGCGCCGCTGCTGTACCGACCGCTCAGTCCGGCCGTGGTGGTCGAGGAAGGGGACGCGCCACCGATTCCTGGCTGTCGAGTCGTGGTCGACATCGGGCACCGACGGACCAACCTCTGTTTCGTGGTCGGTGACGAGGCGGTCTTCGCCCGGACGATCCTGCACGGCGGGGAGGAGATCACGAAGAGCCTGCATCGTGCTTCGAACGGCACCTGGACCTTGGAGCAGGCAGAGCAGGGCAAGATCCAGCTGGGCTTCGTCGCCAGCCAGAACCGGCCTCCGCGTAGCAACGTGGAATCGCGCGTGGACGTCGTGGTTCGCGAGGCCTTGCAGCCGTTGCTTCGCGACTTGCGCCAGACGCTCACCAGCTTCTCGGCCAGGGACAAGGCCCCCATCGAGGAGATCTTGCTGGCTGGTGGCGGCGCTCGATTGACAGGTCTCGACGGTTTCCTGCAGGACGAGCTGGGCGTTCCGGTCAATCCCCTGGTTGCGCCGCCAGAGCCCAGGGAGGGCCCCGACGGCCAATGGCTTCCCGAGCCCCCCGAAACGCTCGAGGCCGACCGGTTCGTGCTGGCCGATGCCATTGCGCGGGTCGGTGCCCGCGGTAGTCGCGAGCTGGACATGCGGCGGGGCGAGTTCCAGTACCGGGCGAGCTTCTCCATCGTTCGCCAGCGCGCTGGACATCTCCTGGTGCTGGCCGCGTCGCTCATCGCCTGTGCCGGGATCGACGCCGCCATCACGCTGCAACGGCTCTCGGCCGAGCAGAAGGTACTGAAGACGCAGTTCGAGACCGCGGCCAAGGAGCTCTTCGGCGCCACGCGCATGGAGGCCGCCGACGTCAGCGCGGCCCTGCGACGTAGCCAGCGGGACGAGATGGTGACGCTGCCCAAGGCGACCGCGTACGACTTGCTCGACGAGATCTCCACGCGCATCCCGCCCGCGGACAAGGTCACCATCGACATCGAGGACCTGGACATCCGTCCCAAGAAGGCCTCCATCAAGGGCACCATCGACTCGGCCGCGGCGGTCGACGAGATCGTGGCCAAGCTGAAAGAGATCGAATGCTTCGAAGAAATCAGCAAGGGGCCCATCACCGAGGTGTCGGGCGGGGCCAAGCAATTCAGTCTCAACATCACTTCGAAGTGTCCGTGAGGAATTCATGAAGCGCCTATTCGCGAAGATCCGAGGCTGGATTGGCCGCCCTGCCGCGTACGCCGCGGCGGAATGGCGCCGCATGTCCGCGCGCGAGCGACGGCTCATCTCCATACTCGCCGGCTCGTTCGTCCTGTGTGGCGTCGCCTTGGTGACCTACCTGATGGTCGATTCCCTACAGACGATGGCCCAGGAGAATCGGGAGATGCGCGATGCGATCAACGACATCGCGAAGCACAGCGACGAGTACCGCGACGCCAAGGCCAAGGTCGAGGCACAGAGAAAGCGCATCGGCGACGAGCCGCCCCAGCTGGCGGCGGATCTGGAATCGGCAGCCAAGGAAGCCGGTATCCAGATCCCGGAGACCTCCGACCGGCCCGAGATGCCCGCCGGCAAACGTTACGTCGAGCGCGGCCTCGACGTGAAGCTGCGCAAGGTGGACTTGAAGTCGCTCGCGACGTTCCTCAGCAAGATCGAGACGGGCAAGAGCCTCATCCTGGTCACGCGCCTGCAGATCCGGCGCAGCTTCGGCGGCGAAGGGACCGAGGTGGACGTCGACCTCACGGCGACCGCGTACGAGCGGCTGAAGGACGGCGCCAAGCGACCCGCCGCCAAGGGCGCCGTGGCCGGAAAGGGGAAGGGCTGATGGTCATCGGCGACAAAGTCCGGCGTCTTGGCCGGTGGGCGGCGATGGGGGGCTTCGGCTTCGTGGTGTTCCTCGTGGTCCTGTACGTCACGCTGCCGTATGGCCGCTTCAAGGACTTCATCGCGGCGCAAGTCTCGACCTTGGGCTACGACATGGAAGCCAAGCATGCCGGACCGTCGCTCGGCGTCGGGATGACCCTCGAAGAGGTGTCGTTGGTGTCGCGGCCGGCAGGCGGGGCAAAGCCGACGCGTATCCTGATCGACAAGGCCAAGCTGGGCGTTTCGTTGCTTTCCTACCTTTGGGGCAGCAAATCCGTGAGCGCCGACGTGGACGTCTTCGGCGGGGAGATCGACGCCGAGGTCACTCTCGGCAAGGAGGACGCCTCCGTCGAGGGCCGCGTCTCGGAGGTCGACTTGGCCGAGATTCCTTGGGTCAAGAGCGCGATCAATCTGCCCGCGTCTGGCAAGTTCGGTCTGAAGCTGGATCTCGCCATGCCCAAACAGCGCCTCTCCGAGAGCAAGGGTTCGCTCAATTGGAAGTGCGCCGGGTGTGCGATTGGTGACGGGAAGGCGAAGCTGATCATCGCCAGCAATCCCCTGCTGGCGGAGGGGCTGGGCTTGCCTAAGATTCGCCTTGGCGACTTCACCGGCAAGGTCGCCATCGACAAGGGGGTCGGTCGTCTGCAGAACGTGCAGTTCAAGTCGCCCGATATCGAGGCGTCGGTGGAGGGCGAGCTCCACCTCGTTCAGCCGGTCGCCAACTCGCGCGTCGATCTGTACGTGCGGTTCAAGCTGAGCGACAGCTTGCTTCGCTCATCCGAGAAGCTGCGGACCATCATGGATTTCACGGCCCAGATGGGCAAGCGGCCGGACGGCTTCATCGGCTTCCGCATGAGCGGGACTTTTCGGAACATGGGCAACGTGCAGTGGCTGAAGACGTCGCCATTCGTCAACACGGCGACGCCTCCCAGCAAGCCGGCGCCGCATCCAGTGCCCGCCGTCGCTCTGCCAACACCGCCGCCGCCTCCTCCTGCGCGCGCGCCAACGCCGGTGCCGCCGCCACCACCGCCAGCTCCGCCCGCAACGCACGAGGTGGTTCAGGCTCTACCACCGCCCACGCCACCGCCGCCTCCTCCTGCGCCCGCGCCCACGCCAGCCCCACCTTCGCCCCCGCCGCCGGCTGCGGTGGCACCTTCGCCCCCGCCGCCGGCACCTGCGCCCACGCCGCCGGCACCTGCGCCCACGCCGCCGGCACCTTCGCCCCCGCCGCCGGCACCTGCGCCCACGCCGCCGGCACCACCGCCCCCTCCACCCGCGCCGCCCGCGCCCGCGGGGGTCGTGCCCGCGGCTACTGCGCCATCTCCGACTCCGCCTCCTGCGGCGCCGTCACCCGGTTCCCCGGCGCCTGCGTCCCCTGCGGCGGCCGCGCCGACGCCGCCGGCCGCGCCCGCGCCGCCCGCGCCTCCGCCGCCAGGCGAGCAGGCGCCTCGCTAGCTAGAGCTTGTCGGGAAATTGCGGGCCGCGTGGGGGTGAGCGTGAGGGTGAG
>CAZYFU010000248.1:0-4860 GCA_964647025.1 uncultured Myxococcales bacterium | reverse complement strand
CCGAGCCCCAGCTCTCCCACCATGCGCGCCGAGCGCGCCAGCGTGGCCGGATCCGACTCTGTCGCGAGGAGGTTGGCAACTTCGGTTGGAGTCGGGCTTACGCGGCAGACCGCGAAGGCTCCCACGCCCACGTAGCGGCTGGTCGCGTCGCCATCGCGCAACAGTTTCCTGGCCCAGGTCTCTGGTGCAGCTTGGCCTGGATTCGCCCCCGGGGCAGTCGAATCCGGAGCCCTTGGTCCCACCAGCGCACCCGGAAGCTCCGGCCTGTCGTCGGCGGTTCCCCCGGACCAGGCCCATCCAAAGGCAGAGACCAGGGCATCGAGGCTCTCTCTCTCTCCTCGCGCCGAATCGAGAACCGCCTGGAAGCGTCCTTCGTCTCCAAGGCGCATGGTCCACACGCCACCTGCAAACACGGGCCCGCTCAGCCCCAGCTCCAATTCTTCGATGAGCATCTCCCAGCCGGCGCTCCCTGCGACCTCGAGTCCCTGAAGATGCGCCTCGACCCGCTCATCGGCGCGGGCAAGGTCGCGCAGCTGATACTTCTGGCTCCTGACCGCTTGGCGACGAACGTACCACAAGAACGCGGCATCTCCTGCGTGCATCTCGACGACGGCGGGCACGGTGATCGCGCTCGAGGCGCGCGCCGGGGGGCCTTGGTAGCGTGCCATGGTAAGGCCTGGGCTAATTGATCTCCACCGAGCCGCCCCGGATCCGGTTCACGCCTCGAGCTTGGGTGACCACGCGATTGCCACGAACGGCCACCAATCCGTCGTGCGCGATGCGAATGGTCGCGTCCGCGCACTTCAAGATCAGCTCGGTGTTGGCCTCGATGGCGACCTTGCGACCATTGACCCGAACATCACGTGGCGGAGCCAGCGGGTTGAACAGCCGCCCCAGCACCACGACAGACGGTTCGGCTCCCGATAGGTGGGCGATCACGACGGCGTCTTCGCACGCGAGGTCGGAGAACGGGATCAGGCTCTGTGCCGGCAGTGGCGAGGGGCCTCTGCTCGGCACCTGGACCTCGATGCCCCGCTCGTCCACACGCACGATGCGGGCCACTTCGAGAACCGTGGCTCGGCCGATGAGCCTGCGCGCTGCCATCCCCGCGTTTTTGCCCTTGCGAATGACGGTCGCGACTTGCCTCGGCGCTCTGGTCTGGATTGCGGCTCTATTGGCTCTCGACATGCTGACGCACCCCTGGGCTAGTTTTCCTTGATGTTCGAACCCTTGATCACGACATCTCCGGAGCCCTTGACGTTGATCTTCTTCCCGTTGATCGTGATGTCTCCGTTCTTCTTCATCACCAGGGTCGCCGATCCGCATTTGAGCGCGATCTGGTTGTCGCCCTGAATCGCGACCACCTTGCCCTTTTCGGACAAGTTGCCCTTGGCGACAATCTCGATGTTTCCGCCAGCGCTCTCGCTGATGTTCCCACCGGCGGAGACGCTCTTGCTCCCTCCCACGCTCTCCGAGCTGGCGGCGCCGACGTTGACGGACTTGGCGCCACCGATTTCCTCTCCCTTGAGGCCGCCCACGGTCTCGTTGATGGCACCACCGACGGTGAGCTGGTACGCCGCCCCGATGGTAACCGAACGTGTAGCGCCGATGGACTCGGTCGACGCCGCCGCGATGGTGACGCTCTCGTCCGCGCCCACGCTCTTGGTTCGGCTGGCGCCGACGGTCAGGCTCTGATTCGCGCCAATCGTCACCGACTCGTCCGCGCCCACGGTCTCGGTTCGATTGCTGCCGATGTCGATCGTCTCGTCGGCGCCGACCGTCTCGGTCCGGTTGGTCCCGATCGACACCGTCTCGTTGTTGCCGACGCTCAGGCTGCGGTCGGCCCCCACCGAGGTGGATTGGTTGTTCTTGACCGTGATGTTCTCGTCCTTCTCGGCCTGGATGAACAGCTCTTCCTTGCCCTTCAGGTCCTCGAAGCGGATCTCGTTGAAGTTGCTGGGCGAGCCACTCTTGCTGCTGCGGCTCTTGATTCCGCTTTGCGTCTTGTGATCCGGAAGCGCGTAGGGCGGCATGCAGTCGGCGTTGTAGACCCTACCCGTGATGATGGGGCGATCTGGATCGCCGTCGAGGAACTCGACGATGACTTCTTGGCCGATGCGCGGAATGTGGATCGATCCCCACTGCTTTCCGGCCCAGGCTTGTGACACGCGCACCCAGCACGATGACTTCTGGTCGAGGGCGCCAAGCCGGTCCCAGTCGAACTGAACCTTCACGCGGCCGAGCTTGTCGGTGTAGATCTCCTCGCCGCCGGGTCCCACGACCTGCGCGGTCTGCGGCCCCTCGATCCTGGGTTTGTACGCGAGCCGCCGCGGGCGATATTGCGTCTGGTTGTCGAGTAGCGTGAAGCTGACCCTGAAGGGCTCGTCGGAGACGACGGCGCCCGTCTCGTACTGATTGATGCTGAGTGAGTAGCTGGCCGAGGTGATCAGGTATTCCTTGTCGAAGTCGCCGTCGTTCCAGAAGGGGTTGTATGGGTCGCCGAACGGCCGTTCGAGCGTCACCAGGTCGCCCACGCCGAGCCCCATGGTGTTGCCCTCGACCTGGATGATGGTGTTCGCGACCAAGTCGCTCTCCATGCGCACCTGTGCGTCCATTTCGGCGTCGGCCTTCTCCGTCAAGCCGTCGGGATTGTAGTAGTCGTCGTAGTCAGCCCCGGGATCCTGCGCCGGGGAAGGCTTGTTCTGCAGCTGGGCTGCCTTGGGACGCAGCTTGTTGTAGTCGTAGCCTTGTAGCGAGGTGAACTTGCCAGGGTAGAGCGCACCCGCCACGTTGAGTGACCAGAAGTGCTCTTGCTGGGCGGTCTGCCTGCGCTCCGCGGGTAACACTGGCACCTTTTCGTAACCGGCCACCGTCGCATGCGCCGACGAGGCATCGGCCAGCACCATGGTGTGCTTGCCCTTCTCGTGCTTGAAGAAGTAGTAAATCCCCTCCTCCTCGAACAGGCGCTGGATGAAGTTGTAGCAGCTCTCGCGGTACTGCACGCAGTACTCGCGCATGCGGTAATCACCCTGAAGCTTGTCGGGATCGACGACGCCGCCGTAATGGGCGACCAGCTCGGCGGCGAGATCCGGGGCCTTGGCATCGAAGAAGATCCGGCAGTCCCGGGTGTAGTCGAGCAGACTGAGCTTGGGGCGAACCAGCGCCGCATACCGCGTGTGCCGCACGGTGATGCCGATCTTGGCGAAGTAGGTGACGATGCCGCTGAAGTTGCGAGTGCCACCACCATCCAGCTTGATCTCGACGGTGATCGCCTGGCCGAGCACCTTGTTCGCCGCGATGTTCGCGTCTTCGGAGAGCAGCGTCAGGTCGTAGGAGTAGGGCCTGCCCAAGGCCTCCTTCCCCTGGAGAGTCTCGAGCAGAAATGTCCCCTCCTTCAAGGGGCCAATCACTGTACTGTCCCGTCCTAGCAGTGCCATGGGATCCCTCCACAGATTGGGGATGTCCCCCTTGCGTCAGGCAACCACGGCCAAAACCTAGCACAGCCGTTGCTCGCGATACAGACTCAATCCCTCGATTCCATGAGAGGGGTGGCATTCTCGCGTGCGGTGCGGATCACAACCGCTTCTTGCGCTGGTTCGCGTGGTACCCAAGCGCACAAATCACAGCATGACTGAAGACGACCGTCGGGGCACTGAGCTTCTTGATCCCGAGCTGAACGCCGCGAGGGGCTCCCCAGCTCATGCCTGTCTCGTGCTGACCAGATAGCCGGAGACGGGGCTCCCGCCTTCTTTCCGCAGAACCACCTCGCGCAACACCGGCGGCTCCAGGCCGGCGTCGGCGATCGTTCGAAGGAGATACGCTCGCGTGTGGCTGTAGCGCCCGTGCAGGTTCAGTCGGTAGCCTGCATCGGCATCGGCATCCATGAGCTGCTCGACCGTGAACACCAGGAGGCCCTTCGGTCGCAGGGTCTGAGCTGCCGCTCGCAAGACGTCGGTCAGGTCACCGAAGTAGACCAAGGTGTCGGCCGATACGATGAGATCCGAACAGCCGACGTGCTCGCGCAGGTACGCGGTGAGCTCGGCCACGATCAGGGCGTCGTAGATGCCGCGCTTTCGGGCGACGTCGACCATGCCCGGCGAAAGGTCGACGCCGGCGAAGAACCGAGCGCGTGGGCGCAGCAGTGGGCCGCAAAGACCGGTCCCGCAGCCAGCATCCAGCACGGCCAAGGTCGGGCCTGTGGCGCCGCAAAGGCGTGCGACCTCTTCGTCGATCAGGGCTGGAGCACGGTATTCCAGGGACTCGAGGGTGCTATCGAAAGTCTCGGCAAATTGATCGAAGACCGTCCGGACATAACCGTCCGCCGCGCGCGACGGCGTGTCCTGCCCCGTGCAGGAGGCGAGCATGTGCTCGGCCCCAGGCTCGCCAGGGAAGGCGACGAGCCACTTCCGGTAGACCCCGGCCGCCTCTTCGATTCGGCCGAGCTTCCTGAGAACCTTGCCCAGCTTCGAATAGATGGTGCTCTGCCGCGAATCCAGCGCGAGCGCCTGTCGCAGGGTCTCCTGGGCGCCTCCCCAGTCCCCGCGCTCATATAGGACCGATCCCAGATTGTTGAGGGCATTGGCGTCCTCCGGGCGAAGCGAGATCGCGTGACGATAATCTGCCTCGGCCTTGTCGAGATCGCCCACGCTCTTCCAGACGTTCCCCCTGTTATTGAACGCGTCAGGATGGGAGGGGGCCAGTGCGATGGCTCGCCCGAGATGTTCGAGGGCCGCCTGCGAGTGCCCAAGTTGGTGCTCCGCCACGCCGAGAAAATGGAGGGCATCGACGTTGTTCGGTGTCTCCTCCAGGATTTCCCTGTAGAGCGCCGCGGCCTCCTTGACCTGCCCCCTCTGATGGCGA
>CAZYFU010000247.1:0-4921 GCA_964647025.1 uncultured Myxococcales bacterium | reverse complement strand
AGCTGGCTACTGCTCCCCGTCGCCGTGCTCGGGCGAGTCGTCCGCTTCGGCGGCGTCGACGGGGCCGGCGGCTTCGGCCATCTTGGGATACCAGCTTTCGAACACTCCGGTGATCTGGCGGGCCTGCTTTTCGCTCGAGACGTTGAACGAGGACTGCTTGCGGTAGCTGCCCTTGAACTTCTTGAAACGTACGATGGCGATCTTCGGCGCCCGGAAGGCCCCCGAGGCCTTGTCCAGCTCTTGGTAAAGGAACATCAGGGTCGCCCACGACCCTTTGGTGAGCACGACCTTGTCGAGCTGCTTGCGTACCAGCACGCCTTCGTCTTCGTAGTCGTAGGTAAGTTCGTCGAGTGTCTCTGCCATGAGCGGGCTCCTGGATGTGGCCTGATGACGGTAGCGTCTATTGCTTTGGTGTTTGCGAAGTGGAGAGCGCGCGCAGGCTCTCGGCCAGCGCACGGCGATCGTGGGCGGACAGCTTGGCGAATTCGATCCCCATTCCGGCGGTGGCCTTCTGACCGCTGCCTCGGGTAACCCATGCCACGCGGCCGCGGGCCTCCGTGACCTTGCCTTCGCCAAGAGGGATCTCGATGCTCAAGTCTTCGCCGACCTCGAAGAGGAGGTCGGAGCGCAGGAAGAGCCCACCTTCGGACAGGTCGGTGGTATCGAGCCGCACGCCTGCCTGCACCCGGTTGCCCGCCGCCTTGACCACGACCGGGATCAGCGCATTCTTCCGATCGTACCGCCGCACGTTGCGTGGGCGCGGCGCCTGGCTCACGGGCGCAGTTCCAGCACCGTGGACGACCGCGCCTCGAACGAGACGCGCACGGCTTCGTTCGAAGTGGACACGAGCCGGCTCTCACGCCACACGGCCTCGACCGAGACCGGTGCGTGCCCTGCGCTGGCGACGAGCTTGACCAGCAGGTCGTAGGGAACCACGACCCAGCCGCCCGGGGACACGGCACAGGCCAGCGCGGCTGGTGCGCCGAAGGGCCGAAGCTCGAGCGACGTTCGGGCTGGTCCCCCGACGTGAAGCACGAGGTCGCCTCGGATGGTGAGCGGCGTCTTACCATCGAGCGGCTTGTCGGCTGCGTCGGCGACCGATAGCGGTTGTGGCAGGGCGAGCTTCAGACTGACGTCCCCGTTTCGCGTGGGGACCGTCAACCGGATGGCCTCGGGAACTTGGGACAGGTCCTTGGGACCGGCTTCGGCGATCACGCCGCTGACCACATCGGCGAGCGGTGGGTAGACCCGAGGGGCCGGCCGGAGCGGCTCGTCGCCGTCTTCTGCCTGCAGCGAGACGCCGGACAATTCTTCCAGGTTGATGAGACCGCCTTGAGCCCGGACCATGCGCGCGGTGCCGGCCACGTCGCGCAGCTCGCACCCGCTCTCCGGCGCCGGCGCGACCAAGGGATCCACGGCTCCGAGAACGTCCGACGAGGACACGTCGACGGCCTCCGCGCGAAACGCGAGGACCGACATCGAAGATGCGGCGCCGTTGGAGATATCGAGGCGCACCGAAACCTGGGACATGCGGTGGCTCGCGCCGGGCGAGGCATCCTTGCCGTGGTTCGCCGATTCACAGCCGAACGTCAGCGCGCCACCGACGAGAACGGCAAGCAAGCCACGCCGACTTGGTGCAGACCAAGGCATGGCTCGATACGAGGTGTGACGTTGCGGGCAGGACATTTGCCGGAACCGACAGCCCGTCATTATATGCATATTCACTGCGTCACGCTAGCCCGGATGGAAGAGGTTGCCCTACAGCTGTCCTACGGAGGCAAAACGCCGCGACATAATGGTAGAAGGAGCGAGATGACAAGGATTAGTCCTGACGAGGTTCGCGAGATCGCGTTCCTGGCGAGGCTGCGCCTCGACGACGGCGAGATCGATCGCCTGACGCACGAGCTGGATGGCATTCTCGGTTACATCGAGACCGTGAAAGGCCTGGATACCACCAATGTGCTGCCGATGACGCATGCTGTCCCGTTCGACTGCCCCATGAGGGCGGATGACGTCGGGCAGTCACTGTCCATCGACGAAGCTCTGCAAAACGCGCCGAGGCGCCACGAGAGCGCGTTCGAGGTCCCGCGGATCGTGCCGGGCACGGGGGGCGCATAGCCATGGCGCCCGAGGTTCGCGGTGCCACGCTGACCGAGCTCGCGGCTGGCGTGGCCGCCAAGAAATGGAAGTCGCGGGATCTCGTCGAGGCGTATCTCGACCGGATCGGCAAGCTCGACCCGAAGCTCGGCTGCTTCCTGCTGGTCGATGCGGCGGGCGCGCGGAAGGCCGCCGACGCCGTGGACAAGAAGATCGCCGCCGGGGAAGCGGTCGGTCCGCTGGCTGGGGTGCCCGTCGGCCTCAAGGACATCTTCGTCACCCGCGGCGTCGAGACCACGGCGGGCTCGAAGATCCTCAAGGGGTTCATCCCGCCTTACGAGTCGACCGCCTCCGGGCGCTTGGCCGCGGCGGGCGCCATCAGCCTCGGCAAGATCAACATGGACGAGTTCGCCATGGGCTCGTCGAACGAGAACAGCGCTTTTCATCCCGTGCACAACCCATGGGATCTCGATCGCGTGCCGGGCGGCTCGTCGGGGGGCTCGGCGGCCGCGGTGGCGGCATCGCTGTGCGCCGGGACCCTGGGCACGGACACCGGCGGTTCAATCCGCCAGCCCGCGTCCCTCTGCGGAGTCGTCGGGGTCAAGCCCACCTACGGCCGCGTGTCTCGCTACGGGGTCATCGCCTTCGCGTCTTCGCTCGATCACCCGGGCCCGTTCGGCCGCACCGTCGAGGACGCCGCGGCGCTGCTCGAGGTGGTCGCCGGACACGACCCGATGGACAGCACGTCGATCCCCGAGCCCGTGGGACGTTACCGCGAGGCGTGCAGGGCGGGGCTTGTGGGAATGCGCGTCGGCGTGCCCAAGGAGTACTTCCAGTCCGGTATGGATCCGGAGGTCGAGACAGCGGTGAAGGTCGCGCTCGACGAGCTCGGCCGGGCCGGTGCGAAGCTGGTTCCGGTCTCGCTGCCACACACCGAGTACGCCATCGCGACCTACTACCTGATCTGCACCGCCGAGGCGTCGTCGAACCTCGCGCGCTACGACGGCGTCCGCTACGGGCACCGCACCGCCGAAGCGTCGTCGCTCGAGGAGCTCTACGCCAAGACCCGCGGCGAGGGGTTCGGCAACGAGCCCAAGCGGCGCATCGTGCTCGGCACGTACGTCCTGCGCGCCGGCTACTACGAGGCGTACTACGGCAAGGCGCTGCGCGTGCGTCGGCTGATCGCCGACGATTTCGCCGCGGCGTTCGCTCAATGCGACGTGCTGGTCACGCCCACCTCGCCCACGCCGGCCTTCAAGCTGGGCGAGCGCGCCGCCGACCCGCTGCAAATGTACTTGGCCGACATCTACACCGTCGCACCGCCGCTGGCCGGCGTCCCCGCGCTGTCGCAGTGTTGTGGCTTCACGCGCGCCGGCTTGCCGATCGGCCTGCAAACCATCGGGCCCCCGCTTGGCGAAGAGGCGGTGTTCCGCGTTGCGGGCGCGTACGAAAGTCGCACCGAATGGCACACCCGTTTGCCCAAGGATCCTTCCTAAGGTCGTCATGAGCAGGGACAACTACGAAGCCGTCATCGGGTTGGAAGTTCACGTTCAGCTCGCCACCCGCACCAAGATCTTCTCCGTCTCCTCGGCCGCGTTCGGCGGCGAGCCCAACGTACACACCGACCCGGTCTGCCTCGGTCTGCCCGGCGCGCTGCCCGTGCTCAATCGCGAGGCCGTGGACGCGGCGGTCCGGCTCGGGCTCGCGTGCGGGTGCCACATCCGACCGCGCTGCCGCTTCGCGCGCAAGCACTACTTCTATCCCGACCTTCCCAAGGGGTTCCAGATCTCGCAGTACGACGAGCCCTTGTGCGAGGGCGGCGCGGTCACCTTCCGCCTGAACGGCGAGGTCCGCCAGGTACGGCTGACCCGCATCCACATGGAGGACGACGCGGGCAAGAACGTTCACGACAACTCTGGCGTCAGCTTCGTGGACTACAACCGCGCCGGCGTCCCCCTGTGCGAGATCGTCAGCGAGCCCGACATCCGCTCGGCCGACGAGGCGGCGGAATACATCCGCGCGATTCGCACCTTGGTTCGCTACCTCGGCATCAGCGACGGCAACATGGAGGAAGGTTCGCTCCGCTGCGACGCCAACGTGTCGCTGCGCCCGCGCGGTGCCAGCAAGCTCGGCACCAAGTCCGAGCTCAAGAACATCAACTCGTTCAAGAACGTGCGCGACGCCATCGAGCACGAGATCTCTCGCCAGGCGGTGCTGCTCGACCGGGGCGAAGCCATCGTGCAAGAGACGCGGCTGTGGGATCCCGATCGCGGGATCTCGGCGTCCATGCGTTCGAAGGAACAGGCGCACGACTACCGCTACTTCCCCGAGCCGGACTTGCCGCCCGTGGTGGTCGACGAAGCCTGGCAGGAGCGCGCCCGCAAGTCGCTGCCCGAGTTGCCCGAAGCGCGCCATGCCCGCTACACCAGCATCGGCCTGTCGGCCCAGGACAGCGCCGTCCTGGTCGCCGAACGCGCCATCGGCGACTACTTCGATCAAGCGCTGGCCGCCGCGCCGAGCTTGCCCAAGAAGATCGCCAACTGGCTCATCAACGAGGTCTTGGGTCGCGTCGACGATCCGCGCAAGCTACAGGACGCCGACGTTCCGGTGCCGCCCGCGGCGCTGGCCGAGTTGGTGGAGCTGGTGGAGAAGGGCACGCTGTCGGGCAAGCTCGGCAAGGATGTGTTCGCGCGCATGTGGCAGGACAAGCGGCGCGCCGCCGACATCGTCGCCAGCGAGTCCGTGGCCGTGGTCTCCGACAGCGCGGTCATCGAAGAGGCCTGCAAGCGCGTGGTCGAGCGCAGCCCGGACGAGGTGGCCCGCT
>CAZYFU010000246.1:0-4965 GCA_964647025.1 uncultured Myxococcales bacterium | reverse complement strand
ATGTGTCGGGCAAATCGAAGGTTGGGTGTGCGGGACGGTTGGCCAATCACGCTAGCCGTGACCATCGCCGTGTTTCTGAAGGCCGGGCCTTTGGCTGCTGAGGGCAAGTCCGCGGACGAGTGGCCGGCTTTGCGGCTCGGAGTCTGGGAGAACGTAACGACGAGAATCCTTGCACATCCGCTGCGATGTGAAGGGTGGCGGCGAAGGCACCGCGTGGGCGATTGTCCAACTCAAGGTTCGGGGGTTCATGAGGTCACGCCGAACATGCAACACTACCGTCGCCCAAACGGTTTGGTGATCCCCGACGAATTCGTGTGCTTGCTCCCGGGCAAAGCTCTGGGTATTCCTCTGCTTTTGGTGTCCTTCTAGGAAGCGTGTCTCCGACGCTCATCTCCGCATTGACTGGAAGGGAGCCAGGAGCGATAAGCCATGGCAACATTCGACTTCTGCCCAGGAGCAATCGTTTTTCGACGACTTCGAGAAACACGCCGAGAAGACGGTAGAAGGATGTCGCACCTTCGTGCTCGAGAGCTCGCAGGCGCTCCGTAGATCACGAGACGACCAGCAACCTTCTATGAGCATCCTCCTCATCGGCGTCATCGCCACCGCCCTGTTCTTCGACTACACCAACGGATTCCACGACGCCGCCAACGCCGTCGCCACCGCGATCTCGACCCGCGCCCTGACGCCCGGGCGCGCGCTCTTGTTGGCCGCGGTCTTCAATGTAGTCGGCGCGTTGCTGTCGACGACGGTCGCCGCCACGATGGCCCAGGGCATCGTCGAGCCGACCGTCGCAACGCTGGGCATTGTTCTGGCCGGACTGCTGGGCGCGATCGTCTGGAACCTGCTGACCTGGTACTTCGGAATTCCCTCCAGCTCATCGCATTGCTTGGTCGGCGGCATCGCCGGGGCCGTCGCTGTCGGATATGGCCTAAATGGCATCAAGTGGATGGGCATCCTCTGCAAGGTCATCATTCCGACCGTGGTGTCACCCCTGCTGGGATTCCTCGGCGGCGGCGTTCTCACCGTCATCATCAGCTGGCTGTTCCGGCGCGCGCAGCCGGGCACCATGAACCGCGGTTTCCGACGCGCACAGCTCGTTTCAGCGAGCTTCATGGCGCTTTCCCACGGCCTCAACGACGCCCAGAAGACCATGGGGATCATCACGCTCGCACTGCTCGCCGCGGGAGCCATCGGGGCCCCCGTGGTTCCAACCTGGGTCAAGTTCGCCTGCGCCTTCTCGATTGGGCTCGGCACCTTCATCGGTGGCAAGCGCATCATCCGCACGCTCGGCGTACGTCTGGTGAAGATGACGCCCGTGGATGGATTCACGGCGCAGACAGCCGCCGCCTCCGTGTTGCAGGGGGCAGCCTTCCTCGGCTGGCCGATCTCCACGACGCACGTGGTGACGACGACCATCATGGGCGTCGGCGCCACCCATCGCCTCCACAGCGTCCGCTGGGGCGTGACCCAGAAGATCGTCGTGGCCTGGTTGCTGACGCTGCCCGCGTCGGCCATCATCGGCGGAAGCTTCGCCTTCATCCTCTCCCGGCTCGGCATCTGACGTGAGGTCAGGGCTGCGGCGCTGAACGTCGCCTGGCAGTGGTACTCTAGCCACTGTCACAGGGAGCGCCGAATGAAGACCACTGCCCTCGGTATCCTGGCTTGTATTCTGGTCGCCTGCTCATCGAGCAAGGGATCCCCCGGGACCGTGAGCAGCGGCGGCACGACCACGACCGGTGCAGGCGGCGTCGTTGCCAGCAGCGGCGGCGCGACCGGGCAGGGCGGCGCAATCGACGCTGCCGCGAGCACCGCTCTGGTCAATCCCGCCCCTGGCAGCAAGTTCTTCGTCGGTGCGAACTTCTGGCGCGTCGACTGGGAAGGGACGGCGGATTTCTTCCTGCCGAACGTCGACTGGGCGACGGTGGAGGACCCGTGGCAGCCGCAGTTCCTCGCCGATCTCGCGCCCTACAAGGTCCTCCGCTTCATGGACTGGAACCTGGCCAATGACGACCCCAATCCCCAGGCGGTCTGGAGCACGCGCAAGCGGAAGGCCGACAAGCAGACGGCCGAACCCATCGCCTTCGAGTGGCAGATCGATCTGTGCAACCGCGCCCTCAAGGATTGCTGGCTGAGCGTCCCCATCCAGGGCGATGCCACCTATCAGCAGAACCTGGCAAAGCTGGTGTTCCAGTTGCTCGACCCGAGGTTGCGCGTTTACGTCGAATACTCGAACGAAGTCTGGAACGGTAGCTTTCCACAGGCCGCCATCAACGAGGCCAACGCGAACAGGCTGAGTCTGCCCGCCGAGCCCAATACCTGCTGCGAAACCCAGGACAGCAAGGCCTTCAACGGCTACGTCCACGGGGCGGTCCGCCTGTTCGAGCAGTTCGAAGCGGTCTTCGGCAAGGCGAGCCCACGCCTGGTCAAGGTCCTGTCCGGCCAAGCCGCATGGGACGGTCCGTGCCAGTCGCACATGCGTGCCCTCGAGAACCAGGTCATCAACCCCAACGGCACCATGCCGACCGTCTACGCCATCGCCCCGTACTTCGGCGGCACCTCCATCGCCGAGCTTGGCAAGGCCGTCGCGAACACGGCGAAGATGACCACGTCCCACGTGGCCTGCGCAGGGCGGCTCGGCCTGCCGGTCATCGCCTACGAAGGTGGCTCGGATTCCTACTCGGCGCCCAACAAGGGCTGCACCACCCTCCAGCACGACAGCGGCATGCACGACCTGTACACGTCCTACTACGACGCCCACGCTGGCGCGGGAATGACCGGCCCGTTCAGTCAATACACCCACGTCGGCGACTGCTGGGGCCTCAAGCAGAAGACCAGCGACTCACTCGAGGTTTCGCCGAAATACCGGGGCGTCTTGGATTGGCTGGCAGCGCATCCGTGAGGCGTCCGTGATTGGCGGCGCCGGCCGATCGGTCAGGGACTGCGCAAGGGCTCGCCCGATTGGGGAGAACCAGATGCTGACAAGCATGGCAGCTCGAAATTGGATGTCCGGGACAGATGACGATAGCTGGTGTCTCCGACGGAGTCGGGCGAGAACGACAAGACTGGAGCAACGGCCAGCATCTGTACGCTGGTCCGTAGCGGGGGCGTACTCAGCGTCTCTTCGACCAGCTCGTCGAGCCGCGCGGCCGTCTCTTCTCCGAGCAGTTGACGAGCGCGGTGGTTGACCCCTTCGAGGTCGATCGACAACAGGGGACGCCCGGTCTTCGCCTTCTGAACCACCGATACCGATTCGAGCAGCCGAAGAGACAGGTAAGCATCGTCGAGGAGCCCGAGCATGCCCAGGTCGTCCGGCACGAGGTCCACCGGCTCCTGCCAGTACTTCAGTGCAGCGTCGAAGATGGGTCGCATGGCTGGTCCCGCGCCCGCGGCTGTTGCGGCCTCGAAGGCAGCATCCAGGAGGTCTGGCGTTCCTTCGACATAGGCGCGAATGAAGGGAAGGACCACGTCGGAGAACTTCGTCATCTCGGCCAGCCCCGTCGCGTACCTCGCCGCTTTCGACCAGCGAGCATGTGCGAGTCTTTCCCCGTCTGGCGTCAGCTCCCTTCGGATCATCTCGCGGACCTGGTCTGAGGTCATAAGCGCCTCCCTCTGGACAGACGTGTCCAGCTCCCATGGCACCGGGTAGTCTGCCCTTCATGGCATCGCCCATCAAGCCTCGGCAGGTGTCACCTCACCCAAAAAGCGTACGCCGGCCGACCTAGCCGAGGCACCGAGACCGCGCACGGACAGCTCAGCGAAGATTGCGCACCCCCACCCGAGGCGCCATGCTTACCGAACCCCACCGACCCCATTCGTCGAGGCACCTGCGCCGAGAGCTCAGTGGGCTGGAGGATGCTCATGCGGATCGAACGGGTTCTGATTGTCTGCCTGCTCGCCTTTGGCGGGTGCAGCTCGAATAACGTCGTTGGCGAAGGAACCGGGGGCTCGCCCGGGTCGAAGTTCGACGCCCTGGTGGTTTCCCTACCCGATGGGCCCGCTCCTGGCGGCAGCGGCGACGATGCGAACAGCGCCCTCTCGGCGGACGGAGAACACTGCGGCATCTCACGCAGCAACATGAGTCGCCTGCCTGCGGACCTGCTGATCGTCCAGGATCGCTCGGGCACCATGCTGGAGGATTCCAAGTGGGAGCAGGTCACCACCGCTGTGAACGAGGTGGTCGCCGAGACCGAGTCCACCATTCGCTGGGGACTCAAGCTCTTCGCCCTGCCCTACAGCGAGGACCCTACCGTACGCTGCTATGTTCCGGACGAGATCACCGTGCCGGTCGATTACGACAACAGCAGACGAATCAGCGAGGCGCTCGCCGCCACCCCACCCTCCCCGGAGTCGACCGGATCGGCCACGCCCACGCGATGGGCGATCGAAAAAGCCCTCGCCTACCTACAATCGGTGAACGACGGCTTCCCAAAGTACATGTTGCTGGCCACCGATGGCCTGCCCAACTGCAAGAACGGCATCATGAGCGGCGACGACTACGGCGGGAAGGACGACCAGGCGGCCATCGCTGCGATCAGCGCGGCGAGGGACGCGCAAGTGCCGGTTTTCGTGGTCGGCATCGACATTGGCGGCGGCGGCGACACGCTCAATGCGATGGCCGAGGCCGGCGGAAAGGCGCGCAGCGGGGCAGTCAAGTACTACCCTGCCACCGCTTCGACCGGCTTGGCCGAGGCTCTCCAGCAGATCGTCGGCAGCATTCCGACCTGCACCTTCACCCTGGGCAGCAGACCGCCAGTCCCCGAGAACATCGCCGTGGATGCTCAGCTGGCGGGTGGCGGAACGGTTCGGATCCCCAAGGACACCACGCACGCGGCAGGTTGGGACTACGCAGCCGCCGCTTTGACCAGCATCGAGATCTTCGGGCAGCATTGTGACGACATCATGAGCGGCAGGATCGCCGCGGTCGAAGCCATCTTCGGCTGTCCCGGCCAGCTCATTCCCTAG
>CAZYFU010000245.1:0-5069 GCA_964647025.1 uncultured Myxococcales bacterium | reverse complement strand
TTCAAGAAATTCCGCACCTCCTGCCGTGTCCGCAGATCACGACCGGTGATTTAGTTGCCCAAGACTTGGCCGAAGCCTCCGACGGCAAGCGCAGATCTCCACATTTTGAGACTCCGCGCACACTGCCAGTCGCGCAGCCTGCGGATAGTCGCCGTCAACATTCGCCCGGCGCAACAGGTTCAGCGCACGTGATCGAGCCGCCTTTGTCCGCCCCGTCGATAGAAAGAGGGCCGCAAGGTGGTACATCGCCTCCTCCCGACCGCACTCGGTCACGTCCGAACTTCGGATCGCGCGTTCGTACCATCGATGCGCGGCCTTCAGGTCCTTTCGCACTCCCAATCCATGGTGGTAGCAGTACGCCACCTCGAGCATGTCGTCTCCGTCGCCCGACTCCGCGCCCCGCTTCCACCAGCGAAACGCCAACGATCGGCGCCCTACGATCCGATAGCTGGCCGCAATGTTGGACATCGCGGAAGTGTCGCCCGACCTCGCTCGGGGTTGAAGTCGCGCAATCGCCGCAAGCTCTCTCTCTCGGACTGTCATCGTCTCGTCAACCGTGTGGTCTGCCGAACGGTTTGCCGTTCAGCTGCAAGCCCGCCGCCGAGTCGGCCCTTCGATTGTGGACCGATGCCCCTGCGGCGGGCTTGACAGCTGCAACGGCATTATGGCTCATCGCTCAGCAAGGATCTGCACCTCGACGGTCAGGAGCGCGTTGGGCGGGATCACGCCGTCGATCCCTTTCTCCCGATACGCAAGGTGAGGCGCGACCTTCAGCCGACGTATGCCTCCCACACGCATACCGTCCATACCGTAGAACAAGCCGGCAAACATGCACTCACGGTCGACCCTGAGCGTGGTGAAGAGGATGGCGCCATCATCTTCGATCCTGGCACGGTCGAGGAGACCCCACGGTCTGTTCCAATGCACGGGCCCACCACGGCTGAGCCACATCCGCAGCCGCACATCGTAGTAAACGTGGCGCCGAAACACTGGGCCGAGCCCTGAGACATCGTCGAGCAGTTCCACGCCGGGTTTCATCGCAAGTCCGCCGAACGGCCTGCCGACAAGCAGCGAGCCGGCCGCCGAGTTGGTCCCTCGATGCTACACCAATGTCCCTGCGGCCGGATCGGCAGCTTCATCGGCATGTTCGGCGGCGCCCCTCAGATGTCGTCCCTCCATGGCTTCGACAGGTGCTCCAGCAGCACCGCCATTTGTCGTTTGCCGAGCTCGCCTCTAGCAATGCCCATCGTGGCGTCATACAACCTTCCCTCGTCGTCGATGACGTCGAAGCCGTTGAGTCCCAGGAAGACGATGGCTGCGTTTAGTGCAGTGCGCTTGTTCCCGTCGACGAAAGGATGATTCTCGGCGATGTGGAACGCATATGCAGCCGCCATTTCGAAAAGCCCAGCATGCAGGTGCACTCCGCCGTACGTCGCGCTGGCCTGCGCTACCGCCGACTCCAGGCCGCCTTGATCCCGGACACGCTCGCTCCCGCCGAACTCGCGAATCTGGTCGAGATGGAGAGCGAGCACGTCATCGACCGTCAGGAAGACAGGATCGTCGCTCACTTGGCGAGCTTTTTGAACGTGTCCGCATGCCGACGTAATGCGCGCGCCTGTACCTTCGCCAGCCGTCCGCGTCGCGATTGGTCGTTCTCAAGCGGGGTGATGATGAGACGTTTTCCGTCGGTCTTCAGGTCGAGGTCGGTCTCTTGCGTAATCCCGAGCAGGTCCAGGATGGGGCGATCGATGATGATCCCGGCACTGTTTCCGATGGCCTGCAATCGCTTCGTCATCTGATGAGTATGAACGATGTTCATAACGTCGTCCAGCGCACGGTCCGCCGAACGGCGGCTTGACGCTAACCCGCCGGCGGACGTTTCTGCGGCCGATGGTCATTCATCGGTTTGTTCGGCGGCTCCACCGCGCCTGGCTCTCCTTGGTCAAGGCGACACCGTTTCGACCGCGGGCAACGGGTGGCTGAGAAAGGGTCATATCGGTACAGCGAACGCGGTACCAACTGACGATCTCGTCGGGTTGGGCGCCGTTGCGTACCGCCCATGGGAGGTGCGAATTCAGGTGGCTGGACTTCTTCCGACCAGTCAAAGAAACTTGCGCCAAGGCGACGGGGCGATACCAGGAATGTGAACCCCGTGTCCGGCTTGACGACTAACGGGGGAGCGACGCTGTCCCAATCTCCCCGACTGGTCGACGAAGGGACGGCATGTCCGTCCACCATGACCGAGTCGACGACGATCCCGAAGAGGTCCTCGGCAAAGGGCAAGCTCGCCATCACCTCGCGCACCCCCGACCGTGTGGCCAACGGCCTTTCCACCCACAGGGTCGCCATCTCCAACCATCGCATCATCGAGGTCGACGACCACCAGGTCACCTTTCGAACCCGAGACGAGAAGGTCTGCCAGCTCGAGCCACTCGAATTCGTTCCCCGATTCCTCCAACACGTCCTCCCACGCGGCCTCGTGAAGGTCAGGCACTTCGGCCTCTACGCCGCCGACAACGTCAAGTCCAAGCTGGCCACCGCTCGGGCCGCCATCGAAAGCCGGCGCCCGCCTGCGCAACCCCCAGGCCCTCCGCTGCCGATTCCGGCGCCCGATCGGCGAGACTTCTTTCGTCAGCTTACCGGCATCGACCTTGGTGCATGTCCCCATTGCGGGGCTCGACTCACTTCGGAACCGCTGGTCGGCCCAACCCGAGCTTCGCGTGCCCCGCCGGCAGAACCATCGTGAACGAGCCTCGCAATCCTCCCCTGTTTTGTTCGGACTGCCATCGACGTCTCGTTGGCAGAGAGTATTCGTCTGCGCTCGACAGCATTTTTCGTCGGGGCGGGCGGGATCTCGCCGCTGCTCGGCCGACTGCGTTCCACCACCACGACAACTGTCTCGGCGCCACCGTCGTCCGGTCAGATCGACATCAAGCCAGACTCCGCTCCTCTTTGCCCATGGGACGTGGGCGGTGACCAGCTCTCGAACCCGCGGCTTCGTTCAACACGACGTTTAAGCCGTCCGCCCGCCGGCCAGCACAACCCCATCGCCAAGCTATTCCCGCGGCCGGCTCAAACGCCTATTGGTTGGGCGGCCATCACACGAGCAGCGACACCACGGTTCCCGCGGCCGCGACGCCGGTCGCTGCCCACAGTGCCGGGCGTCGTCTGACAAACGTGAGGGGACCGCCGGTCAAGGCTACGATGGAGAACGCCGTGGCGGTCACTCGAACAGACGAATCGTCCGTTCCTATCGCCGCGAATGCCAATCCAAGGCTCAGCCCACACAGAATCGCGATAACGACCGCCATCACCTTCCGACCGACCCGTGCGATAGCGACCGGCGACGTCGGGTCGTCAGCGTCGGCTGGCCCGAGCCGATATGAGCCGAGTATACCTCCGATCCCGTCCAGTATCTTTGCTGCGGACGTCACCGTGAAGCACGCCAGTCCGAGCGCCAGACTGCGGTGTGCCGCAAAGGCCGCGCCGACGACGCCAGCGACCACGAATGGGAACGCTGGTGATTTCAGGATGGTCATAGGTCCGTCAACGGCTGGGCATTCACCTGCGAGCGGGCGCCGAAGGCGACCGCTCGTCAGGTGCAATGCCTTGTTGGGCGGCCTCGACTGTCGTCATTCCACTTTTCCAACCGCCCTCCGTCGTTCGGCGTCTCCGAACAGACGAGCATTGAACATGCGAGGGGAGATCCCGGAATCGATTGCCATCGCCTGGATCAGATGCTCAAGTCGGCGAAGCGTGGACCGAGCATCCTCTGTTCGTGGATTCTTGGTCTCTTTGGCATCACCATCTAGCAGTCTCCCAACCCGTTCGGAGAGCATCATGAACTCCTCGATCATTCCAGGATGGAATCGGGGACGTCGGGAGATATCCTCGAGCTCCTTAAGAAAGGGCCGCATCTCTGTAACAAGAGTCTCCCGCAGCATGGTGACTGGTGCAGCAGTTTCAACAAGTCGCTTGTCGATTGCACTTACCATTGCAGCCATCGACGCTCGGAGTTCTGTGACAGCGGCAGTAACATCGGCAAGCTGTCGCTGTTCTGGGCTTCCGCTCTGTCTTAGGACATCGAGGTCCACGGCGACAGAGATCGGGCTGTCCACTTCGGATCCTTTCGCCTGCATTGCTTTCACTTGGCGAACGATCTCTTCCTTCGCAGACTGGACACAATCGAGATCCTTGTGGTCGACCTCGATCGTTCGAATCGTCGCCACATCGAAGGGAATCCTTTCGCCGCGTTGGATCAGCTGGACATAGGGCCGACGAAAGGCGTGACGGAGGGCCAGTTCGTAAAACACATTCGGATTCTGTCCTGTGAGATCTGCGACCACCAAGGGATCGTCGATGATGTGCTGGATCACTTGGGTTGTGATCATCCCGGCCTCGCCAATCTGATCAGCTCGAGTGGCTTCAAACCCACACTCCCTCACGGCCGGCTGAATCACGTGTTTGAGGATTTGGTCTGCTCGCTTCCGCGTCTCCGAATCGCTTTCACCAATGGGCGAAATCACGAAGCACACCTGCTTGGCACCGGCATCCTTGCTCATGGTGACGGCAATATATCACGGAGCACCGACAGACGGTCACCGTTTGGTCCGCCCAACGGTTTGGCGTTAACGCGCGGGCGCGCAGCGCCCGTCGCGTTCAACGCCTTGTTCGGCGGCAACCTTCAGGAAGCGATCCACCGGTCACCAAAGCGGTCTCGAAAGTCGTCGATGATTTCCTCGAACCGCGTGAAGCCTTCGGAGCGCATTTGCCGAGCGAATTCCACGCTACGATCGGTGCCGACGATCGCGGACCAGTAATAGCTGACGATGCCGGCGGGATCGCGTTCATCCAGCCGCATGATTGTGTAGCGGACTCCCTGCTTGAGAGCGTTCGAAGCCGCTGGCGACGAAAGGATCGGGTCGAATACCTGCTGGTGCAGGAACGCCAGCACCTCGGCCTTCTTTTGCTTGTCCCTGTCAGAGAGTGTCCGCATGCAGTGCTCCTTGTCCGCCGAGTCAGAATGGAACGACCGACTCACACCGGCGACGTGGGTTACGCTCGCGACC
>CAZYFU010000244.1:0-5084 GCA_964647025.1 uncultured Myxococcales bacterium | reverse complement strand
CTAGGGGGCCGTGTGCAATCGCTGGGGATAGCGATAGGTGGCGCCTCCGCTGAACGCGACCTCCGCGGCAGCCGTGGTCGCCTCGAGCGACATCGCATCGATGAGAGAGCCGAAGCTCGTCGTCTGCACGATGCTCGTGCCCGGTGATTCGATGTGGTAGTACTCCGAGGCCAGGCCCCACCACAGGCCGATCATGTAGTGGCGGCTAGCCACCAACGGGACGCTGATGGGCCCCGACGAAAGGTAGCCGCTACCCACCGGGGCCGTCACTACGGTGGACGAGATTTGCGTGTAGGCTCCGAGTCTGAACGGCGACTCGTAGACGACGAAGGTGACGGGCGTCGAGGTCGTGATCCTCATGTACTGCTCGATCTGGGTGAGCGTCCGGCTGACCGTCACTGCGTAGACATCCAGCTTGAGTCGATTCTGGTAGCTCGACGCCGACGAGCTTCCGATACCACCCACGGTGTCGATCTGCTCGCTGGTACAGCTGGCGCCGGTACCGCAGACTAGGCCGCTCGCGGCACAGTCGGTGCCACCGGCGAGGTAGCCGGAGCCGTCGTCGTTGCAGGTGGTCGCGACGTTACCGTTGCAGGCGGGCTGATTCGGCGTGCAGAGCCGTGCCTTGCACGTCGTGGTGGCGATATCGCAGTACTGGCTGGCGGTGCAGGTCTGGTAGAGGCTGGACGTGAGGCCGTCGCTGCTGCAGTAGCGGACCGTGTTGAGCTCGCAGTAGTACGTGCTGGGTGAGCACAGCAGGCTCTTGCAGGTGCCCTGGCTGCACACCTGCCCGGTTAACGAACAGTCGGTACCGCCCGCCACGTAGCCCGATCCCGTGGCGTTGCAGGTCGTGGCGAGCTTGGTGGCGCTGTTGCAAGCCGGTTGGTTGGGGGGACACACCTGCGCCTTGCAGGTGTTCGTGGTCGTGTCGCAGTACTGGCTGGCGGTGCAGGTCTGGTAGAGGCTGGACGTGAGGCCGTCGCTGCTGCAGTAGCGGACGGTGTTGTTCTCGCAGTAGTAGGTACTCGGCGTGCACAGCTGGGTCTTGCAAGCACCTTGGCTGCACACCTGGCCTGTCAGCGTGCAATCCGTGCCTCCGGCGGCGTACCCGGAGCCATCGGGGTTGCAGGTGGTGGCGACCTTGTTGTTGCAAGCGGGCTGGCCGGGCGTGCACAGCTGCGTCTTGCAGGCCCTCGCCGTGGCATCGCAGTACTGCGTGGTCGAGCACGTCTGATAGAGGCTGGACGAGAGGCCATCCGTGCCGCAGTAGCGGATGGCCTTGCCGTCGCAGTAGTAGGTGCCAGGCGTGCAGAGTTGGGCCTTGCAGGCGCCCTGGCTGCAGAGCAGGCCGGCCACAGCGCAGTCCGTGCCTCCGGCGACGTAGTCCGAGCCATCGGCGTTGCAGGTCGTGGCGACCTTGCCGTTGCAGGCGGGGAGGTTGGGCGAACACATCTGCGTCTTGCAGGCGTTCGTGGTCGCGTCGCAGTACTGTGTGGCCGCGCAGGTCTTGTAGAGCGTCGACGACGCCCCATCACTGCTGCAGAACCTGACCGAGGCGCCGTCGCAGTAGTAGGTGCTGGGCGTGCACAACCTCGGCTTGCAGCTGCCTTGGCTGCAGACCAGCCCGGCGGCTGCGCAGTCGGTCCCGCCGGCGACGTAGGCTGAGCCCAGGGCGTTGCACGTCGTTGCAGTCGTGCCATTGCAGACCGCCTGGTTGGGCGTGCAGATCCTGCTCTTGCAGGTGGCGGTCTGGGCGTCGCAGTATTGGCTCGACGAGCAGGTGGCGTAGAGCGTGCTCGATTCGCCCTTCGTGCTGCACGTGCGGACCTCGCTCTCCTGACAGAACCGGGCTCCCGGCACACAAATGATGGCCATGCAGGTTGCGTTCACGCACACCTGGTCGGCGGTGTGGCATAGGGTCCCCGACGCGGCTCCGGCGCTCGCGGGGCAGCAGGCCTGATTGAGCTCTCCGCACGGGTTGCAGGTTCCGCTCTTGCAGACCAGGCCGTCGTAGCACGATGCCGAACAGCAGGCTTGCGTCGCGCTACCGCAGCCCGAGCAGCGCCCTCCCTGACAGGTCCCTCCGGCTGATCCGCAACTGGAGCCCTCGCTCGCGCACACCCCGGCGTAGCAGCAGCTCGGGCTGTCGCACTGGTTGTTCGCACAGCAAGGCGTGCCGGGGATGCCGCACGCGAGACAGACGTTGTTGCTGCACAGACTGTTCGCCTCCAGGCATTTGCCTGCGCCGCTGGCGCTTGGGCAGCACGGAAGGCCCTTCTTGCCACAACCCGTGCAGGCCCCTCCCGAGCACGTGGTGTTGGTCGCGGTGCAGGTGCTGCCACCGCAGCAGGGAAGCCCGACCCCTCCACAGGTCCCGCACGCGCCAGCCGAGCAGATGCCTCCGCCCGCGCCGATGCAGCTCGCGCCCGGGCTCATGCAGATCCCTGACACGCAGCAGCCGCCTCCGTTGCAGCCGTTGCCATCGCAGCACTGCATGCCGGGCCCCCCACAGGCTGGTGTGATTCCACCGTCGGGCGTGGTGGCGCCGCCGTAGCCGGGGACGCCGCCGCCCGTGCCGGTGATCCCTCCGAGGGCGGGCGTGATCTTTCCGCCACCGCCGTCGGGGCCCGCACCGCCGTTGCCCCAGGGGGACGGAACCGAGGCGTCGCCGCCCCCGCTTCCGCCGTCGCAAGACTGCCAGGCAACCATCGCCGAGCAAGCGAGCAGGAGCAACCAGGACCGAGAGCAGCGAGATGTCGAGAGCATCTGAACCTCCAGTTCGGCCGCGAGCACGTGAGATGTCGCAGCCCGACCATAGTACCGGAGGATTGCGCGTCGGTGGCCCGAATCACCGTCGCGGAGCCGCGTCACCGGCGCGGCAGGCGCAGGCAGCGATGATCAGCCCTCAGCGGTCGCCAGGACCTCGCGCACCTTGGCCGCCAGTGCCTGGATGGAGAACGGCTTCTGGAGGAAGTGCACGCCTTCGTCCAGGACGCCGTGATGGGCGATGACATCCGCGGTGTAGCCCGAGACGAACAGCCGCTTGAGTCCCGGGTGCAGCGACAGCAGGTTCTTCGCCAGATCGCGTCCGTTCATCTCGGGCATGACTACGTCGGTCAGAAGCAGGTCGATCTCGCCGATGTGGTTACGTGCCAGCTCGATCGCCTCCCCGGGGGAGCCGGCCGAGATGACGGTGTAGCCGAGCCGTCCCAGCATCCTCACGGTCACCTCTCGGATCGCGGGTTCGTCCTCGACCAGAAGCACCGTACCCTTGCCCACCGTCTCGCGCGTCGGGACGGCCTGGGCCTGTTGCGAACCGGTGGGCTGGTGTGTCGGCAAGTAGACCTCGAAGGTCGCCCCTCGTCCCGGCTCGCTGGACACACTGATGAAGCCGTCGTTCTGCCTGACGATGCCGAAGATCGTGGCGAGCCCCAACCCCGTGCCCTTGCCCTTGTCCTTCGTGGTGAAGAAGGGCTCGAACAAATGGCTCCGGGTCTCGGCGTCCATCCCACAGCCGTTGTCGCTGATCGCAAGCAAGACGTACTCGCCGGGGCAGAATCCGGCGTGCTCGGCGCAGTATTCGTCGTCGAAGGTCACACGACTGGTCTCGATGACGAGCTTGCCCGTTCCCTCGATGGCGTCGCGGGCGTTCACGGCCAGGTTGGCCAGGATTTGGTCCATTTGCGACGGGTCCATCCGGATCAGGCCGGCGTCTGGCCCCGGCAGCCAGACCAGCTCGATGTCTTCACCGATGAGTCGCCGGAGCATCCTCAGCATGCCCTCGACGGTCTGGTTGATGTCGAGCACCTTGGGCGCGATGGTCTGCTTGCGGGCGAAGGCGAGGAGCTGGCGGGTCAGATCCGCGGAGCGCTCGGCCGCTTTGCGGATCTGATCGAGGTCGCCGCGTAGCGCTTGGTCGAGCGCCGTATTGTCGAGTGCCAAGTCGACGTGGCCCAGGATGACCCCCAGCATGTTGTTGAAGTCGTGCGCGACTCCGCCCGCCAGCCGACCGATCGACTCCATCTTCTGTGCCTGCAGCAGCTGCGCCTGCAACTTCTCCCGCTCGGCCTCGGCCCGCTTCCGCTCCGTGATGTCACGGATGTTGAGCACGATGCCTCTGATCGATGGGTTGGCACACAGGTTGTTGCCCACGACCTCCACCCAGCTCCAGCTGCCGTCTTTGCGCCTGGCGCGATACTCGACCCGATGCTTGCGCCCCGGCTCGGCCAGAGCCTTCAAGTGGACAGATCGGACCAGATCGAGGTCGTCGGGGTGGATTGCATCGAAGCCGTTCACACCCAGAAGCTCCTCCGCTCCGTAGCCCATCACCGCCCGGGCCGCGCCGTCGGCCAGGAGCGGCTGGGCCTGCTCGTCGACGATGGTGATCAGGTCGTTCGAGCTCTGCAGGAGCAGCCGGATTCGTTCTTCGCTCTGCCGGAGCGCGCGTTCGGCTCGCTTCTTCTCCGACATGTCCACGGTCACGGCCAGCCGTGCCGGTTTGCCTGCAAACTCGACGGGGCGGATCGAGATGAGGATCGTGGAGGTGATGCCGCGGTACGAGGCGTCCGCTTCGACCAGCTTGAGGGCACCGGTGCTGGCCAGCTCGGCGGCGATGCGCTTCGCGTCCTCGGGGGCGAGCACCACGCCCAACTCGCCCGGCGTCTTGCCCAGCACATCGGCGGCGCCGATTCCCCAGGTCACCCCAAAGGACCTGTTGACCATCAAGTATCGTCCTTCCAGATCCGTGACTGCGCATCCATAGGGCGCGAAGTCGAACAAAGCCCGAAACTGCTTCTCGCGCTCACGCAGCTCATCTGCCACGCGCTTGCGCTCGGTGACGTCGCGGGTCGTGGTCATGAAGCCGACGATGTCTGCGCCCTGCCGGATGGGATGGTACGACGACTCCAAGGCGCACTGGCCGCCGCCGGGAACCGGCATTTCGAATTCGATGATGAACATCTCCCCAGCGAGCGCGCGTTCGCTGTTGGAGTCCCAGTCGTTGCGAATGCCTTGGGGGACGACGTCAACCGAGTCGGACGCACTCCTTCATCGTGGCCAAGGCTTTGGCCGCCACCCGACGCTTC
>CAZYFU010000243.1:0-5138 GCA_964647025.1 uncultured Myxococcales bacterium | reverse complement strand
GGCGCCAGCTCGGCGCGAGAGCTTGGTGGCTACTTGCTCGCGTCTGGACGCCCGCCTGCCGAGCGTTTGATGGTCACGCTCTCGCCGTGCAGGTTGGGGGCGGCGATTTCTCCCGAGCGTGCACGTGCGGAGACCTGCACGGTGTCGGGGAAGAAGCCGGTGATCTCGATGCCGGCGGGAGCCCGGGCGTGGATGCGATAGGAGCGGGTGCCCAGGCTGCTGCTGCCAAGCTCCACGTAGGCCTCGATGGCACCGGGCGGCAAACGTTCCAGCTGGCGGCGCGAGCTGCGCAGCTCGACCGCGACGCTGTTCTGCCGCGGCGGATCCACGGCGATGGTGTCGGTGACCCCGCGGATCTCCAGCGGCACCACCCGGGTGATGACGTGCGATCGGTCGAGCGTCAGCGCCGCCCAAGCACCCACCACGCCGAGGAAGATGGCGAGGTTCGGAAGCACGCTGGCCATCGTCGAGCGCTTCGTGGCGCTGCGAACCCGGTCGCGTCGGGTGCTGGTGTCGCCGAGCAGCTGCAAGGCGCTTCGCAGTTGCGCCTTGTTCGCCATCTCTTCCAGCACGTCATCGTGGGCCAGGGAGACGGTCCCGCGTTCCTCGCTCACGCAGATCACGAGCGCGTCCGTCGCCCGCGCCAGGCCGAGGGCCGCCCGATGCCTGGTGCCGTGTCTCGGATCGGGCGTCTCGCTCGCGAGCGGCAGGACCACGCCGGCCCGTAGCACCCGTCCTTCGCGCAGCACCACCGCGCCGTCGTGCAGCGGTGAGGTGGAGGTGAAGATGGCGTCGATGAGCGCGACGGAGATGCGCGCTTCCACCACGGTGCCGGCGGTGACGTGGTCGAACACCTGATCCCAGCGCGGGATCACCATGAGCGCGCCCTTCTTCCTCTCGGCGAACGAGAACGCCGCTTCGGCCACGATGGCCCCCGAGTCCAGCCGGTTGCCGGTGTCGCGTCCGCGTCCGAACCATCGCGACGGGTTCATGCGGCCGAGCGCCCGCCGGATCTCCGACTGGAAGAGCACCACGATGGTGATGGCCGCGACGGCGCTTATGCCGGATAGAAGGTACGAGACCAGGATCAAGCCGAGGTAGTTCGCGAGCCACGAGCCCACGACCAAGATCAGGAGCGCGAGCGCCACTTGCACGGCGACGGTTCGGCGAATCAGCCGATACGTGCCCGAGAGGATGAGGGTGAGCACCGCGATGTCGACGACGTCTTGCCAACGCAAGCTGTGGAGGAGCGAGCTGGGGGCGAGCATCGGCATGGCATAGCCTTACCTCCGACGGGCCCGCGAAGCCAGAATCGCGCATCGACAATGTGGTGAGGCCGGCGCTGGGCTGCTAGGCTCGGCCCAACTCACAACCGACCGGCACCGCCGGACCCAAGGAGCGGTCACATGGGAACAAGAGCACGCGAAATTCTCGGCCTCGACGTCAACGTCCTCCTCAAGCTTCTGAACCAGGCCTACGCCAGTGAATGGCTCGCCTACTACCAGTACTGGCTCGGCGCCAAGATGATCAAGGGCCCGATGAAGGACGCCGTTGCCGCGGAGCTGACCCTGCACGCCACGGAGGAGCTCAACCACGCCGTGCTGGTCGCGAACCGCATCATCCAACTGGGCGGTACGCCCGCGCTGTCGCCCAAGGACTGGTTCGATCTGAGCCCGTGCAAGTACGATGCGCCCGCGGATCCGTACGTGGCCGTGCTGCTCGACCAGAACATCGCCGGCGAACAGTGCGCGATCTCGACCTACAAGGCGCTGATGGATGCGACCAAGGACAAGGACATGGTGACCTACAACATGGCGCTCACCATCCTCGAGCAAGAGGTCGAGCACGAAGAGGATCTGCAAAGCCTGCGCGAAGACCTGGACCTGATGGTGTCTCGCGGCTCGCGCTAGCGGGGACCGTGAAGCAACACCTCGCCACCGTCGAAGTGGAGACCCGGCGCAAGCGCGAGCTCGTGGATATCACGGCTCGCGTTCGTGCCGAGGTCGGTCGCTCTGGCATCCGCAACGGCACCTGCGCGCTCTACGCCCAGGGCGCGACAGCCGCGTTGATGATCCAGGAGAACGACGATCCCAACATCACGCTCGACGTGCTGGACTGTCTCGAGGCGATCGCGCCGCACGGGCGCTGGCGCCACGATCGCGTGGACGACAACGGCTCCGCGCACATCCAGGCCGGCATCGTCGGGCCGAGCGAGGTGATCCCCGTCCGCGACGGTGAGCTGGCTTTGTCGACTTGGCAAAATGTCTTCTTGTGCGACTTCGATGGGCCCCGGGCTCGCCGTACCGTGCTGGTCACCATCCAAGGCGAAGCGTAAGCCCTCGCCAGCGACGCAATTCGTGCTAACCCTTGTGCCGCATGCCCCAGCCGGTGATCGTCTTCGAGAACGTCCACAAATCGTACCGCGGCATGAAAGCGGTCGACGGAATCAGCTTCGACGTGCCGCCCTCGATCTGTTTCGGGCTGCTCGGCCGCAACGGCGCGGGCAAAAGCACGATCATGCGCATCCTCTATCGCAAGGCAGAGCGCGACCGCGAGCCCCCGAGCAAGGTGTCGGTCTTCGGCTTCGACCCCGAGCGTGACGAGCTGGCCATCAAGTGCCGTTCGGGCGTGGTGCCCCAGGAGGACAACCTCGACGAGGAGCTGGACGTAACCCAGAACCTTCGCGTCTTCGCCAAGCTGTACGGCATGTCCAACCAGCAGGCGGACGCGCGCATCGCCGAGCTGCTCGATTTCATGGAGCTGGGTGAGAAGCGCGGGGCCAACATCCGCGAGCTGTCGGGCGGCATGAAGCGCCGCCTGGTCATCGTGCGCGCCCTGCTCAACCAGCCGCGCCTGCTCATCCTCGACGAGCCGACCACCGGCCTCGACCCGCAAGTGCGCCATGCCATCTGGGAGAAGCTGCGCCAGCTCAAGCGCGGGGGCCTGACCATCATGCTGACCACCCACTACATGGACGAGGCCTTCCAGCTCTGCGACGACGTTCTAATCGTCGAGAAAGGCAAGGCGGTCTTGCGTGGTCACCCCAAGGCGCTGGTCGATCAGCACATCGAGCGCTACGTGCTCGAGCTGACCGACATGAAGCAGGCACCGCAGGTCCTGGCGCGACTCTCGCTGCCCGATGCGCGCGTCGAAGAGTCCGACGAGACGTTGCGTATCTACGCCGGCGACTACGCGGGGCTGCAGCGGCTGGCCGACCTGCTTCCGCCCGGCGATCACCACCTGCGCCCGAGCACCCTCGAAGACGTGTTCTTGAAGTCGACCGGGAGGAGCCTCGATGCACGGCAGTGAGCCCAGGGTGGCGGGGCTTGGCGCCCGGCTCTACAGCGTGTGGTACCGGCACATGCGCGTCTACACGCGCAACCTGATCAGCAACGGCCTGCCGCCGTTCCTCGAACCGGTGATCTTCCTCGTCGGCGTGGGGCTGGGGCTGGGTCGCTATATCGCATCGATGGACGGGGTTCGCTACCTGGTGTTTCTGGCGACGGCGTTGCCGGTCACGTCGGCCATGTTCACGTCTGCTTACGAGTGCACCTTCGGGACGTTCGTTCGTCTGGAGTTCCAGAAGTCCTACGACGGCATGATCGCCGCGCCAGTGACGGTGACCGACCTGTTCGTCGGCGAGGTCCTGTGGGCCGGGACCAAGGGGCTGTTCTTCAGTGCGTGCGTGGTGGTCGTCATGGCGGCGTTCGGCGCGCTTCCCTTGCCCATGGGCCTGGTGGCGGTCCCCATCGGCTTCCTCACCGGGGCGATGTTCGGCGGATTGTCGCTGCTGGTCACCTCGTTCGTGAACAACATCAACCACTTCAACTTCTACTTCACGGGCTTTCTGTCGCCCATGTTCTTCTTCTCGGGGACGGTGTTTCCCCTGGACGATCTGCCACGCGCGCTACGTCCGCTGGCCGAGCTCCTGCCGCTCACCCACGCCGTGCGGATCGCGCGCGATCCGGCCCTGCTTCGCTTCTCGGGCGTGCTGCTGGCCGACCTCGCGTTCCTGGTGATCGTCACGATCGCGGCGACCTACCTGGCGATCCGGCGTCTTCGTCGCCGCATCGTGGTCTGAGCAGCCCACAAAAGAGGCTTGAACATCGTGGGGTTGCGCTTCGACCAGCGATGTCTTTTGATCGTGCGCCATGGCGAAGCGTTCCGGACTATTCGCGACGACCGTTTCGGCTGCGGAACTCGACCCGGTATATCGATTCGTCCGTGACGACGCGTATGCCGGTCACCACCGTCAGTACCTGGAAGCTCTCTGGGTAGAGTTTGAACCGTTTGCTGATCGCAACTTCCTGGACCAATTCCAGCGCAAAGGACACCACTTTGCGAGAGCCTGGGAGATGCGACTTACGGTCGTGCTCAAGCGGCTTGGCCTGGCAGTCACCCGGCGTTCAACCGTCGGAGGTCCAGACATCCTAGTCGAAGGCACTTCCCGTTTGTGGATTGAAGCAGTCACGCCCTCGCCGACCGCGGAATTGCAGAGGTCCTACGAGGCCTCACGACGATCCTGGGGGACAGTGCGGAGGACGTCGATCCTGCTCAGGTACGCCCAGGTTTTGAAGGACAAATGGGACAAGTACACCGAGTACCTCGCGAAGGGAATCGTTGCCGACAAGGATCACTACATTATCGCCGTCAGCGGTTCCGCCCTCCTTGCACCTGACCTTCCGGGAAAATACGGAGAACCGCCCGCGGTCGCACACGTGCTCTACGCTATCGGGTCGCACACGTGGGAGATCGAGGTAGGGACAGGCCGCGTGCTTGAAGTAGGCCGCTCGCCCAGCCCCCGCCTTAGCAAACCCTCCGGTGCCGAAGTCGAGGCCGATTGGTTCCTGAGTGCGAAGCATGCCGGGATCAGCGCCGTGCTCTACGCTCCGAACGGAACCCAGAATAGGCCGGAGGTCTTCGGGCGCGGGGAGGGATGGGACTTCGAACTTCTGCACAATCAATTCGCATCCACGCCCGTCAAGACGGGCCTCCTTGGCCATGGCCGAGAGTGGGCCATCAAAGATGGCAGACCCCAGGTTCTCAGAGACTATAGGAATTGGCCCTGACCGGTCCGCAGGAGGTATAAGCGCCATTTTCGAGCCCCCAAGAGGTCACAGACGCACAGCCGCGTCAGG
>CAZYFU010000242.1:0-5281 GCA_964647025.1 uncultured Myxococcales bacterium | reverse complement strand
TGGACTTGAAATCGGGCACGACGGTGAAGTACTGCCAGACCTTGTCCGCGAGACCCTGCTTCTCGAACTCCTCCCTGAGGATGGCGTCCGACTCGCGCACCGCCTCGAGCCTGTCCGGCGTGATCGCGCCGAGGCAGCGGACGCCGAGCCCGGGGCCGGGGAAGGGCTGGCGGTTGACCATTCCGTCCGGCAGGCCCAGGGCCCTGCCCACGACGCGGACCTCGTCCTTGTAGAGGAACTTGAGCGGCTCCACGAGCTCGAACCGCAGGTCCTCGGGAAGCCCGCCGACATTGTGGTGCGCCTTCACCGGACCGCTCTCCAGGATATCCGGGTAGATCGTGCCTTGGGCGAGGAACTCAATGCCGTCGAGCTTGCGGGCTTCCTCCTCGAACACGCGAATGAACTCGGCCCCGATGATCTTGCGTTTCTGCTCGGGGTCGGAAACCCCGCCGAGCTTGCCGAGGAAGCGCGCCACCGCGTCGACATAGACGAGGTTCGCGTTCATCTTGTCGCGGAACACCGCGATCACCTGTTCCGGCTCTCCTTTGCGCATGAGCCCGTGGTTCACGTGGACGCAGACGAGCTGTCTGCCGACCGCCTTGATCAGAAGCGCGGCGACGACCGAGGAATCGACGCCTCCGGAGAGCGCGAGCAGCACGTTCTTTCCGCCGATCTGCTTCCTGAGCGCGTCGCACTGTTCTTCGATGAAGCTCTTCGCGAGCTCCGTCGTGGTGATCCGTTCCATGTCCTTCGGGCGGGTATTGCCTGTCATGCGTTTTTCCTCGTCTCCCCGGGCTCCGCGAATGCGGAAAGGCCGGCGGAGCCGCGCATCGCTCGGGGGGAAAGAAGATAAGCATCGATGGGGGGATTCGTAAAGAGCCGTGCGCGGCTTCGAACAGGCACGCTCAGTACAGCATCCCCTTGTCGCCGCTCAGCAAAGCCGCCCGTATTTTTCCGAGTCGCTTCAGCCTCGTCGCCTCGGTCTTGGCCTCGAAATAGAAGCCGGCGTAGCGCTTCTTCATCGATGCGGAGCAACCGCCGAATCTCTCCGCCACCTCCGCCTCGACACTCAGACGGGTCCCCAAGTCGGCGATCATCGCCTCGAAATCCAGGGCGATGGTGGCCTTGTCCCATCGCCCGTTCGCCTTCGCCGCGGCCACGGCACGCTCGCCACGCTCCGTCATCAGGCCGGCGTCGCGCAGGCGCTTCACAGCCCGCTTGTTCTTCTCGGACCACACGCTGTCCTTGGTCCGCGGCGCGAAGTACTTGACGTAGCTCCGCTCGCCGTCGCTCTTCAGCCGCCCGTCGATCCAACCGAAGCAGAGCGCCTGGTCCAGGGCCTCCTCCGCGCTGATGCCCTCGGCCCCCTTGCCCTTCTGGAAGCGCAGCCACACGCCCGCCTCGGAATCGGCCCGGCTGTTCAACCATTTCCTGAATTGCGCGGCGTCTTGGAAGTCCATCCCCAGGCGTCCTCGCGTTCTCATTTCATGCTCCGCGGTAGGGTCAGCCGGAAGGTCGCGCCCTTGCTCGATGGTAGAAGCTCGATCGAGGCGCCGTGCGAGCTCATCAGGGCCCTGGCGATGGTGAGCCCCATCCCGGTCCCCCCGCGGTCGCGACTGGTCGTGAAGAAGGGATCGAAGATCCGCGTGCGGTTGGCATCCGAGATCCCAGGGCCATCGTCGGACACGTCGAGCGCAACCATGGAAGGTGTCGCTTCCAGGGTGGTCAGCTTCACGGAGACGGTCACGGCGCCTTTGCCGTGGGTCCGCGCATTGTCGAACAGATGGCAAAGCACGGCCTCCAGCGTGTCGCGACCTATCTGCACCATCGTGGCATCGAGGCCTTCGGCGTTGATGGTGGTCCCCAGGGCCGCGTAGCGTTCGACGAGCGATGCAACGACCTCGGTCACGCGACAGGTCGCCGCCGACGATGACAGCATGTCCGCGCGGGCCAGCTCGAGCAAGCGATGCACGAGGTGTCCCAAGCGCTCGGTGTCTTGGTCCAGGTTTGCGAAGAACTGCTCGCGATCCTTCGCTTCCATGCTGGTGCCGTGGTCACGAAGCAGCTCGACCGTGCCTCGGATGGCGGAGAGCGGGGTCTTGAACTCGTGCGAGACGCTGGCCGCAAAGCCCTTGATGTACTCCGACCGCTCGGTGAGCCGGGCCGACATCTGCGAGAAGGAACGCGAGAGCTGCGCGATCTCCCGCGTGCCCGGATGGTCGAGCACGTCCGCCTTCTGGGCTTGTCCAGCGGCGATGGCCTCGGTTTGCCGGATGAGGGCGCGCACGGGGCGAACGATCAAGGCGGCAGCCAACAAAGACACCGCGGCCACCGCCGCGACCAGGATGGCGGCCATGGCGAGGAGGCTTTCGCGGTCCTGGTAGAACGCCTTCCCGAGCGTCATGGGCGTGCGCGACAGGACCACCGCGCCGAGCACACGCTGGGCAGTCACCACCGGGAAAGCCACGAATACCCGCACACCGGTCTCGCGGCTGAGGGAGCTGTAGGGCGGAGCTGGCTCGTCGGAGACACGCCTGCGCAGAAGGCTCGTCGTCTCGCCTTTCAACGCTCGCCGCACCTCTTCGCGGTCGACCAGACTGAGCCCGATGTCCTGGCCGCTGCTGCTGGCGACCACCGTACCTCTGAAGTCGACGATGCGGAGCCCCGCCAACGTGATCTGTTTGGTCTCTTCGAGCATCGGTCCGACGATGGAGCCTGCGGCGGCAGCCAGCGGGTCTGCGGGAACCTGCGTCGAGCGTGCAGGCTCGGCGCGCTCTCTCACCGTGTCCTTGCCGAGTGCGAGGGTCGCCGGCCGCGGCCGAAGCTGCGTTCCCGACCCATATTGACTGCGGAAAGGCTCCGCCACGGCGACTCCATAGTGCTGCAGCGATTCGCCGTCGTTCGGCAGTCGGTCGAGCAACGCCTTCTTGAAGGCGCTCGCCAGTGAGGTCGCCTGGGCGATGAGCTCCGCCTCGGTTTGGCGGATGAGTTGGTTGTCGTAGACGCGAAACAGGATCAGGCCGGCGCCCGCGAGCGACAGCACCAAGAGACCGAGCAAGATGAACAGCGAACGCATGCCCAGACGAGGCAGTGCGCGGCGCGTGCGTCCCGTCATTCAACCACCAGTTGGTAGCCGACGCCGAAGACGGTTCGAATGGGATCGGCGTTCACCTGCTCGAACTTCTGGCGCACGCGCCGCACGTGACTATCGATGGTCCGATCGGAGACCACGGTGCTGTCGTCGTAGGCCCCGGTCATGAGCTCGTCGCGGGTGAAGACCTTGCCGGGGTAGCCCAACAACGTCCGCAGAATGCCGAACTCGGTCACGGTCAGCACGATGGCCTGACCGTTCCAGCGAACCGTGAAGGCATCGAGGTCGATCTCGAGCGGTCCACGCACCAAGCGACGCGGCTCTCGCTCGCCCGAGCTCGCTGCCTCCACCGACGGGGCGGCCCGACGAAGCACGGCGCGCACCCGGGCGACCAACTCTCGAGGGCTGAACGGCTTGCTCATGTAATCGTCACCGCCCAGCTCCAGGCCGAGGATGCGATCGATCTCGTCGTCGCGCGACGAGAGAAAGATGATGGGCAGTCTCGACCGGGCGCGCACGATGCGGCACAGCTCGATGCCGTCCATCTCGGGCATCATGATGTCCAGGACGACCAGGGCGGGCGGCTGCTTCTCGATGAGCGCGAGCGCTTGCTTGCCATCGGGCGCCTCGGTGGTGGCGAAGCCCTCCTTCTGCAAGGCGAAGCGGATTACGTCCCGGATGTGGCTGTCGTCATCGACGATCAGGACGAGCGACGTCGGCGCCATGGAGGGCCCTCCCTTGCACGGGTTCTGCACGAGTTCTCTGCGACCTTTTCACGGCTCCACCATCGCATCGCACGATGGCCAGCGCAACCTGCCGGCATGATCACCATCGGACGCATCCTCGCCATCATCGTCGTGTTCGCCGCCGCCTGCGCTGCCTGGGGAATCCTGGGCGCCACTACCTCCAGTCGGACCACGAGCCAGAACGCCCGGCTTGGCTCCGAGGTACAGAGCCTGTGGGGGCAGGAACAAAGACAGTCCGCACCCACGCTCGGCTTTCGTTGGAAGACCTCGCGCATCGTCGAGCGGACCTACGAATCGGAGGACAAACGCACACGCCTCGTGCGCGAGACGGTCTGGGACGACCACGCCAAGAGCGTGCAGCTCGGCAGCACCCTCGTCAACACCGACATCCACCTCGACCAACGCCTCAAGGGGTTGCTCTGGTACTCGCTCTACGACGTGGTCTTCGATGGAAAGTGGAGCTACGTCCATGCGGAGCCGCACGCCGGGACCTTGGATCTCAAGTTCGCATTTCCCGTCCCCGACGCAATGTACGACGACTTCCGCTTCGTCGTGGACGGCCATGACTTCGCCCACGAGCTGCGCCCCGAAGGTGGCGCGCTCTCCCTGTCGATGCCCGTGGCGCCCGGGCAGCGGGTGGCCTTGGCGGTCCACTACCGAAGCCGCGGTCGAGACGCTTGGACCTATTCGCCCGGGGAGGGCGTGGCGAACCTGCGCGACTTCAAGCTGGCGATCCGCTGCGACTTCACCGACATCGACTACCCGGCCGGGGCGCTCTCACCATCGTCGAGGCACAAGGACGACAAGGGCTGGACGCTGGCTTGGGAGTTCCGGGAGGCCTTGACCGGTAAGAACATGGGCCTCGTCATGCCCGAGCGGATCCAGCCGGGCGAGCTTGCCAACCACCTGACCAGCACGGCGCCCGTCTCGCTCCTGCTCTTCTTCATCCTGCTGCTGGTGCTAAGCGTCCGGCAGAACCTCGACATCCACCCGGCCAACTACCTCGCCATCGCGGGCGCGTTCTTCTCCTTCCATCTTCTGTTCGCCTACGGCGTAGATCACTTGCACATCGGCGGGGCCTTCACCATCGCCAGCGCGGCCAGCATCATCATGGTCACGAGCTACATGCGTCTCGTGGTCTCCCCCAGGTTCGCGTTCCGCGAGGTGGCGCTCGCCCAGCTCGTGTACCAGGTCGGTTTCTCGCTAGCGCACTTTGCCGCCGGATACACTGGCCTCACCATCAGCGTGCTCGCCACCTTGACCCTGTTCCTGACGATGATGATGATGACGGGGCGGATTCGCTGGTCCCAGGTCTTCGGCAAGCGAGAGAGCCGGCCCGTCGCGACCTAGCTGCCTCGGAGTGGGGCGCCTTCTCGCCAGACGGAAGGTGTGCTAGCAGCCCGTGGAAAATGTGGCCGCGATCATGCGGCTGCCTGAACGAGCC
>CAZYFU010000241.1:0-5321 GCA_964647025.1 uncultured Myxococcales bacterium | reverse complement strand
CGCAGGGCCTCGTGCTCGGGCGTGGGCACCCAGACGGGCGTGAGGTCGCCGGCTTTGCCCGCGCCCTTCGGCGATGGCTGCGCTGATGGATTCCGCGTGAACATCGAGACCCAGATATCGGGTAGTATTGCTCATGACCGACTCCTCCGTTGTGGCTCTGCGTTTCGTGTCTCTCACCGGTCGCGAGCGTAACCCACGTCGCCGGTGTGAGTCGGTCGTTCCATTCTGACTAGGCGGAGCTGAGCGAAACGTGGGCAAACAGAGTCGAACCAAACGGGAGCGAAGAGAACACAGCACCCTTGACCAGCACCGCAGGCAGGGGAAGCAGCTCGTTCCGCCGCTGGCATCGCTGTCGCTGCGGCTCAGCCGGTGGTCCGATGTGCGATTGCCCGAGCTGGTATGGGCTGCCTTGCTCGTAGCGCACGGGCCGCGACTAGATGTGCTCGAAATCCTACGGACCATCGGAGCTTACTGGGGGAAGCATTCTGCCGACCTTCAGCATTGTCGGGTAACTATCTCCGGAATCGCGGCCTTGCCGGAGGCTCACCGACGGTGGCTGCTGGAAATTCTCACCAGAGCAGAGCCAGCTCGTGTCGTTCTGTCACCACTGCTGCTTTTCGACGAGCTTCCAGCCCGGCAGGACTGGGCGAAGGTCCTGCCCCAGCCCGCGGAGAATGCGTGGACGATCCTGGCAGAGGCGATCAGACGGTCATTGTTCCACCAGTCCCAGGAAGCCACCGACGCCCAATGGATCGGTGTCTTCGCGAGTCTTTCGTCTGGCCAGTTGCAGCTCCCGAGGGAGAAGGCCGAGCTTGCAAACGAGATTGCCTACTATCCGCACTTTGGCGACCAGAGTAAGGTTCGACCCTTCATTCGAGCAACGGCGGGCGCATTCGACGATCTCGCCGCCGCCGACCGCCGGTGGGCGGACGGCTTCTGGAAGCTATGTCTGGACAGAACTCCGTGCTACCCACTCGACGAGCGGACCGAACAGAAGCGCCCGACTACTGGAACGACCGCTGTCCGCGTCCGAGCGGTGCTGGAGAATGCGATCGCTCACGCATCAAAGACCGCTACCACGACGGCTCCAGACGCCAAGCACGATACCGTTTTTGGTATTGCTCTGTATGCGCTAGCCCTGATCGATGAACTACTCAAGATAGGCAACGCATCGACATTGATGGCGAAGGCGGCACTTAGAACGATACTTGAGGCAAACATCACTATCGCCTATCTGGCCAAGAAGGACGATCCCGACCTCTGGCGATCGTATCGAGTCTTCGGCTCCGGCCAAGCAAAGCTGGTCAGTCTCAAGATCCGCGATGGCGCAAGTCCGGCTCCAGGCTGTATCGACGCTAACCTGGTCGAGCAGCTCGCGAACGAAGACATGTGGGAGGAATACGTCCCGATAGGGCTAGGTCACTGGGAGAACTCCAATTTGCGAGAGCTGGCGAATCAAGCGGGGAAGAAAGAGCTGTACGACCAGTTCTACGCCTGGACGTCGATGTTCGGTCACGCTCACTGGGGTGCCGTGAGGGCGGCCGTGTTTGATGTCTGTGGCAACCCGCTACATCGCCTTCACCGGATTCCTCGGCCAAGTGCCCGGATTCTCGGAGATGTCCTCGCTGATGCCGTCTTGTTGGCGGATGGTGTGCTTGACGTCGTGGACAAGCTCTATCCGGGATTCTCGGAGCGGCTGGCGGTCCCGACCGTTGCTCTCGGCGAGGAGCCCGCCTAACATGCCGTTGCAGCTGTCAGTCGGCCGCGGACGGCCGCCTGCAGCTGAACGGCCAGGCGTTCGCCGAACGAGAGCTGGTGGTGGCGACGGCAGCCGAAGGAGCGCGGTCGACCGCTGGGCACGATGCAGACGAAGTGCCTCGGCGTGACTCGTGCCATCTTGGCGGCGAGATCAGTGTTCACGTCGACGACCACGAGCAGCCCGTCGTCACTTGTGGCGTCGATCTCCTGGTCAAGGAGCCATCACGTCAGATCTCGTGGTGTGGAATCGGCTTGGGTTGTGTGTCCTCGTCGTCGAAGCCGTTGCACGCGACGGTCCCGCCGCAGGGACATCGTAGTATCATCGAAGGGCCGGCGCGTGCGGCGGGCCGCGCGTGAACGGCAAGGCGGACTATCGAGGATTCCGATGGCGTATCCAGCCGTAGTCGATCCCGAAAAAGTTGGAACGTACGAGGCGCGCGCAAAGTCGGGCGGCGGTTACGTCTGGGACGCTGTGCTGGAATATCGAGTCTGGTGTCATCCAGATAGGGGCGCCGAAGACCTCGACGATGGCAGCGACTACTTCTATGCGTTCGCGAGCTTCGATGAGGCCAGTGCGTTTTCTCAGGACACCAAGGGCGCCGAGGAACCGGTCGCGCTGATCTTGCAGGAAGAGTCTATCGACGAGCCGACTCCCGGGCAGTACGTTCACGTCAAGGTTCCACGGATCACGGAGTGGCCGGTTGAGTTCCTGACCCGCCCCAGACGCACCGAGCGTACGCTCCCGGACTTCTTCTCTCCGAGTGCGCCCGCGAACCGGCTGGACATCATTCGAGGAAAGGCGTTGGCAACATGACGACCCTTCTCGTATGCGCCGCCCAGCCAGGGCCAACGCTTTGTGGCTGGCGCCGTCGCGGTGTCATCCCCCAGCGATGTCCACCGCCGACCCGGCGCCCATCGCCATCAACTAGCCTGCGCGGCTACACCTGGCGCCACGCTCGAGCAACCTCCGCGAGGCCGTCTTGCTCGCTGAAGGTCAGCGGGCACAGCGGAAGCCCAGGTCGCCGATCCGCGAATCCGGCAAATGCCAGGCCCGCTGCGTGCTGGTAATGCGGGCTGGTCGGAAGTTGCTCCACCCCCCGCCGCGGCAGACGCGCGGAGTGTTGTCTCCCTTGGACTGACGCGGGTTGGTCGTCGCTTCCCTGGGATAGCGTGAATAGCTGTCGAGGGTCCATTCCCACACGTTCCCGGCTAGGTCGAGAATGCCGAAAGGACTGGCCCCCTTGGGGAAACTGCCGACGGGCGCCGTGGTCGGCCAACCGTCGTCGCCTTTGTAGGTCCTCGCCCAGGTCTCCCGAAGCGTCTTCTTCGCCATATCGACACACTCGTCGCCGCACCCATTCGCCAGGAGTGGAGACGGCGCTTCGTCGCCCCAGGGGTACTTGTGACGTGAATTGCCGCGCGCGGCGAACTCCCACTCCGCTTCGGTCGGAAGCCGGCTACCTTTCCACGTGCAATAGGCGGTGGCCTGCTTCCAGTCCACGCAGTTCATCGGGTGCTGGTCCATTTCGGGACCACTACTCCAGTGGCAAAATTGGTCCCATTGCTTCCAGTACCCCAAGCCATAGCCCGCTCGCTGCGCGGTCTTGAATCCCGCCGAGCAAGCTCCTGCTTCGACGCAGCTGCGGTATTCGGCCACGGTGACTTCCTTCGTGTCGAGGCAGAATTCCGAGAGGGTCACTTCGTGCTCTGGAGCCTCGTCCTCTTCGCCGTCAGCAGATCCCATGGAGAAGATGCCGCCTGGGACCAGCCGCTGGTTGCTCGCACAAATGGGAATTGGGGCAGGCTCTGGTGCGACCGCTTGGGTCTCTCCGGTTTTGTCCTTGGCTTCGTCGAACCTGTCCAGCGTGGCCCTCTGGGGCGACACGGCCTTCACCTTGGTGTTGTTGGCGCTTGGAAGCTGAGAGGGCTTGGGTGTCCTGGGAGCGCCTTCGTCCGGCTCGGGAGCCTGGAGCACCGTTGCATTCAGAATCCACGCCAGTACGAGGCCTCCCCAGAACAGCAACTGGAACGAACGAGAGGGGCTGGCAGACGACATCGACGGAGCAATCCTACTATAGATTGACGGGAGGGCTTCTGCGACCGTCCTGGTGGGGGCGCGACTGATCCTGCGCAGACACGGCGTCGAGCGCTACGGCAGACTCGACGCCGACATGCCTGGGGCGGGCGGGCGCGGCCAGCCCGTGGCGGTTAGCACGAGATCACCAACCCTGGCGAAGCGGACATCTACCTGCTTGCCCCGGTCCAGCCAACTCGAGAATCGTCGGAGACAAACGAAGCGCAAGAGCCCTGCTGCGAGATCTACCGACGAAAGCTCCATTTCGTTGAAGTCGATGAACCCCCGCACGAGCGGGCTCAGGCACTTGAAGATGCTCTCTTTCGCCGAGAAGATCAGGGTGCTAAGCCACGCGGTCCCGTCTGACGTGGGGCCGCCTTCGAACTGGCGCTCGCCAGGAGTGAGCACGAGGCTGCGGACGGATTCCAGCGCTTCGCCGTCGAGTAGGCGCTCGAGGTCTATGCCCAGGGAGGCGAAGTCAGCCTGCCGCGCGACCATGGCCCAGGCGATACCCGCTGCATGCGAGAGGGAACCTGTCCACTGGTCCGGCCAGACCGGAGCGCGGCTTGGGCTGGCGTCTACATCGCACGAGCTTGCCCCGGCTTGCCGCAGGGCTATTTGGGCACAAGCTCGCCCCAACATGACGTCTCTGGCTCGTGTACGGACGCGCGCTTGGCCGAGCTGTTCTGGGATTTCCACCACGATTTCCTGGTGGGGGGCGCGGCGGCCGGCGACAGTGCCTTCTTCGGCCCGAGCAGCCACCTGAGATACCCGAGCGTCGGATATCAGGGAAAATGACAGTGGCTTGGCGAGCAATGGCTGCCAGGTCTCTTGAGAGAATCGGTCGCCCGCCGGACGGATCAGCCAAGTATCCAGGTCGTGCTCAGCGGCCGATTCCATGCAGTCGGCGGCGGACTGTACCGCCGCGCAGAACCCGGCGATGGTGGAGGGGGAAGGCGAAAGTCTGATCCTGCGTCATCGGCTTTGCTCTCCCCCTGGTGTCGAAGGGCCCGCCAGGCCGGCGTGCTTCAGGAGACGGGGCCGAGAACGCGGTCCAGTCGAAGGAGGCGCAAAATGGCAAGCGGCTGATCGTGAACCCCTACGACCGCGAGCGAACCTTCGTAGGCCTTGACCTTCTTGAACAGTGCGACGATTGCGCCAACACCGGAGCTATCGATCAGGCGAAGCTTCGACAGATCTACGAGCACCTTAGATGGGCGGTTATCTGCGATTCTCTCGATGACGGGGCGCAGATCCTGAACCGACAATGCATCAAGCTCACCCGCGATCGACAGTACTGACTCGTCCTCTTGCGTGTTCAGATTGAAGTTCATTTTGTCATCCCCCCGGAGAAGTTAAGTTATGAAGGGCGAGGCCGCCCCACGGCAGACAACGGTTTAAGGCAGACCGCACATATACACCAATTTGTCGCGGAAGAAAACCCCGCGGCCGGGTTCTCCCGTCGCGTAAAACCGACAGGCGCTGCGCG
>CAZYFU010000240.1:1403-5489 GCA_964647025.1 uncultured Myxococcales bacterium | reverse complement strand
CGTAATCCCAAGGGAATGTCGACTTGCCGCACGAGCTTGCTACCATAGGGGCCATGCGAATCGAGGTTCTCCTGGCACTCATGGTCGAGGCGTTGGTAATCCTTTTCGTGGCCAAGCTGGCGCGCGATCGGCTACTCAAGCGCAGCGGCTACTCCGTCAACGAGCGCGTGGTCACGCAGGGGTCGCTCGGCACCGCCACCAGCCAGGTCGGGTACCTGATCGGAATCATGCTGGGCTTTCTGGGCGCGATCTCGTTCGCGGCGCAGGCCCCGAGCTTCCTTTCGATGGTCGGACACCTGGCGCTGTTCGGCCTTCTCGCCGTCGTGCTACAGCTGGTGGCGGACATCCTGAGCGACAGGCTGATCTTCCGGGGCATCGCCCGCGCAGCCGATCCGCGCGAGGACGACAACATCAGCCTGGCATTGGGAAAGGCCGGCGTGTCGGTGGCGACCGGGCTCGTGTTGCGTGGGGCGATGGTCGACCCGACGGCCGGGGTCTTGGCGTGCGTGGCTTGGTTCGTGGTCGGACAGGCCGTGATGGTGTTGTCGGTGCTCCTTTACTGCCGTCTCACCCCGTATGACGATCTGGCCGAGATCGGCAACAGAAACCTCGCCGCCAGCTTCCCCATCGTGGGGATCCTGCTCGCCGTGGGGCTGGTGGTCGAGGCCGCGATCACGACCAAGGGAACCGGCGACCTCCTTCCGACGGTCATGCACGTGGGCAAGTTCCTGGGCGTGAGCCTGGTTCTGGTCTACGTGTTCCGCCTGGTCGCCAGCCGCGTCTTTCTGCCCAAGCTCAAGCTGTCCACGGCCATCGCCGAACGACGCAACGTCGCCGCCGGCTTGCAGGAAGGCGCCTCGTTCCTGCTGGTCTCGCTGATCGTCATCTTCTTCTTGTCCTGAGGCCGCGCCGACGTTGAAGTTGAAGGGCGAGTGCGAAGACACAGGAGCCCCCGGTAGCTGCGGCCAGCTACCAGCCATCTGCTTGGCATCGCCTGGCCGTAGGGACCGACGCAGTCGTGAGATTGGCCACGCTTCTGTCGTAGGCGCAGACGTCCCCGCTGGCGAATCGCCTTTGGGGAAGTTCCACCATCGTCGCAAGGTCAACTAGACGGAACCGTTGTGCCGAGCTCAGCAGCGATCAGGCCGGCGTAGCGGCAAAGCCACCACGTCCCTGGTGGGAAGACGGCCTGCCGGCCGGAGAGATGGTCGTCACGTGCCCCGCGGTACTGGTCGAGAAAGGCCTGATTGCGCGCAAGGGCCTCGATGCGTGCCCACTTGTTGCGGCAGGCGACCTGGGGCGACATCCCTCGCCTTGGTTCGCGAGTACTCGGGCTGTGTCTCCAGGGCTGCTTCAGCACGTCCTTGCGCCCAACGAGTCTGATGCCCTTCTCGCGGCGCTCGGCCGCGGCCCTTGTGACGGCAAGGTCGACCTGCTCGCGCACCAGCTTGGCATAGTCTTGTTGGCTCAGCTGCTCGAAGCCCGGTGCTCGTCGAAGCTGCAGCTGGACGAGGTCAGGCAAGTCGGGGTTGTCGTGGTCGAAGAACCTCGTTGGCTTGCTGGCCACGAGCGGCAGGTTCTTCTCGATGGCGGTCAGCGACTCGACGCCGGGCCAGTGGTGGACCTGCTCGACGAGGTGGCTGGAGCAAGGATTGGCGATAGCGTAAGCCACCTTGGCCAGCACATCCTCGGCGTTTGGCAGCTCCACGACGGAGGTTTGCTCTGTGGCCCAGAATGCTTCCCAGCGGCCGCGCAGGCAGTTCTGGTGCTTTGCGAAGAGCTTGTGAAAGTGCTCGAGGAACACTGGCAGTTGCGCTTTGTCGTCGACGACGACGGCGTGGTAGTGGTTGCTGGTGGTGCCGACGCAGACGATGCTGACGTCGGTCTTCCGGGTGGCCAGGGCGAGGCAGTAGATGAAGGCATTGTTGGTTTCACGATCAGGCCGCATGAGGAACCGGCGCTCGGAGCATCGTCTCGTGATGAGGTAGCGACGGCCTGGGATGATTGCGCGGGGTAGGGACATGGCCTCCGAGTTATCGGCAATGGAGCGTCCATTGTTGCTTGCGCGTGCTCTCCCAGGTTGAGGTTCTGTGGGGGAACGGGGCGTGGATCCTTAGGGTTTGAGGGTCTTGTAATAGATGCGGGCACTCGCACGGACGGGGTTACCGCTCTTGGCAGGCAAAACCTCCACGCCGTAGGAGATGCCATTGCCACCGGCCTCGTTCTTTGCCGCTTGATCAACGAACGCGATCCAGTAGACGAAGCCCTTTCCGTTTTCCTCCGGGTGCAGAACGCTGACCGGCGACTGCACGAGCATCGAGGGAAACTGGCCGAAGACCGTTTGGAATTCATAGCTGTTGCTCGGCTGGGTCGTGGTCTTCGCGGCCGTCTCGTCTTGGAAGCGCAGCTCAAGCAGCATCTTGGCGTGGACGTTCTTGTCCGCGGTGAAGTCGCCCGTGCAGTCATAGACGCTCAGCTCGAATTTCCCGCTCGAAGCATCGACGTTGCCGACCTTGCGAATGGTTCGATACCCCGAAGCATCGTCTGCCCCACAGTCATCGGCCTCCTTCATGCTCGTTTCGACGCCCAGAGCCGGAGCCTTGAAGGCCACCACGCCGAAGCTGGGGTGGTACCACATCTCGCCGGTGATGGTCACGCCTTGGAGAACGGCAGGCAGGAGCGAGCTGGTGCCGCTGATGCTACCGCGATAGTGATTGCAGCCAGTCAGCGGGCCCCATTGTGTTTGCGCGACGGCGTCCTTTTCCACCAGGGTGTATTTTCCGGTTGCGGTCACCGAAACACCGTTCGCCGATCCCTTGGGGGTGTAAGTTCCGCTGGACGACACCACTTGTTCCTGACCGATCGGGGGATCCTTCTTCACCACGATGGGCGCATCCAGAACCAAGCTGCCTGACGGAAGCACGGGATCAACCAGAGTGCTGTGTAACTCGACGCCGGCAAGCTCGACGGTCCCGTCGGGGTTTTCCTTGATCCAATACTCTCCGCCTTGGGTCGGGTCGGCGACGTCGAGCGTGGCCAGGCGATCGTAGGTCTTGCCACCGATGGTCTTTTCACCAACGACCGTCGTGGTTTGCTCGATGTCGGGGCTGCTCAACAAAGTGGTCGACGAAAAGCTGAGCGTTGAGGTCATCTTGGTTGTTGGCGTTCGAGCCCCATAGGGGGACTTCTCCGCATTGAACGAGTCCTTGTCGCTACCCCCGCATGCAACAAGAAGGAACGCGCTGAGAGCAGCACCGCAAATGCGCGTGACGTCACGAACTGGAGTCATGGCTCTACCTCCCGTGCCACGGTTATCGACAGACAACCTGAGAGCTTGATGGGCCTGAAACCTGTGCCCGAACCTTTCAGAAGGACCACTTGGCCTGCGCCAACGGGGCGGCGTTCAGCTCTCGCCTCACCTGCCGCCACCTGGGGAAGTGTCGATCCATCAACGCGTGAAACCGGTCGTCGTGGTGCCGCACCAGAAGGTGGGCAAGCTCGTGGACGACGAGGTATTCCAGGCACTCGGGTGGCTTCTTGGCCAGCTCCAGGTTCAGCCAGATCCGCCCAGCGCGCGGGTTGCACGTCCCCCACCTGGTCTTCATTGACTTGATGCCCCAGGCGGCGACCCGCACACCCAGCTCGTCTTCCCACCTGGCCACCAGGGGCGCCGCCAATTCGCGCAGGCGCTCGCGATACCAGCGCCCCAAGACCCGCTCGCGGTGCGCCGCGCTCCCTTGCGGACGGGCGTGAACCTCCATGACCTTGCGATTGCGCAAGATCACATCGCACCGGCCGTGGGTATCGACCAGGGCCAGCCGATAGCGCTTTCCCAGAAAGAAGTGACTTTCGCCGGCCAGCATCAGCCGCTCGGGTTGGCGGGCTTGTTGGGCAAACGCCGCTCGTTGGCGCCGGATCCAACGCAGCTTGCCGATGACCGCCACCCGCACGGCCGCGTCGGACATGGCCAGCGGCACCGCCACGCGCACCCGGCCGTCGGGCGGGTAGACGCCGAGGTGCAGGTTCTTGATGGACTTGCGCACGACCTCGACCGCCACCCCGCTGACCGTCAGCACGCGTGAGTCA
>CAZYFU010000240.1:0-1303 GCA_964647025.1 uncultured Myxococcales bacterium | reverse complement strand
CTTGTCGATGCGCTCGTCCTGGCCGGCCAAGACCTCGCGAAGCGCCAGCCACACCTTGCGGGTCTTCATCTTGTTGGCCCGCCATCCGTCCTGCAGGCTGCCGCGCACCGCCCGATCCACGGTCAAGGCCAGCGCCTCGTCCCTGTCCAGGTTGTCGAAGAGCGCCCGTTTGGCCGGGCTGTCGAGCGACTTGGGGTAGGCACCCGCGGCCGGGCCGTTCTTCACCTGGCGGGTCAGCTCGGCGATCCTCCGCAGGTAGTCCTGGTAGTCCAGGGCGTCCTGTTTGCGCTGCGCGATCAGGGCATCGAGCAGCTCGGACATCTTGTCGTAGTACTTGGGGTTGATGGGCGATTCGTCGAGGATGAGCCGGCGCACGTTGTTCTCGATGGTCTCGGCCGCGGCCTGCTTGTTCTTGCGGATAGCCGCCGGCAAGGCTTGCACCGCATCGGCGCCCCGCTCGACGATCAACTCGACCAGCGACAAGTCATCGAAGGCCGAGACCTTCTCGCTCTCGCCCGCCTGGATGTAGCTGTCGATCAGATGGCGCATGGCCGGCTCGTACTGCTTGAGGTCGATGGCGTCCCCGCTGTGCAGTTTGATCTCGCCGCGCAGCTTCTCGTAGAAGGCCACCTCTTGCTGAATGGCCGCCGTCGCGGACCGGGAGTAGCCGGCCGCCTCCATCTCGCTGGCGATGTTGGCCCAGGCCCGAATCAAGGACGCCACGTGCTTGTACAGCGCCAGCCGCTGGGGCTCGTTGGCCTTCAGTTGCACCGCATTGCCGTGCTCGCGCGAGGAGAAGTAGCGGAAGTAGGCCTGCTGGTCCTTGGGCGGCTCCACCGGCTCGCACAGCGCCCGCACCGCCTCCAGAGCGTCCTCCAGTCGCTCGCTGGCCTTTTCCAGCCGGTCTTCCAGCAAACCCGCCACGTCCTCCTTGTCGTAGCCGTCGAGCGCGCCCGAGGTGTAGTCCTTGACCGCGCCCTCCAGGCTCCTGAACAAGTCCTTGTAGTCGACGATGTACCCGAACTCCTTGTCGTCGCCATCCAGGCGATTCACCCGGCAGATGGCCTGGAACAGCCCGTGGTCGCGCATCTGCTTGTCGATGTACAGGTACGTCGCGGGCGGGGCGTCGAACCCGGTCAGCAGCTTGTCGACGACGATCAGCAACTTCATCTGGCCGGGCTGCTCGATGAACTGCTTCTTCACCGCCTTCTCGAACTCATCGACCCGGTTGCACGCCTTGTCGGCGTCCTGGTCGAACCAATCGGACAACATCTGGCGGTAGGTCTTGTACTTCTCCAGCCTC
>CAZYFU010000239.1:0-5584 GCA_964647025.1 uncultured Myxococcales bacterium | reverse complement strand
CACGGCGGCGTACATCTCTCGCCTCAGCTTCTCGAAGGTGCCATTGTCGGCCGAGCCGAAAGGGTCGCCCGAGCGAAACAGTCCCGGGCCGCCAACGTCGATGTGCCCGGCGGCGGGCTCGTCGTCACCGGACAACCTCCCGCCGTGGCTCACGAAGGTGAAGTGACTCATGACCACGGCCTTCTTGCCACCGGCTCTCACCAGGGCGAGCTGCCCGGGGGTGACCGCCTCTTCGGCGCGTCCCAAGTGTCCCAAGCCTTGCCCGCCCGAACCCGGCAAGCTGGCAACCTCCTCATCCTCCCCCCACCCAAGACCGACCACGCGATGTCGCGGCAGCTCGACGCTGAAGCCCGAGAACGGGGTCAGCACGGCGTAGAACCATTGGAAGTGCTTGGCGTCGAAGAGCGTCCCAAGCTTGAGGCTGCCCCAGGACTCGCCGAAGACGAGCCGCGCTTCGTAGAAGGTCAGGTTGTGATCCTCCGGAATGCCTTCGTTGAGCTTCATCCAGGCCAGGCTCGGTACGATGCCATAGAGCTTCTGCTTCTTGTACGCATCGTGATTGCCAGACACCACGAAGACGGGCTTGCGCTGGCAGATGTGCCGTATGGCCGTGAAGAACGCCAGGTAGTCGACGTAGGCTTGGTAGTTCCGGTCGTAGCTGTCGTCGACGTCCAGCAGATCCCAGATGGTGGCGGCGCTGGGGTTGCCCAGCTTCTCGGCGGTCGCGCCGTCGTGGTACGGGAAGGCGTTGTCCACGTGCTCGATGATGTCGCCCGCAATGAGCAGCACGTCGGTGCCCTTGCGGTCGAGCGCATCGACGATGCGGAGAAACGAAGTCTCGAAGGTGTTCATCATCGATGCGATGGTGGGCGATTGTGGGATCACGCGCGCCGGGCTTCGAGCCATCAGCTTCTGGCGGGCGTTCATGTGGATGTCGCCCACGTGCCCGATGTCGAGGGTCTGCAAAGAGCCTTGCGGGTAGACGTAGAGCGGATGATACGCCACGATCGGCCGGTCGCGATCGACGTGCGCGTAGTCGACGCCCTCGCCTTCGGTGCCGAGCTTGAACTCGCAGGTGCCGAAGCCACCCATGTGCTGCAAGGCCGGGCCGTTCTCGCGCAGGAGAACCTCGGCGAGCAGAAGATCCTGGTACTCCAGCGCACCCATGGCCTCGTCTGGAAAAGGCAGGACGGCCTCTGCGTCCTCGTTGGATTCGTGCTGCCCGGGATCCAGGCACGATTCGTCGATCCGGATGGCGTAGAAGGCGTCGAGCTCCTTAGGCAGCCACTTGAACACGGTCTTGTGCAGGATGCCGCGGAAGATGCCGTTCACGGGCCCGACCTGGCCCAAGGCATCGGGCTTCACTTGCTCGACCGCGATCCTGCCCTCGGGGTCCTCGAAAAGGTCGTCGTCGGAAACCGGCTTCCTGGCGTCGAGGCCCGGCGAGAATTTCAGGTGGCGATTCACGTCCTCGGGCTCGAGGGCGGGCGACGAGGGCGCGGCCACGAGAAGCTCGATCCTGCCTTGGCTCTCCCCGCGCACGTGCAGGTTGGGGGTCAGCAAGGATGGGAACAGGATGACCGCTGGGATGTTGCGGCGAGTGTCGATGGTGTTGAGGTGCTCTGGCGCCACCTGAAGCCGCCCCTGTGTCGGGTCCGGACGAGACACGAACGAGAAGGCGCGCCACACCAGGTTGTAGAGATCGGGTTTGGAGGCCATGGCTTTTCCTACGGGGTGGGGAAGCGCGCGCCGGGGCCGTAGCTTACCCCATCGGCGCGCAGCTCGAGGTCTGGGGCATAGGCGATACGGTCGAGCAGCAAGCCTCGGATGCGGGCTTCTTGCAGGCCGAGGGCTACCGTGAACTCGGTGTCGGAAATGGCCAGCCCGTCGACCGTGCTGTATGCGAGGTCGAGGCCGGCGAGCCGCGTCCGCTCGATGCTGCTGTCGGCGGCGAGGGTGCAGCGTTGCCAGAAGGCGCCGTCGATGAAGCTGTCGCTGACCATGAGATCGCCGATGGTGACCTGGGAAAGGGCGAGGAGGCCCAAGGTCGGACAGCGATCGATGGCCAGGCCCGCGACCTGGCCGCCCGCGAGCGCCACGCCGACCAGTTCGCCACAACCGAGCAGGCTGACCCCGGTGGCATCCACGCAGGTCAAGCGCAGCGCGCGCCCGCGGATCTGGTCGAAGGTGAGGGCGGCCCAGGTCCCGAGCACGAAATCCAGGCCGTCGACGAGCGTGCCTTGCACGAGCAGGCCACGGCCTCGCGAGCCGGTGAAGGTCACGCCGCCGAGGGTGCCGCCGGTCACGGTCAGGTCCTCGACCTCGGCGCGGTCGAAGCAGGTGCCGCGCAGCTCGGGCATCGCCCAGTGCAGGGTGGAGAACCGAGAGCGCACGAAGCTTCCGCCCAAGGTGCGAAGCGCGGACAGCCGGCTGCGCTCGAAGACGGCATCCTTCCAGGTGCAATCTTGCAGGGTCAGCTCGTGGAGGCGCGAATCGGCGATGCGTACACGGGCAAGCTGGCAGAGCGAGAACACGCAGCCGTCGAGCTCGGAGCCTTCCAGGCCGACGTCGTCGAACGTGCACGCCGCGAAGGTCACGCTTTCGAGGTCGGCCTGCGCGAAGGTGCTGGTTGCGATGTTCGTGTCTTGGAAGTCGACGCCGACGAGGCGGATGCCCGCGAAGCGCTGCCCACGAATGTCGAGGCCGCGGACGCTGCGGTCCTGAAGCACGACAGGGCCGTGCGTGGCGGCTTGGGCAAAGTAGGCGGGGTCGGTCAATAGGCGCTGCTCTTCGCTGGTGAGAGGAGGGCGGGGAGGATTGCCGGGGGCCATGGCTTACCTTCCGTGCGTCGACTTCAAGGCAGCCAGGAAGTCCGCGTCTGCCGTGTCCTTGCGATCGCGCAGCCGCGCCCAACGGAAGTGCGCGATGGCCGTGCGGGTGTCGTCGTCGAGATTGCCGTCGAGCGGGCCGCTGTAGAACCCGAGATTTTGCAGGCGCGCCTTTATCCCCGAGGTGGTCTCGGAGGGATCCAGCGCGCCGACCGCGAAATCGTAGGCCGCGAACGCCTTGCCGTCGTTCCTGCCTTGCCGGAATAGCTCGACGTGGACGGTGGTGGTTCCGGGGGGCAGGTCTAGCTCCAGCTTGCCGCTCTTGGGCAGGGGGCCATTCACCGGGTCGCCCACGTCGGGCGTGGCCTTGAAGGTCACCTCGTTGCGCTGGCTGGGCTTGACCCCCGCGAAGCGCACGCGCAGGACCTCGCACGCGCACCGAACCACGTACTCCGCCGTGCCGCCCGGCACCTCGGCCCTGCGCTCGAGCTTGCTCGGGATCGACACCTCGTCTTTCGGCAGGAGGATGTGGGCCGTGCCGCGCAGCCCTTTCAGGGCGGCGTTGCCGGGGAAGTCCCACACCGTCTCCCAGCGCCGAAATCCATGCGCCCTCGCGATGCTGGGCAGGCGCTCGCCCTGTTCGACGGTGTGCCTCGTGGCCTCGCTGCGCGAGGTCTCTGGCGGAAGCTCGAGCGCGCCGTCGCCATCCCAGTCCGCCCCGTCGAGCTCGGGGAAGCTCACGCCGAACACCCCAGGGCACGCGCTTTTGGCCCTGGCTCGGCCCTCCTCGTCCAGTCTGCCTGCCACCGAGCTGCCGTCCGGGGCGAGGATCTGGAACGCCAACCCCTGTTGTGGCTTCTTCTTCAGATCGACCACGTGGATGGTCAGCGCCGCCTGATCGACCATCGCCTTCATCATCGATGGCGTGAGCACCGGTCCCTCGCACCTACTGCCCGCCACCACTCTCGCAATCCGTCGGAGCAGCACCAGGCCATCGGGCGCGCTGACAGGCGGTCGCCAGTCGGGCGAGAGCTGGTCGCTGGCCTTGGCCAGCAGCGCCTGCAGGTCGGTCGCGGTGCCTGGCAGACTGGCCAGCTCGCCCAGCACGCGCCGGGCATCCTCGCGCCGAACGACCTCGTAGCTGTTCCGGGCAGGCAGCTTAGGCCAGTCGATATCGGCGACGAGCCTGTAATCGCGGCCAGCCAAGTAGAGTCGCCCGCGCTGCTCGATGTCCCGGACCAGCCGCCGTTGCAGGACAGTGCCTTCCGGGGCCGTGGCTGTAGCGTCGTCGTGCGCGACGCCCACCAGGCTGCCGTCCCGGATGGCCCGAAGAACCAGATCTCTCAGCGCATGGTCGTCGAGCGACGACACCGGCACGCTGGTCAGTTGGGCCTCGGCGACGAAGTGGCGGACGAGACCCGCAGACGCAAGCGCCACATCCGCGAATTGGTCCAGCACACGCTGCACCGGCAGCACCGTGATGCCTTGGCCACGGCATCGCATGGCGACCAGGCGCCCGACCAACAGGGCGGGCTTCTGGGGATTCCACGCCCGCGTGAGGGGTAGGCTGGCGCGACAAGAAAGCGCCAGGACATCCTGGGACGCGCGAAGGTGAGGCATGCCGAGTTGTCGGCACTCGGCCAAAAAAAGTTGCTTGGACGCCGAGAGACCCCATTCGAACGACCTCGGCGTTTCTGAACGGCGAGGCCTCTGCCCTGGCTACTGACTGGCCGTGACCTTCGACTCGGTAAAGGTCGCTCCGCCGTCGCGCGAATGCAGAATCACATACCCCTCACCCACGATATAGATCTCGCCTCGATCGTTGGCCCAGAGGGCGCGCTGGCCGAGTTGGCGACCGGTCTTGAGTTGGGTCGTGGGCTTGTCGGCATGCAATCCGTCCTGCTGACGGGTGACGGTGTCGCTGCCCTCCAACTGGTAGCTGACGCCAGCCGCGGTGAACCAGATGGGTGACGGTGACTCGTTCCAGGTCGGGGTGAGCCGTGTCCAATGACGTCCGCCATCCGTGGAACGAGCGAGGGCGCTGTAGTCGCCGCCGTGACAATCGTAGACGCGGCCCCTGACGAGCAGGTCCGGGCCGTAGCCCCAGACCTCGAGCGGATCGTCGAATTCGCAAGCAAAAGTCCTGTCCAGGACCGCGGCCCCCTTGCGGGCGCGCAGGCAAAGGGCCCTGCCCCCACGGGGCGCGCCTCCGATGAGATAGATGGTGCGACCGTCACCCCAGATGCCGCGGAACCGGGGGCCAGGCCACGTCCGGTCGTATCCCAGTCCCGACAGCGTCTTGCGGGCCACGCGCAACCTGCGCCACCGGCCTTCGCGACTGCCGCGCAGGACGACCCCCCCTTCGCCCGCCACGAAGAGGAAACCATCGGACGAGCGCCACAGCGTCAGCAAGCTGGTCTTCACAGGAGAGCCCAGCGTGTGCCAGGTCTTGCCATGGTCGAGAGTCTCGGCCACCACCCCAAGATCGCCGACGGCCCAAGCCCCATCCGCGCCGTCCGACCAAACCGCATTGAATCCCGTCCCGACGTCCTCCGACGCCTCGTGCTCGCCGCCTTCCGCTGGCAGCGCCAGCAGGAGAACCAGAAGGCAAACTGTGCAGCGAATGCTGGAACCGGCGATCATGGCCTGACCGCGATGTTACCCGATTCCCGCCAGGCTGACGGGACCGTCCCCTACGGCGAAACTACCGTCGGTCCCGCTGACGCGCCTCAGTCCAGCAGTCGCAGGCCCGCTTT
>CAZYFU010000238.1:0-5871 GCA_964647025.1 uncultured Myxococcales bacterium | reverse complement strand
GCTAGCCGTCGGAGCCGTGGTCGTGGCTGCGGGACAGGCCGCCACCGAGGTCGCGCTCGCCGTGCCGGGCCAGGTGAAGTTGACGGGGCCAGCGACGGTCGTGAACTGGGCCGGCGTTCCGAAAGCGTTGGCGAGAGAGATGTTGCCCACCGCCGCTCGGATGTAGACGGCCAAGATCACCGTGGTGTCCGAGGTCGCCCCGGCGCTGACCGAGCCGAAGTCGTAGTCCCCGTCCGTCACGGCCACGGGAACGGTGCCGGTCGCTGGCGCGGTGAACTCGCGGATCTCGATGTTGCCGAGCCCGGTTCCGCTGAGGTTGTGGTTGCCGGTACCGCCGCTGGCCCCGGTCACCACGACGGTCCCGCTTCGGGCGCCGGCAGCCGTGGGCTTGAACACCACGGAGAGGGTGCACGACAGCCCTGGTTCCAGCGATGCGGCGCAGTTGTTGGTCGTCACCGCGAAGTCGCCCGTCGTCGTTGTCGTCAAAGCTCCTGTGGCCTGCTTGCTGTTCGGGTCGTTGGTCACGGTACAGACCACGGCGGCCGAGGTCTGGCCGACCACGGTATCGGCGAAGCTGGACGGCACGCACCCGATGGTGACGCCGGGGCGCTCGAGCGCCGTGCCGACCGCGGTGCGAACCGCGGACGTGACCGCGCCATCGCTCACCGAGAAGCTCGCAGATGCGCTACCTGGGGCGGTGGGCTTGAACGTTACCGCGATCTCGCAGCTCGCCGAGGGGGCGAGCGCCGCCTGGCAAGTCGTCGTCGAGCCGAACTGCGAGGCGCCGCCCACACCGGCGTTGGTCACGGTGAGCGGGCCTGTCGCAATGCCGCCGGTATTGGTGACGGTGAAGGTCTGCGGCGTGCTGGTCGTTCCCACGCCGGTGGTGCCGAAGTCGAGCGTGGGCGGGGTCATGGTCAGCACGGCCGGGGTCGTGCCGGTGCCGCCGATCTGCAAGCTGCCGAGGATGCTCCCTGCCGCCGAAGCACTGAGCACGATGGACTTCTCGCCGACCGCCGTCGGGCTGAAGGTGACGCTGAACGTACAGGTCCTGGTGGGAGCCAACGCTTGCCCCGTACACAGGTCGTTCCCGATCACGAAGGCAGGGTCGCTGCTCGCCACGGTCAACGCGCCGGTCGCGGTGCTGCTGGAATTGGTGATCGTGTACGTCGTGGCGGCGCTGGCCTTGCCGACGATCACGCTGCCCAAGGTGACTGGGCCGGTGATGGCGACGGCAGGCCCCGTGATGGGGATTCCGGTCAACAGCGTGACCGCGGCAACCGAACCGGGTGTCGAGTCGGTCACCGTGATGGTGGCCGTCTTGTTGGCTCCGCTGGTCGGGGTGAAGACGACCTGAATCGAGCAGATCCCGAGTGGTGCGAGCGGCACCACGCACTTGTCGTCGACGATGGTGAACTCTTTGGCGTCGGTTCCCCCGAGCGTCGTGGTGAGACTGCCGGTGGGGGTCCCGCCGCTGTTCGCGACGTTGAACGTGATGACCAGGCTCGGCGAGCCAATCGGTGCCGTGAACGTGCCGGGGTTGGGTGTGATGGCGAGCGAGGCCGGCGTGGGCACGGTCGTGCTCACGGCCACGGTCCTCGAGGTTCCACCGGCGCTGCAGACGATGCTCTCGTTCTTCGGCCCAGGCGTGGTGGCCTTGAAGACGAATCCATACTGGCAAGTGCCAGCCGCAGGGAGGGTCCCCGTGCAAGTGAGCGTGGTCGGATCGACGGAGAGGCTGGTGCCGCTCGGAAGGCAGGTGAGCCCGGTGAGCGGACCGGTACTGGTGATGATCACGGCGACCGGCACGGCCTGATTCACCGGGACCGTCGCAGGCAAACCAGCCGAAGTCGCGGTGAAGGAGCCGGGCGTCTTGCCGCTGCCGCTCAGGGTGATCGACAGACCGGCGGCGACGGTGAGCGTGCCGCTGGCTGCGCCCGCGACCGTCGGCGTGAACGTGACGGAGATCGTGCAGGTCACCGCGGGTACCGCGCAGGTCGTGGCCGAGACAGCGAAGCCGGCGCCGGAAGTCACCATGGGGTTGAGCGAGGTCAGACCGCCCGCGTTCGTGACGGTCACGACCTTCGGAGTGCTGCTCTGGCCGACGTCCACGTCCCCGAAAGCAAGGGCGGACGTCGAGAGCGTGAGGATGGGCGTTGCCCCGGCTTCCGTGGCCGGCGTGTCGCGGCCGACACCCGAATCCTTGGGTCTGGCATCGGGCGAGCCGGCCGGAGTGTCGTTACCACCGCAGCCGACAGCCGCGACGATTCCGAGCACGCCAATGCAGGCAATGCGAATTGAGTGACTGGGATCGCTGTGGTACCTCATGCGAGTGGTCCTCCCTGCGGGTGTTGTGGACTCCGACAGACACCTTCTGATCGGTGGGACTCTTGTAACGATTCGGTTTTCAGGCAAGACAAAAGGTCGGCACTGTCAGCAATGAATGTGCCGGTTATCACACGGGAAAAACCTTACAGAAAAAGTGAGCCCGGACCACCCGGTGCCTCCTCCCGGACAAATGGCCGGCTACACCTTGGCCAGGTGGTCGTATTTCGAAGTCTTTGCCGGTCGAGCGTCCAGCTCGGTGCGCACCCAGCCACCCAAATCCTTGTCGGTCGCCATTCCCACCGCCGAGGCAACAGTCTGCAGGGCGTGCTCGAAGTCCGCGCAATTCGCGAATCGATCGCCGCGCTCGTAGGACAGGGCCTTGAAGACCAAGTCATCGAGCGCCACGGGTACGTCTGCCCGCAGGGTCGTCAGGCGCGGCAGATGCGGCCATCCTTGCAGGCCCCGCCCCGCCAAGGCTACGTAGTCCAGGTTCACATGCCGGCCGCTCAGCATTTCGTACGCGACCGCGCCGACACCGTAGACGTCCGTACGCGCGTCGACGTCCAGACCGAGGCGCTGTTCGGGCGGCATGTAGTCGGGGGTTCCTTTGACCTGCCCCATCTCGGTGCGACTCGCGCGCAGGGCATGGGTTGCCTTGGCGATGCCGAAGTCGCCAATCTTGACCGCTCCGGTCCTGGCCAGAAAGACGTTCGCGCTCTTCACGTCGCGATGGACGATGTGCATGGGCGCACCGTCCGGTCCACGTGCGACGTGTGCCGCATGCAGGCCATCGCACAGCCTGCACAGAATCGCCAGCGCGTAGGGCACGGCAACGCATTCATCCCTCGCACGCAGAGCTTCCAGCATGCGGCCGAGGTCGCTTCCGTCCACGTACTCCATCGCGATGAAGTACCGCTCGTTGGCGCGGCCGAGATCGTGGATCTGCACGATGTTCGGATGATCGAGCGTCGCGACCAAACGTGCCTCGTCGAGGAACAGCTCGACCGCGACCGGGTGTGCGGCGAAGCTCGGCTGAAGGACCTTGAGGGCCACCAGCTTTCCGAAGCCAGCCTCGCCCTCGAACCTGGCCAGGAAGACGTCGGCCATCCCACCTTCGCCTAGCTTGCGAACCACGGTGTAGCGACCGATGCGAGGATTGGCCGCCGACTTGGCCGGCAGCTCGGGCGCCAACGCCACGTCGAGCTCTGTCGCTGGAGGTACCGGAGTGACCGATGTGACTGGCGGCGTTGCCAATCGAATGGGTCGTTCGGCATCGTGCGCCCGCCGTCTGGCCGACAGAGAGAGCGCCAGAGAGAGCAGCGCGAGCACCCCGGCCCCTGCCCCGAGGACGGCTCTGCGCGTTCGCCCGGCGTCGGCCAGCACGAGGCTTCCATCGAGGCCGCCGGGAAAGGCGATAGGGACCGCGATCCCGGGTCCGGCTGCCCCCGAGGCGCCCAAGGCCAGGGCGTCTTCGCCGACGTTGAGCTTCGCCCCCGGAGACCACGCCGGCAAGGTGGCGAGGATGGCACGCGCCTGCACGATGCTCGAGACCACCACGATGCCGGAAAGCTCTTGGGCCCGCTCGGTCGGCACCACCCGGACGGCGTGGGAGAGCACCAGCTGGCCGTCGCGGAGCCCGGCCGATCCGCCGAGCGCGGCGATCTTGGCCGCGTTCTCTTCGGGCACGGACAACAGCACGGCCTGGCGCCCGTCGCCAAAGCGCTGGGCGAGCGTGATCGACTCGCCTTCGCCAAGCGCAAGCGGCAATTCCTTGTCGGTCAAGTCGCGAACCGTTTCCGGGTCGGTCGCCAGCGCGCTTGGCATCTTCGAGAGGGCGGCAAGCTCCGCCGCCCGGGCCGCCACCGCCAGAGCCCTCTCGCGAAGAAGTTGCTCCAGCCGCGCCTTGGTCTCGGCTGCGCCGGCACGACGCTCGCGAATGGCGACGCCCATCAGACTCAGACAGACGACGGCCGCAACGCCCGTGCCGACGGCGACGCTAATTCTTCGCCTTCTCGTCACGCGGGACACCGAACTTGTCGGCCAGCACGCCCATCCGCGCGCCTTGCGATACCGCGACGGCAACCGTGTTCTGCCCGGGCGAGATTCGCACGGTTTGCACCACGGGCTCGTCGCTGTCTTCCGTGTACGTGTGCATGCGGTAGTTGCCGGGCGGCAGGCTGCGAAAGTTGAACTTCCCGCGGGCATCCGTCACGCCGTAGTACGGCTGGGAAACCACCGCCACGATCGCGGACATGTTCGCGTGCAGGTTGCAGCCGATGCGGACCACGCCCTCGCTGTCGAACCGGACCTCGCGCTGCTCGCCCGCCTTGTACAGCCCCAGATCGAAGGGCTTCGTCGACGAGCGCGAGAAGACGTTGTGGTAGATGCCGTCGAAGTTGGGAAACGAAACCGTCGAGCCCACCGGCACCACCAACACGCGCGGCGCGAATCGGCGGTCGCGCTGCTCGATGATGCGATGGCGCGGGGGGCGGCGCCGAGAGCGCCCGGACGCTGGCTCCAGAGCGACCACCGCGAAGCCGCTGAAGGCGGCGTCCCCCGCCTTCACCTCGCCCGAAAGCGAACCGCGCGCCGGCTGCGCCGCAGGCTCCTCCTCGTCCGAGCTTCCGACCGCCTGGGGTTGCGGCGGGGCGCTCACGGAGAATGCCAGAGGAGGCGTCGTGATTCGAGGCGGGGCTCCCTCGCGAAAAAGATTCGCCAGGGACGACAGCGCATCCGGACCGACGATCAACTCCGCAAAGCTGAACATCTGCTCGGCGAGCGAGCGGTTGCCCTTCTGCCTTTCCCCCTCGGCGCGGTCGAGAAGCCCCGCGGCCTCGCGCAGCGACTGTGCGCGCTCGGCGACTGGTCCTGCCGGAGGTGATGAAGGGAGGCCGCTGGTCAGCCCAGTTGCCGCCGGGTGCTCGACGATCTCGGGCTTGGTCGCCACGAATAGTGCAAGCAACTCCTGCTGGTCGCGGGTCGGCATCCTGAACTGGTGGAGGACGACGCCCAGATCCTCGACCAGAGCATCGAATTCCTGCGCCGTGATCCCCATGCCACGATGGGCGCTCCTCATGTCCAGGCCGCGGTAGCGGCACGGCCCACCACTTCCGGCGCAAACCTGCTCGATCAGCCCGTTTCTCAGGCGAGACATGTTGGCGTTCGCAAAGCGCGCACCGATGCGACGGTCCTGCGCGGCTCGTGCCAAGGTGTTGTCCACCACTGCCGTGATGCCAGGGATGCCGCCCAGCCGGTCGAACAGCAACGGCCCTCCGCGCGCAGGGGCGTCCTGCCCCGGACCAGGGCCGGAATGCGCGAAGCAACCAGAAAGGGCCATTGCGGCCACGAGCAAAAGCGACTTGGTCATCTTGCGAGGCGCAAGGTCCCAATCCTCGACGCCGCTGGTTGGATTCCGGCCAACCCATTAGGTCGCACGGCGAGGCGGCTGACGCTGCATCAGGCCAGTCCGCCGCGGCAGGCTCTTCGTGTCCAGGGCAATCGAGTTCTGCCCCCACGGGAATGGGGAATTGCGGTTCGCATCGC
>CAZYFU010000237.1:0-6035 GCA_964647025.1 uncultured Myxococcales bacterium | reverse complement strand
GGACGCGCCCATGCGCGTCCGACTGCCGTCACGACATTTTCCACGGGCTGCTAGGGCTTCGGTCAAGCGCACGAAGGGGAGCCTTGATGATTGGTATTTGCCGTCGAGTTCGTTGGCTAGGTCTTTTGCTCGTGGCAGTGAGCCTGCCATTGGTTGTTGCCTGTGGTCGCACCGGGCTTGGGGATGGTGGAACAGCCAGCGCAACCGGTGGCACGGGAGGAGGCGACGCTGGCGATGCAGGCCGGGACGCTGGCGACGCCAGCCCGGACCGCGGCGCCGATGTGATCTTCCCGGACGCGCCGAAGGTAGACAGGCCGGACTCTCTCGATGTTCCTGCGGATGTCACTCGTCGGCCGGACGTCGCGCCCGATCGAATGGCGGACGCCAGCCCTGACCGCGCCATCGACAGTGCGGTGGACCGAGCTCCCGAGTTGGCGCCCACGTCCGACGCCCGACGCGTGGATGGGCTACGCGCCGACAGACCGCCCGTCACCTCGCCGGTGGATGCGGCTCGCATGCTGAGCCTCGTGGCGGGACAGCTCGGCAGCTTTGGATCGCACGACGGTATAGGCCCCGCGGCCCGCTTCGACTTCCCCAGCGGCGTGACCAGCGACGGGAAGGGCAACCTCTTTGTCGCTGACACCGGCAACCACGTCATCCGGAAGGTGGAGATCGGCACCCGCAAGGTTACGACCCTGGCCGGCTCGCCGGGCGACTCGGGCGTTGTCGACGGCATCGGACCTGCGGCCCGCTTCGACAATCCCGAGGGCATTGCCTGCGATGGTGCAGGGAATCTGCTGGTCGCCGACACCTCTAACAACACGATTCGCAGAGTGGTCGTCGCAACCGGCGCCGTCACCACGCTGGCGGGTTCTGCTGGCCAAAGTGGCGATGCGGATGGCATCGGAGCCAGCGCGCGATTTGCCGGGCCGAAGGGCTTGGCCTGGGATGGTGCCGGCAGTCTCTTCATCTCGGATCGCGGCAATCAGACCCTTCGCAAGTTGGTCGTCGCCACGGGCGAGGTCACCACGGTGCCGGACATCGTCTCCGCGACGATGGAACTGGCCGCTGACGGAGCAGGGAGTCTCTTCGTCGCCGACAGCTTCGTCATTCGCAAGGTTGCTGTCGCGACCGGCGTGGTGACGACACTGGCCGGAAATCCCGACACGCCAGGCGTCGCGGATGGCACCGGCACGAACGCATCGTTCGGCTCGATCATGAGCTTGGCCTATGATGGCGTCGACGGCCTCATCGTGGTGGACAGCTCGGATGGGCTCAGAATCCGTCGGGTGGTGATTGCCACCGGTGAGGTCAGCACGATCGTGAACCAAGCCGATGCCGCGAAGGCGTGTCCATGGGAAATCACATCCACGGGGTTCATAATGGTCAGTCCAACGCTCGCTGTGGCCAGCGACGGTGCGGGGAAGATCTACGCCACGGTTCTCTACAACGGCACCCTCTGCGAGATTGACCCGACCACCAAGACGGTCACGACCCTGGCTGGTACCGCGCCTGTATCGGGCCCCACCGACGGGGTCGGAACCCAGGCGCGACTCAAGGGGCCCATGACTCTTTCCACCGACGGGGCCGGAAACCTGTACACCATTGATAGCGGCGGGCTCCGCCAGATAGGCGTCGGCAGCTGGGCGGTGACCACCGTGGCAGAGGGGGGATGTGGTCGCTATGGCTGCTCTGGAGGATTCTACGCAGTCGACACGGATACCGTCAGTGACGGCCAGGGCAACCTCCTCTTCGCCGGCCCAGGGACCATCGAGAGCCTGGTGGTCGACACGGGCGTCATGACTCCCGTGGTCGGTTCCCGTGGCAAGTATGGCGCTACGGACGGTGCCGGCCCGGACGCTTCGTTCGTGGCCGAGCCAAGCAGCCTGACCTATGACGGAAAGGGCGCGCTCTTCGTCGCGCAGGCACACACCACGAGCATCCGCAAACTCGAGATCGCCACCGGAACGGTCACCACGCTGGTGCTCTCGGCGAAGACCGTCCCGCCGCTTGGCAATCCGGCAGGCTTGCTGTACGAGCCGGGCGCCCTGTTCGTCTCCGACGCCGACCAGTGCGCCGTCTACAAGGTCGTGCTCGACACGGGCGAAATGACCCTGCTGGCCGGCAAGCCTGGCGATTGCGGCTTCGCGGACGGCAAAGGGGCAAGCGCGCGCTTCCGTGCACCCGGCAAGATGGCCAGCGACGGGGCGGGGAACCTCTACGTCGCTGATCCCGACAACCACGCGGTTCGCAAGGTCGCCCTGGCCACGGGGACCGTCACCACCGCCGTGGGCGCACCCGAGCCTTTCGACGTCGTGATCCCGGGCGCGTTGCCGGCCCACCTCAACCGACCGTCGGGCCTCGCATACGTGCCAGGCGTCGGCCTGTTCATCGCGGACATCGACGAGAATGCGATCCTGCTGGCCGGCCTATAAGGCGAGTGTCGGACGGGGCGTGCTGATGAGATAGTCTCCCGATCGTGAGCACACTAGCCGACAAGATCGCGAGCCGCGCCGCCGGTATCTGTCTCTACGGAATCGCGCCGCCGAAGCTCTCCAGCGAGCCGCAGCAGCTCGCGACGATCGTCGCACAGCAGGAGGAGCGCTTCGCCCGCCTGCCCATGGACGGGCTGGTGGTCTACGACATCGTCGACGAGAAGGCCCGCAACGCCGAGCCGCGTCCGTTCCCCTTCCTGCCCACGATCGACGCCGAGAGCTATGCCCGGCAGCTCCTCGCGCGGGTGGCCCGGCCGAAGATCGTCTATCGCTCGGTGCAGCGCTTCGACGAGGCGTCCTTCTCCGACTGGCTCGACCACACCAACCTGGCCGCTGCCTCCGAGCCACGTCAGTCGGTCTTCGTCGGCGCACCGAGCAGCGCCGCCCTCTCGAGCGGGCTGCGACTCGCCGCCGCCTACGAGCTCGCCAGCCGTCGCGCGCCTCACCTCCAGGTGGGTGCGATCGCCATCGCCGAGCGCCACGCGCGCCGCCTCGACGAGCACGAGCGGATGCTCGCGAAGATGGACCAGGGCTGCCGCTTCTTCATCACCCAGGCCGTCTACGACCCGACCTCGACCAAGTCGCTCATCTCAGACTATGCGTTGCACCTGCAAGCGCTCGGGCGTGCGCCGGTCCCACTCATCCTGACCTTCTCCCCCTGCGGCTCGCTCAGGACCCTCGACTTCATGAAGTGGCTCGGCATCGCCTTCCCGCGCTGGCTCGAGAACGAGTTGCGCCACGCGGCCGATCCCCTGCGCAGATCGGTCGACCTTTGTCGGCAGCTTCTCGCCGACGTCCGCGATTACGCGCGCGAGAAGGGCATTCCCATCGGCATCAACGTCGAGAGCGTCTCGATCCGAAAGGCCGAGATCGATGCCTCCGAGGAGCTGTTCCTCACGCTCCGCGACGACCTCACGCGCTGACCGCGAGCAGCCCGCCTCGCGGCGGTGCTCTTGTTGTCGGGCCTTTGCCGAGATCCTACTCTTCCGGGGGCTCGTTGGCGGCGAGATACGGATTGGCAGGGTCCACGGACTGCAGGAAGCGGGCGATGAGCTGTGCTTCGGCCGCGGGCTGGTAGGGGCGGGTGGTGTCGAACAGCTCGCGGGCGACTGGGCGACCGAGCTCGAATTCATCGTCCGGCAGCGACTCCGCCTCCGAGCCTGCCTTCGGATGGTACTTGGCCAGCAAATCAATCACCTGCGCCAGCCACTTCTCGAACGCGTCGCAGTCTGGCAGGACATGGCGCGCAAGGTTGGTCATCCACGCTGCACGATCGCCGACGCACGGGTCTTCCTCCAACTCGAAGAGCGCGTCGTTGGCGATCGAAATGACCAGGGACATCGGACCGCGTACCAGTCCCCGCCACTCGTCGTCGTCGAGCTCGGTGAAGGCAGCAAGCCCGGGCTGCATTTGTTCTGCCCAAGCAGCTTCCACGTACTGCATGGGTTTCGGATCGGCATCCAAACGAGAGAAACGCTGGCAGATCCATTCCCCCACAGCCAACGCGAGCACGATGGCACCTCGCCCACTGATGGTCGCCATCTGGTCGTCGAAGGCGTCTTCGACGAAGGCGTAGTACTCCATCACGTTCCACTCGTCCCACTCGAACAGGACCTTGTCGCTGGTGAGCCCCGCGTCGATCGCCGGCTGAAGCGGCCGAAGTGCCATCGTGGCTTCCCTTGCTGGCTACAGCTTGTAGGGGGTGCCCTCGAAGCCCAGCTTCTTCATCTTCTCGGGAGAGCGAAGGAACGGATTCTTCTTGAAGTCGAGCCCGGCCAAGAAACGGTTCAACAACTCCTCTCGTTGGCTCGGCTTGTAGCCGGCGTCGGGGTCGAATGCCTCACGGGGCAACGCCTGGGTGCCGAAGTATGGCCAGGCGGCTGCGCGATACTCATCGGGAATGTCGAAATCACGATAGCTTGGCATCCGCTTCTTGGGTCTCGGGTCGAGCTTCGCCGCAGTCTCGATCGCCTCGTTCACCCAGGCGAAGAATGCCTTCTTGGGTTTGTCCGGCATGGTTTGCTTCGTGACGTTGATGAGTGCAAACGCACTGCCTGCGGGTGGGAGCACGATGTCGTCCCAACCATCGTCATCGGTCACTGTGCGCGCCATCCAAACGCCGTCACCGAGCGCCTGATTGACAGGCGTGTCCTTGGGAATTGTCCCTTTGAGTGTGCTCTCATCGCGATAGCGACGATCGACCGCCCACGCGAGGGTGGCGTCGACATGGTTGAGAAGGCGTTCCGCATTGATGCCCTTGCTAAGCCGCCAATTGCGCACGCCCGCCCGCATGGCCGCGCAACTCGCGGGCGAGCTGTTGCCGACCGCGGTGACCATGCCCGAAGCAATGATGGAGATGGGGCGGTTCACTTGCCACCGCCTTTGCGAGAACGTGTCAGCTCGCCGAGGCCGGCGTAGTAGGTCTTGCCGCCAAGCCCGGCCCGGGCGCGGGTCTCGGACTGGGTACCGCGTACACAGACGATGACCTGGCCAATCTCCGAGACGTCCTTGATCGTGGCATGGCTCGCCCGCCACGAGCAGGTGAAGCGATTCTGGTCGGGCTCGATCAGGATGGTATCGAGCTTGGCGTCGGTCCACACCGGCTCGCCACGCCTGGGGACGAACACCATCGCGACCCTTTGCCTCGGCACCGAGCTCTGGGCGCGGGCGTCCGGGCTCAGCGCAGGCGGTACCAGATTCATCAGTCGGATGGGCTCGCCGCCTTGCGGATAGGGCATTCGCTGATCGGGCGGCGCAGCCTGGAAATGCAAGGGATTGAAGTCGGCGGGAAGCATGGGCGCGATCTCGTCCATCCACTTCTGATCGTAGGTGCCCACGTAGTCCATGCGCGGCTTCCAGTTGCGCCCGAGCGGGCCGAAGGCCATGGGCCGGTAATGCTTCTTGGGATCGCGAATCGGCTCCGAGATCTCCTCGGTAAGCGGCATGGGGAGGCCCCACAGATCGATGTTGTGCTTGCGATAGCCACGACCGACCGGATCTTCCAGGAAGGTGGCGATCTTGTCTGGCTTCTTGGGATCGACCTCGGTGCCGCCGAAGGCCACGTCGTAGCTGATGGGCTGTTTCAGGGTCGGCTCCGGATCGCCGGCGGCCAGCACGCCCATCACCGCACGCCACGATCGGTAGCCGGTCACGTGAAACGCCTTCGACACCGGACCCACGCGCATTCCAACGCCAATCACGCGAAGAGGCGATTCGTGGGGCGCATAGGCCGAGCCCGCAAGCAGCACGTCACACTCGGGCTTGGTCGGGGCGAAGTCGTTTTCCAGGAGGGGCGCGCTCTTGGCCGGATCCTTGCCGAACTCGTCCGCCATCAAGAGCGGGACTTGCTCCTTGGCCAGGGGGGGCTCGCCGTCTCGCGCGTCCGGGGCGACCAGCACGAAGGTGCCCTTGGCCACCACCACCATCATCTCGCGGCCGTCCTGCCTGAACGCGATGGTGTTGGCCGCCACGAATGGCGTCTCGTTGACGACCTTCATGTCCACCCCAAATGGTCGCGGGCTTGGATGAAGCCGGGCTGGG
>CAZYFU010000236.1:0-6100 GCA_964647025.1 uncultured Myxococcales bacterium | reverse complement strand
CAGTTGGCGCCCCAGACCTGCATCATCAGCTTGCGGAACGGCTTCTGGTCGAAGCTGATGCGGACCATGAAGACCTTACATTCCAGGCCCATCAGGTTGCACGCGATCGACAGCGCCGTGCCCCACTGACCCGCGCCGGTCTCGGTGGTGATGCGCTTGATGCCGAATTGCTTGTTGTAGTAGGCCTGCGGAACCGCCGTGTTGGGCTTGTGGCTGCCGGCCGGGCTGACGCTCTCGTCCTTGTAGTAAATGCGCGCCGGCGTCTTGAGATAGCGCTCGAGGTAGACCGCGCGGCGAAGCGGGGCCGGGCGCCAACGGTAAAGGATGTCCAGGACCTCTTCCGGGATGTCGATCCAGCGCTGGGTCGAGACCTCTTGCTCGATGATGTTCATGGGGAACACCGGCGCGAGCTGTTCGGGCGTGACCGGCCGCCCGTCGGGTGCCAGCGGCGGCAACATCGGCGTCGGCAAATCCGCGGCCAGGTTGTACCACTTGCGAGGGATCTCGTTCTCGGAGAGCTGGATCTTGATTTCTTTCATGGCTTCATCCTGTCAAGAGAAAGGCTCCGTCCTACCCGCCCTTCCCGCGAGGCGCCGATACTAGAGGACTGAAAGCGCGAGGCCGAGCTTTTTTCGACAAGCGCCGGGCTGGCTGAGCGCGATTTGGCGCAAGAAGAGCCGTCGGTCACGCTCGGACACGCCACAAGCCGCGCAGAAGGCCCGGCGGTCGGCTTACAAAGCCGAAAGCTTTCGCCGGATCAGCGCGGAGGCTCGCGCGCAGAGGCCGGGTCGCCGGGCAAAAAGGGCGGCGGCTCGCCCGAAAACGGCGGACTGCGGCGACAAAAGCGCCAACGTCTGCGGAAAAAGCCCGGATGGCCGCCCCGGCAGCGCGACCTCCGAGCTACGAGCCCGAGCCAGACCTCGCGGCCAGGAGGATGTCCAGGTTCTCCCGGACGGTGATGCTGTTCGGGTGGTCGGGGCCCAGGCTCGCTTCGAAGATTCCCAGCGCGCGTCGGAAGAGCGGTTCAGCGTCCGCGAGGCGATTGGTGGCTTTGAGGAGGGCCGCGAGGTTGTTGAGGTCTCTGGCGACGTTTGGATGGTCAGTGCCGAGGGAAGCCTCGTCGGTTTTGAGGGCACGGCGGAAGAGAGGTTCAGCTTCCGCGAGGCGATTGGTAGCTTTGAGGAGGGACGCGAGGTTGTTGAGGTCTCTGGCGACGCTGGGATGGTCGGGGCCGAGGGAAGCCTCGTTGATCTTGAGGGCACGGCGGATGAGAGGCTCAGCTTCCGCGAGGCGATTGGTAGCTTTGAGGAGGGATGCAAGGTTGCTGAGGTCTCTGGCAACGCAGACATGGTCCGTGCCGAGGGAAGCCTCGTCGATTTTGAGGGCGCGGCGGATGAGAGGCTCAGCTTCCGCGAGGCGATTGGTGGCTTGGAGGAGGGATGCGAGGTTGTTGATGTCTGTGGCGACACTGGGGTGGTCTGTGCCGAGGGAAGCCTCGTCAACTTTGAGCGCGTGGCGGTAGAGAGGTTCAGCTTCCGCGAGGCGATTGGTGGCTTGGAGGAGCAATGCGAGGTTGTTGAGGTCCGTGGCGACGGTGGGATGGTCTTTGCCGAGGGAGGCCTCGTCAACTTTGAGCGCGTGGCGGTACATCGGCTCGGCTTGGCTGTAGTTCGCCCTGCTGCACAGATGCGACGCTGTCTGGCTGAGAACGATCCCACAAGCCTCGGCGTCCACGGCCTCTGCCTTGTCCCAGGCCACCACGGCGAGGGCGTGGGGCAACCAGCGCGAGCAGGTGGGCCAGGTCCGAACGTCGTCGCAATCGAACGGGAACGCCTCGCGCACCGCCCGCAAGGCCGCCCCGAGCCAGCGCCGGCTCTCCTTCTTGCTCATGCGGCCGCGCATGACCTCGGAGACCAGGCGGTGGACGAGGATGCTGTGGCTTTCCCGGCGCACCAGGGAGTACCCGAGCAGCGTCTTCATGGCATCTTCGAGGGCCAGCTCGTCGCCCAGCAGGGCCTTCAGGCTGGGCGGCAGGTCGTCCTTGGCGCCGGCCAGGTCCCCCAGGTGGATCGGCTCGGGCGCGAGGAACGCGGCGAGGAGCATGAGATCCGCGCCTGCGGGGCATCTTGCTTCGACGTCTTTGAAGGAGATCTCCCAGGTGGTGCCCACGGTGGCTTGGTACTGGAAGGGCTGGACGCCCTCGATGGCCTTCAGGCCATGCTTGGCGAGTAGCTTGGCGTAGTCGGCCAGGGGCTTGTTGCAGCTCTCCACGAGGCGGCGGCCTGCTCGAGGGCCAGGGGTAGGCAGCCCAGGCGCTTGGCCACGTTCTCGGCGGCGGCGCGGTCGCTCTGCTTGCTGCGTTTGAGGAGAAAGTCGATGGCCTGGTCCAGCGCGAAGGTCTGCACGTCTTCGGTCTCGGCGCCGGGCCAGACGTGGGCGCGCGTGGTGACGATGACGTGGTGGCCGCCGCCGAGCGGAAGATAGGGCGCGATCGACTTCGGATCCGTGGCGTTGTCGAACACGAGCAGGAAGCGTTGGCGCTGGCCCAGCGCTGCGCGTACCTCGCGCACCATCTGTCCTTGATCCGCCGCCAGCGGCACGCCCACATGCGGAGCCAGAACCGCGTAGTCGCTGGCCAAGGTGACGGGCGTCTCCGCGTGCAGCCACCAGACGCCGTCGTACTCGCTGGCGAAGCGGTAGGCGTACTCCAACGCGAGCTGGGTCTTGCCCACGCCGCCCAGGCCCTGGATGGCCTGGGTCAGAGCCGCGGCCTTGCCTGCGCCGAGCGATGCGTGCAACCGGTCGAGCATATCGTCGCGCCCGGTGAAGTACGGGTTGCGAGCCTCGCCGATGTTCCAGATGGCCGGCAACTGCCCGGGGAAACGTGGGGCGGCGCCGCCGCCCTTGCCGGGAAAGTCCGGCTTCTGCGTCGGTCGTCCGTCTTTGCCCAGGCGCGTGGCCAGGCCTTCCACGATACGCGCCTTGGCCTCGGTCTCGGCCACGTCCACCAGGTCGAGGTAGATCTTGTTGGTGAGCAATCCGTCGGGCTTGCAGTCCACCACGCGGATCGGGACGAGGTTTCCCTGGTTCAGAGCCACCTGCCATTCCTGTGCGCACCAACGTGATTCCAAGTAGGCCGGGGACAGGAGGCAGACCACGAAGCGGTTCTGCTTCAGGGCTTCGTGGATGTGATCGACGAAGCTTTGGCCAGGGACGAAGTCGTAGAGCTGGATCGTCGTGCGGTAGCCCACCTCGCGCAACACGAAGTCGATCCAGCGGGCCCACTGGCTGTCCCGGCCGCAGTAGCTGATGAAGACGTCGACCTGCTCGCCCGACATGCACCGACGAGGAGAATCCCAAATCCCCTCTGGGTCAAGGTGCCACTCGGTGCGCGACCAGTGCGGGGCCGCCACCACTGACTCCAGATCGGAGGCGTCCGCGAAGCCGGCTCGGTACCGTCAACGTGCAGCCGGTTTCGGGAGACGCCGCCGTCACTTGCGCGAGATGCCGATCACCAGGCGGTTCGGCTTCTGCGGCTTGGTGGCGGGGGGCGGGGTGACGATGTCGGGGGTCGTGGGGCGGACCATGCGGTAGGTCCCGATGCCGGGCGTGGGCTCTGGGGGCGGCGCATCGATCATGGGATTGGTGCGGTTGGAGACCGTCGGGACCTTGTCGAAGGAATCAGCGTCCTCATCGGCAGAGTCGGCCTGGGCGGTCGTCTCGGAGTCCTGGGACTCTGGCCGTGGTGCAGTGCCATCCCCTTGGCCGGAGGTTTGTGCCGAGGCCGTGGCTTGCGGATGCGGGTTGTCTGCGGCGCCGTGCTTGGTCATGGCTTACGACCCCGTGGATCGTTTTCATGATAGTGCGAGGTAAGGGAACCAACAATAAACAAAGTCGCAAAAAATGTTGACCCCCGCGCCATCGATGAGAAGCCCCTGTAATTGCAATCCGTTGTATAGCTATGGGCCATGAAGCGCATCGCCCTCGTGCTTGGAAGCGTGGTTGCTCTCGCGGCTTGTTCGAGCCAGGAGCCGGCCAAACCCACACCGCCGGCCGCGTCGCCCAAACCGGCGCCGGCCGCCGAAGCGCCGAAGCCCGAGCCGCCGAAAGCCGGTGACGCGGGGACCCCGGACGCGAAGCCCCTCGGCATGATGGAGAAGTACGCGCTGTGGAAGGCCCAGAAGGAGGCCGACGAGAAGCTGGCCAAGGAGCTGGCCGAGCAAGAGTCGGCGCGGCTGCGCGCGTTCGACAAGGGCAAGCTGCCCATGCACCAGAAGTTGCTCGCGTTCCAGAAGAAGACGCGCAAGGACCTGGACGCCGCGGCCGAGAAGCTGAAGGGGCAGTCCGACGCCGGGGCGCAGATGGAGAAGATCGCGGAGAAGCTGCGCAAGCCCATCGAGGCGCAAGCCAAGATCTTGCGCAAGATGGATCCCTCGGGTGGGAACTCCAACATCGGCACGGACCACGACGTGAACCTCAATCTGCTCGCGAACGACTACCCGGCCGCGCTGGCCGCCGCCGCCGCGGGCGACGAGAAGCCCCTCGCCGAGGTTCGCCAGGAGATGGACAGGCGCTTCGAGAAGATGGACAAGTGGCTCGAAGAGGTGAAGACGGCGAAGGCCGCAAAGCCCGCCAAGGCTGGCAAAAAAGGGTAAGAAAAAGTAGGACTGCTGAGGTAGGGTTTCGCGCTCCATGGCCGTCTCAGCAAAGCAGCTCAAGCAACTTGCCCAACAGCACGGGACCCCGTTGTTCGTGGTCGACCACCGCGAGATTCGGCGCAACTATGCCGCCTTTCGCAAGCACCTGCCGCGCGTGCAGGCCTACTACGCGGTGAAGGCCAATCCGGACCCGGCCATCGTGAAGACCCTGTTCGACGCGGGCGCCAGCTTCGACGTGGCGTCCATGCCGGAGTTCAACATCGTCCACGAGAACATCAGCGGTTGGCCCGCGAACCGGCGACAGGACTTCATCTGGGACAAGATCGTCTACGCCAATCCCATCAAGGACAACCGCACGTTGGTCGAGCTGGATCCCTACAAGCCGCTCGTGACCTACGACAACCTGGCCGAGGTAGAGAAGCTGAAGAGGTTCGCGCCGCACGCGGGCCTGGTGCTGCGCGTGAACGTGCCCAACACGGGGTCGGTGGTCGAGCTGTCGTCGAAGTTCGGGGCGTCGACGGGCGAAGCGGTGGATCTGATCGAAGCCGCCTTCGCCGCGGGGCTGGTGGTCGAGGGGCTGTCTTTCCACGTGGGCAGCCAGTGCACGAACTTCCAGAACTACGTGCAGGCGCTCGGCATCGCGGACGGCATCTTCAAGGAGGCCTGGAGCCGCGGTTACCAGCAGGTGAAGATCCTCGACATCGGCGGCGGCTTCCCGGCCCCGTACGACATGCACGTGCGCCCCTTCGAGGAGCTGGCCAAGACGCTCAACACCGAGTTCGACCGCCTGTTCGGCCCCGAGATCGAGATCATCGCCGAGCCTGGTCGGTTCATGGTCGCCACGGCGGGGACTTTGTTGGTGTCGATCATCGGCAAGGCCGTGCGCAACGGCAAGCAGAGCTACTACGTGAACGACGGCGTGTACGGCACGTTCTCGGGCGTCCTGTTCGACCACTGCCAGTACCACTTCAAGTCGTTCAAGAAGCCCAAGCCCGGCGCCACCGAGATCGCGGCCGTCTTCGGCCCGACCTGCGACGCGCTCGACGTCATCTCGGTGGCCGAAGAGCTGCCGATGGACCTCGAGCTGGGCGACCTGCTTTACAGCGAGAACATCGGCGCCTACTCGATCGCCAGCGCCACCAACTTCAACGGCATGCCCCTACCCAAGGTCGTGGCGGTCGGACAGAAATAGTCGAAAATTTGCCTGGCCCAAGTAGGCGCGTAACCTACATGGCATGAGCATCGAGGTCGAACGCGCCACCATCGCCTGCGGCACCTGCGGGGCCCAGGTCACCGAGCTCCGTCGCGGCCGCTGCTGGGGCTGCTACACCAAATGGGCCGAGATGCGGCCGGTCCCCAAGGGCGCCACCTGCGTGGTGTGCGACGAGCGACGGCGCGACAACCTGCGCATGGCCGAGCTGCACCGTCGCTCGGTGGTGTTC
>CAZYFU010000235.1:0-6340 GCA_964647025.1 uncultured Myxococcales bacterium | reverse complement strand
CGCCCTTCTCGACCTTGTCGCCGGCCTGGACGTTGACCAACTGGACGGTCCCCGAGGCCTTGGACTTGATCTCGACGATGTACTCGGGCTCGACCGCGCCCGTGGCCGAGACCTCCACGGTGAGGCTTCCCCGCTGGGCCGTGACCACCTGCACGGCCTCGACGGCCGCCGGATTGCCTCTGCCCTTGAAGTAGTAGATGCCACCGGCCGCGCCGAGCGCGCCGAGCACGACCAAGAGAATGGCAAGCTTGGAACCGGATCGCTTCATCGTGCGGCCTCCCCCGCGGCACTAAGGCCGAGGCGATTGAGCAGCCCGCCCGAGGCGGCCTGCATTTCGACCACGGCCTTGACCAGATCCGCCAGGGCCTGCTCGCGGTTGAGGCGCTCGGTGACTGCCTCGATCTGAACCGTGCTGAGGATGTGGGCTGTCGTCTTGCCCGCCTGATAGCGCTCGGTCTCGTTGGCCAGCTTCTGCTCCGCCATCCTGCCCGCCTCCTCGGTGAGCCGGAGCTGCCGCCGGGCGAGCTGCAAGCTGCGCCAGGCGAGGTTGAGCTCGAGCGAGAGCTCCTGCATCGCGATTTGTTGGGTGAGCTCCGCGCGCCTGACCTGGATGGCCGCGAGCGCACGTCGCGCCTTGGCCTCGTAGTTGCCGAGTGGGACGTCGAGCAAGAGACCTGCCGACCAGCCGACGCGTTTCATCCCATAGCTCGACCAGTAGCCACCTTGGTACTCCGAGCTCATGCCGGCCGAAATGTCGCCGCTCAGCCCCGAGAGGCGCAGGCCGGCGAGCACGTCGAGCCTGGGCAGCAGCCGATGCGCGGCGGCCTGATCCTCGACGCGCCGGATCCGAATCGCGATGGCGAGGGCGCGGTAATCGCCACGCTGGGCGAGCGCCTGCCGTTGTAGGTCGCTTATGTTCCACTCCGACGGTGGCGAACGCCGCGGCGCCGTGGCCGGCACCAGCTCTGGCGTTTCGAGCGACCCCGCCTCGACCGCGCCGATGATGCGGGCCATGCGGTCGCGAACGTTGGCGAGCTGCTGCTCCGCCTGCAGTTGTGCACGCAGCTTGGTCTGCACGGTGTAGGCGGACGAGGCTCGTTCGGAGGCAGCCAGCTTGCCTGCGGCGACGAGCTCCTCGGTCTGGCGCAAGGTCTCCTCGGCCATCTGGAGCGCGGCCCCCTCGATGGCCAGCTTGGCCTGCGCGGCCCGGAGATCCCAGTAGGCCTCGAGTGTGCTCGCCGCGATCAGCTCGGCCTCGCGCTTGAGCATCTCCACCGCGGACTCGCGGTTGAGGCGGGCGGTCGTGATGGTGGCCTCGTTGGCGGCCTTGCTCATGCCTTGGAGGAGGGCTTGGCGGGCCTGCAAGGCCAGGCTGGTGTCGTAGGCGGGATTGAAGCCGTTCTTGCCCCCGCCGAACAGCCCAGCCGTGGCCAGGCGTCCCTCGAGGGTGGTGCCCACGCTGAAGCTCTTGCGGATGCCGATCTCGCCGCTGACGTTGACACTGCTGGCTGGCTCGAGGCCGACCCGTTGGGTGGAGATCGATCCTGGCGAGCCCGCCACGTCCGCGCTGGCGAAGAGACCGGGCCGAAAAGCCGCTGCCGCGATCTGCTCGGACAGATCGGTGAGGCTGGGATCGAGCCGGTCGAGCTTGAGGCTCAGATTCTCGGCCAGCGCTTGTTGCACGGCCTCGGTTGGAGTGAGCGTGATCGGCTCTGCGGACGCCCGCGCGGCAACACTGAGAGAAAGCAGAAAGGACCAGGCTAACCGTTGCGTCGACATCGACTTCTCCGGGCTACCGACCGTATCACAACATCGGCGGGATCTCCGAAGCCTTCCTTGCCGGCGCGCCCGACGGTCTCGATCCGCCGGAAAATGGCCTTTCGAAGCGGCGCCCTCGATGGGATCTTCTTGGCGATGGCGCTCGCATCCCTTGTCCGTCTCTCGCTCGACTATCAGGCGTGCTACTGCGAGGAGAACATCTGGCGTCTGCTGGCGCACCCCGCGCTCGATGGGTGCCGTGCGTGGGCCGTCATCGTGTCCAGCGAGGCCGGGCACTTCTTCGCCCTCCACCAATCCGCCGGGCGTGCCGCGGACGGCCTCGTGTGCTGGGACTATCACGTCTTCGCCGTCGTGGATGAGACGGACGGAGGGCGATGGGTGCTCGACTTGGACTCCGATCTTCCGTTCCCGTGCTTGCTCACCGACTATCTGGTCGGGACGTTCGTCCGGTTGGGGCCGCAACCCGCGCCACCGATGTTTCGGCTGATCACCGCGGCCGACTACCTCGCGAATCTGGGGTCGGACAGGTCGCACATGATCAACCGGGACGGAAGCTACCTCTCTCCGCCACCGCCTTGGCCCGCGCCAACTGGAGAGGGCAATACTCTGATGGCGTGGATCGACGTCACCGTCGGCTCTCCCGGCATCCTCTTGGATCTGGACGGGCTACTCGCTTTCGCCAGGACGGGTGACGTGCCAGCGCGCGATCCAGGGTAGACTTCACGCCATGAAGACAGGGCGGTGGACAGCCGTGGCGATGGTGCTCGGTGCGACGCTCGGATGCGCAGGGAACACGGCCCAACATGTCGACAGCGCCAGCGTGGTCGGTGCCGGCGGGCGTGAGGCAGGCGTGAACGCAAGCGGAGGAACCGACGTTCCTCTGTCGAGCGGCGGCACCGCCGGCACCGATGGAGACACCGCCAAGAGCACGCCGCTCGATGCCGCCGCAGGCGCTGGCGGCGGCACGGCCAAGGGCGGGAACACGACCCGTAGTGGCGGGGCGAGCGGGGCGGGTGGCGTCGGAGCGGGTGGCACCACCGCCAGAGGTGGCGGCACCACGGGCACAGGTGGGGCGGGCGGAAGCTCATCCTCCGGCTGGGTCGTGGCCTTCGAGGAGACCTTCGAGAACACGACGCTCCCGTCGCCCGCATGGTCCGCCGACACTTATCCCGACAGCGGATTCTCCGACAACGGAGCCTTCTTCCAGCGCCGCGACGTCTCACCCCCGAAGGCCTATCGAGCGAGCGCTCCGTTCGGCAGCAACGGCTGGCTGACGGTCGAGGCCTACTCGCGTTCGCAGACCACCGCGATCTCCGCGCTGTTCGCCGTGACCGGAGATCCCGCGGGCGGCAGCAACCGGGTGTTGCGCATCGGCTCGCCGGCTCACACCGACGCGATCGTCGTTCGTCCCACCGATGCGCTGCCGAATCGCTACAGGATTTCCCTCCGGGTCGGGTATGCAGACTTCGGCGACGGGTTGCCCGGCAACAACGGCTACGATGGCGGAGAAACCGCCGAGCCGTGGCTGGCCGACGAGGACGCCACCGCCGAGAACGGGTTCTACTGGCTCACCATCCTCGATACGGTGCCACGCCCCCACAACAACGTGTACATCCACCACCATCGCAAGGTGTGCATGGACGCAGACAACAATGTCCCGCCCTGGACGGAAGTCTTCAATGGGAAGAGTTTCATCGAGAGTGGCGAGATGCCGCTCCTGATGTTCGGTCTGGATGGGCTCGGACGCGCCTCTGAGCTCAGAGGCAAGCCCTTCTACGCCTACGCGGGCGGCGCCTGGCAGGCCTCGGGCGACATCCGAGCCGTCGACAGCTACCGTCCGCTGACCTGGTATCTGGTCAGCATCGAACGGAGCGGCGACCGATTCACGCTCGAGGCATCCGGCGATTTTCGCTACGGCGGGACGAAGACCTATACCGCGACCATCGACGCTGCCGGCAAGTGCCTATGGCACTACAACCAGGCGCCTCTCGCCGCGGACAGCCCCTGCGTCGACAGCTCGCACTACCCGTCGATGCCTGACGAGCCGGCACTGTGGCCAGCCGGCAGCGCCTGGCCCGACTACTTCATGTTCGGTGATCCGCACAACAACTTCTACGAGGGCTCGGTTCACTACGACGAGATCCGCCTCGAGGTCTGGCGTGATTGATTGCGAACCGGACCTGGACGCGATGTCTACTTGCAGCCCGCCTCCGGGCACTTGGCCGGGGTGAACGTCGACTTGCCGTCTGCCATCGTGGCATAGAACGGCTGCGCCGCCCCCTTGGCTAGCTCCTTGCTGCAGCTGTCGTTGATGCAGGTGGCGGGGAACTTGCCGCCCGCGTTCTCGTATTTCTCGAACATCCTGAAGTCGGCTCGCTCATACCCCATGTACGAGTCGTGATAGAAGCGGCCGTCCGGGCCGATGGCGTACAGATAGTCGGCAACGTATCCGTCCGGATGCTCGATACGCAGGAAGGTGTTGTTGATGGTGAACCACTTGCCGTTGGCGAGCATCACCGAGTTCCCCTTGTCGATGACGGCGAACCGGAACTCGTCCTTCTCCACGTCTTTCCTGTAGTTGTGCGTGCCACCGGCGCTCTGATTGTTCTGGAACCAGCAATCGCTGGTGGTGTCGATGAGCCGCGGATCCTGCGCCTTGGCCGACTCCGGGATGTTCTCCATGTCGACCATCTTGAAGTCGGCCCCCGCCGCCGCCGCCAACTCCTCGCCGCTCTTCAGGTCGGAGAGGGTCGGTTTGGTGGTGCCAGTCGCCGTCGTCTTCTCGAACCTCCCGACGAAGCCGTTCGTGAACCCCGCATCGGAGATCACCGAGCCTTGGTTGCAGTCGAGGAACATGTACGGGTATTTCACGCTGGTCCCGGAGCTGGGAACGAACACGAACGCGATGTTGTTCGAGGTGAACCACTGACCAGTCTTGCCATTCATGACCGCGGTGCCGTCATCCCAGGTCTGCAGATCGAACCTGCCTATCGCTATCGCACCCGTCTTCCACTTGGCGTCGTTGCCTGTCACCCAGCGCGAATCGCGGTAGGAGTTCTCCGGTTCCGGGCACCTCTCGGGCGGCCTGACGGTGCACACCTGAGGATAGCCCGGCGGGTACTCCGTCTTGGCCGAGACGGCCAAGCGACACTTGGGGCCGATGCCATCGATTGAACGGATGAGGCGTCCCGTAATCTTGTCGCCGGTCGCCTTGTCGCGCCGGGTCTTCTGCGTGTGCGCCCCGGGCGTGGGCCCCAGTGGATCGACGTCGCCGGGCTTGCAGGAATACTTGGTCTCCCAGGAGTTGAAGGCCCATTCCTCGGTGGCGGACACGCCGGTCAATTTGTCCAAATGATTCTTGGCCGCGTACTCGAACTCGGCCTCGGTCATCATGCGGTACGCATGACCTGTTTGCTTGCTCAGCTCGCAGGCCAGTGCCATGCAGGCATACCAGGTGCCTTCGGTGACGCCCGCGGCAGTCCACAGTGCCTTCGGCGCCTCGGCCTTCATGATGTGGTAAGGGCTGACCGTGATGTTCTCGACGGGGCTGGTGTCGGGATCGCACGTGCCGCTCTCGCATCCCAAAGTGAACGTACCGCCCGGGATGTAGACCATGTCGACAGAGGCAGTGCCCAGCTTGTCGGTGAAGTCCTCGCCAGGTGGCAGCGTGGTCGGGACGGCAATCCCGCCGGCGCCACCACCTGCGCCGCCCTTCGCAGTGCCACCGGCCGCGCCGCCCTTCGCGATGCCGCCCGCCGCGCCGCCCTTCGCGATGCCGCCCGCCGCGCCACCGTTCGCAGCGCCGCCCGGCCCGCCGCCGCTCGCAACGCCGCCCGCTGCGCCGCCCTTCGCGATGCCACCCGCGCCACCCTGGTCTTGGCCGCCGGAGCCTGCCGCCCCACCGTTGCCGGCCTGCGACGATCCCCCGGAGCCCGCGACGCCTCCGGCCCCACTTCCCCCGCTACCGGCGGATGAGCCTCCTGCCTGGCTCGAGGTGGTCGCGCCCCCCGTGCCGCTCGCGCCGCCGCTATCGCTGGACTCGCTGCAGGCCAGCGTGCCAAATCCGATCACGGCCAACCCAACGATGGCCAAGCGCTTGTTCCTCGTTACCATGGCGTTCTCCCATCAGGCAGGAATGGACGGTTGCTCACGACGTGTCTCGCAGGCGACCAAGTCACCAGATCGACACACAAGCGTGTCTTCGACTCACTGAAACTGGCTCAGTCAAGTCGGCTGGGATCGAGAGAACGGTCCATCTTTCGACAGCAGATCCGTGCTGAAATGCCATGGCGCGATCTCCAAAGGAGAATCTCGCCCCCAGCCGCACAGAAGTCCGCTCGCGTGGCCAGCGCCCCATACAAAAACCGGCACGTCCCGCGAGGGCCGTGCCGGCAGCGATTTAGGCGCGGCGTCAAGAGCGCCGCCCGTTCGAACTAGAACTGGGTCAGGAACTTCCAGGCCTCTGGCGGGCCCCAGCTACCCTGCGACTGTCCGCTGTCCGGGAATGGCGTGTGATCGCCATTGAAGGAGCAGAACTCCAACGGATAGCCGGTCTTGCAGC
>CAZYFU010000234.1:5292-6650 GCA_964647025.1 uncultured Myxococcales bacterium | reverse complement strand
CACCCTCACGCTCACCCCCACGCGGCCCGCAATTTCCCGACAAGCTCTAGCTACTACATCGGACGTCGTCCGTCGGGCTTGGCCTTCGCCTTCACGAAGGGGCGAATCACGCGCGGGTCGTGGAACGGGTCCTCCACCTCGGGGGGCTCGTCCGCCGCCGCGATGTAGCGCACGCGGATGGTCTCGACGATCACCGGGAAGATCGGGCGCTTGGCCGGTCTTGGCACCATGTGCAGGCCGAGCACGAGAATGCCGATCACGCCGCAGACGCCCAGGTAGATCCCGTGCTCGGCCCAGCGCCAGCGGAATCGCGGGGTCAGGTCCTGGTCGAGGAGATCGGTGCTTGGGTCTTGCTTCATGGCGGTTCCTCCTGCCTGCCGGCCAACGTCGACAGGGTAGAGACAACCGAGCCTCGGCGCGAGTTCCCGGAAAACGTCCTACAATGGCCTCATGCCGCGAAAGATCCTCTTCGTAGTGTTTGCCGAGGACGTGTGTCGCCAGCTTCACGCGTTCCTGTATGCCAACGATCTGCACCGCAAGGGTTACCAGACCCGCATCATCGTGGAAGGCATGGCCACCCGGCTGCTCGCCGATCTGGAAAAGGCGCCGCCCCAGCTCCAGAAGGCCGTCTCCGACGCCAAGACCACCGGGCTCATCGCCGGTGCGTGCCTGCAAGCTTCCAGCGGTTGCGGCAGCGCCAAGGATCGGGACATCGTCGACGCGATCAAGGACCGTGGCGTGGGTTTTCTGAGCGACCTCGAGAACCACGCAGGCATCGAGCCATTCATTCGCGACGGCTACGAAGTCATCGCGATCTGAAGCGCGTCCATGGGGAACCGCGTCGACCTGGCGGGCCTGCAACTTGACAATTCCGCGACGCATCCGTAACAACGTCCAATGAGAAGCAGGCTCGGCTCGTACTTTCGGTGGGGTGTTTCGATGTACGGCAGGTCGGGTAAGCGCACCGCTCGGGCACGCGCCACCGCGGCCGTGCTGACGCTGGCGCTGTCGGTCTGCCTGATCAGGCCGGCCATCGCTGGCGACGAGGAGGCCGCGCAGGCCGCGGCCCATGCGCGCAAGGCCGCAGCCGCCATCGACCTCGGCAACTACGTCGATGCGGCGAAGGAATACGAGGCCGCTTACATGGCGAGGCAGGACCCCGAAATGCTGGCCCGCGTGGGCGAGGCATGGCAGTTGGCCGGCGAACGGCAGAAGGCGCTGACCGCGTATCGCTCGTGCGCCCGCGTGAGCGCGACCAGCGAGTCCCGCGCGACCTGCGAGCTGCGCGTCCGGGAGCTCGAGTCCGCGGCCCAACCTGCACCGGCCGGGTGGGCACCCTCAGCTTCCTTGCCCGCGCC
>CAZYFU010000234.1:0-5192 GCA_964647025.1 uncultured Myxococcales bacterium | reverse complement strand
TGCCCGCGCCGTCTCCCGTCGTCTGGCAGCCCGCGCCGGCGCCGGCCATCGTGACGTGTCCACCGCCCGAGCCCAAGTCAGACGACCGGAGTCGCGTGAACTGGCCGGCATGGACGGTGCTGGGCGCCGTCGTAATCACCGGCATGGTGCTGGGCTTCGTGTACTTGAATCGCGACACGAGCCTGACCATGCCCAACACCACCTTCGGGAACAAACAGTTCTAGGGGATGCGCATGAACCTTCGGACGTCTCTTCTCGGCATCCTCGCGCTCGTGGCCTGCTCGCGCTCGGCCGACGACGCTGGCATCGTGCTCAACGTCGACACCGACGTGACCTCGGACCGGGCGTCGATCGACCAGGTCAACGTCACCGTCGACGGCCGGCGGCAAGAATGGAAGCTCAAGCAGCCGCTGCCCGGCAGCCTGGGCATCACCACCAGCCCGGGCAGCAAGACAGTCACGGTCCAGGGCTTCGCCTCGGGATCCCTGCGCGGAGAGTGGTCCGACACCATCGTCGCCACGCAAGGAGAGGTGATCGTCAGGGACGTACATCTGTCTCACGTGGGCGCCCGGTTGGATGCAGGAACCAGGGATGGATCGGGCGATGTCGCAACGACGGACCTGCGAGATGTTGCTCGCGATGGCGCGGACGTGGCGCCACGCAGGGACTCGGCGTCCGTCGACGGCGGCACCGGCGTGGATACGGCACGCGTGCCGGCGGTTGACGCCATCGGTTCCGTCAGAGACACCGACGACACTCGTGTCGATGCGCGCGACGCCGCTGCGCTCGACGGGCCCGGTCCTGACGCCGGAGCGTACGACGGTCCCAGCGCGATCGTCACGGGCGCGTATGCGGTTTCTTCCGACTTCGACCTGAGGGCCCTCGCGGCCACGCCAGGGTCGATTCGCGACGTCCTCGGGCTCGTACACGGGCTCGTCGCCGACCCGGGCACAGCCATCCTCGACTTCGCCGACCAAGCCGGTGTGCCGGCGCTCGGGACCTTGCGGTCGGTGCTTCCCGACGCGCTGGAAACCGGACTGTCGGGCTGGATCAATGCGTATATCAAGACGCCGGTTGCCGGAAGATCGCCCTACGAACAGTTGGTGGAGCTGGACAATCTCGTGCAGACGCTGATTTTGGAGTGGAATCTGGCGTCGAGCCTGGCATTGCCGCTCGATCGGCCAGGGACGCACGCACCGGTGTCGTTGCTGTTCATGTCCGCGGTGCACGTGCCCCTCGAGGGCACGGTCGGGGTCACCTCCGGGATCGACGTCGTCACCACCCTCACGTGGCCGAGCGGCTCGGGTGGGCCCGCGCTGGTGACGGTGAGCGATCACTTCATGGGCTTCCCGTTCGGCCGCTACGCCTTGCCGGCCTTGAACGCAATTCTGCTCGCCCAGTACGGGAAACCCAACATGGCCGCGTACCTCGCGGATTACGTCGGCTGCGAGGGCATGGCGAACAGCGTGTCCTCCCAATGTGTCAGCGTGCTGTGTGTTGGGCACAAGTCCGATCTGCTCGCGATCTGCGAGGGCGGGCTCGCGGCCGCCGCCAGTCGGATCGAGGAACAGATCCTCGCCCTGGATTTCAAGGCCCTGCGCTTCCACAGTGGCCGGGCCAGCGCGGATGGCGTGACGCTGTCTCGGCCGCAAGATGCGACGTCGTGGCGGAACGGCGTTTGGGACGTGACCGTGGACTTGGGCAACGGACCCGAGGTGGCCAAGGCCACGTTCACGGCCGCGGCCCAGGCCACATCACCGTAGGGCGCTCCGGCGGCGCTCCTTCGGCGAGACCGTCAGGGCGCCGTGGTCGTGCTCTTTTCTTCGTGAGCCGCGAACACGGCTCCCTGCGGATCGAGGAGTAGCGCGGTCTTCGCACCGCTAGGCACGAGCATCGGCCCCCAGTGGAGGCGGCCGCCGCGGCTGGTGGCTCGTGCGATGGCCGCATCGACGTCGGCTACTTGGAAGTAGTAGATCCAAGCCGACGCGGGCACCTCGGCCGGGCGCCGGTACACGCCGCCGAGGTTGGCGCCGCCATGGCCGAACAGGGTATAGGTGCCCATGGCTCCCAGGTTGCGCTCGCTCGATGGTGTCCACCCGAAAAGCTCGCCATAGAACGCCAGCGCCCGCGTGGGGTCGTCGGACAGCAGCTCGTGCCAGCACCCTTCACCCGGCTGCGTTCGATCGTGTGCCGGCATCGGCCTCTCCGGCGCAAACACGTTGAGCACCGCGCCCCAGGGATCGCTCACCACCGCGATGCGCCCGATGCCCGCGACCTGGACGGGGCCGAAGTACACGCGCCCGCCGAACCGCGTGGCCCGCGCACACGCCTCGTCCACGCTGGCGACCTGGACGTTCGCGGTCCAGTAGGGCGGCGCCCCCATCTGCTTGGCCAGCTCGGGCAGCGTGGTGGCGCTGGCCAAGGGGCCCGCGTTGCTGGCGTACATCACCAGACGAAGTCCCCATTGGCGGTCGAGATCATGCGCTGGTCTTTCCCGCGGCGAATCCAGAGTCAACCCTCGAAGCGTGCGGCACGGCCCGTAATGTGTGCGCGCAGTCTGGCTTGCCACAGAGCTCTGCCAACTCCTTGCCAGGGCCGACAATTCGGAGACACCGTGACCGTGGTCACCTTCGACGAGAGCAACCTCGGCACCGAGGTGCCGTGAGCGAGAATTCCGTGCTCCGGTGTTCCTCTCTGTGTGCTTTCGATGCCAAAGGCACCACTCAGTACCGCTCAGCTCACAGCCGAGTGATGGCCACCGACGGAAGCTCAGTTCTTCGAGTGTGTGGGCCGCGGCCAACTTGCTCCTTGAAGTCAGCCGACTGCTTGTGTATAGCAGTCCACCTTGACTGACCCTAGCCTACATTTGCGTAATCCAGCGTACGAGGCCTCCAGGATGCCCATTATCTTGGCGGTCGCTCTACTGTCGATCATTGCGCCAGCCTCTGGCCGCGCGGAGGACTCCGAATCGCCCTACTGCCGCAAGGTTCGGGCCAAGGTCGACGAGGAAGCGGCTTCTCTCATCTGGCCGCGGGTCGTGGCGCAGGCTATTCACTTCCCGTCGGACGCGTACTCTGTCGGGCCGACTCTCTCGCACAACATACAAGTGAGGGTCGGAATGTCGGCCTCCCTCACCGATGCCTGGAGGGCTTTGCGACTCGGCGATGTCGCCGATGCCGATTGCGAGTTGCACGAAGCCGCCGAGCCGCTCGACCGCCTGGTGCGCGAGCTCGTGAACGAGAAGACAGTGCCGCCGCTGCGCTATCAGCAGGTGTATCTGGAATCTCGGCAAGAACAGTGGCGGGCGCTGACTGCCCGGGGCCGCCAGCGGCTGAAAGCCGGCGCGATCACGGTGCTCGAATTGCAGGACTTGCTGCGGATCGTCTCCGCCCTCGACCGCAAGTTGGAAGTCGTCCGAGGCGAAGCCAACCGGAGCCAAGCACAGCTCTCCAAGGCGGACAGGCAAGACACGCGTGGCTCGCTGAAGGCCATCACCGAGTCGTACATGGAACGTGCGATGAAGCTCGAGCGCGAGCTCGGCAAGGTGCGGTCCCTCGATCCGTGGTCGGTGAAGCTGAGTGGCGGCGCGATCCCATCGCCCGACCAGCGCACGCCCCAATGGTACGGGGCGCTCGAGTTGAGCTACAGCCTGGGTGGCATCTCTCAAGGTCGCAGCCGCGACAGGTATCTCGAGGCTCGCGAAGCCGAGATCCACTCGGCTCGCTACGAGCTGCCTGCCCAAGTGGAGAAGCTGCGCGAGGGCGTCCGCGCGCAAATCTCCCAGGCCGAAGGCGAGCTTCAAGTCGTTCGGCGCGAGCTCGACTCCATCGTCGATGCGGAGAAGCTCTTGGATGGCTCCGAAGCCTCCCGGGGCGACTATGGACGCGCGGTGCTCAACGTGCAGAGGCTCTCGCTCGAATCGGACCGCATCTTCTTGACCAGCTTGGTGGGCTCGCTGCGGGAGATTGTAGAGAACTAGCATGAACCATAGCGCAACTGATCGGTTTGTCGTGACCCCGTCCGTGAAGGTAGTTCCGTCGGCGGGCTCATCGGCTGCACTGTCCGCGGCACCATCGACCCCGCATATCCGTTCGCGGATTGTGTCCACGGTCGTTCTTCTGGTGATCCTGGCCGGCGTGGCTCTCGGTGCGCGCGCTGCCTACCATGCCTTGAGCGACTCCTACGTCGCGCCCATCATCCTGTCGCCCGATGCGGACGTCGTGATTCAGCAGAAGTCGAACCTGACCCGGATGATGGCCGAGCGGAGCATGTTGCTCACGCGCATCGAGGAGTCGCGCAGCACCGCGGACTCCATCGCGAAGGCCAAAGCCGAGCTGCAGGACCTGCGGGCTTCCTTGCAGCATGGGCTCGAATGGACCAAGGCGACGTCCACGCGCCAGCGAGCGTACGGAGCCGTCGATTTGGCGACGCTTCGCCGTCAGCAGCGGGTCTTCGCCGACATGATTCGCGAGCAAGAGAAACACCTCGGCGAGATGCGCAAAGACCTCGCCGCGGGGCTCATCCGCAAAGACGACTACCAGCGCGAGTCGTCGACACTGTCGAATCTTCGCGTGGCGGCGTTGCAGAACCAACGGGAGCAACGAGCGACGGAGCTGACGGTCGCGACGGCGTCGGAGATCAAACGCGCCCTGGCGACCGCGAACAAGAAGAAGACGCTGCTCACCCCCGAGATGCAGACCCAGCGAGAGCAGCTCGTCCGCATCAACCTGGAGATGCTCAAGTACGAATCGGACGAGCGGTCCAAGCGGGCGCAGATCCAAGCGGACCAGGAGGCGCTGGCCAAACTGGACGAGCTGCTCGCCCAGATCAAGCAGCGCCCCATCTATCGGGCCATTCAAGCGAGCCAGGACGTGGCCTTCGTACCCTACACACAGCTCGACGGAGTCGTGCCCGGCGTTCAGGTCTTCAATTGCACGATTTGGGGTGTCTTCTCCTGCGAGAACGTCGGCGTGGTGGCGGAGATCCTGCCTGGCGAGGTCGTCACCCAGGATCCATGGGGCAGTCCCGCCAGGGGCCAGTACGCGATCTTGGCATTGAACGATCGCATGGCTGCACGCTCCAAGGTCCTGAGGGTTCGCAAAGCGGACCTCCCAGAGCCCAGCCAGGCAACCACTCACTAGACGTGGGGGGCGGTCATGGCTTCTGTCTGGTGGAACATCTCGACGTTGAGC
>CAZYFU010000233.1:0-6713 GCA_964647025.1 uncultured Myxococcales bacterium | reverse complement strand
GCAAGTACGATGCGCGCGGCACGCTGATCTTCTCCCACACCATCGCCGACAGCGGCTGGCAAGGCGCGACCGGTGTCGCGGTGGACAGCCAGAGGCGCGGCCTGGTGGTCGGCACGCGAATCGCCCCCGATCCCATCCGTTCGACGGTTTCGCATGCGTTCGTCGAGGAACTGGATGCCCAAGGAACCTCGCAGGGACCTTTGCGCCTCGGCGACGCTCCCAACCAGGCCAGCGCCGCCGGTGTGGCCGTGGACGCCTCGGGCGGGGTCTACGTGCTGGTCAACGCGTGCTCTTCGCCCTTCGCCGGACACGCGGTGGTGGGCGGGTGCGATGCGTTCGTCGCGAAAGTGCGGTAGCCGGTGTGCCAGTGCAGGTCGTCTGGGGGGCGAACGCGTCGCAGACGTCGCGTCCCATCAGGGATGACCTTTCGAACGCGCGGCGGGCGGCACTCGGTCATCTTGATTGACAATGAGGGCCACTCCTAGCCTAGGTGCTGGGCGCACGTGTGCAAAACCGCCGACTTCGGACTTCGGCCCGAATCATGCTTAGGGCCAAGTCCAGGAGACCACGATGAACAACCATATGCTGAACTTTTCGGGAACCGAGCTTTCGAGATTGCGCGCCAAGGTCGAGGCGGTTGGGAAAGAAATCGGGGTCGTGACCGGCTCGGCCCCCGCGGGCCAAGGGGTCACGCCAAACAGCGCTCTCGCCACGACCTGGGCAGAGCTGCTGCAACTGCTCGATCTTGGGAGCGAGCCAGCCATGCAACGCTGTCCAAAGTGTCAGGCGCTGTGCATGGTGGGCGCCAATCGTTGCGGGAATTGCTGGGTCAGTCTTCCCACGTCCAGTCGCGGTGCGGGCGCCACCAACGTGTCGGCCAGCGCCCCGGTCGAGAAATCAGGAGCGGCAGCGACCGGATAGTCGACGCGGAGCTGGAGGCAACCTGCTCCATGATTTCCCTTCGTCGAGCGGACCAGCGTCGCCACGACCGGGGCGAGGATCAGGATGTCTGGCTGACCTTCTCCGCCGGGCAGGCCTCGGACGCGTGGGACGGTGGCTTCTGTGGTCTCGAAAGCCTGAACGAGGTGAGCCTCGGGCCCGGAGCACATCTCGCCAACCGGTCCCATCCGGACGCCGAGGTCGTCACCTACGTGCGCGAGGGCGGCTTGGTCGTCGACGACATGGAGAGGCGCCGGGGCATCATCCAGGCTGGCGAGTACCGCCGGATGAACGCAAGGCGCACGGCTTGCACGACGGAGAGGAACGCCTCGCGCTCGGCGTGGGTGCACTTCTTCCAGATCGGCTTCTCTCCGTGCCGGGGCGACCTCGATCCAGCCTACGAACAGAAACGCTTCAGCACCGGTGAACGCCGGGGCGGTCTGCGAGTCATCGCATCTCCCGATGCGCGCAATGGCTCCCTGCTGGTCCATCAGCAAGCCGTGGTCCTCTCCGCCCTCCTCGGCCCGGGTCAACACGTCGTGCACGCGCTCGCAGCGGACCGAAGCGCATGGCTACATTTGGTTCGGGGCGAGGCAAGCATCGGCGACATCCGCATGACCACGGGCGACGGCGCGGGCGTGATCGGGGAACGATGTGTTTCGTTCACCGCGCACGACACCGCGGAGGTCCTGTTGATCGACCTGACGGCCTCGCCGATCGCGGCGTGCCGAACCGGGCTCGTCCCGCCATCCGATGCGGGGCCTCGCGCCTGATCGCGAAGGACGTCTGCGCCTGTCCTCAGACCTCGGGCATATCCAACCAAGATGGAGTACCCTCTCCATCAATTTGAAGGACGACGGTTGGCGATGAGGGTTGAAGACCTGGATCTCCGGGAACTGCTGGAAATGGACCCAGAGGGGGGCGTCATCCGCTTCGCCGGTCAGCGCGCGGTGCTGCTGGACGCGGTGGCCATGGGACTGCTGCGCAAGTATTTGGTGGAGAACTTCGGCCTGACCGCGGCGCACACCGTGTTCACCCAGTTCGGGTTCGCCCATGGCTGGAGAGCGGCAGAAGCCGTGCAGTCCGGTTTCCAGTGGGACAGCCCAAACGCCTGGGTCGATGCTGGCACGCGCATTCACGCCTTCGAAGGTCTGTTTCGCGTCGAGCAGGACGGCAAAGATCCCACCTCTCCCGATGGGCGAACCATCATCTCCTCGTACGAGGCCGAGCAGCATCTGCTGCACTTCGGTCCGTCGGACGTCCCGATCTGCTGGACCATCTGCGGACTGACCAGCGGATACCTCAGCCGCAGCCTGGGCAGACAGCTCTACGTCCTGGAGGATCGCTGCATCGGCAAGGGAGATGCGGCTTGCCACCTCCTGGCCAAGACCCGCGAGGCGTGGGGCGACGAGCGTGCCGAAGACCTTCGCTTCTACGAGGCGAAGGGGCTCAAGGACTGCCTCGATGTCTCCCTCGACCGGGTCATGCAGACGTTGAAGCTGGCCGAGCGGAAGCTGAGCCAGCGACGGCGCGCCCTCGCTCGGGTGGTTCCCGACGTGGACGAGCCTCGGGGCGTGATCGCCAAGAGCAGCAACATGGCGCAGCTCGTGGACCTGGCACGGCGGGTGGCCAAGGTCGACTCCACGGTGCTCATCACAGGCGAAAGCGGGTCGGGCAAAGAGCGTATCGCCCGGCTCGTCCACGACACGTCCATGCGCGCGGCCGGCACTTTCCTGGCGGTCAACTGCGGTGCCATCACCGAGACACTGCTCGAGAGCGAGCTGTTCGGACACGTGCGAGGAGCCTTCACCGGCGCGAATCAGGACCGCCCGGGTCTCTTCGAGGCGGCCAACGGTGGAACCCTTCTGCTCGACGAGATCGGCGAGGTTTCGCCGGGCATGCAGGTCAAGCTGCTGCGCGCGCTGCAGGAACGAGAAATCCGACGGGTCGGAGAGAGCAAGACCCGAAAGATCGACGTACGCATCCTGGCGGCCACCAACCGGGATCTGCTGCAAGGGGTGGGCAACGGCACCTTCCGTCAGGATCTCTACTACCGCCTGCGCGTCGTCGAGCTCCACGTGCCGGCGCTGCGTGAACGAAGAGACGACATCCTGCCCCTCGGCCGCGTGTTGCTCGCGAACGCGGCCCTGCAGATGAAACGCAAGATCTCGTCCCTCGCGCCGGCCGCCGCCGACCAGCTGCTGCGCTACGACTGGCCCGGGAACGTCCGGGAGCTCGAGAACGCGATGGAGCGGGCGGTGGCGCTGGCCCGCGGAAGTCGCGTGGAGGTGGAAGATCTGCCGGAGGAAATCCGACTGGCGTTGCCCGCGCCTATCGCGACCAAGGGAAAGGTGCGTCCTCTCGCGGCGATCGAGAAGGACTATATCGTCTCCGCGCTCGACCTGAATGGCGGGAACCAGACCCGCACCGCCGCGCAGCTGCGCATCGGCTCGGCGACGCTGTACCGAAAGCTCAAGAGCTATGGATTGCTGGTCCCATCGAAATGAAGGGGCGGTGGCCCCATTTTGATGGGCAGGATCCCACGCCAACGCAGCCCGGACCTCGAAACGACCACGACTTTGATTGTGGCCCAGGAAATGCTTCAGCCCTCCGGTAGAAGGGCGCCAGATGCCACGAAGCAATGCCACCTTGACGGTGTTCAAGTCACAAGCGGACGCGGAAGCGGCCATCCGTCAGCTTGCCAAGGATGGCTATGATCTCAGCAAGGTCTCGATGCTCGGACGGGATTGGGATGGCGGCGAGCAGCTGCCGGTCAGGTCGAACGACAATGGGCAGCCTGGCCCGTCGGCGCCACCGTGCCCCTCGTGGGGCGGGATTCGCGGGATGCTGGTCGGATCGGGATTCTTTGTCGTGCCAAGCATCGGGCCGCTGGTGGTGGCCGGGCCACTCCTGACGTGGATTATACGGTCCATGGGAACGTTGCCTGGGCCGGACAAGCAAGGTGCGATGGGCGTGGCTCTACACCAGCTCGGCATTCCCGCGGCCAGCGTCTCACGCTGCCAGGCAGCCCTGAGAAGCGGCAAAGTCGTCGTCATAGCCGAAGGCTCGGCGATGATGATGATTCTGGCGCGGGAAATATTTCGTCGCACGCCGGTCGAGGTGCTCGAGCAACACATGCACCCGCCCGACTAACGACGATTTCCACGCAAGCGAAGGAAGAAAAGAAGATGCAAAAGGGTACGGTCAAGTTCTTCAATGTGGGCAAGGGCTATGGTTTCATCACGCCCGAGCAGGGTGGCAAGGACGTGTTCGTCCACAGCAACGATGTCGGCGGCGCCGTCCTACAGGAGGGCACCAAGGTCGAATTCGATGTGGTGGAAGGCAGGAAGGGCCTCCAGGCGAGCGGAGTGAGAGTCATCTGAGCGAGCAGCGTCGGACTTCCCCGGCGCGGCCAGGATCATCATGGTCCCGCGGTCGACCAATCCACGGCCGACTCGCCTGCGGCCTCCGGCGGGAAGCCTGCCTGCATCGCGCGCAGAACGACTGCTTCGCTCTCGACCTCGCTGTCGGCCGCCAGCGCCTCGGCCGCCAGACGTGCAGCATCGGCGCCGCTCGTGCCTCGAACGCTGGCGCGGACGGCATCGAGATGACCGGCGGCCATCGACAGATCACGCACGCCCAGCCCGAGCAAGACCCAGGTCAAGGACGGGTCGCCTGCAACATCGCCACAGACGGCCACCGGCTTACCCAGGCGATGCGCGGCTGCGACCGCCAGCTGCACGAGTCGCAGGACGGCGGGATGCAGTGGATGATAGAGATAGCGAACGTCGTCGTTCTGTCGGTCGGCGGCGAACGCGTACTGGATCAGGTCGTTCGTCCCCACGCTGAGGAAGTCGCAGGATGCGGCGAGTTGGTCGGCTGTGATGGCGGCGCTAGGCGTCTCGACCATGGTGCCGATGGGCACCGTGGTTGCGCTCTCCACACCTTCGCTCGCCAACTCCGCCCCGACCTCACGGCAGAACCGTACGGCCTCGCGCAGCTCGGTCACGCCGCTCACCATCGGGAACATGATGCGGGTAGGTCCTACCGAGGCTGCGCGCAGCAGAGCCCTGAGCTGGGACCGGAATATGTCGCGCCGCCGGAGCGAAAATCTCACCGCCCGGATTCCGAGCGCCGGGTTCGAGCCAGGCGATAGCTGCACCGATGCAGGAAGCTTGTCGCCGCCAAGGTCGAGCGTCCTGAACGTCACCGGCCGCCCCTGTGCGGCTTTGACGATCCGAACCGCGTCCTCATACTGCTCCTCCTCGCCAGGCAGCGTATCGCGATCGAGATAGAGCAATTCCGTGCGCACGAGGCCGATGTGCTCGGCCCCCCTCGCGATGGCGGTCGAGACGCCCTCGGGCGCGTCTGCATTGGCCCCGAGAAACACGCGCTCGCCGTCCCGCATACGAAGGGGCAGGAAGTCGCCCGTCCCCGCCTTGGCGCGCGCGCGAAGAAGCTCATGCCTGGTCTCGTATTCGCGAAGCGTCTGCTCATCGGGAGAAAACACGACCTCGCCGCGCTTTCCGTCGACACACATCAGCTCTCCCGGGCGGGCCGACACCAGCAGGCCCGGCACGCCCAACACGTACGGGATCCCCATGTCGCGCGCGACGATCGCCGCGTGCGCGGTCGGACCTCCCCGCTCGGTCGCGAGCCCCCCCACGCCCGCGCGACTGAGCTGCAAGACGTCCAGGGGTGACAGCTCCAGCGCCACGCCGATGGCGCCCGGTGTGGCGGTCACATCGAGGCGATGCTCGGGCAGGCTCAGCAGGACCCGGAGCAGGCGATCCGCCACGGCGGCGAAGTCGTCGAGCCCAGCCGAAATGCGCGCAGCCGACGCCTCGGCAAACAGCCGACTCATCTCACGCACCACGAGACGAACCGCCCACTCCGCCCCCACGTGCTGCTCGCGGACCACCCGCTGCGTTTCACCTGCCAGATCGAAGCGCAACATGGATCGGTGCAACTCGACGAACTCGGAGTGCTCACCGTGGCCAGCCGCCGCGGCCTGGTCGGACGCGTGGGAGAGCTGCGCATCCGCGGCGTCGACCGCTGAGCTCAGCCGGGAGAGCTCGGCACCGACCCGATCGAGAGCAATCCGACGCTCACGGACCTCGACCCGAGGCGGAATCAGGACGCAGGGACCTATGCCAATGCCCAACGATGTTCCGACGCCACTGCTCCGCTGCATTGGAGAAGAGTAGCGCCCTCACGTACGGCTCGCCCAACTTATCGGCGCAGCCCAACCGCGCACAGGCGCACGCCCCGCGGCCAAGTCCCCATGGTCAGAGCACCTTCAGGCAACCCATCATCCGAGTTGCGCTTTGCCAGTGGGTAACGGAGACTCTGTCGATGCAAGAGCCTATCGTCCTGTCCGAGGTCCCCACGAGTGCCCGTTTCTTCGATCGAAGAAAGCGCGACCTAGGATGGTCGGCCAGCGTCTCGAAGCGCGCTCCTCGGGTCGGAAACCTGACCATCCTCGACGTCACCACCAACGACACGGCGCTCGCAGATTCCCTGGCGGCTCTCGATAACGAGCGGCTGCTCGTGCAAGGAAACGGACCGTCGGATCCGACCTACAAGTTCGCGTGGGCATCCGGCTACGCCAACGGTCGCAGCATCCGCATTCAGGGCATGCTCGAGTAGCCTGGGCCGGCAAGCTCACGTATCGTCTGCCTCCCCAACGGGCGATGCGTCCGTCGCGCAAGTACGGCAGCTCAAGATCGTAAGGTCGCACCGACGTCGAGGTCGTTCTGCTGGCTCTCCCAGGT
>CAZYFU010000232.1:0-6770 GCA_964647025.1 uncultured Myxococcales bacterium | reverse complement strand
CGGGCTAGATCTCCACCTGCGCGAGCGAGAACTTGTTGTTCTTCTCGTAAAGGACCTTGAAGGTGCCGCGGGTCTCGGGAGGCAAGAGCTGCTGCACATGGTTCTGCCGACCGCGTTCGAAGATGATGAAGACGCGACGGCCGCGGTGGTTGGCGATCCAATTCTTCATGTCTTCGTCTGCGTTGTCCTGGTCGAAGACGGTTCGGTCTTCCCTGGGGCCCTCGTAGATCTCGTTCTCGGAATAGAAGGTCTCGCCCCGCCAGTACATCGAGTAGGCCAGCAGCTTCTCGTCGGGCGACTTGCGATGCTTGTAGTACTCTGCCAGTGTCAGCTTCTGCGACCAGAACGGCGCGACGTCGCGCATGTACACGTCGAGCACGAAGTAGGTCAGCGCCACCGACGACAGACAGAGCGCGACCACGGCTCCGCGCAGCAACTTCTTCCATCCCAGCGCCAGCGTGCTGAGCGCGATCAGCACCACGATCACGATGAGCGGCGTACGGAAGTCGAGCTCGGCCGGCCACGGACGGCCGGTGGGGCTGTGCACGTAGTCGTAGCTGAAAAGCCAAAGGAACCGCTGGGCCGAATTGCGCGCGTGGATGAGGTCGGCGAAGACGATACCGAGGAGAGGGACACCGACCAGCGCCGCCAGCCACGCCCGCCGCGAGTCCTGCTTGCCGAGGATATCGTCGAGGAAGCACCCGATGACGATCGCCAGGCCCGGAATCGAAGGCAACACGTAGTGGTGGAACTTGGTCATCGAGAGCGAGACCAACGCGTACGCCGCCACGGCCCAGATTCCGCCCAGCCAATAGATTGCCTGCCTCCGCGCATCGTCTGCCTTGCGCATGACCATGGCGGTGAGTGCCGCCGGAGCCAGCGCCACCCACGGCAGGACGCCGTAGCCAAGCTCGCGCAAGAAGTACTCGAAGGTGCCACGGTCACCGTGGCGCCCCAGCATCATGCGACGCCAGTGGTTGTCGCCGAACAGCTCGTTCCAGAAGGCCCAGCCGTGGCGAATGATCATGGCGTGGTGCCAGGGGGCCGCGACCACGACCAGCGCCAACGCCGACACCGCGATGGCCGGGATCATCTGGGCGCGCCGCAAGCGCTTCCAGTTCCAGGTGAAGATCAGGTACGCGCAGAAGATGATGATGGGCAGCCCGGCACCGGCGAAGCCCTTCGCCAGAACTGCCACGCCGCACAGCATTGCAGCGATGTATAGGTAAAGTGGCGCACGATAGCGCGCGCGGCTGGCCAACCACAGGAACGCAAGCGATCCCAGGTAGTACGGAATCATCGCGACCGCGCCGTACATGAGTACATGGCGGTTGCCCATCGGAATCTTGATCTTGAGCTGGACCGAATCGACGATGAGCTGCGGCACCACGAGGAGCAGGAACAGCCCCACCGTAGCGAAGAAGGACGCGTGGTGCGGATAGCTCCAGAAGCCCTTGCCACGCCGTGGCAGGAGCTCGTCCTTATCGTCGAGCAGCGCAATGGTACCGAGCGCAAGCGCCATGGTCATCGGGCCCACGTAGGCCATGTCGGTCATCGCCTGCCGGGCGATGAGAAAGAACATCGGACAGGTCGCCATCACCAACGCGGACAGAAAGCCCGCGCGCCTGGAAACGAAGCGTGACACCACCATGTAGACGCCCCACATGGCCAGCACCCCGAGGAGGCAGAACGGAATGCGAACCGCCCACTCCGTGCGCGACAGCGTGGCCATATCGCCTGGCTCGTTGCCCGGCAGGCCGATGCGCGCGATGTGCATGCCGATGCTCATCAACCAGAACGTGAACACCGGCTTGGACCAGAACACGTCCGCGTCGCGTGGCGATCCCGGCCACCAGAGGCTGATGAAGTCGCCCCGCTTGGTCATCTGCCGGGCCACCTCGGAGTAGTGGGTCTCCCACGGATCCCAAAGGCCGTACGTGCCCGCGAGCGGGATGTAGAGCAGCAGCCCGACGAGGATCACCAGCAGGGTCATCTGGCGCTCGCTCAGCCGGTCGAAGAATCCAGGACCGCCCTGCGGCGCTGGAATGGTCTGGGGTTGGCTTTCCGGATTTGTCACGCGATCGTCCTTTGCAGGCTGACGACCTACGTGTCTATCACAGGAACCCCTTCGGCGGCACCGCGGCTCCCACCGTTCGGAATCTGCCCCTCACCAGTCGCGGTACCGCCGCCCCATCCCCTCCGATTCGACCATTCCCCTGCCCGGCCGACACGCCACTCCATCCCATCGAGCCCTTCACCTACCCGACGCCGCCCGCAGCCGAAGGGATCGCCCGATATGAACTCTCGGCTCAGCGAGCAAATTTCTTAAGCGATGTTCCAATTCCAAACGCAATGCATCCGTGCTTTTCGGTGGCATTGCCACATGCTAGCGAGACGAAGACATCGTATGATGCAGCAAGGTAATGGGTAGGTCGTCCACTCTGACGCTCAGGAAAGACTTGGGGCGTACGCTGCGACAGGGGCATCCGTGGGTGTTCCGCGAGGCGCTCCTGGACCCGCCTGCCCTGACCCACGGCGAACTGGTCGCAATCGCGGACAAGCAAGGGCGCCCGTTCGCCTACGGTTACTGGGACGCCAAGAGCACCATCGCCGTTCGCGTGCTCGACCTCGCGCCGATTGAAGACAGCATCGCGCTCGTACGTCGCCGTCTCTCGGCCGCGCTCGAGCTCCGGCGCGCACGCATCGACCTTCGTCAGACCGACACCTTCCGCTGGGTACACGGCGAAGCCGATCGGCTGCCTGGCATTCACCTCGATCTGTACCGAGACGTCGCGAGCGTTCGCTTCGATGGACAGGGCAGCCGCGCGTTCTATGGCGACCTGCTCCCGCTGCTCGTCGAGTGCTCGCCCGATTTGCACCTGCGCAAGCTCATCGATCGCGACGGGCGCGGCGAGGAGGCAGAGGAGGTGGAGGTCCGGGAGAACGGCATCCGCTTCCTGGTCGACCTCGGACGCGGCCAGAAGGGCGGCCTGTTCTTGGACCAGCGGGAGAACCGCAAGGTCGTCGGCGAGCGCGCCCAGGGCAAGTCGGTGCTGAACCTCTTCGGCTACACCGGTGGCTTCTCGCTGTACGCCGCACGTGCGAACGCGCGCCGGACCGACACCGTCGACATCTCCCGCCCGGCCATCGCCGCCGCCCAACGCAACTTCCAGCAAAACGGGTTCCCACTCGACCGCGCCGGCTTTCACGCCAGCGACGTCTTCGCGTTTCTCGACCAAGCCATCGCCGAAAAGCGGACTTGGGACATCGTCATCTCCGATCCGCCCAGCTTCGCCCCGTCCAAGAACAGCCTGGCCATGGCCCGGCGAAGCTACCTGCAGCTTCATCGAATGGCTGCTCAGGTCGTCTCGCGCGGGGGCATCTTCTGCGCGGCTTCGTGTTCCAGCCACCTCGACCGTCGCGAGTTCCTGACCCTGGTCAGAACCGGTGTTCACCAGGCCGGGCGCCGGTTTACCCTCGAATCCTACACCGGCGCCGGCCTGGATCACCCTACTGTGCCTGTGTTCCCCGAGGGCGATTACCTGAAGTTCGCGCTCGGGCAGGTGCAGTAGTACGAACGCTGCTACGTAGGCTCTCTCTGTTTCGATCGGGCCTCCTTTCCCCGAAAGACGACCAGCGCTAACGGAGCGCGGTCGCCAAATCGGACGACAAACCGATCACGATACGTGCCACTGCGTGGGTAGCGATGGCGAACGTCAAGACGAGCCCCAGCTGCTTGAGCGCTTCGCCTACCGAGTCCGCCCAGAGATTGACGTTGGCATCGGACTCGAACCTCGACGCGCTCCCCCTCCTCCCCACCAAGGTGGCCACCATCGGAACAGCGTGGATGACTCTCTTGAACGCTCGCACTTGAATGACCCTCCTTTCTTCTGTCTGTATGGATGATTGTGACCAACGATCCGTTTCGGATGCTCGACCGGAGTGTAAATTCGGCAAGACGATTCGCGCAGGGACTGGAAACAAGGGCACGGACCTGGCCGAGGCCCCGGTGTACAATCGGACCATGTGCGAAAGCGGCGCTAGCTTCGGTGGCCAGGCCAAGAAGAAGTTCGAAGGCGCGGGAGGAACCCCCGGAGGGCTCGGCGAGTTCCTCCTCGGTATCCTGCTCGCAGGGATCGGCTTTTACATCGTGTTCTCCCACGTCCAGGTTCACTCGTCGTACTGGAGCTTCTTCGGTGCAGGCGGGGCCGGACGCAGCTTCGGCATCTCGCTGATCCCGCTGCTCTTCGGAATCGGGTTTCTGTTCGCGAACGGCAGGTCGCTGCCAGGTTGGGTGCTGACCATCGGCGGCCTCCTCTTGATCCTGGTCGGCATCATCGTCAATCTCGACATCCACTTTCATTCCACGTCGCTGATGAACACCATCATCATGCTCGGGCTCATCGCCGCAGGATTCGGTCTCGTGGTCAAGTCCCTGCGGCCGCACAAGAGGAAGTCGGAGACCACGGAGTAAGGACGACCCGCCGACGGAGGTCCCGGGCCGTCCGCTGCGCATGGCCGACCATGCCAGTCGCTCCTCGGCGCATCGGCGCGCCGACGCGGCTACTTTCCGTCCAGGACTTGGCGAACCTTCGCGGTGAGTGCTTGCGGTGTGAAGGGCTTCTGCAGGAAAGCCACGCTGGGCTCGAGCATTCCCTGGTGGATGATGGCGTTGTCGGTGTAGCCCGACATGTAGATGACCTTGGTCGAGGGGGACAGCGCGGTCAACTCGCGCGCCATCACCGGGCCGGTCATGCCGGGCAGGACCACGTCGGTGAGGAGCAGTTGCACCGGTGGGTCGTGTTGCTTCGCGATCGCGATCGCCGACGGCGGATCCGCCGCGGTGAGGACCGTGTACCCTGCCCGCTGAAGCGTTCTGCAGACCACGGTGCGAACCTGCTCGTCGTCCTCCACCACCAGGATGCTCTCGATGGACTTGCCACCGGAGCTCTCCACCGGCCCCGGCGTCGCCGACTTCTCCTCGCCGCTGGCGAACGGCAGGTAGATCTTGAACGTGCTGCCACGGCCCCGCTCGCTGTACACCCAGATGTGGCCACCGCTCTGCTGGACGATGCCGTACACCGTCGAAAGCCCCAAGCCGGTCCCGCGCTCCTTCTTGGTCGAGAAGAACGGCTCGAAGATGTGGCTCTGCGTCTCCGCGTCCATGCCGTCACCAGAGTCGGTGACCGCCAGCATGACGTAGGGCCCTGGCCGCACGTCGCGGTGCCCGTCGGCGTAGTCCGGCGTCAGCTCGACGTTGGCGGTCTCGATGGTGAGGCGTCCGCCACGCGCCATCGCGTCCCGGGCGTTCACCACCAAGTTCATGATCACCTGCTCGATTTGCCCCGGATCCGCGAACACCTTGCCGAGGCCGGCACCCGGAACGTTCACGAGCTCGATGTCCTCCCCGATCAAGCGCCGAAGCATGCGCTCCGCGGAACCGACCAGCAGGTTGAGATCCAACACGCGGGGCTGCATCAACTGCTTGCGGCTGAAAGCCAGGAGCTGACGGGTCAGCTCGCCCGCCCGGTGGGCAGCACGCTGGATCTCTTGCAGATCGCTGTGAAAGGGATGCTCGGTGCCCACGGACCTCATCAGTATGTTGGTGTAACTGTGGATGACGGTGAGCAGGTTGTTGAAGTCGTGGGCCACGCCACCTGCCAGTCGCCCCACCGACTCCATCTTCTGCGCCTGCAAGAGCTGCTGCTCGAGCTGCCTGCGCGCGGTGATGTCCTGGATGGTCCCCAGGGCAAACACCGGGCGGCCCGAGGCATCGCGCGACAGCTCCGCACGGTTGTGCACGAACCTGACCTCGCCGTCGCTCGGCCTGCGAATGGCGAACTCCACGTCGAAGCGCGCACGCCCGGCGATGAAGTCGGCCATGCTGCCGTCGAGCATGGCCCGATACTCGGGCAGCGCGAGCGTCTTCGATGAGGCCGCGTCGATGCCCAGATCGGACGTGACCGGGATGCCGTAGATGTGGAAGGTCTCCTCCGAGGCGCGCATCTTCTCCGTCGCGAGGTCCATCTCCCACGTCCCGATCTGGGCCACCTTCTGCGCCCGGCGAACATGCTCTAGCGCCTCCGCGGCAACGCGGGCCGCGGCATCCCGCTCGCGCTGGGCGCGTAGCGCCATAACGCCATGGGCGATGTTTGCGCCCATGTCCTCGAGCAACTCCACCTCCGGCACTTCAAACGCCGCGGGTCCGGAGGCATACATCGAGAGCGCCCCCCAGGCGTGATTCTCGACGATGAGCGGAACGCCGATAGCGGACCCCAGCTTGTTGTCGCGCACGGCCGCGCGCCACACCTCGAAGCGGGGATCGTTCTCGAGGTCACGAATGATGACCGCCCGCCGGGTACGGATGGATGTCCCAAGCGCGCCCTGTCCCGAAGCATCATCACCCCACGTGACCTTCAGCTTGCGCAAGAATTCGCCAGGTCCGGCGAACGTCACGACACTGACGGATCGCTCGGCATCGTGCTCGGCCCGACCGATCCAGGCCACCAGGTAGCCTGCGGACTCCACGGCGATCCGACACACCTCGTTCAGCAGCGCATTCTCGTCAGTCGCGTGAATGATCGCGCTGTTGCACTCGGTGAGAAGGCGCAAGGCGCGGTTTGCCCTGCGCAGCCGCGCCTCCGTGTCCGCTCCGGTTCCTGTCGGCTCGTCACACACGCTGATTCCCCCGGGGCGCCAAGCGCCAGATCCAAGGACGCCCCATAGTAGCACGACGACAGTCCGTAGGACGCCCGGGTCGGGGTCGGGTC
>CAZYFU010000231.1:0-6795 GCA_964647025.1 uncultured Myxococcales bacterium | reverse complement strand
TTTTGCTGTATTGTTATTTACATCAAGTGCTGTACTTTTATTTACCGATTACAAATATTCTGATATTGTGGATTTGTGCCAGAAAAGTGATCTTTCAGTTCGAAGGATTGCTTCCATTTCGAAGAGAAGTATTAATACAGTGAGAAAGGTCAAGGCTTTATTGGGATGTATGTCAGAATAGTAGGATGATTGCGGCTTAGTGTTTTGATATTCTGACTTTTTCGTAACATTTCACAGGATTTTGCGGTATAAACCAATAAAAACAATTATTATGAAAAGATTTTTTGTTATTTTATTCACTGCTGCTTTAGCAATAGTGTTGTTTTCATGTGAAAATAATGATGACTCTAATGATGTAAAGAACGTTGTGAAATTTACACCACGTTTTAATGTTGAAAACGTTGATGCTGTTTTCAATTCTTCTACAAATTTAAAATCAACGTCAGCTTTAAAATCAACGTTAGCATCACCAAACATTTATACGTATAATGCTGATGGTCTTATTGATATGATAAGTGTTGTTGATGATAATGGTGATACCATTATTAATGGATTTATAGTTGTTTCACTCGCTAAATCTTTTGATTTAAATAAGTATTTTGCCTACTTTGAAGGTGTGTTTTCAGTTGTAGTTGGTGTTGATATGAATACAGGTGAAAATGTTGATAGTATTTTTTATAAAATGCTTATCAGAAAAAGTGATGGTAGAATGTTTGAAATGCCTCATGAAATTAATGTTTTTCTTTCTACTATGTATTCTTTAAACGCATCATTTGAATACGATAGAAATGGAAATCTTTATTTTTCAGATTTTGATGGCGATGTTTACAAATTCAATGGGGGAAACACAGAAACACCAGAATTTACTCTTTTGTTTAATCAGTATATGACCGAAGACCCACATAATGAAGTAATACCTACATTTAAACCTTACATAGTAGTTGATGAAGATTATTTAGTTTTACATAGTGATAGTGAATCTCAGATATGGGTTTATAGAAATGGAGTTTTAAAACATTATGATTATTATGAACAGCAAAAAACTAATTCTATTAATGTTATGTGGTCTAATAATAATGGAAAATTATATGCTTATACTTCATCTAATGCTATTAGTCAATTCAAAGTAAGTGAAATTGCCTTCACAGAAGATAGTGTTATTGTAACAGATATAAGTAATACTAATGGTGTTAATGGTATTAATATGCCAAGTATGTTCACCATGAAAAATGAAAATGGAGATTGTTATTTTATTAATCAGAACGCTAATGGTTTTTGGCATTTCAATAATACAGAAAAAACTTTTGAGCAAGTTTCATTAAATGTTGATTTCGTTGCAACATTCAGTGGAAATGATGATAATGTTTTCGTTGTAGTTGATACTACTAATAATACTAATAAAGTTGTATATTACAATGCAGATAAAAATGAAGTTGTAGAGGTGAATGAATCATTTGATAGAATAACTGATATTGTTGTTTCTACTGAATCCACCTCATTAAAATCAACAAACAGTGTAGGTTGTAAAATAACTGTTGCTACTGTAAGTAAGATTTACACTATTGATGTTGAAACTGGTGTTGTTATAGAAAACGAAAAAACTGTTTCTGTTAATAATTTGATTGGTATGTAAAAGTGTTGTAGCCATTACCAACGAAATGCAGTCGCTATTTGAATGGTACTATGGACAAGCTTTAAAATCTTATTTATTTCGGTAAAGACGGTGAGAGGTTCCTTCTCCTATTGAGTTTTCTATTTTTCTCAGTGTTTATTAGGTCTTTATCCATTTTCTCAGTTTTTGAATATGAATTAGTGGAAATGCCTTCATTCGCCATATCTATAATATACTTCAGAATTATATTGTCGGGAAATTCTGGACTTTCGAAGTCTATAAAAATACTTCCAATGCTTTTTTCATTTTTGCGGATAATGGCTAAAAGTTGCTTAACACCATCTTCTAGGTCACTTTTTAATGAAATTTCAATCTTAAAATCATCTATTGAGATTTCATCATCGGAGGTGGGCATATTCTGGATAAGTTTTCTTGCTATCTCTCGCAAATGGCCCATCAATTCATTCAGTTCAAAAAAACTTTCAAATAATTGCAGATATTTCATATGTTTTTGATTTTTCATAATAGTTTTTTTCTTTCTATATATAAAAAACCAAAATTGGAAAATTCTCTTATACTGATTTGTTATAATTGTCAATTAAGCAGATGTCCATAAATTGGCAGGTTTTCTCTATCTAAATCCTTTTTAGGCTCAGTCATTTAATATCTTCATTGGTTGCCCGCAATTAAGCCCTTCATTTCTGTGACTCATTTCATAAGCGACTAATATATAGGGGGCCTCGCTCTTGAAATCAAGTTGGATATTTCCTATGTACATGTTATCACGATAAACCTCGATCTCAAGAAATGCTATATCATTTTTTAACGAACGGATTCTCTTTATCATAATACGGCAATTATCGTCCAATGCAATTTCAGCACCTAGCTCCTTTGGTAATGCTTTTAAATTTTGAACAATTCTTTTGGCTGCCTTTCGCAAATGCTCCATAATTTCTTCTGTTGAAAGGTATTGTTCGAATAGTTTCATGTATCTCATTTTCGAAAAAGCTGTTTCTCTTATATATTAAAATCAGAAAATGGAAAACCTCAAGATGTATATGTTAGTTAATATACCTTTTGTAATATGGTTATTGAGTTCAAAAATTTAAATCGAATGGAATGCTTTGGGTAAACAAAGCTTTCCAATAAACCCAAAATTATCAGAAGATTCTATTTTCAAATCAGATGGCGTTTAGATAGTGCCCTCTTAATTAAGATTAATTAGCAGCTCAACTTTTGTTCCTGAAGGAATTCCATTCACACATAAATCAAGATATTTCATCTGAATATTCAATAATTCTGTCCTCTGTTTTATAATATTAGAACTTATAGATTTGTAGGTTCTTGGTTGGGAATCATATAGTTCTTTTGATTTAGCTCTCCCTATACCATTATCTTCAATAGTGCACTTCAATATACTTTGATTTAACTCAAATTTCACTGTTACTTTGCCCCTTTTGTCTTGATGTCTTATTCCGTGCAATATGGCATTTTCAACTAAAGGCTGAATCAACATTGGTGGAATAAAAACGCCTTCTATTTCAATGTCATCATCAACTTCAATTGAGTAATCAAAATTGTCATTTCTCCTATTTTCTAGAGCCATATAAGTCTTTAGGTATTCAATTTCTTCTTCCAACGAAATAGTTTTAGCGTTTGAATTCTCAAGTGTTTTTCTTATAAGACGGGCAAAATCATTAAGGTAACTTATAGCTGATTTGGTGTCTTTCTGAAGTATATAGTATTGTATTGAATTAAAGGCATTAAATGTAAAATGTGGATTCATCTGGGCTTTCATTGCCTTCATTTCCAATTCTGATATACGCTTTTGAATTTCAATTTTCCTACTTGCCTTCTTAACACGATATCTGAAAAACGCATAAAATATAACCATACATACTATAGTCATAAAGGAAAAAAACCACCAAGTTTTATACCATGGTGGCAATATTCGAAATGAGAATTCTACCGAAGAAATCTCGTCAGGATTCGAAGTCAATTTAGCTCTTACGTTGAAACAATATCGCCCTGGAGAAAGATTTGTAAATATTGTCTTTGTTTCAGTGGAAAAAGGAGCCCATTCTGTCTGCAATCCTTCAAGCTTATAACTGTATAAAGTCTTGGAAGGTTCTGAATATTGTAATAAATGGTAGTTAAAGGTCAAAGTACTTTGATCGTGTTGCATCACAACTGGTCCTACAGGTAAGCCTGACCATGATTCAATTGCACCGTATTCTTTCCAGTAAATATCAGTAAAGTTCACTTCAATTTTATCTATGACCAATTTATGTTTTCTTCCTTTTTGTTCAAAGAGCCTATCTGGATTGAATTGAATGAGATTATCATCGGAAATAACATAAATATCACCTTTAGAATCAATCAAGGCCTTTTTGGTGGTATAATCAAAGAAACCGTTTTCTTCGTTAAAAAATTTATAAGCTATATTTCCCGTCCTGTAGAATAAATCAAGATCAAAGGCTTGCAGGCCTCTATCTGTTCCAATCCATATTCTATTTTTTGCATCGGTAAGAATCCAATTAATCTTTGTTGCAATAATACCTTCTTTATCTGTGATTTGATGTCGCACTTTAATACTGTCATTTTCATAGGACATTATGATGATTTTCCCAGAATTTGTTCCAGCAATCATTTTACCAGTTTTATCAACACACATGGTATTGAAAGTAACATCAATCTCATCTGATAGGTAAGGAAATGTAATTACACGACCATTACAATATCTAACAATACCCTCGGTGTTATTATATATCCAATTTTGACTGTATGCTTCTAGATATTTACAATTTGATGAATATGTGGCATTTTTTCGAAGCTGCACCTCTTCAAATATTTCGTATTCACTGACATTATATCTTAATAGATCAAAAAAGAATATAACTGCAATTGTATCTTGAGATTCAAAAAGAACATCCGCAGGAATGACTATTATATCAAAAACAGATATTTTATTAGAGTTTCTATTAACTATAAATTTAGCAATATTGGAACCGACCCATAAATTGCCCTCCTTATCTTCAGAGAGTGTATTAAAGTTACGAAGTTTTTGACTTTTCAGTTTTCTGAAAGCATCAGGATCATAAAGATTCCTGAAGGTACTGAGATTATCCCTAAATGGATTAGGATATTTGTATCTCCCACTCTTAATAAGTGCATCATACTTAGTATAGCTTGCATCCTTATCATTTATATAAATTAGCCTTTCGTTAACATATTTAAGGTATGCACTCTGAAAAGCCTCTGGTTTTATAATATTTCTCCTACTGTCTGTTGTAAAAATGAAATCTCCTACAGTAATCCATTGAGTACCGTTTTTGGCAAATAGTAAGTCATGAATTTTTGGATTGGACACATTAAATTCAGATGCCTTTTTATATGTTATTCCGCTTTTTGGAAAAAGATAAGCCCCATTACCTTTTGTACCAATCCATAGTACATTCTCATCATTGTCATAAAATAAACACCAGACTTCTTGATTTTTTATATGCAATTTTGAGTTATAGTATTCTTCTTTATAACCTGAAAACTTATATAAACCGCCAGGATTATGCCTATTATAATCCAAATCGTCATTATATGACGCAAGCCATAAATTTCCTTGTTCATCCTCGGCAATATCGAATACTTGGCCAACCTTATCGTTAATAATAACAGTATCCTTTGAAAAAATCTTAATTCCATCTAAGCGATCACCAATAATTGTATCTCCATTTGATGTTACGAATGAACATGTTGAGTTAACGGATTTTATATGAAAGTGATGTGCCTTATCAAGGTAATGGAAAGTTTGGCGATAAGGGTTAAACACTATATACTGTTTCGTGTCATAGTAAGTAAATAAGTATATCAAACTGTCTGTTTCAAGAAAGGAAGTTACTTGTATTAAATTTCTGTTGGTAACTGATGAGTCAACAAAAGAGATGAAATGATTATCCGTCAAAAAAGAAAATCCAAATACAGTACCAATCATTAACCCGTGATGCTTAGTAGAATATTCAATTTTTCGAACATTATTATTAACAAGGCCATCCGTTGTTGAATAATTAATAAAGCTCTTCCCGTTGAATTTGGAGATACCCTGACCATAACAGGCCACCCAGATATTACCAATATCATCCTCAGTAATTGACCATATATTGTTTCCTGGAAGTCCATCCTTTGTGGTATAATTACTAAAGTTCAGACCATCAAACTTACATAACCCAGCATCAGTGCCGATCCAAAAATATCCTCTGCTATCTTTAAATATATCTTGTATAATATTGGAAGGCAAGCCATCGGTGGTGGTAAGATTTTTCGTGTAATAGTTCTGACAATTTGCTTGATTGCATGTAATCAAAACTGCTAGAAGGAACAGAAGGCTATTAGTGATCTTTAGCATGTACTATCTAATTGTCAATGCTTTAACAAAGGAGTCCATCCTGCGGGATGCAATATCCAACTCATGATTGGATTCAAGAATAGCCTTTCCTTTACTCTTGTCCAATGCCTTTACATAATTAAGATTAACAAGATAGGTTTTATGGGTTCTGAAGAACATAGTATCAGGTAAGGTTTCCTCAAGGCTTTTTAGTGTCGAAGCGATAGTGTATGATTTACCTTCCAATGAATGCACAATCGTGTAGTTGATATCAGCCTCACAGTATAGAATATTGTTTAATGGAATTACATCATAACCATTTTTTGATGGAAGTAGAATTTTCTTATTGATTTCCAGCTCATTTGTAAGGTTATTGACGAAGGTTTGAATTTTCAGTTTCGAAGAACCTCGGGAAATTTTCTTGTATCGTTGTATAGCTTCGCCTAACTGCCTATAATCAATTGGTTTAATAAGATAATCAAGTGCAGCACATCGAAAGGCCTGAATAGCATACTGTTGATAGGCGGTAGTAAAGATAACTTCGAAATTGCAGTCATTTCCGAAGTAGTCAAAAAGTTGAAAACCATTTTCTCTTGGCATTTCTACATCCAGAAAGATCAATTCGGGTTTTATAGAGTTTATGGCCTTGACAGCTTCTTTTACATTTGATACTGCTGCCAGTATTTCAATATCCTCTTTATAGAACTGTTCTACCATTAACTGTAATGATTGTCTAGCATCGGATTCGTCATCAACGATTATAGATTGGATTTTCATGAGAAATATTTTCTTGAAAATAAGAAAA
>CAZYFU010000230.1:0-6810 GCA_964647025.1 uncultured Myxococcales bacterium | reverse complement strand
TTTGCGGCCTGCGCCTTCACCGTCTGTGCTCTGACGCACCATCGATCAAGGCTGCCCGACGGATCAGTGGTCTAGACACCGCCAGACGCGTAAGAGATCAAAGTCAGTGGTGGCTAGCCGAAGAGCACCGATCGCCGTGTGGCGAGAAGCTCGGCGATCATTTGATCCAGCCGACTTCGAACCGTCTCGGCCATCTCCAGGTTCTCTTCCTTGGAACCCGCGCCCGCCGGGAAGGTCATCGGCTCGCCAATCTTGATGGTCCATTTGGTGGGGACGGGAAGCAGTCCCAACGGGCCCAGCCAGGGGAAGGTCGGCGTGATCGGGATGTAGGGCAGGCCAAACGGTTTTGCCAATCGGGTCATCTTGCCCAGCACCGGGTGAGTCTCCTCGGCACCGACGATGGCCACGGGGATGATGGGCACGTTGGCGGTTCGAGCGAGCCGCACGAAGCCACCGCGCCCGAAGTGGGTAAGCCGATAGCGTTCCCGGTAGAGCTTGCCCACGCCGCGAAGCCCCTCGGGGAACACGCCGATGAGCTGGCCCGACTTGCACAGGGCCAACGCGTTGTCCATCGACGCGCGGACGCCACCCAGGCGCGCCACCACGGGCCGGATCCAGGTCGCCTGGAACGCGAAGCTCGCCACCAACGGGCGCAGCGGGCGACGGGCGGGGTGATGCGCGTGGGTCGCGTGCATCAGCATGGCGCCGTCGTACGGCAAACCGCCTGAGTGGTTCGAGACCAACAGGGCCGTGCCCGTGGGCGGGACGTTCTCCATCCCGGTCAGGCGAATGCGGAAATACTTCGACCACAGGAATTCCAGGACCGGCGCGGTCTTGTCCAGGAAGTCGGCGTCGAAGCCGAAGTCGGGCAGGGTGGCGGGGTCCGGCATTTTCTGCCGGACCGCATCGGCCACCGCGGCCAGTCCTGCTTTGATGGCTGGGTCGAACATCGAAAGGGTATCGGTAACTGGGCGTCCGACGCTGAGCTACGCCTTGGCCAACTGCTCGCGCAGCTTGGCGGTCCACCCTTCGATGATCTGGGACAAGGTCTTCCCCTCGGGCATGCCACCTCCGCCTTGGGCCATGTCCGGCCGGCCACCTCCCTTGCCGCCAAGATCCTTGGCCAGCATGCCGACGATGGCGCCGGCCTGTACCTTGTCCTGTGCGCCTGGCGTGACCGCGCAGACGATGGCCACCTTGCCGTCGCCAGCGCCTGCCAGAACCAGCACGCCCGGATCCATCTTGAGCCGCAGCTTGTCGGCGCTCTCGCGCATGATCTTCGGGTCGGCCACGCCGGTGTCGTGGACCAAGAGGAAGTACTTGCCCACTTGCTCTCGGGCCGCCAGCGGGTCGCGACCTCCTCCCGAGGCGATCTGCGCCTTCAGCTTGCCGATCTCCTTCTCCGCGTCGCGCAGCTCGGCGGCCTGCTTGGTCACGCGGGCGGCCACGTCGAAGGTGCCCGCGCGGAAGGTTTCGGCCGCTTGGCCGAGCTCGTCTTCCAGTCTGCGCATGTATTCCATGGCGCCCTTGCCGGTCACGGCCTCCATGCGGCGCACGCCCTGGGCCACGCCGGATTCCTCGACGATCTTCACCATGCCGATGTCGCCGGTGCGTGCGGCGTGGGTGCCGCCGCAGAACTCCTTGGACTCGCCCATGGTCAACACGCGGACGGTGTCGCCGTACTTCTCGCCGAAGAAGGCGACCGCGCCCTTCTGCTTGGCCTCCGCGATGGGCAGCACCTCGGTCTCCACGGGCAGGTTGCGCAGGATGTGGTCATTGGCCAGGTCTTCGACCTGCCGGCGCTCGGCAGGGGTCATGGGCGCCACGTGCGAGAAGTCGAAGCGCAGGCGATCGGGCGTGACCAGCGAGCCCTTCTGCGCCACGTGCCCGCCGAGCACCTTGCGCAGGGCCCAGTGCAGAAGGTGCGTGGCCGAGTGGTTGCGGCGGATGGCGTTGCGGCGCTCGACGTCGACGCCGAGGGTGATTCGTTCGCCGACCTCGAGAGAGCCCTTCGTCACGGTGCCGAGGTGGACCGTGAGCGGGGAGAGCGGCTTCTTGGTGTCGGTGACGGAGAAGTCTCCGTGCCCGGTCTTGGCGGTGCCGGTGTCGCCGGTCTGCCCGCCTTGTTCGCCGTAGAACGGGGTCTCGCGGCAGATCACGGCGACCGTGCCCGCGTGCCCGGCCGCGACGCTCTTGACCTCTTTGCCGTCGGCGATCAGGGCGACGATCTGGCTCTCGGCTTCGGTGGTTTCGTAACCCAGGAACTTGGTCGGGCCGACGCGGTCGAGGATGGTCTGGAAGATGGCCTCGACGGCGACCTCGCCCGAGCCCGAGAACTCGGCGCGGCCGCGCTGCTCATTCATGGCCTTCTCGAAGCCGGCCTCGTCGAGCTCGAGCCCCCGGCTGGCACCGATGACGGTCGTCAGGTCCTTGGGGAAGCCGAAGGTGTCGTAGAGCTTGAACGCGATCTCCCCGGGGATGACCTTGCCCTTCAGGCTGGCGGTCTCCTCGTCGAGGATGCGCATACCGCGTTCGAGCGTCTCTCGGAAACGCTTCTCTTCCAGCTCGGTGACCTCGAGGATGAGCTTGCGACGCTCGACGAGCTCGCCGTAGGTCCCGCCCATCTCGTCAATCACGCGACCCGCGAGGTACGCGAGGAAGGGCTTCTCGATGCCGAGCAGCCAGCCGTGGTAGATGGCGCGCCTCATGATCCGGCGCAGGACGTATTCGCGGCCGGTCTTCTCGGGGAAGACGCCGTCTGCGATGAGGAAGGCCGTGGTGCGGGCGTGGTCGGCGATGGCGCGCATCGATGACGACACGGCGGACGGTGCGTAGTCGCTCGGCACGAACCCTTTGCCGGTGAGCTTCTCGACCTCGCCGATGAGCGGCCTCAGTAGGTCGGTCTCGTAGTTCGAGCGGAAGCCGCCGATGACCGCGCACAGGCGCTCGAGGCCCATGCCCGTGTCCACGGACGGCTTGGGCAGCGGCTTGCGCGTCTTGTCCGCGAACTGCTCGTACTGCATGAAGACCAGGTTCCAGATCTCGACCCAGCGATCGCAGTCGCAAGCGGGGCCCTGGCACGGCCGGCCGGCGGCCACCTCGGCGCACGCGATGTCGTCGCCTTGATGGAAGTGAACCTCGCTGCACGGGCCGCACGGCCCCACGTCGCCCATGCTCCAGAAGTTGTCTTTGTCGCCGAGCCCGATGACCCGCGAATCGTCCACGCCGGTCACCTTCTTCCACAGCTGCCGGGCTTCGTCGTCGCTGTGGTGCACGGTGTAGACGAGCCGCTTGATGTCGATGCCCAGGTTCTTGGTCAGAAGCTCGTGGGTGAACGCGATGGCGTCGGCCTTGAAGTAGTCGCCGAACGAGAAGTTGCCGAGCATCTCGAAGAAGGTGTGGTGGCGCGCGGTGCGTCCGACGTTTTCCAAGTCGTTGTGCTTGCCGCCGGCGCGAACGCACTTCTGCGAGCTGGTGGCGCGCGGGATGGCGCGCGTGGTTTTGCCGGTGAACACGTCCTTGAACTGGTTCATTCCGGCGTTGGCGAACATCAAGGTCGGGTCGTTCTGCGGCACGAGCGACGAGCTCGGGACCTCTTGGTGGCCTTTGCCGACGAAATAGTCGAGGAATTCGCGACGGATCTTCTTGGAGGGGCGGTCTGACATGGGCCGCGGAGATTAACATTTTGCTTCCGGATGTGGCCAGCGCCGTGGCGCGAGGTTTCGCACCTGATCGCTGGTGCGTTCTGCTAGGCTGTCCGGCGAAAGGTCAGGCGCATGGCAACTGTGACTCTCAAGGGAAATCCAATCGAAACTTCTGGTCAGCTTCCCGCGGTTGGGGCCAAAGCTCCGGACTTCAAGCTGGTGGCCGAGGACCTGCAAGACGTGTCGCTGGCGAGCTACGCGGGCAAGCGCAAGATCCTCAACATCGTGCCCAGCCTGGACACCTCGGTGTGCGCTACGTCGGCACGCAAGTTCAACGAGAAGGTCAAGGAGCTGAAGAACACCCAAGTCCTCGTCGTGTCGGCCGATCTGCCCTTCGCGTCCGAGCGCTTTCGTTCGAACGAGGGTTTGAAGGAGATCGTCACCCTCTCGATGATGCGCTCGAAAGACTTCGCGCGAGACTACGGCGTGCTGATGACGAGCGGGCCCCTGGCGGGCTTGTGCGCGCGCGCGGTGGTCGTCGTCGACGAGGCCGACAAGGTCATCTACACCGAGCTGGTCCCCGAGATCGTCCGCGAGCCGGACTATGACAAGGTGCTCGCGGCGGTGAAGTCCTAGCAGCCGTTCCGGCTATTGCAGAACGCTTGGCGCCTCGCCGCTCGGACGGCAGAGTCCGTCCTGGCAAGACCAGGCGTCGGCGCGGGGGCAGTCCTGCGTGGTGGTGCAGGGGCGAGGCAGCGCGGCTCATTGGTGGCGGCGCTGGCCAATCGTCGCCAGGAGGCGTTCCGGTGGCTGCTGCTCCTTGCAGGTGTGCACGGTGATGGCGAGAGGCACGGACACGGCGGCCGGGATGGCGCCCTGGACGTCGAAGGACCAATCGTAAAGGCACGTGCCGCAGGCACCTGACCAGGCTCACCGCCACTCCCGCACGTTGATGTGCGTTGCCATGCGTCGCCGGTTGGCCATGTATAGTCGGCATCGATGGAGAGCGCCGCGCCGAGTGTCACCAGTCGTGTCGGTTGGTTGCGCCGCGCCCTGCCTTCCATTGTCGTGCTGGTGTGTCTGTCCGCGTGGCTCGTGCCGATCTCGCTTGCCCGACTCATCGATGCCGACGAGGGTTACCTTCTGATGGCGGCGCGCCTGGTGGGGGAGGGGCATTGGCCTTACCGGGATTTCTTCCTTCCACAGGTGCCGCTCTTGCCGGCCGTGTTCGCCGCGGTGTTCGCCGTGCTCGGCAGGGGCTGGCTGGCGGCCCGGCTGTTCTCCGGCCTCGTGGCCGTCGCCATGGGCTACCTGGTCTATCGCGAAGCCCTGCACGCCACCAGACGACAGTCGGCCGGCTTCTTCGCCGCTGTGCTGTTCGGCCTCAGCGGCTCGACGATTGGTTGGTTGACCATCGTGAAGGGGTACGGCCTGGCTACGCTCTTCCTGCTGCTGTCCGTCTGTTTGGTGGGCGACGTCGTCAGGTCCGAGGGCGGGGGCGACCGTCGGGCGAGCCTCGGCATCATCGCTGCCGGTCTGGCGGCTGGGTTCGCGGCTTCGACGCGGCTGTATACGATTCTGGTCATGCCTGCGTTGGCGGCGTATCTGGTCGCGAAGCTCGGATGGCGGGTGCGGCCTCTGCGACGAGTCGGCCTTTATGCGGCCGGGGCCGTTCTCGGGCTCTCGCCCGCGCTGGTCTGCCTGGCTCGAGCGCCGCGGGAGTTCCTGTTCGACAACGTCCGTTACCACGCGGTCCGAGAGCTCGGCCAAGACAGTCTTCTCGGGTCCTTCTCTGCCAAGTTCCCCGCCGTCCTCAAGACCATGGGGATCGATGCGTTTGCAACCTACGGCGAGCGGCAGTGGATGTCGCTCGCGATCGTGGCGCTCTTGGCGGCCGCTGCCCACCTACGTTGGCGGAGCAGGACGGCGTCGCCGGCGCTCCTGGCGGCGTCGGTGTTGATCCTTGCCAGCGTGCTGCCCAACCCGTTCCAATCGCAGTACTTCTGCATGGCCGTCCCGTTCTTCGCCATCGATGCCGGGCGACTGCTTGGCACGGCGCTCGACGTGTCTTCGCGCCAGGATCGACGGTGGAAGCTCGCCGTCGCGGCTGCTGCGGCGGCGTACGTGATCTACAACGGTTGGGTGGGCCTCTACGATCGCCATCGCTTCCTGTACACGGGGGTGGCGGTCGATGGCGTCGAGTCCGAGGACCGCGTCGCGAGGTGGAAGGTCCCGACAGTCGAGGCGGTGGCCCGCGCCATCGATGCCGAGCACATCGCCGAGGGCGCGTCTTGGTGGCCTGGGTACTTCGTCTCGTCGAAGACCGCCATCGTCGTCGACCTGGCCAATGACTTCGGATTCCGGGCCGCGGCCGTGTTGCCGCCCGAGGAGCGTCGCCAACTGCACGTGGTCAACGACGCCGAGGTGGCGGACATGATCAGCCGGCGTCAGCCGCGGCTCTATGTCGAGGGCAACTGGGCGAGCTGCCCGACGGCCGCGAGACTTCCTCTTTCGGGGTACCAGTTGCGCTCGACGATCGAGAACGCCAAGGTGTGGACCGCCCCGTAGCCGGCGTTACGCGAACCGCGCCCGGCCCAGTCCACCGATCGTACGCTGCGGCGGCTTGTGTTCGACCAAGCGTTGTCCTAGAAGATCGCATCCGCCGCTGTTGAGGAGAAAGACGATGAAATCCATGCCCTCCTTTCGGACGATCATCTTGCTCGGCGCCTGCATGTTCGCGGGCGCTGCGTGCGCACCTACCATTTTGATGTCGACTCCCGTGTCGAAGAAGTCGGGGGACGGCTGGGCGTTCACCCTCGGCGAAGTCAAAGAGGGCCCGAACGCGTACGTCGCCGAAGGCGGTGTCGGGGTCGAGCCCGGCGATGACCAGAAGCTCATCTGGGCCGTCCTGACCGTGCGCAACGATGGTGCGCTGGAAGACACGTTCTCGTACGACACTTGTTTTCTGAGCGGCGCCGGCCAATCACGCCCGCCATCCGTCGTGAGCAAGCGAGAAGGCGAGATAAACTCGGCCCTGGACATGGCAGAGGCCATCAGCAAGGGCCAGGATCGCACGCGAGACCTGGTCTTCACGTACCCCAAGGAGCAACGCCCTACGTCCCTGAAGTGCGGCTCCGCCGTCCTGCCGATCAAGACCGCGCGCTGA
>CAZYFU010000229.1:0-6841 GCA_964647025.1 uncultured Myxococcales bacterium | reverse complement strand
TTCAACCCCAGAAGGCCGAGATGATGGTGTCAGACGTCGGCGAGCTACTCATGCTCGATGTCTTCAAGGAGCTGTATCCGGTCGAGCCGACAGGCTGGAGCTTGCCAGACCAAGTCTGGCCTTCCGTCACCACCATCCTCGACAGCAATGGAAGCGTGGTAGCTCAGAAGGTGTCATCCTGGATGAAGAAGACGCGAGAGTGGTTCTGGTCCGTGAGAGGCGATTCCCACAATCCCACGCCATTCCCAGCGGCCTCCGGACTGGTCCGGACCCGATACAAAACACAAAGCAGCGCACCCGGCGCGGTGTTTGGCTCTCGCGGAGCCAACTTCCTCTACCTGTCTGGCGATGACGAGATGATTGTTCATCTCTGGAACCGCGGGCTGAAGCCTGTTTGGAAGCAAAGCATTCAAGAGCTTGGAGGGGGCTTTGTCGCATCCCCCTCTTGGGTATCTCCGATGGTCCTCCATGACTTCCGATGCTACAGATTCTCAAAGATCTCGGACCAGGGGACATCTTCCGCGGATGACAAGGTCTTCATCGACGAGATCGACCTCGAGAAGGACCGGACGCACAACGAGCGTCCCCGCTTCGCCATCGGCCAGAGCACCGAGGGAGACTGGCTGCTAGTTGCCTACTGAACTCGGCCGCCACGGCGATCGCATAGCCGTGCGAGCAATGAACCATGGCCTCAACATGGTCAGGGCCGCGCTGCCACCACTTCGACGGAGCCACGATGTCGAACAGAAAGCAGGGTGTGCCCGTCGACGAGCAGGGCCTCCACCTCGACGGTGCCCGGGCCGCGAACCGAGAACACCGCGGACGTGGCATCGCTGGCCGTCAACCGAACATCGCCTTGCAGGTCGCGGATGGTCACGGTCCACCCCGGCGGCACTTGCCCCGCGAACGCCACCTTGAACGAGCCTCCGACCGTGGCCTTCTGCGGCTCGATGGTCAAGGACGGCAGGCCCGGCCTCTGCGCGGCCAGCTCCTGCACCAGATGTCGTTCCATGAACGATTGGATGGCATGCGCGAGAGCAAAGACCGTGCGCTTACCCGGCCCGGTCACGCGCACGCGCACGACCATGTTCCGGTACACCCAGAAGACATGGTCGGTCGCGCGCGAGGCCGCGACCTTGGCGGGGAACGCCACCGCGGTGAAGTCGCCCAGCCGTAACTCGGCCGGGGCCGGGCCGAAGGGCGACGGCTTCATGTTCGACGAGTTGCCCAGGCGATCCAGCAGGGTCAGAGCCTGCGCCTGACCAGCACAGCGGGTGACCTCGACAACGAGCTGCGTGCCCCGATCGGTCTTGCTCTCGTAGAGCCACGAAGCCGACACGGCGCCCCCGGGCAAGTCCGTGGGGGCCGCCTTGCCGCCGGCGTGTTTGAAGCCGACTCGGAACGGCCTGATCTCGTTCGGAAGCTGCGTCCAATCCGCCACCACGCCGCCTGGGGCGTGGACCGCGACCCTGTCGAATCCCATTCGGGCGGCGAAGGTTTGCGGTTTCATCGGGGCCCCCTGGACGGCGCCGCCCAAGTGCGTATCGAGGCGGACCGCGAGCGCGATGGAAACTGGAGAAGGCCGCACATTCAGACCTGCGTGTTCGTGTCGATCATGTTCGTGACCACGTTGCAGAGCTCGGTGTCCCACGGATTTACTGCCAGAAGCACGTACCGTAGACGCCGGTCGGGTTCGGGACGCACACACCTGAGCTGAGCCCGACCACGACGCAGTTCCCGCCGCACGCGACGTGCTGGCAGCCCGCATTCCGCCAGGCCGCGTACGCCGCCACGGCGCGGTCGGCGCACCGGCTGGCCGGATTGTACGGCACCATGCAGCCGCAGATGTCCGGAAGCTCACCCGAGCAGCGGTCACCGGCGGGGTAGCACTGCCTGGCCGCCCGAAGGGCGTTCGCGTAGACATCGCGGAGGGTGTCGCACTCCTCGCTCTTGCTGCCTGCATCCGACTGCCCGCAGGTCCCCGATAGACCGACCGAGATCCAGCACCTGCCGTCGCTGCATCTGGGGGCTACACAGCTCCCGAAGGTGAAACAGGAATGGTCGACCGCGATGAGGCCGCCTGGGCAATCCTTCGGCGGAGCCGCCGTCGTACACATGGGGTCGGGTCTCCATGGGACCAGGCACGGGTCGCGGCGAAGGTCGTCGCGGGAGGCGGCTGATGGGGCCCAGCATTCGAAACCGGAGCGATGGTCGAGCACGGCGACGCAGTCCTCGTCTTGCGTGCAAAGCCCCTTGGGTGCAGCCTCGTCGGAGGTGTCCGTCGGTCGAGCGTCGGCAGCCCCATTCCCCTGGTCGCTTTGGGAAGCCTCCGCGTCCGTCGCGGCATCGCCGCCGCCCTTGAAGACGAGCGGTCGCCCGGCGCATCCGAGCAGGACCACGGCGATGGCAATCTTGGCCGCGTTCGTGAGGGTTTCGACCGGGCGACGTATGGACATGGCTGCTCCCGCGGTGGTGCAGGGACTTCCAAGCGGAGACCTCAATCCCGTGAGCATGTTAGGTTCGCGCCCGCGAGGTCAACATGGATTTTCCTGGCTACGTCTCCTTCACCGTGACCAACGCCTGCGACCTGCGTTGCCGGATGTGCGGCCAGTGGAGCGAACACGGCTACAGCGAGATACGACGACCCGTCCGCCCAAGCCCACATTGGCCATGAGCGACTGGAAGCGTCTGGTGGACGAGGCCGCGTCGGGTGGCATCGGGATGATCCTGCTCCGAGGCGGTGAGCCCTTCCTCATGCCTGGGATCATCGAGCTCATCGAGCACATCAGGTCCAAAGGCATCTTCACGTGCATCGACGCGCTCGCAAGTTCCGTGAACGGCGGCGTCAGAAGGCGTCCTCGGCCTGCCACCGCTGCGGGCCAAGTACATGGCGATGATTCGGGAGTAGGCGTGTGGATGTGGAGCGTGCTCGACGCTGATCACGGGAGTCGCCCGTGCGCCGCGCCGAATGATACCCTCGCTGCCTGATCGCCATGGAGCAGCTTTCCTTCGCCTTTCTTGCCCTGTACGGCGCCGTCGGAATCGTCGCCGGTATCCTCGCCGGTCTGCTCGGCGTGGGGGGCGGGCTCATCATCGTGCCGGCGCTGACCTACTTCTTCGAGGCGCAGGGCTTCCCGCGGCAGGGCTGCATTCAGCTTGCCTTGGGCACGTCCCTGGCGACGATTCTGTTCACCAGCTTGTCGAGTGCGCGGGCTCATCACAAGAACGGCTACGTCCACTGGTCGCTGGTCAAGCGCATCAGTCCCGGCATCCTCGTGGGTACGTATCTGGGCGGGGGGGTGGCCACGCGGCTCGACAGCACGGTCTTGAAGGTCGTGTTCACGGTGTTTCTCGTCCTGGTCGCGCTGCAGATACTGTGTGGGGCCAAGCCCCGACCCACACGAACACTACCCGGCGTGCCCGGGACGACCGCCGTCGGATTGGCGATCGGCTCGATCTCGAGCTGGGTCGGCATCGGCGGCGGCTCGATGTCGGTGCCCTTCATGTTGTGGTGCAACGTCGACGCCCGTCGGGCCGTGGGCACCAGCGCCGCCATCGGGCTCCCCATCGCCCTCGCGGGAGCGGTCACCTACGTGGTCAACGGCCTCGGCGCCAACACGGGCGTGCCTCACGCCGTCGGCTACATCCACGTGCCCGCGCTGGTGGGGGTGTCTGTCTTCTCGACGCTGATGGCGCCCTTGGGTGCGCGCCTGGCGTCCCGCCTGGATCCGGCGCGGGTCAAGCGCTGGTTCGCCTGGTTCCTGCTCGTGGTCGCCGCGAAGATGCTGTACTCGCTGGTCCGGTAGCACGGCCTTTCCATCGGCGGCAGCCAAGGCCACGCCACGAACCTAGAAGCCGTGCCTGAACACCGGCGCGCCGAGGACGACCCCGGCGCGTGCGACGGTCAGGGTGGTCTCCCAATCCCCGGGCATCGAGAAGCTGAGACGTCCTTGGTAGATACCTGGGCCGATCCAGACTGGGTCGACGCTGCCCGGGGAGCCATGGCCCATCGACGGCATCTGCGGATCCAGCGACAGCACGGCATCGTCGACGGGCGGGAAGGTCCACATGTCTTGCTTGCCGTGCAGGGTGACGAGCACGTCGTTCAGGCCGACCTGCGCCGGCCCCAGCAGGTTCAAGCTGGCGACGTAGTCGGCGGTTGCGCCCCCGGCTTGGGTGGCGGTGAAGCTTCGGGAGCGACCACCGTCGGCGACGTGCAGCGCGGACAACGTCAAGTCGGTGGTGGCCCCGGTCGCACGCCGCACCCGAAGGTTCAGGCTCCAGGTGTCGGTGGCGGTCGAGGCCATCTGGAAGACGAGCGCGAGGCGATACAGGCCATCCGAGCCCAGCGTCGACGGTCCGAGCACCGGGCAGCCATGTTGCATGCCGTTCGCCATGGCCATCACGGCAGACGCCTCGATGGTGGCGTCGAGCACGGCGGCACCTGCCGTGGTGGTGACGGCCAGATACAGCGTGCACAGGCCTGTGGCCAGTGGACCATCGGCCAAGAGCGAGACCGACAGATCGTCCGCGGCGGCGGACGCGATCGGCACCTTGGCGGTCGGCACGGGCGCGCCCGCTGGGTCGCCGTCGCCACAAGCGACCAGCAAGAGCAGCGGCAACGCGAGGGTCAGGTGGCGGGTGTTCATCGTGATGTCCTTGGTGGTGCGTGGTCGTCGCGATTGGTGGGGTCGGCGCAGCAGGGCGGACGCTCGCGGGTGGTTGCGCGGGTGATGGTGCAGCCGAAGGTGCGCGTGCGCGCCTCGAAGCGCGTGCCAGTCAGCACGCCGTCGATCGCTTGCTCGAGCCAGCGCTGGCGGGCGGGATCGCCGGGCTCGTGCTCGTTGTCGATCCAGCCGACGAAGCGGACGGCCCCGCTGCCGTCCAACACGACGACGGTCGGGGTACTGCGCGCGCCGAGCGCCGCCGCGAGCTGGCCCCCATCATCACGGTAGAGCGGCGTGCGCAGACCGCGGCGGGTCGACTCGGCGAGCGCGTCCTCGAAGCTCTCGTCGGCGTTGCTGGACACGGCGAGCACGCGTACGCGGCCGGCCGGATAGCGCAAGCCCAGGGCCTCGACGCGCGTCTGGTAACGACGCACGCAGGGACACGAGGCGCTCCAGAAGACCAACACGGTGGCGGGCTGCGCGCGCGACAGATCGGCGATGCGGACCCGGGTGCCGTCGGACGCGCGCACGGCGAGCGAGGTTTCGGCCACCGTGGTCAGGGCCACGGGATGGGAAGCGCAGGCTGAGGCGACGAGCGCGGCCGATGCGGCGAGGGCGGCCGTGACGAGGCTAGAACCAGCCATAGCGAACCCCCAAGGTGCCGTCGATGCGCGCGTCCCGGTTCTTGCCGAAGCCGTCCGGGAACCAGGAGTTGCCGACGGAAGACACGATCGTCCAGTGCGGGCCCATCCGCCACGATGCCGACGCCGCCGCCATGACCAGCCGAGCTTGCGACGCAGGCACGGGCTCGCCGTCGACATGAACGCGGCCCTGCCACTCGACAGAAAGCGAGGCGGCCAGAACCAGGGACGGCGTCACCTCGCGCCCAGCCGACAGGCCGCCGCGCACCAGGATGCCAGGCTCTTGGTGGGCGCCGGTGTCGGCGCGGGTGAAGCCGCGGTAAAGCCAGCCACCCAGGTCGAGGCGAACGAACCACGGGTGCGGTGCGATCTCGGATTGGACAGCGAGGGAGGCGCCCCACGCACCAGCGCCCGTGGTGCCGGCGAAGAGCGGAGGCGACGTCTCCTCGACCCTGCGGCCGGTGGGCGCCACGAAACCCGCCGTCAGGGCCAGCGACGGAACGCGGTGGAGCTCGCCGATGGCCACGAGCTGCCAACGCACGGCAGCGCCGACGTCGCCCACGCCGCCCGCCGCCTGGCGTGTGCCACCCGAGCTACGGGCGTTGAGCAGGATGGGCACGAACCCCTGCGCTTCGATGCGCTCGTGCAGGCGAACGATGGTCCACAGTTGGGCGTGCGAGATGCTTTCGCTGTAGCCCGGTGGGTTCCGGCGCAGCGACCCGTCGGCCATCCAATTGCCCAGCACACGGGCGTGGCCGGCTTGCAGACCCATGGCCCAGTCCTCCCAAACCAGCAAGCGACCGACGCCGAACGAGGTGGCGGAAGTACAGCAAGCGGCGGCGTGGCACAGACGGATGGACGCAGGGACCAGCGCGGCGAGCGCGGTCAGCACGGCAAGCGAAGCCGGTCGAATGAGCATGGACAGATGTGGGATGCCCGGCCCTCGCCCGGGGTCGTGGGCAGACGCAAAAATTCTCGCGGGCGCACACCGACGATGGGCGCGCTTGGCCCCGTCCTCGCCCGCGGAGGGCTGCTAGGCTTGCGCGGTGACCGTTCAACCACCTCCCCGTCCCCGCCGGACCGGCGCCGTCTAGCTGACGATGCCTCCCGCCAACCAGGAAACCAGCCCGTCGCTCCCTTCGCGATCAGGACGGGGCCGCGTTCGCCGGGCTTTGCTGCTGACGGCGGGTGTGCTGTGCCTGGTGCTGGGCGCGGTTGGCGTGGTGGTCCCCATCTTGCCGACGACCCCGTTCTTGCTGCTTGCGGCGGCCTGCTTCCTGCGCAGCTCTGAGCGCATGCATCGCTGGTTGCTCGGCAACCGGCTGTTCGGCGAGTACCTGCGCCGCTACCGTGCCGGCGAAGGAATGTCGATGGGGGCCAAGATCGTCACGTTGGCGTTGCTGTGGGGGACGCTGACCCTGTCGGCTTTGTTGGCCGTCCCCGCGCGCCTGACGTGGTTGCGTGTGCTGCTGGCGCTGGTCGGCGTGGCCGTCACGGTCCACGTCGCGCGCATCAGGACCCGGCGTCCGTGAG
>CAZYFU010000228.1:0-6879 GCA_964647025.1 uncultured Myxococcales bacterium | reverse complement strand
TCCAAAGACGGGCGCGTGATCGAGAAGGTGCGTTTCGACTACTCACGGCACCTAGGCCATCCCAACCTCCTCGGCATTCTTCCGCGCGCCATGCGCGCACAGCACACGGCCGTCATGCAGCGGCTGCGCAAGGAGGGCGTGCACGCGGACATCAACGTCTCCAGCAGCGATCTGCCCTGTATCGCTGAACCGTCGCCCACGCCTTGTCTCGAAGCGCTCAAGACCGGTCCCAAGCCGCGCCCCCGGATGGATCCCGGCACGTGGGATCGATTGGTGGCCAAGGCCAAGGCCGAACGTGAGCGCGAGCGCAGAGCGACGCTCCCGGTTCCCTTGCCCGAGGCGAATTCCCAGCCCATCGAACTCGCCCTTCCGTGCGACACCGAGAAGGCCGGCCTCACGCGAAGCCATCCGTGGGACGCGGCCGTCGCCAGTGCACGTCGCGAGTTCGACAAAACGCCCGCGCCGGATGCCTCTCCGTCCGCGACTGGCGCCATGGAAGCTCGGCGGAACTACGAACGGGCGAAGCTGCGGCAGGGGGCTGGTGATCTGGAGGGCGCCCTGGTGCTCTCGTGCAGAGCCGTCGCCTTGGACGTGCGCAACGCGACCTACCGCAAGCAGCTCTCGGCCCTGCTCGATCAGATGGGCAGCGATTAGCGGGAAGGCACACGCTCTACGTTGCGACGCGCGCTCTTGACCGGAACCACAGTGCTCCGGCGATCAGATAGGCGACGAGCGCGATCAGCGAGAGCGCACGAAAGCCAACCGCCATCGCCACCGACTCCACCAACCCGCCAGCCACGGCGCCCACCAGGTTCCAGCCAAACGCCTGATCGGATTCACGGCGACGGCCGAGCAGGGTGGCGAAGCAGGTGCTCGCGAAGAAGATGGGCAGCGCCACCAGCAGGGTCGAGCCGATGAGGCGCAGGACGGGCCCGGCGCCCAGCAAGAGGCGCGCGGGAACCAGGTAGGCCACGAGCAGCGAGACCGCCACTCCGGCAAGACCCAGCTCGAAGCGCACTGGCCAGCGGCGTGCGAGCAGGGTCGAGGCGAGCACCATGGTCAGGATGCCCCCAAAGACCACCGCGTTCGTGATCCACGTGGCGCCCCAGAGAAGGTTCATCTCGGTGACCGACTTGGTCTCGAGCAGCAGGAAGCCAAGTCCGAACAGGAACATGCCACCGTCGATGTGGCGCTTGCGTACGAGGCCGCCGAGCAGGTCGGGCCGGGCGACGCCGATCATGGCGACCGCGATCGCCGCGAGGATCGCCAGCATGGAGAGGTAGAAGCTGGACAGGCCGCGCTCGCGAACATAGAGGTAGGGCCAGTCGTCGACGGGCAGCTCGAGCGAACCGGCGAGCCGCGCAAGCTGGTCCCCCATCCTGGCGCGACCGGGCGGCTGGACGTGCGCGAATGCTCCTCCATTGAGGTACGTCCGCGTGAATGGGGCCGCCTGTTTCGGGACCAGCACCACTGGCGGAGTGCCGAACGCGGCCGCGCTCATGGCTGCCAGGCGCTGATCGATGTATTCGGCGTGGACCGAGAAGTACATCACCGCGCCGCCATCTGGCGTCACGCGATCGGCGATCGCAGCGAATGACTCCTTCGTGTAGACGTAGTTGTCGAGCCGCACGTTCGCGAGCGCCGACAGCTGGGTCATCGAGTCGAGCGTGCCCAGCACGATGAGATCGTAGCGCTGCTGGCTTTTGCGCAGGAACGACCGCGCGTCCGTGTTGATGAGGTGAACGCGGGGATCCTGGTACGGACGGTCGGGGTGCACTTTGCGCCCGAGCTCGAGGATCGCCGGATCGATCTCGACCGCGTCCACACGCTCCGCGCCCTCGTCGAGCGCGACCGACACGTCGTTGCCGGTACCCGCGCCCAGCACCAGGACCCGCGCGGGGCGACGCAGCAGGCGCCGGTAGGGCTCATGGTACTCGGCGATTACTGCGCGGTGAGCCTCGTCTTGCGGGGGCCTGTCCCGTCGTAACGACACCGGGATTTGGTGAACCGACCCATTGGTCAGCACCGGGCGACCCAGCCAACCGCTGACCTTCGAGTACGACAGCGCGTAGTAGGGGCTGTAGATCTCCGCCCGCTCGGTGCTCGCGACGGTGAACAGCACGGCGGGGGCAACCACGACGAACAGCCAGCGCGCGCGTCCGGCGGATCGGCCGAGGAAGAACACCGACACGGTCGCGAGTGCGACGCCAAACCACAGCAAGGGTGGCGTGCCCAGAAAGCCGCAAATGGAAAAGGCGAGTACGCCGGCGAGCGAGCCGACGATGTCGGCGGCATATCCGGCCAGCGCGCTCGACCGCTCCTGGAAGGCCCGGATCCGTTCCGCGACGATCTGGCCGAGCGGAAGAAACACCATGGCGGTCATCACGAAGGCCACCACCAGCGGGATGTGAATTCCCCGCACCACGGGCGCGCCCTTGGGGAGATCGAAGTAGAAGAGCCACAGGTACTCGTCAGCCGAGTTGTGCGTGAAGGCCACACGGCTCGCGGCGGCTGCGGCGGTCACCGTCACCAGCAAGCAGGCCGGCAACCACGCCAACAGGCTGGCACGGCCAGCGCGAAGGCAGCCCACGCCCAGCCCCAGGAACGAACCGAGAAGCACCAGATTCGGGTAGTAGGCGAGGATGCGCACCTGTCCCGGCAGGAACCGGATCAACGTCAGCTCGAGGAACAGCACGACGAAGGAAGCAGCCAACAGCTCGACGGCCAATCGACGCGATGATCTGGTGGTGAGCGATTCCATCGGCGGGGGCGGAGGCAGACCGACTATAACAGGTCGCGACCATTCCCGCGCGTTCCTGCCAGCCTCCGGGCAGTCGATCAGGGTGCCATCAAGGCTTGACCAGCGTCACGAATCCTTTGCCCGGGGCTTGGAATTGCAGCTTCTTGCCACCGATTGCCACCGTCATCGTCTTCGCCGAGCCCGAGTGGTACAGGACCACGACAAGGCTTCCGTCGGGGTTCTTGAAGGCGACGGCATCGCCACCGCTCGTACCGACCACCTTCGCCCCAGGCGCCACGAAGCGCGAGAGATGGCGGAAGACATAGTAGACCGGCGTTGGAATGAGCTGCCCACCGTCGGCCACCAGCAGCGAATCCTGTGCCCAAGGGCTCGACACGTCGATGTTCTTGCCGGCCTTGTCCAGCACCATGTGCCATGCGTTGTACGCCGACACGCCGACCGAGGTGATCGCGGTTCGGACGAGCCCCCAGCTCTCGATGGCGTAGGCGAGGTCATTGGGTGCAATCTCACTGTAGTCCGCTTTCCAGGGGTAGTTGCCTGCCTTGTGCTCGCTGACCCAGATGGGCAGTCCGGCCGACTTGATGGCGGACGTGTTCGAGGGTGACACCATGTCGTATCCCAATCCGGCGACCGCGCAGAAGGACTTCGCGGTCGGATCAGCCAAGACGGCCTCCACGAAGTCCACATCGCTGCGGATATCGAACGAGCCGCCCAGCATGACCTTGGTGTCGAGGCCGGCTCCCCTCAGGGCGGGGCCGAGGTGCTTGCCAATGAAGGTCACGTAGGTGTTCTTGTCCCATTGGCAAGAGGGATAGGTGTGCTGCGCGCCGGGCTCGTTCTGCGGAGCGACCATCTCGACGTGGATGCCCTGGGCTTGGTAGGCCTGCACGAAGCTGACGAAGTAGCGAGCGTGAGCCGCCAAGGTCGCATCGTCGCCCTTCATGCTGCCACCCTCGTAGTACGACGCCCTCTTGGCAACACCTCCGGCGCCGTCGTCCGCCGTGTATCCGGTCTTCATCCACACCGGAGGCGTCCATGGCACGGCCCAGAAACGGAGGTCGGGCTTCACCGCCTGGGCCGCCTTGATGAACGGGATCAGGTAGTTCATGTCCCTGGCGATCGAGAAGCTGTCGAGTGCCGGGTCCGCGGGCGGACGGTTCGTCTCGGCGGCGTCGGGGACGACGTCGTCGCCAGTGTCATCGAGAGTGTAGTGGCCGAGGACGTAGTCGTTTCCCCCGATTGGAACGCGGGCCCACGCGAATCGCGCCCCGTCGGGACCGAAGAGAAGCTGCAGGGCCTGGTCGCGGTCGGTCTGGCTCAACGTGGATAGGTAGACCCAGCCCAACTCTGTGAAGCAACCACCAAAGCCTTCCCAAGTTTGGGCCTCGAGGCAATCGTTGACAGTCACATCGGCCTTCCCGTCCGCCACTTCGATAGGTTGGCCTTGCTGCCAGTAACTGCCCTCGGCCGAGGTGATGACGATGGGGGCGCCCAAACCGCCGTCCATCGGGGCGCCGCTTGCGCCACCTGAGCCGCTGCACACGCCCTCCGCCGGCGCGCCGCTGGCATCAGGGACGCCGACCGACGACGTCCCGCCAGCGCTGGCGCTGTCCACACTCCCACTTGCGCCCCCACCACCACAAGCGGAGAACATCCATAGAGCGACGAAGCCGGCGATTGTTGATGTACTGTCTTTCATCTGGCTCTCTCCTACGTGGGACAATCGGATTGGAGATGCATGCCGAGGCGGGTGGCGTACCTGCTGGCCCACGTCGGCGACTCCCACTGCACAAGCCGACGCCCGAGCGGCGTGTTGCTCTGCATTTCAGAGTGGATATGCTCTGCAATGCAGGGTGATTCGTCAACCGCCAACTCGCCTGAGAGCCGCTTGTGGCGGCAGGGGATTAGGCGCTTACTACCCGGTTCTTCCCGGACTGCTTTGCCTTGAGCAGGGCTTGGTCGGCGCGTGCCACCAAGGCGGCGGCGTCGTCGCGAGGCGAGAATTCGGTCAAGCCGAGGCTGATGGTTATGGATAGCTCCTTACCCTCGTGCTCGACGCCGTTCTTCTCCACGGCGGCCCTGATCTTCTCGGTGACGACCAGGGCATCCACCAGGCAGGCCGCGCTGAGGATCAGGGTGAATTCCTCACCGCCGAAGCGGCACAGGACGTCGGTCTTGCGTATCGTTCCCTGGATTGTCCGAGCCGTCGCCTTCAGCACGAGGTCGCCCACGGGATGGCCGTAGGTGTCGTTGAACGACTTGAACCCGTCTATGTCCAGGATCGCGACACTGAAGGTCTCGCCGTACTTGCGCGCATGCTCCACCGTGTCGCGCAGGTACTCGTCGAAGAACGCGCGGTTTCGAGCCTGCGTCAGCGCGTCGGTTATCGACTTGTCGTAGACCGAGTCGTAAGAGCTCATCATCCTCTTGCCCCACTCGCCCTGAAAGGCCAGCAGCGCCCCGATGACCAGGAGATTGACCATCAGCGAGATGACCGAGGCCGGGACCAGCAGGGGGAAGAGCTCCTTGCGCAAGAAGATGAAACCCAGCACCATCTCCGCGCAGAGGATGCCGGTGGTGAAGAGGGTGAACTCCACGTCGAAGTAGAGGGAGGCGCCGGCCAGGATGACGTAGAGGAGAAAGAGGTTGTCGATGTTCCCCTTCTGGATGTAGAGGAGGGCGAACACGTAGGTTATCGCGAAGGAGACGAAGAGGTACTTGAACAGGACGCTCGAGGGCCTGGCGAAATACACGGCAAGGGGCGGCGCGAACATGGCGGCCGCGAAACCGAAGGTCACCAGGCCCCCGGAGAGCGAGAAATCGGTGAAGTACGACAGGATGCTCTGTACGACCACCATCACGATGGCCGCATACGCCAGCAGTCTATTGGTCGTCGCCTGACTAACGATGAGCTTACGCATGCCTGGCGAGCATAGGCGAAGCGAGACAATATTTCTCGCGCATGTGAGCTGTTCTCCATCCGCACCTGATCGCTGCCTGGCATTGCCGAATGGGGGAGCGTGGTATCAATGGTGGCGTGAGCCTCGGTCGTCGCAAGGTTGGCCTGCATGATCCCACGCGGTGGGTGTTCAATCGCATGGCCGATGTCTACGACGCCCGGCCGGCCTATCCGACGGCCTTGATCGATGCGTTGGCGGCGCTCGTGCCCGATCGCGGGCGTGTCGGTGATCTGGGTGCGGGCATCGGGCACGTGGCCTTGCCCCTGGCTGAACGTGGGCTCGACGTCGTCGCGGTCGAGCCGGCCCACGCCATGCTGGATCGGCTGACCAGCGAGGCGGCCAAGCGTCGCCTCGGCATTCGCTCCGTGCACGCCGCCGCGGAGGCCCTGCCTCTCGAAGACGCCAGCCTGGATCTGGCGGTGGTGGTGGACGCCGTGCACTTCCTCGATGCCGAGCTGGCGGCCCGCGAGATCGCGCGGGTGCTGGGGCCAACCGGCGCCTTGGCCATCGTAACTTGCGAGCTTGGCACGACCCCGTTCATGCGAAGTCTGGTCGCGCTCATGCAGGCGTCCGCGCCCCGACGGCCACGCAACGTGGACCATACCTTGGTGCAGATGCCCACCATGAGCGGCATCCGATTCGCGAGCCCGCGCGTATTCCACGATGAGACCCCCGTGGATGGCCCCACCCTCGAGCGCATCCTGCGCAGCATCTCGTTCATCGGCCCCGCCATGAATCCCGAGCGCTTCGCTGCCTTTCGCAAACAGGTATACGCCCTGCCGGGCCCGCCCGTCTGGGCGCGAACATTCACCATGCGCGCAGGGCGGCGGGGAAGGTGAGGAGACCGCCGCCCTCGACAGCCACGTCAGGTTCAGGTCGTGCTTGGTCGGGCGCTTACTCCCACTCGATGGTGCCCGATGGCTTGGGCGTCAGATCGTACAGCACGCGGTTCACGCCGGGGACCTCCGCCGTGATGCGAGCGGTGAGGCGCCCGAGCAACGCGTAGGGCAGCTCTTCAACGGTGGCGGTCATCGCATCACGCGTGTTGACAGCGCGAATGATTACGGGCCAATCGAAGCTCCGCTTCCCGTCTCGCACTCCGGTGGACTTGAAATCGGGCACGACGGTGAAGTACTGCCAGACCTTGTCCGCGAGACC
>CAZYFU010000227.1:0-6976 GCA_964647025.1 uncultured Myxococcales bacterium | reverse complement strand
CACCTACCCCGGCGCCGACCCCGAGACCATCGAGTCACGCGTAATCGACAAGCTGGAGGAGGCGGTCAGCGCCGTCAGCGGTATCAAGACCCTGCGCTCGACCTCCATGGAGAGCGTGGGTTTGCTGTTCGTCCAATTCGAGCTGGAACGAAAAGCGGACCAAGCAGTGCAGGACGTGCGAGACAAGGTGTCCGCGGCTCTCAAGGATCTGCCCAAGGATCTCGAGCCGCCCTTGGTCGAGCGCCTGGACATTGGCGCCGCCCCTGTCGTGGCCATCGCACTGGCAGGCGACATGGACAAACGAGACCTGACCGATATCGCCAAGAACACGGTCAAGCAGCGACTGCAGGCCATCAACGGCGTCGGCAGCATCGACATCGTCGGCGGACAGGAGCGAGAGTTCCACGTCTGGATCGATCCCCAGAGACTCGACTCATTCGGGCTGGCGCCCGGCGACGTCGCACAAGCCGTCGCGTCCCAGAACGTGGAGATACCTGGCGGTCGCCTCGACTCGGGCTCGCTGGAGCTGTCGATCAAGACGCGGGGCCAAGTGCACAACGCCGAAGAGCTGGGCAACATCATCATCACGGCGGCAGCCGGAGCTCCCGTGCGCATTCGTGACGTAGCCCGCGTCGAGGACGGTGCACAGGAACGACGTTCCTACTCGACCTTCAGCGGCAAGTCTTCGGTCACCCTGGTGGTGAAGAAGCAGTCCGGATCGAACACGGTCGACGTCGCCCACAAGATCAAGGACGCTCTCGACAAGATGCGCCCGCAACTCCCCAAGTTGACCATGACCATCGCTTCGGACAATTCGGTCTTCACCGAAGAGGCCATCAACGACGTCAAGTTCGACCTGCTGTTCGGCGCCGCCCTCGCCATCCTGATCATCATGTTCTTCTTGCACGACTGGCGAGCGACGCTCATCAGCGCGACCGCCCTGCCCGTCTCGGTCATCTCGACCTTCGCCTTCATCTACTTCATGGGTTACACGCTGAACATGATGACGATGCTGGCCCTGTCGCTGTCGATCGGTATCTTGATCGACGACGCCATCGTCGTCATCGAGAACATCCACCGACACCTGGAGATGGGCAAGTCGCCCTTGCGGGCGGCTGCCGAGGCCACCGCCGAGATCGGCTTGGCGGTCATGGCGACAACGGCCTCCATCTTGGCCGTGTTCGTCCCGGTCGCGACCATGAAGGGCATGATTGGCCGCTTCTTCGTGCAATTCGGCATGACGGTCTCGTTTGCCGTCGCGGTCTCCTTGTTCGTCGCTTTCACCCTGACGCCGATGCTGTCCTCGCGCTTCCTCCGGAGCCACACCGGCAAAGGCCCCATCGGCGGCGCCATCGAGCGATTCCTCGACGGCATCGAGCATGCGTACAGCAGATTGTTGGGCGCGGCACTTCGACACCGCGTCCTGACCGTCCTTTCCGCCTTGGTGGTGTTCGTCGCCAGCATCGTCCTTGCCGGCATCGTGCCCAAGGAGTTCATGTCGGTCGAGGATCGGGGGCAGTACATGGTCAAGCTGGAGTTGCCCACGGGCACCTCGCTCGGCGCCACCGAGACGCTGGCCGAGTCCGTCGCGACCAAGCTCCGCGCCACCCCTGGCGTGAAAGACACCCTGGTCACCATCGGCGGTAACGCGATGTCCGAGGTCAACCGCGCCGAGATCCAGGTCAACCTGGTCGGTAAGGCCAAGCGCGCCTTCTCGCAAGCAGACATGATCAACTACACCCGCGAGAACATGGTGGCCTGGCTGGGTCGCAACGACGTAAACGTCGCCGTCGAGCCCTTCAACATGACTGGCGCCAGCAGCGGGGCCATCCGGAACTCCATGGTCCAGTTCAACGTCCGTGGCAAGGACTACGCCGAGATCAGCAAGGCCACCGACGCGATCATCAAGTCGCTACAGGCAGAGGTGGTCGTCGTGGGCGGCCAGAAACAGAACGGCTACGTCGACATCGACACCTCGTACCGCGGCGGCAAACCGGAGATCGCCATCAACATCGATCGCGACCGTGCCGCGGATCTGGGCGTCCCGGTGGCCGTCATCGCCATGACCATGCGCAGCCTGATGGCCGACGACAAGGTCTCGGAAATGACCGCCGACGGACAGCGCTACGACATCCGCATGAAGCTCGACGAGGGCTTCCGAAGGAGGGCCCAGGATCTGTTGGCTCTCAAAGTGCGATCCACGACCGGGCAGTTGGTCAACCTGTCCAACGTGGTGTCCATCGTGGACGGTGAAGGCCCGGGTAAGATCGAGCGGCAGAACCGACAACGCCAAATCACCGTCTTCGCGAACCTCAACGGGCTGCCCCTGGGTACGGCCACCACGCAGGTCGAAAGCATCGCGAAGAAGGTCGTCCCCGCCGGCATGAGCACCGACTGGGCAGGCCAGGCGGACATCATGAAGGAGTCGATGATCAATCTCGTCCAGGCCCTGATCCTCGCCATCATCATCGTGTATTTGGTGCTGGCCGCGCAGTTCGAGAGCTTCCTGCACCCGTTCACCATCATGCTCTCACTGCCGCTGTCGATGGTGGGAGCCTTGGGCGCGATCTACCTAGCCAACAGCATGCTCAACATCATGACCATGATCGGCATCATCTTGCTCATGGGTCTCGTCACCAAGAACGCGATCTTGCTCGTCGACTACACCAACACCCTCCGCCGCCAAGGCATCAACCGCAAGGACGCTCTCCTCAAGGCCGGCGCAGTTCGGTTGCGGCCTATCTTGATGACCACTGGGGCCATGATCTTCGGTATGGCACCCGTCGCGCTCGGGGTCTCCGAAGGTGGCGAGATCCGCGCCCCCATGGCCATCGCGGTCATCGGCGGCCTGGTCACCTCCACCCTGCTGACCCTGGTGGTGGTCCCTGTCGCCTACACCATCATCGACGCCATCGCCGAGAAGACGTTGGGGCACGAGACGGTCATGAAGGAGGGCAAAGAAACGCCTCTCCAGGCGGCTTCGCACCAGGGCGCCGCGTAGTCAGCCCGCCCGCAGACTGTCCCGCAAGTAGTTCTCTTTCGTGCGCACGTACTTCGCCGCCATGGCCCGATGTTCGTCGGCCATGGAGGCGTCGATGGTGCGCACGACCTTGGCCGGTGCTCCGAGCACCAGGCTGTGAGGCGGGATCACCATCCGTTGCGTCACCAGGGCTCCAGCGCCGACGATGGAGCCCTCGCCGACCACGCAGTCATCGAGCAGCGTGGCCTGCATACCGATGAGGCAGGCATCCTCCACGCGACAACCATGCAGCATCACGCGATGGCCGACCACCACGTCCGCGCCGACGATACAGGGTGAGTCGTCACCCACGTGCATCACGCTGCCGTCCTGGATGTTCGACCGATCCCCCACGATGACCGGCGCGAGGTCGCCGCGCGCAACCGCGTTGTACCAGAACGAGACGTCCTTCCCCAGCCTGACGTCGCCGACCACGGCGGCTCCCGGAGCGACCAGCACCCCTTCGGCCAGCTGGGGAATCAGGTCGAGATAGCGATCGAGCAGCGCCCTCGGAAAACGAAGGCGCAACTCAGCGACTTTCCTGTCGAGCTGCTCGGCCTCGGGGAGCGGCCCCGGAACAACCTCAACCGACGAACATCTGGTTGCCATGTTCCGAAGGTATCCGCCGCCCTCCTGCCCGTCAATCGGGCGCTCAAACGCCGGGGACCTCGGTCAGCATCTCGTACATCTGTTGCGCCCGCCTATCCTTCGGATCGTGCGCGACGGCGTCGCGGAAGACGTGCGCGGCCTCGAACACCTTGTTGGCGTTGTAGTACGCCATGCCCAGGTGGTAGGCGGCCGCCTGATCCTCGGGGCAAACCTCCAGCACGCGCTTGAAGTTCGCGATGGCTTTGTCGTACTGGCCGAGCGAAGCGTAGTTCACGCCCAGGTGGTAGTTCGCGATCACCGATGCCGGATTGAGCGCCAACAGATGGCGGAACGCCGCGATGGCTTCGGTCTGCTTCCCCACGTGGTAGTAGCTGATCCCGAGCCAGTAATACGCGCTCAAGTACTCGCGACTGAGCTGCAAACACCGTTCTAGAGACTCGATGGCGAGGTAGATGTGTCCCGCGCGGTAGTATGCCTGAGCCAAGTCGTAATGCGCATCAGGATAGTCCGGTTTCTCCGCGATGGCCCTCCCGAACGCCTCGATGGACTTCTCCAACTCGCCAGCCCGGAAGTACAGGTTGCCGAGCCCGGACCACAAGTGGGCGTTGTGGGGAGCCATCTCGCTGGCCTTCTTGATCGCGGCGATCGAGGTGGCCAGGTCGTCCCCATTCACGCGCAGGCTCAGGGCCTTGCGCGCCCAGAATTGCGGATCCCTCTCGCTCGAGAACGGATTGCCGCACGTAGGGCAATACTTGTACTCGAGTGGATAATCCTTCGCGCACGTCATGCAAGAATTCATGGCTTACCCCCGAATGGTCGAATCGATTGTCTCGAAAGTCGAATCGTGAACCCCGGACCTGGCGTCCCCTGCCTGGGCCGCGCCACCGCTAGGAATTATCCGCCTGCAAAGACCTTCTGGCCACCATAAAAATCGTACCAATTCGGTCCCGATTCATTTGAGCGATGACGTTGAGGTCGATGCCCTTGGGGCAGACCATCGAACACTCACCCACCACGCTGCAATGCCCAAAGCCCTCCTTGTCCATCGCGGTCACCATGTTCTCGGCACGGGTCCAGCGCTCCGGCTGGCCCTGCGGCAGAAGCCCCAGGTGGGAGATCTTGGCGCCAACGAACAGCATGGCCGATGCGTTGGGACAGGCCGCGACGCAAGCCCCACATCCGATGCAGGCGGCCGCATCCATGGCGGCGTCCGACTTGGGCTTCGAGACCGGGATGGCGTTTCCGTCAGGGGCCGACCCGGTCGAAGCGCTGATGAACCCGCCTGCCGCGATCACTCGGTCGAGCGCTGTCCGGTCCACCACCAGGTCGCGCAGGACAGGGAACGCTTTGGCTCGGAAGGGCTCGACGACGATGGTTTGTCCGTCGCGGAACTGGCGCATGTGCAGCTGGCAGGTGGTCGTACCCGGCCGTGGTCCGTGGGGGATTCCATTGATCACGACCCCACACGAGCCGCAGATCCCCTCGCGACAGTCGTGGTCGAACGCAACGGGCTGTTCGCCGGCGAGGGTCAGACGCTCGTTTACGACGTCGAGCATCTCCAGGAAGGACATGTCTGGCGTGATCTGCTCGACGTCGATCCGCTGCAGGTGCCCCGGCTCATCGGGGCCGTCCTGGCGCCAAACCTTCAAGACAATCTTCATCGCGCTACGCCTCCGCTCGTCATTTGTAGCTCCGCTGGGCCAGGTGGGCGGTCTCGAAGCCGAGCGGCTCTTTGTGAAGTGCTGCCGGTCTTCCGTCGCCCTGGTGCTCCCACACCGCCACGTACGCAAAGTCGGCGTCGTTGCGCTTGGCTTCGCCGTCCGGTGTCTGGAACTCCTCCCGGAAATGGCAGCCGCACGATTCGTTCCGCTCGAGAGCATCCCGGCACATCAGCTCGCCGAACTCCATGAAGTCCGCCACCCGCCCCGCGTACTCCAACGATTGGTTGAGCTCGGCGCCACTGCCCGGGACGATGACCTGGCTCCAGAACTCCTCACGCAGCTGAGGGATCCGATCGAGCGCCGCCCGCAGCCCGGCCTGGTTTCTCGCCATGCCGCAGTTGTCCCACAGCAGCTTTCCGAGCTCCCGGTGAAACGCCGCGACGCTTCGCTTGCCCTTGTTGCCGGTCAGCCGCCCCATCCGCTCGTTGACCGCGGCCTCGGCAAGGCGGAACTCCGGACCGTCGGAGCCGACCTTCCCCAGGCGATTCGCCCCCAGGTAGTTGCCGATGGTGTAGGGGATGATGAAGTAGCCATCGGCAAGCCCCTGCATCAAGGCCGACGCCCCCAAGCGGTTGGCACCGTGGTCAGAGAAGTTGGCCTCGCCGGCCACGAACAGTCCCGGGATCGTGCTCATCAGGTTGTAGTCGACCCAAAGCCCTCCCATCGTGTAGTGGACCGCGGGGTAGATTCGCATCGGCGTACGGTAGGGGTTCTCGTCGGTGATGCGTTCGTACATCTCGAACAGGTTCCCGTAGCGCTCGCGGATCGCGCTGTCTCCCAGGCGCTTGATGGCGTCGGCAAAGTCCAGGTAGACGCCCCGCCCGCCAGGTCCCACCCCGCGCCCCTCGTCGCAGACCGCCTTCGCAGCCCTGCTGGCCACGTCCCGCGGCACCAGGTTGCCGAACGCGGGATACCTCCGCTCGAGGAAGTAGTCGCGCTCGGAGTCCGGGATGTCGGACGCCTTGCGCGCGTCGCCCGCTTTGCTGGGCACCCAGACCCGGCCGTCGTTGCGCAGCGACTCGCTCATCAGCGTGAGCTTGGATTGATGTTCTCCCGAGACCGGAATGCAGGTCGGGTGGATCTGTGTGAAGCACGGATTGGCAAAGCCAGCGCCGTGCTTGTAGGCACGCCAGGTGGCGGTGACGTTGCACCCCTTGGCGTTGGTCGACAAGTAGAACACGTTGCCGTACCCGCCCGTGGCCAGGATGACCGCATCCGCCGCGTGCGACTCGATCTTCCCAGAGACCAAATCCCTGGTCACGATGCCGCGTGCCCGACCATCCACCACCACCAGATCGAGCATCTCGGTCCGAGGGTACATGGTCACCTTGCCGGCGGCGATCTGTCGCTCGAGCGCTTGGTAGGCCCCGAGCAACAGCTGCTGCCCGGTTTGGCCCCGCGCATAGAACGTCCTCGACACCTGCGCCCCGCCGAACGAACGGTTGGCCAAGTAGCCACCGTACTCCCGCGCGAACGGCACCCCTTGCGCCACGCACTGGTCGATGATGGCGGCGGACAGCTCGGCCAGCCGATAGACGTTGACCTCCCGGGCTCGAAAATCGCCACCCTTGATGGTGTCGTAGAACAGGCGAAATACGCTATCGCCGTCGTTCTGATAGTTCTTCGC
>CAZYFU010000226.1:0-7022 GCA_964647025.1 uncultured Myxococcales bacterium | reverse complement strand
GACGCCAGGCCGACTACCAAGTCTGGTGCGGCCCAGCCATCGGCGGGCTCAACCGTTGGGCACAGGGCACCGCGCTGGCCCTGGCGGAGAACCGCGACGCCTCGGCGTTGGGTAACGCCCTGCTCGTCGGAGCGGCGGTCCTGCAGCGGCGCGAGCTGGCCGCCCGCGCGCACGTTGACCATCTGCCCACCGTGGTCGCGACGATGAAGCCCACCCAGGCGTGGCTGACCGCGGGGAAGACCGCCGTGGTAGCGCAGGCACCTGGGCTGGCCTTGTAGAGAGCCGCTCGGAATCGCCGGATAGTCCTGTTACCATCGCTCTCGGATGAGAGCAGAGGCACTTGGGATACTCGTGGCGGCTGCGACTGTGTCGGGCCGCCCCGGGCTGGGCGTCTCTTACGCGCCCGACGACGAAGACCCGTTCAATCCCAACGTTTCGCCAGCGCCCGCGCTCACCAGCTCGGCTGGTTTCGAATCGTGCCAGGCCGGGACGGCCAGGGATCCGCTTTCAGGGCGCTGTGTTGGACTGTGTCCCGACGGACGACTGGAGGTCCGCCCGGGTCGATGTTGCTGGCCGGGACAGGACGTGGGCGCGTCCGGCGGCCGCTGTCTCGGCGTCGCCCACTGTCCGGTCGGCACATTTCGAAACCCGCGCAACGCCGAGGACTGCTTGCGCCCGTGCCCTGACGGCAGGATCGAGGTCGCGCCCGGCCACTGTTGCTGGCTCGGGCAGACCTGGGAAGGAAAGTGCGTGGGCGCCGCTACGTGCCCGGTGGGGCGCCTGCAAAACTCGCGCAATCCAGCCGAGTGTGCGCGACTTTGTACCGGAGGAAGGATCGAAGTAGCGCCCGGGCATTGCTGCCGACCGGGCGAGACGTGGACGGAGGAAGCACAGAAGTGCGGGGCCGCCGCCGTTTGCCCGGCGGGGACCATGGCGAACCCGCGCGACGTGACCCAGTGCCTGGGCATCTGCAATGGAGTCGGCCTGGAAGTGGCACCCGGCCACTGCTGCTGGCCCGGCCAGCAGTGGAACATCGATAGAGAGGAGTGCTTCGGCCCCACCTTGGCATGCCCGCCGCATACGCGACGGTCGCCCCAGGGCGAGTGTCTATCCATCGACGCCCCCTGCGAGTCGAACCTCGATTGCGACGCCGACTCCGGGTGTTTGGCGGGGCGCTGTGTGCCCGCCCGGCGATTTCGACGGCTCGAGCTGTTCGCCGACGGCGCACTGGTCGCGCTCGGCTCCTGGAGCATCACGAACGGAGGCTCGACGAACAGCCCCGCCCTCGCCAGCGGCGGCCTCGCACCCCGGGGAGGGCTGGGGTTCGCCCTGCGGGCAGTCTGGGCCGTTCATCCGCGCTGGTCTCTAGGGCCGTACCTCGGTTATCTGCGCCTCCTCGAGGGACAGGTCGACGTGGACCAGCCGAACAGTCTGCGCATGGGATCCCGGAGCCTGCAACTGAGCCTGGTTCGTCTGGGTGGACTCGCGAGCTACCGCTGGCCGATGCGTCGGTGGCTTACGGCCGGCGTGGGGCTGGAGGGCGGTCTCGTGTTCGGGACTGGTAACGGCGCGTCGTCTGTCGGCCCCGAGATCGGGCCGGATTTCTTTCTCGACATTCCGCTTGGCGCGGGCACCATCCGATCGTATCTGACGCTCTCCTTCGGTTTTCGCGCAGCCGCGTTGGATCGCGAGCTGGATCTGCCTGACTACGCGTACGCCAATGAACGGTGGTACTACGTCATGCCTGTCGTTCGCGTGGGGCTCGGGGTAGGTCGCTGAAGCAAACAACGCCCACGCCCCAGCTGATTGACTCAGCCCGCTCTGGGCGATTTTCCACCCCCTACCGTCTTCCTGTTAGCATTCTGCCCCGCCAAGCCCTGCGCGAGATCATGACCGGCGACTCCACCACCGACAAATCCCCGTCGACCGACGCGACGGCGGCTTCCTCGCAGCGGCGGCTGTGGTGGCTCGCGCTGCTCGTCGTGGCCCTGGTCACCGTCGCGGTCTTCGCCCGCGCGGTCGGGTTCGAGTTCTTGCTGTGGGACGACGACATCCAGTTGACCGCGAACCCGACGCTGCGCCGGTTCGACTGGGCGACCGCGTGGCAAATGTTCACCCACGGCTACGCCATTCGCTACCAGCCGCTCTCGTGGGTCTCGTCGGCGCTGCTCGTGCGCGTGGGCGGTATGAACGCGGCCCTCTTCCACGCCTACAACGTGCTCCTTCACACCCTCAGCGCCGTGCTGCTGGCGATGGTGCTTCGCCGACTGCTGCTCCGGGCGGGCAAGACTCCCACCGATCTCGCCCACAGCGTCGTCGCCCCCGCGTTGGGCGCGCTCGTGTTCGCGCTGCACCCGCTGCGTGCCGAGCCGGTCGCGTGGGCCACGGGCTGGCGCTACTGCCAAAGCGTGGTGCTGATGCTGGGGGCGACGCTGTTCTACCTGCGCGCCGTCGACAGGCAGGCCACCGTCCGCTCGCTCGACTACGGCCTGTCACTGCTCTTGTTCGCCGGATCGACGCTGACCTATCCCTTCTGCCTGGAGTGGCCGCTGGCGCTGCTGGTGCTGGACTTGCTCGTGCTTCGCCGACCCCAGCCGTGGCGGGACAAGGTGCCCTTCGTTGCCCTGGCGCTGGCCGCCCTGGCCGCGTCGGTGGCGGTGCGCCTGTCGACCGACGTCGGTGCGTACGCCCCGGCTTCCTTGGAGTCGTACGGCGTCGTGGCCCGGGCGATGAAGGCCCTGCAAGTGTGGGCCGACGCCACCTGGCGTGCCTTGCTGCCCATCGATCTGCGTCCGGTCTACCTGGCGCCCTTCCAGGTCTGGTCGGCGCGCTCGATACTCTCCGCGGCAGCGCTGGCCACGATCACCATCGTCCTCATACGGCGACGGCGGCGTCATCCGGTGCTGCTCGCGCTGTGGCTGGTCCACGCTTCCTTATTGGGCGCCAAGCTGGGCCTGCTCGAAAGCGGCCACGTCGAGGCGGCCGACCGCTTCACGTACCCCGCGGGCGTGGCCTGGGCAGGGCTTGCCACCTGCGGATTCGTGGTCGCCGGACGGCTCCCCCTCGGGCGAAGCTTGCGCTTCCCCGTCGGCGTGGTGCTACTGGCCGTGCTCGCCACAGCGACGTTTCGACATCTATCCATCTGGAAGAACGACCTGACCTTCTTCCGCGCCGGCCTGGCCAGCGTCGGCGAATCTCGACTGCGCGACGACATGCTGTGGCGCCTGGCGCTCGCGCACTGGCGCGCTGACGAGCCCACGCTGGCGCTTCCCCTTCTGGACGAGGCGGTGGCCCGGCAACCCGCGAGCCTGCGGCCCCGCCTGATCCGTGCAGGCCTGCTCAAGCGGATGGGCCGCGAGGCGGAAGCGCGCACGGACATGGAGGCGGCCGTGCGTCTGACCGGCGCCAGCACCGCGGAGGAGATCGCCCGCGCGATGGCTGCCGTCGTGCACCTCGCGACGCCCCAACCGAGCCCTTGACATTTACTTAACCTGGGTTAAGTATTTTCACATGGCAAGCAATCGCGCGTCTCTCGCCCTGGCCCACGAGGCCATCGCTTGCCTTGGGCGGCTGACCGACGCGTTCCAGCGCCGGCGCGAACAGCTGGCGGCGTCGGCGGGCCTCACCGACGGACAGTGGGGGGTCCTGGAGGAGATCTCGCGCGAGCACTTCATGCCGAGCATGTTCGCCAAGACGCGGGAGAGCTCGGCCGCGGCGGTCTCGAAGACGCTGCGCCAGCTGCTCGACAAGGACTTCGTCAGCGTCGGGCTCTCCAAGACAGATGGCCGCCAGCGCGCGTATGTGCTGACCGCCAAAGGCAAGCGCGTCCTCGACGGCTTGCGCCAGGAGCGAGAGCAAGCCATCGAAAGGATTTGGCTCACGCTCGACCGTGAGCAGATACAAAGCTTCGCGACCTTCGCGAACGAGCTTACGACCCGCCTCGAACACTACGAAAGCAGCCCCGGAACCCGAAAAACCGGAAGCAGAAGCAAGGACGATTGAACATGGCTCAAACACTGTACGAAAAAGTCTTCGACCGACACGTGGTTCGCCAATTGCCGTCGGGGCAAGCCCAACTGCTCATGGGGCTGCACCTGCTGCACGAAGTGACCTCGCCCCAGGCCTTCGCGATGATTCGCGAGCGCAAGCTGAAGGTCATGTACCCGAACCGCACCTTCGCCACCGTCGACCACATCGTGCCGACGCACACCAAGCTGCGCCCGTACCAGGACACCATGGCCGAAGAGATGATGCAGAGCCTGGAGAAGAGCGTGAAGGAGTTCGGCATCCGCTTCTTCTCTCCGTCGGCCAACGAGAACGGCGTCGTGCACATCGTCGGCCCCGAGCGCGGCCTCACCCAGCCAGGCATGACCATCTGCTGCGGCGACTCGCACACCGCGACCCACGGCGCGTTCGGCGCGCTGGCGTTCGGCATCGGCACCTCGCAGATTCGCGACGTGCTGGCCACGCAGACCCTGGCGATGGAGAAGCTGAAGGTTCGCCGCATCGAGGTCAGCGGAAAGCTGCGGCCGGGCGTCTACGCCAAGGACGTGATCCTCTACATCATCCAGAAGCTGGGCGTGAACGGCGGCGTCGGCTACGCCTACGAATACGCCGGCGACCTGTTCGACCGCATGTCGATGGACGAGCGCATGACCGTCTGTAACATGAGCATCGAGGGCGGCGCGCGCTGCGGCTACGTCAACCCCGACCAGACCACCTACGACTATCTCAAAGGTCGGGAATACGCCCCGAAGGGCGCGGCCTGGGACAAGGCCGTCGCCTACTGGGACAGCATCAAGAGCGACCCCGGCGCCAAGTACGACGACGTGGTCCGCTACAAGGCCGAGGACATCGCGCCCATCGTCACCTGGGGCATCACGCCGGCGCAGTCCATCGCGGTCGACGGGGCCATCCCGGCGGCCGAGAGCTTTGGCGCGAACGAGCGCGATGGCGTTCGCGAGGCCTACGCGTACATGGACTTCAAGCCGGGTCAGCCCATCCTAGGAACCAAGATCGACGTGGCGTTCATCGGCTCGTGCACCAACGGCCGCCTGTCCGACTTCGAAGAGGTGGTCAAGGTCATCAAGGACGGCAAGTTCAAGGTGCAGCCCGGCGTACGCGCGCTGGTCGTGCCGGGCTCGGTGCAGGTGCGCGAAGACATGATCGCCCGCGGCTGGGACAAGATCTTCTCGGACGCCGGCTTCATGTTCCGCGAGGCCGGCTGCTCGATGTGCCTGGCCATGAACCCGGACAAGCTGCAGGGGCGCGAGATCTGTGCCTCGTCCTCGAACCGCAACTTCAAGGGCCGCCAGGGATCGCCGCAAGGCCGCACCCTGCTGATGAGCCCGCTCATGGTCGCTGCCGCGGCCGTCACCGGCAAGGTCGCCGACGCTCGCAAGGTCTTTGGAGTCTAAGGAGCCCACCATGGAAGACGTAAAACGCAATCAGTTCGCAGGTCGCGCGGTTCCCTTGCGCGGCAACGACATCGACACCGACCGCATCATCCCCGCGCGCTATCTGCGCACCGTGGTCTTCGACGGCCTGGGTGAGCACGCGTTCGAGGACGACCGCGCCCAGCTCGCGGCCAAGGGCGAGACGCACCCGTTCGACAACCAGTCCTACCGGGGCGCAGAGGTCCTGGTGGTAAACAAGAATTTCGGATGCGGTTCGTCGCGTGAGCACGCGCCCCAGGCGATCATGCGCTGGGGAATCAAGGTCATCATCGGCGAGACCTTCGCCGAGATCTTCTTCGGCAACTGCGTCGCCATCGGCGTGCCCTGCTGCAAGGTCACCGCCGAGGTGGCCGAGGCGATCCAGGCCGCCGTGGAGGCCGACCCCACGCTGACGGTCCAGGTCAGCCTGGCGGACAAGTCCATCGTCGCCAGCGGAAAGCGCTACGCGTTCGACTTGCCCGAGGGCGTGCGCCAGCAGTTCCTCACCGGGCGCTGGGATTCGACGGCCGAGCTGCTCGATGCCGCAGACCAAGTGCGCGCGCGCGTGGCCAGCCTCGGATACTTCAACAACTTCGCGTAGTCCGCTTTTCTCCGACGGTCGCGGGCTGGGCGCTTGCTCGGCCCGCTTTCCATTTGATGACGCGTCATCATGGAAACGTGACAGCAACATGGATTCGGGATAGAAAATGTTGATGTGTGTTGATGTAGGACACTGGTCCGCGTCATAACTGCTCCCGAGACAACTCATCAACCGAAAGAAGGAAACCAACCATGACCCGAACGAGACTGACCCTAATCTCAACGACGGCATTTGCGTCCATCCTCGGTGCCGCGGTTCCTGCCTTTGCGCAGGCCCCGATGCCGATGGCCCCCGCCCCCATGATGGCCCCCGCCCCGGTGATGGCGCCTCAGATGGGCCAGCCGATGCATCCGGGGATGCAGATGATGGCTGCGCCGGAAGCTGTGATGCCGGTCGCTCCCGTCGTGGCCCCCAAGGCCGCAGACGACATGAGCGGCTCGGTCGGCTTCGGCGTTGGCGTTGTCGCCGGCGATACTCTGGTCAAGCCGGAAACCGGCAACCTGATGATGAAGTACTGGGTGAACGACGCCATGGCGCTGTTGCCCAAGCTGGAATTCGGCTTCGGCAAGGCCAAGGAACAGGATGCCACGTGGAAGCTGGCACCGTCGTTGATGGCCGAGTTCGGTCTGATCAAGGGCGCGTCCACCCGCTTCAGCGTCGGAGTCGGTCTGGGACTGTCGTTCGGCAAGTACGCGGTCACCGTCACCAACCCGACCACGGGCCAGCAGACGACGGCCGTCCCGGAGGACACGATGATCTCGCTTTACGTTCCGACCGGCCTGAGCGTCGAGCACTTCTTCACGCGCTGGTTCTCGATGGGCCTCGGCGCGTACTTCAACCTGCTCGAGTTCAACAAGACGGGTGAGTACTGGGACCTCGGTATCAACGTCAACAACGTGAAATACATGGGTTCGCTCTTCTTCTACACCGACTAGTCGCGCGTTTGCCGCGAACGCCAAAGGGCGTGTTGGCCAAGGCCGACACGC
>CAZYFU010000225.1:0-7058 GCA_964647025.1 uncultured Myxococcales bacterium | reverse complement strand
ACTCGATGTCCTGCATCTCCTTGTAGTGCTTCTCGAGCTTCTTGCGGATGTCGAGCAGCTGCTTGTAGGCGACCGGGAAGTCCTTCTCGAGGTCGACGATCTTCTGCGGCGTGCGGATGCCGGCGACCACGTCCTCGCCCTGCGCGTTCACCAGGAACTCGCCGTAGAACACGTTCTCGCCGGTCGACGGGTTACGCGTGAAGCACACACCCGTGGCGGAATCCTCGCCCTTGTTTCCGAAGACCATGGCCTGCACGTTGACGGCAGTGCCCCAGTCGGACGGAATGTTGTTCAGCTTGCGATAGACCTTCGCGCGGTCGTTTTCCCAGCTGCGGAACACGGCGCCGATCGCGCCGTTGAGCTGGTCGATCGGCTTGGTCGGGAAGTCGACGCCCTTGTGCTCCTTGATGGCGGCCTTGAACTCGGCCACGAGCTCCTTGAGCGCCGAAGCCGGGATCTCGGAGTCGACCTTCACTCCAAGAGCCTTCTTCTTCGCGGACAGGATGACCTCGAACGGGTCGTGATCCTCTTTGCGCTCGGGCTTCATCTCGAGCACGACGTCGCCGTACATGGCGACGAAACGTCGGTACGAGTCGTAGGCGAAACGCTCGTTGCCCGACGCCTTGGCCAAACCTTCGACCACCTCGTCGTTGAGACCGAGGTTCAGAATCGTGTCCATCATGCCTGGCATGGACGCGCGCGCGCCCGAGCGTACCGAGACCAAGAGCGGATTCGCAGGATCGCCGAACTTCTTGCCAAGCAGCTTCTCCATCTTGGCGACGGCAGCCTTCACGTCGGCATCGAGCTCCTTCGGGAGCTTGCCACCCACCTTGTAGAACTCCGTGCAGACCTCGGTGGTGATGGTGAACCCGGGAGGCACCGGCACCCCGATGTTCGTCATCTCGGCGAGGTTCGCGCCCTTGCCACCGAGCAGGTTCTTCATATCCTTGTTGCCCTCGGCCTTGCCACCGCCGAAGAAATAGACGCGCTTCAGTCCGCGCTTTCCGGCTGCTCGTGGTTTGGCTTTGGCCTTGGTTACCTTGGAGGCTCGCGCTTTGGTCGGTTTCATGGCTTTGCTTCCAGTCTTTTTCTTGGTTGGCATCGGTGAGGTTTTCTATCAGGGAGCGCCGGCGATTGAAAGGCCTCTGGCGCCTGAATGACGCTTAATTACGCGGGGGTGATGTGGGCTCAGGTCAGTCGCGAAGTGAGTGTGCCCGGCAGCTCGCCCGCCTTCATTCGTTCCTGTTGCATGTTGTCCCGGTCGCGCAGCGTGACCGTCTGGTCCTCGAGACTCTGGAAATCGACCGTGATGCACCACGGCGTCCCGATCTCGTCCTGCCGTCGATAGAGCTTCCCGATGGCGCCGGTGTCGTCGTAGACCGCGCGCAAGCCTGCCTTCTGCAGGTCGCGCTTGAGCCCACGGGCCATCTCGACCAAGCGGGCATCGTTGCGCTTCAATGGGAACACGGCCACAGTCAGCGGCGCCAGACGTGGGTGCAGATGCAGCACTGTCCGAGTGTGCTCCTCGGCGATCTTCTCCCCCACTCCGCGCACCTTCTTCATCACCTCGATGTTGGCCGCTTCCGAGTCCTCCATGAGGCCAATGAGCTGCGGCAAGGTGCCTGGAAGGCCGGCCGCGATGGTCTCGGCGGTGGACACCAGGCGCTGCTTCACGTCCGCGGCCATGTTCTCGCGCCGGCCCACCGAACGGGCGAAGCTCTCCACCAGCTCGCGTAGCTTGGCCGTCTCTTCGGCCGGAGGCTCCTTGACCAGGGCATCTTCGTAGGCGTCGCAGAGGAAAGCGAGGGTCGCGCGGTCCGCGCCCGCAGACGGCTCGATCACGTACGGCACGAGGTGCTTCTTCTGCTCCTGGTCGAAGTACTTGAGCTCGCCCACGGCGTCTGGGTTCTCGGCCGAGCGGCTGTGCGCTTTCAGATCGTAGTCGGTGCGGTTCGCGATGCCTTCGAGCTCGCTCCACCCCATCGGGAACTTGTACTCCAGGTCCACGCAGCGCTTGGCGTAGTGGGCGAGCTCGTGCTTCTCCTGCTCTCGTACCCGCAGGTTGTCGGGGTTCATGCCCAGCTTGAGGTACCAGCCCTTGCGCTCGGCGATCCAAGCCTCGTGCGCCGCCTCGTCTTCGCCCGGTCGCACGAAGTACTCAATCTCCATCTGCTCGAATTCCCGCGTGCGGAAGGTGAAGTTACCGGGCGTGATCTCGTTGCGGAAAGCCTTGCCGATCTGGGCGATGCCGAAGGGCAGCTTCCGCCGCATGGTATCGAGCACGTTCCCGAAGTTGACGTAAATGCCCTGCGCGGTCTCGGGCCGCATGTAGACCAGGCCCGAGTCGTCGCCGGAGTCCACCGCCCCGACGGTGGTCTTGAACATCAGATTGAACGGCCGCGCCGGAGTGAGATCCTTCGAACCGCACTTCGGGCAGGCCAGCTCCTTTGCTTCGATGGCAGCGTTGATCTCCGGCAAGCCCTTCGGATCGCGTCCCTTCTGCGCGGCGAACACGTGATCGGCACGCGGCCGCGCCTTGCACGCGCGGCAGTCGGTCATCGGGTCCGAGAACGTGGCTTCGTGGCCAGAGTACTTCCACACCAGACGGTTCATCAGGATGGCGGCGTCGAGCCCTTCCATGTCGTCCCGCTCGTGCACCACCGAGCGCCACCAAGCCCGCTTCACGTTGTTCTTCAGCTCGACGCCGAGCGGACCGTAGTCCCAGGTGCTGCCCAATCCGCCGTAGACGGACGAAGATGGAAACACGAATCCACGACGCTTGCAGAGACTGACGATCGTTTCGAGTGAGCTTGCTGGCATGATGGCGGCCAATCTAGCGATATGGCATCGCTAGTCAACGAGAACTCGACATCTTCTCCATGAAGTCGAGCGATCGCAACGGACCGTGAACATGCTCCCGCAACAGCGCGAGAACCGTGCGGCGGCAGCCGCTTGCCACGTCACGGTCCAAGGAGAGGGCGTCAGCGTCGGCCAACGTCATGTTCGCCAAGTCATCCAGGGTCCGTCGGACTCGGCCAATGAGGATGTCGCCCCGGCTTGCGCAGTTCGGGCAATGGACGCCCCCTGCCCTCGGCTCGAAGCGGACGTTCTCGTCACCGAGGTCGGCGCGGCCGCACGACACGCACCGGGCGAAGGACGGACCTATCCCCAGGCGGCGCAACAGCCCCAACTCGAATACCCGCAACCGCTCCGCCGTCGCACGACCTTCGTTCAGGCGCGCCAGCACCTCCTCGAGCCAGGCGAAAACCGGGTAATCCGGATGGCGCGCGGGGCACAGTCGGTCGCACAATTCCAGGGCGTACGCCGCATGAGCGGTCTTCGCCACGTCCGTAGCCAACCGAGGGTGGTCGGCGTACACGTCGAAAGCCTCCAGAGCCAGCAAGTCCGCGCTGGGACGCTCCTGCAAGCTGGCCTGCCCCGCCATGCCCATGCCCAGACCACCAGCGAAACGCCTGGCGCTTTTGCGCGCCGACCGCGCCAGCGCCGACACATGGCCGGTCTCGCGCCCCAGCAGCGTGACGACCCAGTCCGCTTCGCCATAGGCGACACGACGAAGGACGATGGCCTTTGTGACGATGTTCTGCCTCACGCCCGAGGCCGTGCCCCCAAAGCCGTCAAACGTCGCGAGTCAGCGACAGCGTCTGTGGCGTGGATTCCTGCAAGCTGAGCCCCTCGCCCGATTGAGGCTGCTGGCGCAGGAACAAAGACAGCGTGATCGTGGCGATGAGCAACACGATGATGACAAAGACCGCCAAACCGATCCCGCGGCGCTGCGGTTGCGCATCATCCTCGACCACGGGCTCCGGCATGGGCGCCGGCTGAGCTCGCTCGAGTGACAGCGCCTGCTGGACCAACGGCTTCCGACCCGGCCGCAGATCGGAAACGACCATCGGCTCGGACGCCCGTCGACGCTCGAACAGGATCTGGTCGAGCAGCTCGAGCGGTTCGTTGCTGGAGATCCCGATTGTGCGAGCGTATGAGCGAATGAACCCGCGAACGAAGACGTCGGGCGGCAGATCGTCCAGATTCCCCTTCTCCATCAACTGCAGCGCAGAAACGGACAACTTCGTCGCGTTGGATATTTCGGACAGCGAGATCTTTCGCTTCTCGCGTTCTTCCTTCAGGAGTGTTCCGAAGTTTGCTGTTTCCATTCGCAGATCCTTCTTCACTGGATCATCTGGGCGTAGCGCCGGCATTCCTCTGCTACGCAGCTTCGGGGCGACATGCCCGCGCAAGCACGGAACAGTTCGCGGGCCCTTTCCGAATCCTTGCGCCGTTCGTGGAGGAGCCCGGCAAGCAGGAACGCCTCTTGCAAGGGGCAGCGCTTTGCATCGGCCACGAGCGGGTCGATGGTTTCGACGGCCAAGTCTATCTCTCCTCGCTCGAGGTACACCTTGGCCAGTCGGTAGCGCCCCACGCAGAACGCTGGCGCCCGGGACACAGCCTCGTGCAGCTCTTTCCAGGCGTTCTGCAGGTCCTTCCTGTGAAAGTGCGCCCAACCGAGGTTGGCGCGCGCGAACACGGGCTGGCTGTACGTGGCGTCCTTGAGGGCATTCTCGGCGCTGACGATGGCGTCGTCCCAGGCGTGCAGGAGAAGCGCGACCGCGGACAGGCTGTTCCAGGCCTCAGGGAAGCTCGGCCGAAGCTCGACGGCCTTGCGGAAGTGGGCCTCCGCCTCACGCAGCTTGCGGTTCTCGTCGGTGCGGACCATCTGCAGATCGGAGCCCTTGAGGCACGAAGACGTCTCCGCCTGTGACTCGTAGTCGTAGGCGTGCTTGAGCGCGATGAGCCCCAACATGTTGTACGCCTCGGCGTTCTGCGGATCGGCCTCGATGGACTTCTGCAGCTCCTCGATGGCGGCTTCCTCACGGTGATTCTGGAAATACCCGACAGCCAGCTGGTACCGCACCTGCGATTGATCAGCGTCCCGCTTGGTGCGCGTGGCGCACCCGGGGGCCGACAGCACCGCGATACAAGTACCCATTATGAGGAGGAATCCTTTCAAGCCGCCTGGATGTTCGATGCCTTTTCCGAGCATTCTCGATAGGTTAGCCGACGAGACGCGGCCGGACGCTAGCAGGAAGGAAGCCGGCAAGTCAACTCGAAAGTAAGCCATCTGACTGCAGGAACTTGACTTCCGGATCCCGCGTGGGCGTGAGCGCAATCAATCATAGGAATGGGCGCTATTGTGACACCGACTACAGGGCGCTGGCTATACCCCTTTCGCGTCGGCGCCCCAGATGTACTTGTGGGCCTGCAGGTTGACACGAACGGCCAAGCGGTCCCGAACAATCCAGGCCACTAGCTCCCGGGCATCGAGCTTCCCATGAACCGGGGAGAACAGCACCTCGGTCCTGCCCAGCAATCCCAGCCTCTCCACCTGCCCCACCGACCATCGGTAGTCCGACTCGTCCGCGATCACGAACTTCACGGCGTCGCACGGCCGCAGTCCTTCGAAGGCACTCCACGCCATGCGGTGGCTCTCGCCGGACGAGGGGGTCTTCACGTCGAGGATTCGGCAGACCTCCACTGGAAGACTGTCGAGCTTGTGCGCACCCGAGGTCTCGATGGCGACCTTGAAGCCGTCACCCACGAGACGGCGGGCGAGCTTGGCGATGTCCTTCTGGAGCATGGGCTCGCCGCCGGTGAGGAGAACGAACGGAAGCCCGAAGCGCCGAACCTCGGCAAGGATGTCGTCGAGGCCCATCTCCCGGCCGCCGGAAAAGGCGTAGGTGGTGTCGCAGTAGGTGCACCGCAAGTCGCAGCCCGTCGTGCGCACCAGCGTGCAAGGCAGCCCCACATACTGGGACTCGCCGTGAATGCTGGGGTAGATTTCCGAAATCCGCATGGCGCTGTGGCCGGGACTATGATTCGACCCGCCGACCGAGTCCATGGTATTTGCATCGGAATGACCGTGGGACCGAGCATGGAAACGACCCTGCAGCGGGACGGAACAGATCTCCACGTCGAGCACTACCGACCAACGGACCGAGCTCGACTGAATCTGGTCGCCGTGCACGGCTTTTCCGCCCACTGTGGACTCTACCGTCACGTGGGATGCGCGCTGGCCTCGCGAGGCATCGCCACCACCGAGTTCGACAGCCGCGGCCATGGGCGCTCGGGCGGCACGCGCGGTCACGTCCCCAACTTCGCCGACTACATCGATGACTTGGCCATGGTCGCCGCCTGGGCACGCAAGCAGGCTCCAGGCGTACCGTGGGCGCTCATGGGACACAGCCTCGGCGGAGCCATCGCGGCGACCTTCGCCCTCGACCGGAAAAGCGACGAAAGGCCGAGTCGCCTGGTCCTGGTCGCCCCGTGGCTCAAGCTGAAGATGAAGATTCCGGCGCCCAAGCGGATGGCGGCGAACGTGATGGCCAAAGTCGCCCCCGCCTTCCGCAGCGGGAACGGCCTACGCGCCGAGAACGTCTCGCGCAATCCAGCCGTGGTGCAGGGGTTCACGGCCGATCCGCTGATCTTCCATCACGCCACTGCGGGCGGCTTCATGGCGACCTTGCGCGCCCAAGCACACGTACACGCCCACGCCAAGGAGCTCACCGTCCCGACGTTGCTCGTGCTGGCGGGCGACGATCGCATCGTGGCCAACGAAGCCAGCCTCTCGTTCGCCCAAGCCGCAGGCCAGACCGTGGTGGTGAAGACCTACGACGGGCTCTTCCACGAGGTCTTCCTCGAACCAGAGTGCGAGACCGTCATTCGCGACATTGGCGACTGGCTCTTGGCCCCATGAAATGGAAACGGCCCAGCTGAGATTCCCCAACCAGGCCGTTCCGTCGCGCTTCTGTCGAGCTACTTCTTCGGTGTGAGTCCCGCGAGCTTCTCGCGCATGACGTCGCCGAGGGTGGCCGTCGGGCCGCCGGCGCTGAAGCCTTGCGCGTCGGCAACTTCCTCGGCGCGCGCGGCGCCGCGGAACGAGAGGCCGATCTTGCGCTCGGCACCGTCGACCGAGATGATCTCGGCCTTCAGCACGTCGCCCACCTTGACGAACTGCTTCGGGTCTTCCACGCGCTCGTCCGAGA
>CAZYFU010000224.1:0-7088 GCA_964647025.1 uncultured Myxococcales bacterium | reverse complement strand
CGGGTGGTGTGGCAGGGGTCCCCGGAGATCGTCCGGGGCCCCTATGCCAATTTGCGGGTGCTCTAGCTAGTTGAACGGGGCGTAGCTACAGGCCTTGTACGTCTCGGAATTTTGGTCGAGTCCGGCGACGGTGACCGGATCGGGACAGGTTCGGCACTGCATGCCGACCTTGGTGCCTTCGGGCAGAGTCGGGTTGTTCCGGATCTCGTCGGCCGTGCGGAGAATCTGGATGAGCTGACCGTTGACTTCGCACTTCTTCTTGTCGATGGTGACCGTCCAGCAGTGCTCGGCCACTTGGCCGTTGACCGAGCCGGGCGGGCACTTGGGCATGGACTGGGGATCCTCGGTGTAAGTGATCCTCTTGGTCTTCTCGTCCACGACCGGATTCCTGAAGACCACGCGGCAGTCCGAGCCGAGCTCGTCCGGGTTGGCTGGGCTCTGGTTGCTCTTCCACCTCGTGTTGTACAGCTTCTCGTCCACGCACAGGTTCTGCAGCTTCTTGGCGATGGCGTTGCCGATGCCCTGCATGGCGGCCGTGAAGTCACGCTCGCAGATACTGTACTTGAGGCCGTTCTGCTCGCCGAACTCGTCGATGAAGGCGGACATTCGCAGACCACCCTCGGCGCCCCAGCCCCAGGCGTCCTGATCGAAGGCGCCCTTGTTCTTCGGCTTGTGATCCGGGTCGTAGCAGACGGGCCAGTAATCCCAGACTTCCGGGTGGGCCGTGTCGGCCGAGTTGGGGTTCGGAACCTTGTCGATCTTGTAGGGCTCGGCCCCGGCGAAGTCCGGGTTGCCATCCTTGTCGGCGAGCGGCCAACCGAAGATGCCAGCCACCAGGATCTTCTCGTTGGCCTGGTCGCCCTTGAGTCCCTTGATCTCGTCCGCCAGCCTCTTGATGCTCTTGAGCGGGCTGCACGCCGTGGCGACCGAGGTGTCGGTGCCCTGATCGCCGTCCGTCCCGTTCGGGCAGGGGTCCGTGCGCGCGGAGCACTCCGTGAAGGCTGCCTCGAAGCGCCCATTCGTGGGATACCCGGGCCCGCCTTCCGAGAGGTTGCCCGTTCCCTTGCAGGTGTGGCCGCGGGTGGCGCAGCGAAGGCTGGCGGACTCGCCGCGCAGATCCGGCTTCTCGCCGAACATGCCACCGTTGGTCGCTGCCGAGCAGTCATCCTCGTCGGCGAGGAACACCAAGCCCAGGTACGCCTCCGGTCGGAGGAAGTCGTTCTGCTTGGAACCCTCGTGCAGATTCTGCGCGATGAGAGCGAACTCGTAAGCTTGCAGCTGGTGCTCCATGCCGCACCCGATGGTGCCGAGATTGGTCGCCAAGCAAGCGAACACCTGGTTGATGTCCCCCCTGTAGTTGACCGGCGAGCCCTTGGTGTACTCGATCCACAGCGCATCCCCGCTGGTCATGCCGCAGTCGGAGCCACGAATCATCTGGAACTTGCCCATGTCGCCATAGGCGTTCCCGCCGTTACTCTCGTTGGGTCCGCAAGCGCCGCTGCTGTAGGCACCGCCGGTACCGAGATCGCTGTTGATGAGGGCGACGCGCAGATCGGGATAGGTGCCGTCGTTCGGATCCTTGAGCGCGACGATCAGCTTCTCGAACTGCTTGTTCATCTTCTCGACCTTCGGTGCCATCGACGGCGAGTTGTCGATGGAGAAGACGAGGTCGAGCTTTCGAATCGGTGCGACCGAGATGTAGATGTCGGTCTGCTGCTCGGGCTCGGGCACCGGTTGGGTCAGTGGGTGTGAGATGCAGGCCCACCAGACCATCGGCAAGGTTGGGAGCGCGATCGCCCAGCGAAGGTATCGCCAACTAAAAAGGCGAGCTCTGCGCGATGAATTGCGAATCATTGAAAATCCTCCTGTGGAGCAGCCGGCGTACGGTTCTCTCTCTTCGACGGAGTACCTTACAGCAAGACGCGGGCCGATGGAACAACAAGAAAGTCAACGAAATATCGAGATCTTATCCACCGTGGCGGGCAACGTGATTGCCTTCGCTGGCAACTAGGTTGGCCGGGTTTCGTTCGTGCGGCGCGGGCGCTCCCGCTGCGCTATTCGGCCGGGCAGCGCCCGTGTATTGTGGGCGGCATGAGCCGACGGCGCCAAGGCAAAGGCGAACGAAAACCAGCGAACAAGGAGCGGGGGGCGTCGAGCGCGGCGCAGGCGCCCGCAAAATGGGGTGCCTTGGCGGTCATGACCATCGCCGCGGTGATGGTGACCGCCTATTTCCCGGTTTTTGGCGCGGGCCTCACCAATTGGGACGATGACCGCTTCTTCACCGACAATCCGCTGTTCCATGGTCCGGTGGGGACCTACATCGTCGCGGCGCTGACCCAGGTTCAGTTCCAGGCCTACCACCCGCTGCACTTGCTCTCGTATCTGCCCGACCGCCTGCTGTGGCCGGCCCATCCCGCGGGCTTTCACGCATTGAATTTGGCGCTCTTCATCACCGCCCTGTCGCTGGGGTATTTCCTCGTGCGGCGGACCGTGTCGCTGTGGCCGACGCTGGCGGCGATCCTTCTCGTGGGCTTGTCACCCTTGGCGGTCGAGCCGGTGGCTTGGGCCGTCGGACGCAAAGACATCTTGGCGCTGGGCCTGCTCTTCGCGACGCTGCTGGTCGCGGATCGCCCCGAGCCGACGCGGCGGTCGACCCTGGTCGCTTGCCTCCTGGCGGCGGCAGCCTGCCTGGCGAAGACGTCGGCGGTGGTGCTGCCCATCGTGCTTTTCGCGTGGCTCTGCTTCGTGCGCGAGGTGCCGTGGAAGACGGCCCTGCGGCGGTGTATTCCCTTCGCGGCGATTGCCATCGCGTTCGCGATTCCGGTGCCTTTCATCTGGCAGAAGAACCAAATGATCCCGGCGGGGCGGCCGATGCCGATGGCGCTGGACGTGTTCGGTACCATCGCGGTCTACGTCTCGCATCTGTTCGCGCCGACGCGACTTTCGCCGGTGTATCCGACGGTGCTTCGCGGGCAGGCGCTTGGCGGGCTTCTAACCGTCGCGGCATTGCTGCTCGTCGTCGGGCTGTGGAAGCGGTTGCCGGCGGCGGCCAAGTTCGCCGTGGTGGCGTTCATCGGATGTCTCTTGCCGGTCGCCAACATCACGCAGGTGTACTTCCGGTTCGCGGATCGCTATGCGCTGCTCGCCGTCGCGGTGCTGGCGTGGCCGTTGGCCAAGCTGTTCTCCTGGCGTCCGGCGCGAAAGGTCTTTCTGCTGGGGGTGCCTATCTTGTTGGCAGCCGAGCTCGGGACGACCATGAAGCAGGTTCCGATCTGGAACGACTCCCTGGCGCTGTGGCAGCACGCGACCGCGGCACAGCCGAGGGCGATCTACGGACACCTCAAGCTCGGTGAGACCCACCGCGTGGCCAAACGTTACGACGAGGCCGTCGCCGCCTATGTCCGTGCCAGCGACATCGAGCCTCACAGCATCAAGGGGCCCGCTGGCCTCCTGCACACCTTCGGTGAGCGCGCCGAGGCCGAGGGAACCGTCCCCGTCGGTAGCACCAAGGAATGGGAGGACACCATCGCCGACAAGCGCTTCGACGCGCGGCAGATGGATACGCTCATCGAAAGCATCGACCTCACCGGCTGTCACGCGTGCGCCCGGTCCGCGTTGCTGCTGGGGCTGCGGATGTACCCTCAGAAGGACAAATCCCTGGTCAACTTCGCGCGCAAGTCCTTGGAACGTGGCCGAACGGCCGCGGCCCTGTTGTACCTGCGAGCGGTCCAGGATCCGGCCACCGAGGGCTACTCCGACGTGACCAAGCTGCTCGCCGAGAAGCTCGGTCAGGAGCCGCGGGCCGGCGTGCAGTAGGCGAGGCCGGGCGGCCTACTGCGCTCCGGCCGCCAGCTTGCTCTCGGTCGCGCCGCCGTCGGCCGCGGGCAGCTCGAGGATCATCTCTGGCGGCGGAGGGCCGAGGGGCACGCTGGAAGGTCCGGCCTTGGGCTTGTGGGCGATCAGCCAGTCGGCGACGCGCGCGACGTCGCCGAACCGGGTCAGGTCGCCCTCGGTGCCGAGCAACGCCATGGCGTAGTCCCGCCCGTCGATGCGGGTGGCGATGACCAGACAGTAGCGAGCGCTGTCGTTGTAGCCGGTCTTGCCGCCCAGCACTTGAATGTGGGAACGCGCGGCGGGGCGGTGGGTCGATACGTAGCGAATGGGCGGCCTCGACACCGGGTGGGCGTCGTACTCGGGCCGCTTGACGATGGCGCCGAGCACTGGATGGGCCATGGCGGCCTTCAGCATTTCGATGGTTTCCCGCGGCGTCGATTGGTTGTCGGCGGAGAGCCCGGTCGGCTCGCGGAACCGCGTGTACCTGAGACCGAGCGAGGCCACCTTGCGATTCATGGCCGCGGTGAACTGCGCCGAGCCCAATCCCACTGCGCGCCCCAGGGCGGACACCGCGCGGTTGTCCGAGCCGAGCAGGGCGGCGTGCAGGAGGTCGCGGTTCGAGAGGGTCATGCCTTCGAGCAGGCGCGACTTGGCGCCTCCGCGAGCCACGTCCGCGTCGACCTGCTTGATGGTGGTCAGGCCGTCGAGGTCCAGGTCCTTGTCCATCACGGTGAGGGTGGCCGCGAGCTTCGAGATCGAGGCTATCGAGCGCGGCATGTCGGGCTTTCGCGCGAACAGCTCGTGCCCGGTTTCGAGGTCGATGACCAGGGCCCCGAGCGACTGGACGTTGGGCTGGTTGCCCTTCATGGCCGCCACGCGCCTCTCGGAGTGGCGGTGCCGCGGTGGCTGACTCACCTTGGCGGCCTTCTTGCCGCTGGCCTTCTTGCCGCCCTTGCCGCCCTTGCTGTTCCTGGCAGCGGCCTTCTTGTCGGGCTTCTTGCAGTTCTTGCAGAGCTTCTTGGCCGCGGGCTTCGCGGCGGCGTAGGTCACGGCAGGCGAAGCCAACATCAGTAGGGCGCAGGCCCCGGCCAGCTTGGCCCAAGCGCGCCAGGGGCGGAATCGGTTGGATTGAGAAGACTGCGTCATCTAGTACATCGATTGCGCGTGTCGCTCTGTCGTATCACGCCAGGCCGGGCTTGCGAAAGCGTCGCCGCAACCATTCGAGCGCCGGGCGGCCGTACTGCGTCTTGAGCAGCGACAGGGCGAACATCAGGGCCGTGAGCAGGAGAACCAGCAAGGTGGCACCGATGAGCTGGAAACGGCCTCGCAAGGCAAAGACGAAGCTACCGTAGCAGAGCTCGATGTGCACCCAATAAATGAGGAGCGAGGTTCGGCCAAGTTGGCGCAGCACCGAGAATCTCCCACGCATGAAACGGCACCAGAAGTGGCCGATTCCGCTGAGCATTGCGATGATGCCGAGCCGGTGGAAGAAGATCCCGGGGCCCATGTGCTGGACGACCTCGGATGGGTATCGAATGATGGTCGGAGCCAAGTGGCGGACCAACCCGACCGTCGAGGTCAGGACGAGACCTGCGACCATCGAAGCCAGGAAGCAACGCCGTTGGCGTCGCTCGTCCGCGACGGCCCAGACCCAAAGGTGGCCGATGGCTACGCCCGACAAGGCCCATGCTGCCCAGGGAAAGAGGGGAAACCACGACATCGGTCGCTGGCCGCCGAAATACGAGGTGATGGGGCGGGGCAACCACGACGGAAAGTGCGCGGGACCGACCAGGGGGCCGAGCCCCAGAAACAGCGCTGCGAAGAGCAGGGCGGGGACGATCCGCCGTCGCCCCGCGCGCGGGGTTGCCACCAGGGCGACCACGATCATCGACGCACCGATGGCGTTCAGAATGTCGATGCGGAACAGCGCCTCCCAGCCTCCGTAGAAGCGGGACAGCAGCCACTCCTGCAGGCGGAAAAGGTACGCCAGCCCGATCACCTGGACGCCGCGCACGAGCAGGCGGTGGCGCAGGACTTGCCCGTCGATTCCTTTGGCCAGGCCCGCCTCGAATTGGAGGGCGGCGGACACCCCCACCAGAAGAAGGAAGAGACGTGCGGGGATCCCGCTGCCCACCTTGATGAGACCGTAGACGAAGCCCGTCTTGGCCGCTGGCACCAGCCAGGCGTCCATCCCGTGGGCCATGATCATCAGCACGACCGCCGCGCCACGCAGCCAGTCGACCACCTCGATGCGCCTGCTGCGCGGTGCCGGTCGGGCCGGATCTGAGGCGGTGTTTTGGGGCACGCACGGCACACTACCAGCCTCATGGCAGGAAAAGGTAGACTCGGGCGCGTGCAGATCTCCCTGGCCTATTCCGTCGACGCCGACGACGCCTTCATGTTCAACGCCCTGTCGAGCGGCGCCATCGACACGGGCGGGCTGACCTTCAGCCATCGCCGCGGGGACACAGCGTGGCTGAATTCCCTGGCCGAGTCGGGTGGTGCCGACGTGGTCGCCATCTCCGCGGGCGCGTATCCTCGCGTCGCGGACTCCTATCTGTTGCTGCCTCACGGCGCCTCGGTGGGGCGCGGGTTCGGTCCCGTGGTGGTCGCGAAGAAACCCATGGCGCCGGCGGAGCTCGCTGGCCGGCGGGTGGCGATCCCTGGCCTGTCGACGACGGCATTCCTGGTGCTGCGCCTCATCGAGCCTCGCGTCGTTCCGGTCGTGGTTCCCATCGCGCCCTTCGGTCGCGTGTTCGATGCGTTGGACAGCGGCGAGGTCGACGCCGCGCTTCTCATCCACGAGGGCAGGCTCATCTATGATCGTCGCGGCTGCGTGTCCGTGGTCGAGCTTGGCGAGTGGTGGCAGCGCGAGGTCTCTGTGCCGCTAGCCCTGGGCGTGAACGTGATCAGGCGCGGCTTGGGCGATGACGTCATCGCGAAGGTGTCGTCGGTGCTCCGGGCTTCGATTGGGTATGCGATCGAGCATCGTGATCAGATGATCGGGATGCTCGCGCGCGAGTCCCGCGGCGACGCGGCGCTAAACGAGACGGCGCTGCTCGATCGCTACCTGTCGATGTACGCGAACGAGGACACCCTCGCGATGGCGCCGGACGTGCGCGCCGGCATCGACGCCCTGTTCGCGCGTGCCGAGAGCGCGGGCCTCCTGCCCGCGGGCTGCCGGGTCGAGTGGGCGCCTTAGCTAGAGCTTGTCGGGAAATTGCGGGCCGCCCGAAGGGCCGGCCCGCGGCTGG
>CAZYFU010000223.1:0-7238 GCA_964647025.1 uncultured Myxococcales bacterium | reverse complement strand
GGCGAACGAGCATCGCAGGGGAAATCTTACACCCGCTCTCGCGGCGGGCTGCTAGGACGTAGCGGCGCCCGCGATCAGGCCACGGAGATCGGCCTCGCTGCGCTTCTTGCCGTTCTCTTCGAACCAGACCACGAACTTGCAGCCTTCCCGCCAGCGGCTGCACCCCCAGCCGCGTTTGCCAGTGATGATCTTGCCCTGTTCGCAAGCAGGACAGATGAGGCCGCCAACGCCCTGCCCTGCCCCGCGCGGGTTCTGCCCTGTCGTCTGGGCGCCTGCCGGTTGCGCGGGCTCGCTGCCCGCTGGCGCGGCTGACTTGGAAGCCGTCTTCTTCCGGCTTACCGGCGCCGCAGCTCCAGCGTGGTCGGCCGCCACCTTCCTTCCCTTGCGCGGGGCCTTCCTGCCCCGGGCTGCGGCGGCCGGGAGGACCGCCGGCGGCAGCTCGGCCATGGGGGCGGCTTTGCGGATCGCATCGACGACTTCTTTCACGTAGCCGACGATGTCGCTCATGAAGGCGGGGCGAGACTCTTGCCCGCGGGCGATGCGCGCCAACCGCGCCTCCCAGTTCCCCGTCAGCTCCGGCGACGCGAGGCTTTGCACCGGAAGCGCATCGATGAGCGCCATCCCCATCGGCGTGGGCGAAAGGTGCTTCCCCTCGCGCCCGACGAAGCCCCGCTTGAGCAGGGTCTCGATGATCGCGGCCCGCGTGGCCGGGGTGCCAAGACCACTGTCCTTCATGGCCGCCCGAAGCTCCTCGTCGTCCACCAGCTTGCCGGCGTTCTCCATCGACGACAGCAAGGTGGCCTCGGTGTGCCGCGCGGGTGGCTTGGTCTTCTTGGCCAAGGTGGTGAAGCTTCCCGACAGGCGCTCGCCCTCGGTCAGCGTGGGCAGAGCACCCGCGCTGTCGTCGTCATCCTCGTCCTTGCGCTTGCCCTTCTTGCCCGACTTACCGCCTTCGTCGTCGTCGCCGAAGCCCGCCACCTCTTGCCAGCCCGCCACCAGGCGAACCTTGCCGCGCGCCAGGTAACGATCCGGCTGCGACGGCAGCGACGTGATGTTGGTCGGCTCTTCCTCTGTGGCCCCGGCGGGAACGGGGGCGTCTGCGTCGGGCCCCACGCGCACCACGACCTCGGTCTGCGCGAACTCGGCGTCGGGGTAGAAGACGCCCAGGAAGCGCCTGACGACCAAATCGAAGATGCGCTGCTCATCGCGACCGAGCGACGCCGGATCGATCGCCCGTCCGGTCGGAATGATGGCGTGGTGGTCGGACACCTTGCTGTCGTCGAACACCCGCTTGGTCAAGGGCGGCGGATTGTCGAGCAGCGCCTTCGCGAAAGCTGCGTAGTCGGCCATCTTGGCGACGCCGCCCACCACCTTCGGCATCTCCTTCATCATGTCGGCCGACAGGTGGCGAGAGTCGGTACGCGGATAGGTCAGCACCTTGTGCCGCTCGTAGAGGCCCTGCGCAGCATCCAGCGTCGCCTTGGCGGATAGGCCAAAGCGCTTGTTGGCCGTACGCTGCAGCGACGTCAGGTCGAACAGCAGCGGCGGGGCCTCGCGCGTCTTGGTCTGCTTGAGCGACTCGACCTGGGGGCCGACCGGATCCTCGGCCTGGCCGTGCTCGCGGTCGCGGTCACGCACGGTCTCGGCAAGCTCGGGCTTGGCGAAGCGGCTCGTCTTGCCCAGCACGAACGTGGCTGGGAACTTCGCCCCAGCCGCGCTGGTCAGCTCGGCTTTGAGCAACCAGTAGTCGTCGGGAACAAAGGCACGGATCTGCTTCTCGCGCTCGACCAGAATCGCCAAGGTCGGTGTCTGGACGCGCCCGATGGAGAACAGGGTCGAGTTGTCGCCGCGACGGTGGCGGAGCGTGACCGCCCGGGTGGCGTTCAGTCCCACCAGCCAGTCCGCTTCGGACCGGCAGCGGGCCGCGTCGGCCAAGGCCTCGAGCTCGGGTCCAGGGCGAAGCTTGGCGAACCCCTGGCGGATCGCCTCGTCGGTCATCGACGAGATCCACAATCGCCGAATCGGGATCCGACTGCCGGCCAGCTGATACACGTAGCGAAAAATCAGTTCGCCTTCGCGTCCGGCGTCGCATGCGTTGATGACCTCGGTGAAGCGCCCGTCACGGAGGAGAGCGGACACGGCCTCGAGTTGGTCGCGCGTCCCCGGGACCGCGCGCAGCTTGAACTCGACTGGAACCATGGGCAGCGTGTCCATTCGCCAGGCCTTCCAGCGACCGTCGTAGCTGGCCGGTTCCTCCAGCTCGACGAGATGTCCGATACACCACGTGATGACCCGATCAGCGCTCTCGAAGCAGGCCCTTCCCGTGGGTTTGAGGCCCAGGACACGCGCCAAATCGCGCGCGACGGAAGGCTTCTCTGCGATGACGAGTTGCACGGCCGTCACTTTATCGGAAGCGAGGCCAGAATGGTTGCGTGACGGATGGCCGGCCGCGTTTTCGAAAGGGTCGGCCTGACTCTCAGCGAAGGCACCCGCAGAGGCGCTCTACGCCCGTGATCCTGGCGCTGTCCGAGTACGCGGGCGATGTGATGTACCAGTGCAGCCCCAGCGCGACTACGCACCCCACGCCCTCATCCTCGGACCGTGACGTGGACAGAACGGTGCCGGAGCCGTCGAGCAGCGACAGCAAGCGGCCGCACTCCTGCGCGCTCCCGCCTTGCGCGGCGTTGCCGATGTGGCTCGCGGTCAGAGAAGACGTGCCTCCGTGGCCGGCGCAGGAGGTGACGCAGCTGTCGCCGGCTCTCCCCAGGTACCAGCAGATCTCCGAGTCGGCGACGCCGCCACACCTGGGGAGGGGATCGCTCACGTCGGGTATGGCATCGGTCCCAGAGCTCCCGGCATCCATGGGGAGGCCGGTCGCGCCACCGCCACCTGCGACGCCGCCGGTGCCTCGCGCGCCCCCGCTCCCGACCACCCCGCCGGTGCCTCGCGCGCCCCCGCTCCCGACCACCCCGCCGGTCCCTCGCGCGCCTCCGCTCCCGACCACCCCGCCGGTCCCTCGCGCGCCTCCGCTGCCATTACGACCATCGAGCCCGGTTCCAGCCTCTTTGGCATCGCGGGCCAAAGCCACATCTGCTTCCACGCCAGCGCTGTCCGAGCCGCCCTTGGCATCCGACTCGGCGTGGGCATCGATCCACGCCTCGCCGTCGACGCTCTCGGAGTCGATATGGTCCGCGACGTCGGCCCCGACGACGCCAGGCCCGTCGAGACCGACGCTCGCGATTGCATCGAAGGCCGAGCCGTTTACATCGAGCGCCGCCGAATCGCGGCTGGACGTCCCATCTCCCCGTCCATCCGACACCCCAGCGTCGCGAGACTGCCCATTCCGCAAGTAGTCGAGGGAGCTCGCGCTGCAGGTCGCCCACAGCAGGGCGAGCGCGGCTAGCCCCCCGCAGGCCAACCCCGAGCCCACCCTACGGGGCCTGCGTGTCGAGGTCGCTTGAGAGTTGGGGTTTGGCATGGTCAGAACACGGTCGAGACGCTCACGACGCCGCCTCGTCCCGCGGCCGTTGGAGAAACCGCGACCGAGGTGTCGCGTGCGGGTGCCGCAGCCGACTGGCCAGTCACGAGCCAGTAGGTCGCCAGGCCGGCAGACACCAACCCCACGGCCAAGCAGGTATCCGCCACGATGTACTTGGTGCGAACCTCGGCCACCTGGTCGGACCGACAATAGGGCGAGCAGGTGCGTTCCAGGCTGTCGCGTTGGCTGTTTCCCCACAGTCCGAAGACGGCAAAGCCCGAGACGCCCAAGATCCCCAGCCCGGCGAGGCCGTAGGCGTAGAGCGACCGCGCCGGCGCGATGCCAGGACCTTGCGATGTCGTCACCTGCGACGCGGAAAGCGCGCTCGTTGGGGTGGCACGCTCTTTGAGCTCGGCGTCCACCAGACGGTTGTGTTCCCCTTCGCGCACGATCAGCTGTCTCTCGACCGGCAAGAAGCCCTGCGCCCGAAACACGAACACGTGCGGTCCCGGATCGATTGGGACGGACTTGCCATCCGCGATTCGAACCAAGACGCGGCCGTCACACGAGATCTCGACGTTCGACACGTCGACGTCCCGGTGCCGAACCGAAAAGACGACGCTCGGCTGCGCACCCTGGCTCTCCGCGAGCCACTGGATGCAGTCCTTGCGAATGAACTTGGGACAAGCCTCTCCGGAACAGACGGTCAGATTCTCGATCGCCGCGCCGATGTGGCCGGCTTTCCGCTCGACCTGCGCCTTCTCGTACGCCTCGGCACAGGTGTGTGCGACGTCGGCTCGAGCCGTCGGGCTGGAAAGCAGCACCGCCGCCAAAGCCACGCTCGTGGATCGCCAGAGTCTCGAGTGAATGGGGAGAGCGCGCAACATCGTCACAGACACAGCGGCTTGACCCGACGGATGCCGTCGCGGTCGACGTAGAACGGAGGGTCGCAGTCCTTCGCAGCCTTCGCGTTGCGGGCGAGCTTGGAGCTCCTCTTGGGCTGCGCGGCGGGTGCAGTCGCCGGGACCCGGGCCGGAAGGGCGGGCTTCTTCTCGATTTGCTCCGGGACCTGCACCACCATCGGTTTCACGGCTGGCGCCACGGTTGCTTTCGCGGAGGGGGTGACTGGCGGCTGAGAGGACGCCGTCGGCACGGCTGACGCTGGTGTACGGACGGCGAATGCCGCCAGCGACAACAGAATCAAGGCCACTCCGGCGAAGGCGGCCAACCAGATCCGCCGCCGACGCCGCATCGGCGACACCAGCGCGGTCTCGGTGTTCGAGCCATCCGGGTAATCCGCCGTCGTCACGAGCACGGACTGTTCGCTCTGCGCGGTGGGCGGGCGAGGCAACTCTCGCGCCACCGTCCCGGTCGCCGTCACCGTCGTGGCTGCCTCCCATGGACGGGGCCCGCCGGCATCAGGCTCCGGACTCGGCGTGTAGACGACGCCTTGCTGCTCGGCCTCTTGAAGATCGGACTCCTGAATGGCGGCCAGCGTCTGGCTGATGGTCCGCATCGAGCGCGCCGATTGTTGAGCCCCTTCCAGCACGCTGGGGTCCACGGACTCGCTCTCGATCCGCGCAATCTTCTCGGCGCGCTCGGCCAGGCTGGCGGAGGCGGCCGATGCCACCCACTCCGATACCTTTCGCGAGCTGGCCACGAATGCCTCTTCCTCGATGGCCGCGGCGAAGTCTCGGGCCGTCTGGAAGCGGGCCGCGGGGTTGCGTTGCAGGGCCTTGAGGACCACCCGGTCCATCGCCTGCGACACATTCCCATTGATGGAGCTTGGGCGCTGCACGACCGCGTGAAGCACGTTCGCCATGGCTCCTGCGGGATGGTCGGCCCGAAACAGCCGGCGTGTGGTAAGCGCCTCCCAAAGGACAATGCCTGCCGCGAAGATGTCCGCGCGGCGGTCCACGGGGGCGCTGGTCAGCTGCTCGGGCGCCATGTATGCGACCTTGCCCTTGACCTGCCCCTCTTCGGTCGCCTGCGAGCGCGACACCGCCTTCGCGATCCCAAAGTCGAGAACCCGAGACACGCCATCGCTGCCGACCATGATGTTCTGCGGAGAGATGTCTCGGTGGACGATGCCGAGGGGCTTCCCCATTTCATCGACGGCTTCATGGGCGGCGTGCAGGCCATGCAAGGCCCCGCACAGGATGTTCGCGCAAACATTCGGCGGAAGCGGCAAGCGCAGGACGTGAGACTCCTCGAGCAGGCGGCCAAGCGTCTCGCCATGGATGTACTCCATGACCAGGAAGACCTCTTCGCTTTCGGGAACCACGACCACGTCGAGCGGGGCGGCCACATTGGGGTGGCGGATTCTCGAGACCAGGCGAGCCTCGTCGAGGAACATCGTGATGAACTGCGCGTCGCGCGCGTACTGCGGGTGCAAGTACTTGATGGCGACCGTGCGCGAGAAGCCGGCATCGCTGGACAATCGCCCGTAGTGCACGGAGGCCATTCCGCCACACGAGATCTCCTCGTACATGAGGTAGCGCCCCACGAGACGCGGTGGCGTCGGCTGCCGCGCGGCAGGCAAAGGTCGGGCGGGACGGATCATCCGCCTGGTCATCGGTGGGGACGGCCCCAAAATGTAGGCGGACCGGCTCGTGCGGTCGCGCGCTGCCACGAATCGGCAAACACCGCCTACGTAGCCGCTGCTTTGCCCCTTTCGACTACCTTTGCCTACGTCGCGGGCGCTGGAAGCGGCGGGGCTTCGGGCTACCTTGGCTCGACGACGCCCATCACCCGCCCGACCGCGCAGACCAGGCTGGACTTGGGGTCGGCCCAAGCAGACCACTCGATCACCCGGTAGCTACCGTCCTTGTGCCGAAAGGCGCGGCGGTAGGTGCGAGGCTCGCTACCCGCGTGCCGAACGATGAGCGCCCCGAGCTTGATGAGCGAGCGCCGCTCGGGCGCAGGAACGAGATCGTAGTATGCCACGCCACGCAGGTCGTCCGCCGTCCAGCCCAGGGTCGCGGTGAACGCCGGGTTGACGGCGTGAAACTGGCCGCTGTACCCGTTGATGCAGGCAATCTGCCTGAGCGTGTCGAAGAACACCTCGGCCGTGGCGGCTCTCGGGCTTTGCGGCGATTCCATCATGCGATCCTTTGCGGGGGAAAACCGGGACAGGAACTCCAATCGAGGATAGTCCTCAACCGGCGTGCTTCAAGTAAATGCTCCGATTTCCGTCGGTGGCCGTCTCACCGAGCTTGCGAAGGCGAGCGACACGCCCAGAACGAGAAAGCCCGCGACGATCCGAGGATCGCGCGGGCCTTCTCGCGAGAAGCGAAGGACCTACTTCTTGGCCTTCTTATTCGGCCGCGGCGGAGGCGGCGGGGCGGCGGGCGGCGGAGGCGGCGTGGGCTTCTCCTCGACGGCTGCCTCTGCAGGTGCCGGCGCAGGGGCAGGTTCCGCCTCGGGCGCGGGGGCGGCTACCGGAACAGGCGCGGGTTCGGGACCGGCCTTGGCCGGTTCAGGCTCGCTGTGCCCGCAGCCGAGCGCGAGCGCTATGGGGAACGCAAGAATTGCCAGGAACAGTTTCTTCATTTCCGTATCCTTCCTTATTTGACTGGACGGGGTTAGGGAACGGCGAAGGTGGTCGAGCCACAGCCTTCAGTGGAGGTCGCCGTGAGCGTGCAGGCCGTATTGGAGGCCTCGTAGAGAGCGGGCGCGAGCGGCAGCAGCTTCGTGCCCGACTGACTCTGCAACGTGACCGTGTAGCGCTCGGGAGCGCAAATGCAGTTGGCCGCCGCGG
>CAZYFU010000222.1:0-7334 GCA_964647025.1 uncultured Myxococcales bacterium | reverse complement strand
CTACTTCTGGTCGAGCACCTTGATGGGCGGCATCTCCTTGCCCTCGAGGTATTCGAGGCTGGCGCCGCCGCCGGTGGACACGTGGGTCATCTTGTCGGCCAGGCCCATCTTCTCGACCGCCGCGGCCGAGTCGCCGCCGCCGATCACGGTCACCGCGCCGCGTGCCGTAGCGGCCGCGATGGCTTGCGCCACGGCCAGCGTTCCCGCCGCGAAGTCGGCAGCCTCGAACACGCCCATCGGGCCGTTCCACACGATGGTGCCGGCCTTGCCGATGATGTCGCCGAAGGCCTTGATGGTCTTGGGGCCGATGTCCATGCCCATGAGCCCCTCGGGGATGTTGGCGTCCGCCACCACGGTCGGCTTGTCGCCGGTCATGGCCTTGAAATCGAATGCGCCCGCGCCGGTGTGGTCGCAGGGCAGGACGATCTTGCCGCCCGCGCCGCCGAGCAGCTTCTTCATCTCCTCGACCTGGTCCTCCTCGACGCGGCTCTTGCCCACGGCGACGCCCTGGGCCTTGAGCAAGGTGTACGCCATGGCGCCACCGATGAGGATGTTGTCGACCTTGCCGAGCAGCGCGGAGATGAGCTTGATCTTGTCCGAGACCTTGGCGCCGCCCAGGATGGCCACGAACGGGCGCTTGGGCTGCGACACGGCCTCGTGCAGGTAGCGAATCTCCTTCTCGACCAAGTAGCCGGCCACCGCGGCGCCGCCCTTGGCCTGGATGGCCTTGGCCACGCCGAACATGCTGCCGTGCTTGCGGTGGCAGGTGCCGAAGGCGTCGTTCACGTAGGTGTCGCCCAGCTTGGCCAGGCCCGCCACGAACTCGTCGTGCTTGGCCTGCTGCTCGGCGGTCAGCTTCTTGTCGGGGTTCTTCTTCGCCTTGTCGGGCATGGTCTCGCCAGCGTGGAAGCGCACGTTCTCGAGTAGCGCCACGTCACCCGCCTTGAGGCCCGCGACCAGGGCCTCGGCGGCCGGGCCGATGACCTCTTGCGGACCCAGCGCGACCTTCTTGCCGAGCAGCTCGCCCAGGCGGTCGGCGCACGGCTTGAGGCTGCCGTCTGGATCGAAGGCGCCGTCGGGGCGTCCGAGGTGGCTCATCAGCACCAGCTTGCCGCCCTGGTCGATCACCTGCTTGATGCTGGGCAGGGCCGCGCGAATGCGGCGATCGTCGGTGATCTTGCCGCCCTTCAAGGGCACGTTGAAATCCACGCGCATGAGAACGGTCTTGCCGCTGGCATTGATGTCGGAAATCGTCTTGGTAGCCATGGTCGCTGCCTCTTCTTGATGGGTTAATGCGTCGCCCCGTTCTGGGACGCGCGGAAGCATACTACTTTCCACGGCACAAGGTCGCGACAGGTCGTGCGCCAATCGCCGCGGGCCGATTCAAGAAATCGTCCTGACGTGGCGAGATACTAGGCATCCCTCGAACGCATCCTCGCACCTGGTATGCCCCCCCACTGCCATATCCCGCGCCTTCGATCGGAGCGCCGCTCACCCCTCGTGCAACGGCGTCGCCAACTGGGCTTGCTCCTGCTCGTCGCTTGGATCGCTGCGTGCTCGTTCGACGCTGACAAGTTGCGGCGTCCCGCGCGGGATGCAGCCACCAGCACCCCGGCGTTGGCCGACGCGAACATCGACGACACGCGCGCGGCCGGCGACCTGGCAAGTCGGTCGGATGTGCGCGTGCTGCCCGACTTGGCCGATTCCGCCGACCTGTCCAGCGTCGACGCTGCGGGCGGTGTCAGCGGCACGGGAGGCGGCCCCGGCGGCGGCACGGGCGGAGCATTCGGTGGCTCTGGCGGCGACTTCGGCGAAACGGGCGGCGCGCCGAGCGACCTCGACAGTGGCCCGGGCGAGCTCGACACCCAGGCGGCCGGCGTCGACGCAGACGATGACGCCGCCGCTGCTGGGGCCGACGTGCCTGACGATGTCCCGATTGCGACGAACGACCACGACTCGGCCGTGGATGTCGAGGATGACCTCGCGGCGTTCGACGGTGCCGTGGCCACGGAAGCTGGGACTGCTTGTCCAAGTCACGTGGCGCCCATCGCTTACTATCCTTTCGATCCCGAGACCGGCAGCACGCTGGCCGACCTATCGGGAAACGGCAACGACGCCACCCTCCTCGCGAGCTCGCTCTCCGTCTCCGGCCATTCCTTCGTCGCTGGGAAAGTCGGCTCCGCGCTCGAGCTCAGCGCGGCTCGTAGCGGCTACGTCTTGCTGCCCGCGCGCTTACTCGGAAACGCCTGTGCGGCCACCATCGCGTTGTGGCTCTACATCAACAGCAACTCGCCCTGGCAGCGCGTGTTCGACTTTGGCGTCGATCAGAAGGCGTACATGTTTCTGACCACGAGCTTCTCCTCGGCGAATCGCATGCGCTTCGCGATCACGGTCTCGGGCTACCAGAAAGAGCAGACCGTCGACATCCCGACCGCCTTCCCAACCCGGGTTTGGCGTCACGTCGCCGTGGTCCTCGGCGCGAGCGGTGGACGGATCTACCTAGACGGCGTGGAGGTCGCCGCGAACCCCGCGATCACCTTGCGCCCCTCCGACGTCGGCGGCGGCCCGAATTACTACCTCGGGCGCTCCCAGTTCTCTGCCGATGCCTACCTGGACGGCAGGCTGGACGAGCTTCGCATCTACGATCGCGAGCTGTCGGCGGCGGAGATCGAGGCGCTGATGACGGCGCCCTAACGGCATGCCGCCAAGTGAACCGACGGCCCTGGGGGGATTCCTTGCGGGGCGCGGCTGATGTAGACAGTCGGACAGCAATCATGAGAAAGCAACCTGGCTATGGGATCCTGCTCGGTCTGAGCATCACCGCTACGGCACTGGCGGTGGTGACCGCACTGCCGGCCACCGCCTCTCACGCGAATCGGTTGGGCTACGCCTCGGTGTGCTCGTGGACGCCGTGGAGCACGCTGTTGCTGCTGGCCATGGCCGCCACGTCGTGCAAGGTGCGCAGCAAGGTCTTCAAGTCGCCGCGATGACCGTCGCTCGTGCGGCGAGGATCGGGCTTGTGCTGCTGCTCGTCGCGGCCTGCCGCCGGGGCGGAGGTACGCCCGGGGAGGGCACCATCGTCGGGCAGCCGGCGCGCGTCGTGCGCTTCGCGGCGCCGCCCGTGATCGACGGCAAGCTCGACGAGCCCGTCTGGGGCACCGCCACCGTGCTCGGCCCGTTCGTCGACACCGGCGACGGACATGCCGTGCGCGCCAGCCACCCCGTGGACGCCACCGCGCGGATCGGCTGGGACGACCAGCGCCTGTACCTCGGGTTCGTGGTGGCGGACGGAAAGCCGGTGGCGCCGTTTTCGCGCGACGCCGTGGACCCGCACCTGTGGGCCAGCGCCTCCGCCGTGGAGCTCATGCTGCAACCGGGTGATCCCGGCGACAATCGTGACTACTACGAGATCCAGGTGGACACCGCGGGCGCCATCTTCGACACCCACTGGGACGACTACATGATCCCGCTGCGAGGGGGGGCGGCGGATCGCGTGTTCGGCCACCAGGATTGGAGCGCGGACGCCGAGCGCGCCGCCACCGTCGAGCCCGGTCGCTCCTACACCATCGAGCTGGCGCTGCCGTGGCGGGCCTTCGTGCCCGGCCGCAGGCCGATCCCGCCGCGTTCGGGCGACGTGTGGCGCATGAACCTGTACAGCTTCCGTGACGGTCAGCGGCTGGCGCTGGGCTGGTCACCCATCCGAGGCGAGGGCAATTTCCATCGCAGCTCGCGCTTCGGCCGCGTGAGGTTCGACTAGGGGCTGTCCCCGACACTCCTGCCCGGAAAGGTGGCATAGGGGAAAGCGGCGCTCGGCTTCTGCGGGCTTGCGCAGGTGCGGGCCTCTGGGGACGTCCATCAACGGCCGCGGCAAGCCGCGTCCATGAAGGACTCGGTCGCCGCTTGGCATCCGCCCGTAGACGGTCGGAGCAGCGGCTCACGCCCCGTCGGACCGCATCCTGCTCCGCCCGCACGCCGAGCTCGATTTCAGCTCTCCCGGAGGTTGGAATTAGCGGCTCTCGTGTAGGTCAGCTGTGCCTGGGTTTGGATCAGCCGAGGCCAAGCTCGGCGCGCGGGCGGCCGGGGATACCTCCGAGGCGGCGCAGCCGAGCGCACCGGGCGTCTTCGCCCGGTTGCCAGCGAGGAGGGACAGGGGCCCGCGACTGGCGTGCACGATTGGACTCACCACCACTGGATGTCCTGCCAGTCGCGTAGGGACCCGGATGCCGAGCGTGCCATGGCCGCGTCTTCGCGGCCGGTGGCATGCGGCCGCCGAGCGGGGTATCCCCGGCGCGAGCCCGCAGACGCCGAGCGCCGCTTTCTCCAATGCCACCTTTCCGGGCACGAGTATCGGGGACAGCCCCTAGTCTACGAGGCCCCGCGACGGAGCTACTTCTTGCCCTTCTTCTTGCCCGCGCCCGCAGGTGCGGCGCCGCCCATCATCATCTGCGGATCGAAGGGCTTGGGCGCCTTCGTGATGGTGGCCTTCGCCCCCTTCCCCATGGCCGAAAGCTCCATCGTCATGGGAGGGATGTTCTGCCCGCCCGACTGCATCGCCGACGTCGTCAGCTTCACCATCCCCGTGGGTGGCACATCCTCGCTGACCCACACGTCCACCGTGCCCTGCTCGGTCTTGTTGCGGTAGTGCGAGGTCTTGAACGAGCCAGCGGCGACCTTGATGGTCTCTTGTCCGACCAGCGCCTTGGGATCCGGCTTGCTGTACTTCTGCGCCGGCATGCTGTCGGGTGCCAGCATGGGATCCTGATTCCCGACCTGCATGATCATCTGCTTGACCGGCTTCGCTGCCGTGGTCGGGTCGGGATCCATCACCACCTTGAGCGCCATCTTCCCGCCCATCATCGCCATCATCCCGCCCTCCATCGAGGTCTCCATGGTGACCGACGACGCGTCCCGGGCGACCAGCGCCAGCTTCGCGGTCATGTTCATCTGCGCGACGCTCGTCGAATACGACGCCCAACTGCCGACCTCGACCTTCTTCAGATCCACGACCATCGGCATCGGGGGCTGCGGGCTCATCTGCGCCGAGGCCGACCAGGGCGCGAGGGTCGCGCCAATCGTCAAAGCAAGCAACGTCCTTTTCAGCATGGCGGGCATCGTACCAGATGTTGCCGTGCCACGCCGTCAGGGGCTACAAAGAGGCATGTCCCCCAGCGCCCCCGGCCCACAAGTCGAGTTTCGTTACGCCCGTGGCGCGGACTGTGTCGCGATCGTGGCCCTGGTCGAAAGCGCCTACCGAGGCGAGACCAGCCGTGTGGGGTGGACCACCGAGGCCGATCTGCTCGGTGGCCAGCGCACCGACGCCGAGGACATCTCCAGCGTCCTGGCCGAGCCCGACGTGCGCTTGCTGCTCGCGACCGAAGGCGACACGATCCTGGGCACCGTGCTTCTGCGTCGAGAGTCGGACGGCCTGTACCTCGGCATGTTGGCGGTGCAGCCACGGCTGCAGTCGATCGGCCTCGGCAGACGCTTGCTGGCCGAAGCCGAGGCGCGTGGCCGCCAGGAATTCGGCGCACGGCGAGCGCGGATGACCGTGATCGAGCAGCGCGGGGACCTCATCGCCTGGTACGAGCGGCGGGGCTACGCCAGAACCGGCCAGACCGAGCCCTTCCCGTACGACAACCCGCGCTTCGGGATGCCCAAGCGCGACGATCTGCGGTTCGTCGTGCTGGCCAAGGATCTCGACTAGAAAACGCGGGCGGGCTTTCCCATTGCGGGGCCCCCTACAGTTTTGCTTCTGAACCGACGCCTATAGAGATGTGGGACGCATGGTTGGGGGATGTTTCAACCCATCGGCGATGGCTCACTCAAAGATGAAGTACCAGCAGCACCGCCCGTCGATCCCGCGTCTTGCCCCATTTTTCGTCCTTTTCGCCATGGTTCTGGCCGCGGCGTGCTCGAGCTCGAACGACCCGGGCGATTCTCCCGGCGTGGGAGGCAGCGCGACCGGCGGCGGCCAGCCATCCGGCGGAGCCGTGGGCCAAGGCGGGGCGGCCTTGGGCGGCGCGGCGGTCGGAGGGCAAAGCGGCACCGGTGGCCTTGCTGGAGGTTACGGGGGCAGCGCAGGGGCAAGTGGCGCCGGCGGTGGACACGCGGGCTCGGGTGGCAACCTCGCCGGCGCGGGCGGCACGGCGCGCGACGCTGGCACGCAACCCGACGCACCCGTGAAAGTGGACCTGCCGACCGTGGACGGCGGGTCGGCCCCGGGGGGCTTCCTGCACGTCGAGGGCAACAAGCTCGTGGATTGGCGCGGAAAGACCGTGCGCCTGACCGGGGTCAACTGGTTCGGCCTCGAGACCAACAACCAGGAGCCGCACGGGATCTGGACGCGCGACTACCGCAGCATGGTCAAGCAGATCGCCGATCTGGGGTTCAACGTGATCCGCTTGCCCTGGGCGAACCAGATCCTGCGCCCCGACGCCAAGGCCTCCGACAGCAACGGCTTCGGCAAGTCCGGCCCCGACCCCTACGACGGCACGAACCCGATCAACGAGGCGCTGGTTGGCAAGTCGCCCCTCGAGATCATGGACAAGGTGATCGAGGCGGCCGGCGAGTTCGGGGTGAAGATCATCCTCGACAACCATTCGCGCGAGCCCGACGGCTACATGAACGAGCAGGTCTGGTACACCGACAAGACGCCCGAGCGGCAGTGGATCGACGATTGGGTGTTCTTGGCCAAGCGCTACGCCGGCAACCCCACCGTGGTGGCCGCGGATCTCAACAACGAGCCGCACGGAAGCGCGACCTGGGGCCAAGGGGTGGAGGCCACCGACTGGAACGCGGCCGCCGAGAGGTGCGGAAACGCCATCCTGGCCGCCAACCCCGACTGGATCATCGTCGTCGAGGGCACGGAGAAGGTGGGCACCGACGGCTACTGGTGGGGTGGCAACCTCAGCGGCGTGAAGACGAATCCCATCAAGCTCAGCGACCCCAAGAAGCTCATGTACTCGACCCACGAGTACGGTCCCGAGGTGCACGATCAGCCCTGGTTCAGCGACGCCGCGTTTCCCCAGAACCTGGCCGCCCTGTGGACCGCGAAGTTCGACTTCATCATGCAGCAGAACCTGGGCCACATCCTGATCGGCGAGTTCGGCATCAAGGACCGCAAGGCATCGGGCGGCAAGGCCGGGGTGTGGTTCGACACCTTGATGTCGACCCTGGGCACGACCTATTCGTGGACCTTCTGGTGCTGGAACCCGAACTCGGGCGACACCGAGGGCCTGCTCGCCTACGACTGGGTGACGCCCGTGCAGTGGAAGCTCGACGCCCTCAAGCCCGCCATGGCGCCGATGATTGGCAAGTAGCCCGGCAGGCAGCCC
>CAZYFU010000221.1:0-7410 GCA_964647025.1 uncultured Myxococcales bacterium | reverse complement strand
CTGCTGGAGCTGGATGACGCCAAGGTGGAGGCCTTGGCCAAGGCGTACTTCGACGAGAAGGCTCTTCCCGGCATGCACGAGACCTTCGGGAAGGCGCACTTCGATGCGTTCCCCAAATGCGCCCGCCGGGCGATCATGGACATCGCCTACAATGCAGGGCCCAACTTTTTCAACGCCAAGAGCCCGATTATGCGCCAGGCGATTCTGGACACAAACTGGTTGGTCGCAGCCGAGCAAGTCCCCAAACTTGGCCGCCCGGCACGGAAGGCCTGGCGGCAAGAGCTGCTACGCTACGCCCACTTCATCAAGACCGGCGAAAGGGGGTGACGGATGACCAAGGAAGCCAAGCCGACCAAGAAGGACGGCGATGTTTTCGTCTACGAGATCGAGCTTGCACCCGAGGAGATCGGCCAGCGCATCACGGTGCCCATGACCGAGAAGAACACTCGGCTCGTGGTCCGTCTGGCCCCGCGCAAGTTCCTGTTCTCCGTGTAGTGCGCCACGCACCTCCGCCAGTCGGGCTCGCCCCCGGGCCTCCCGTGGGAATGGTTCGTTTCGAGCGGCGGGGTGGCCGGGCCCCGTCACCAGCCCCCCCCTCTGGCAACGATTCGCGCTATAACCGCCGTGGAATGGCGCGTCCCTTTGCAATCTTCGACTTCGACGGAACCGTGGCCGACTCCTTCGCGGAATCGTTGCTGTCGTACAACCGCATAGCGCCGCGCCTGCGCTTGCGGACGGTCCGCGACGAGGAGCTGCCCAGCCTGCGTCGGATGACGGCCGGCCAGCTCTTGCAGGTGCTGGGGATTCCCATGTGGAAGCTGCCCCGCCTGATGATTGCAGTGCGCGCGGATCTGCACGACCACTTCCACTCCGTCGCGCCCATCCCCGGGGTCGCGGACGCATTGGCCGAGCTCGATCGTGCCGGCTGTCACCTCGCCATCGTGACGTCCAACTCCGAGGACAACGTGCGCAACTTCCTCGGTCGCCACCGCATCGACAGCTTCGAGACCGTGGTCGCCGGCGCCAGCATCTTCGGCAAGGGCACGCGCCTCAAGCGGTTGCTCAAGAACGCCCGAGCCGAGGGGCGCCCGTCCGTGTACGTGGGAGACACCGTGCCCGACATCCGAGCGGCCCGCGAGGCTGGGCTTGCGGCGGTCGCGGTCACCTGGGGCTTCAGCGACAAGCAGCCACTGGCCGCCGAGAATCCCGACGATCTGATCGAGTCTTCCCACGAGCTGGCACCCGCAATCTTGAGACTGTTCAACCCCCGGTAGATCCTTTTCCGAACCCGCGCGTTCAAGGCCCAAGACCCCGAAACAAAAACTCCTCGGGGCAGGAGGCACCGCCCATGTCCAGACAACGCATGATCCCTTACCTCGTAGGCACGTTCGCGTTTTGCGTGACGGCAGCCGCCGCGGGCGCCGACAAGACCGAGCCGCCGGCAGACTCGCCGGCAAGCCCCACCAAGGTGCTCAAGGCCGTCACCTATTCGGGCGCCATGGCCCTACAAGTGAAGCCGACATCGGACAGCGGCGACCGCAGCCTGTCTCCCTATCTCTATGTCGCAGGCGGGGATCCGCGGCGCGATCAGGTGCCCCTCAAGAAGACCTGGGCCGAGGTCGACATCGCTGGCGTCATCGCCGCGGTGAAGGTCCATCAGGTCTTCGAAAACACGGGCAGCAAGGCCATCGAGGCCGTCTACGTGTTTCCGGCATCCACCCGCGCGGCGGTGCACGCCATGCGCATGAAGATCGGCGCCCGTACCATCGAGGCGAAGATCGAAAGAAAGGCCGAGGCTCGACAGCAGTACGAGGCCGCCAAGCAGGCTGGCAAGCGCGCCTCGCTGCTGGAGCAACAGCGGCCCAATGTCTTCACCATGAACGTCGCCAACATCATGCCGGGCGACCGCATCGAGGTGGAGCTGGACTACAGCGAGCTGGTGGTGCCGGAGAACTCGACCTACGAGTTCGTGTACCCGACGGTGGTGGGACCCCGCTACGCCGGCGGGGCGGATACGAAGGGCGACAAGTGGATGGCCAACCCTCACCTGCCGGCGGGGAAGGCCGAGCCCTACGCATGGGATCTGAAGGTTCACCTGCAGACCGGCATTGGCCTCAAGGAGGTCTCGTCCCCGTCGCACAAGATCGCCGTCAACTACGCCGGGCCGTCGACGGCGGACATCAAGATCGACCAGAAGGGCGGCGGCAACAAAGACTTCGTGCTTCGCTACCGCCTGGCGGGCGACAAGATCGAGACCGGCCTCTTGCAGTACGAAGAGACCGGAAACCTCGGCCGTCCGACGGAGAAGTTCTTCGCCCTGATGGTCGAGCCTCCCAAGCGCCCGGCCTTGGCTGACATCCCCGGCCGCGAGTACATCTTCGTGCTCGACGTATCGGGCTCCATGCACGGCTTCCCCATCGACACCACGAAGGAGCTGATGCGGAACCTCTTGCCCAAGCTGCGCCCCACCGACCATTTCAACTTGGTGTTCTTCTCGGGCGCCAACTACACGTGGAGCCCCAAAGGCTCGCGCCCCGCGACCGAGGCCAACATCCGGGAGGGCATGGACAAGATCCTGAAAGAGAGCGGCAGCGGCGGCACCGAGCTCATGGGCGCGCTCGAAGCGACCTACGCCATTCCGGCCGTCGGCAAGGGCGTCTCGCGCACGGTCGTGGTGGTGACCGACGGGTACGTGGGCGTCGAGGCCAAGGCGTTCCGCTTCATCCGTGAGCACCTGGACCAGGCGAACCTGTTCGCGTTCGGCATCGGCAGCTCGGTCAACCGTGGGCTCATCGAAGGCATGGCGCGCGCTGGGCTGGGCGAGCCGTTCGTGGTGCTGGGCCCGCAGAAGGCCAAGGCCGAGGCCGACAAGCTGCGCGAGATGATCGAGCGTCCGGTGCTGACCGATATCCAGATCGGCTTCGGAGACTCCGGCGCATACGAGGTGGCACCCGAAAAGCTCCCAGACCTGCTCGCCCTGCGTCCCCTGCTCATCTACGGCAAGTACAAGGGCGACCGCCCGACCAAGATCGAAATCACGGGTCGCACCGGTCGCGGCGCCTGGCGACACACGGTCGACCTGCGACCGGCGGACGCTCGCAAGGAGAACCAGGCCCTGCGAGCCCTGTGGGCGCGCAAGTGGGTCGAGATCCTCGAGGACGAGCTCCACTTGGGCGGCGGCAAGCCGGTGGAGAGCGCCATCACGAACCTTGGACTGTTCTACAACCTGCTCACGCCGTTCACCTCGTTCGTTGCGATCGACTCGGAGATCGCGAACCGCGGCGGCGCGCAAGACACCATCCGACAGCCGTTGCCCATGCCCGAGGGCGTGTCGAACTACGCGGTCGCGAGTGGCATGATGGCCGCGCCGCCTGCACCGCATAGCCCGGGCGCCGTCAAGGCGCGACTCGCGGCCCCCAAGTTGGCGGAGGAGATGGAGCTTGCGGCACCGGTTCTGGCCGAGCCCGCGCCTGCAGCCGCGCAAGTGCGCGGCGAGGTCAGCGCCAGCCAGGACATGGCAGCCAAGAAAGGCGCGGGGCACGCCAAGGTCAAGACCGAGAACAAGCCGGACAAGGACAAGGACGACGCCAAGGCCTGCAGCGTCAGTGCAAAGGTGGACAAGGCGGAGAACGTCGGCGACACCCAGGCCCTGGTCAGGGTGATCGAGAGCCTCGCGCGGGCCAACGCATGTGGTCTGTCGGGCGAGGTCAAGGTGCGCGTCACCGTGGACCGCAAAGGCAGGATCGCGAAGGTGCTGGTTCTTTCGGGACGGCGCGAGATTGGACAGAAGCTGGTCGGAAAGCTGACCGGCGCCACATCGGCCACCGTCGCAGCCGGTCAAGCGACCGAGGGTACGGTCGAGCTCACCGTCACGGTGAGCTGACGCACCTGCACGCCAGTATCGTGGGCGGCCACCCGGTCGCCCACTTGCGTTTTTCGGCGGTGGCGCCTTCGCATCGGCGGCGAGTAAGATGATCGGCTGGAGTGGCACCGCCGCTCCGAGGCACAGGAGGTTTCATGCGAAAGCTCTGCACAATCATCGCCGGCGTCGCGGCTTGGTTGGCTTTTTCCGCGCCCGCGCACGCCAGGATCGTCGACTACATCTCGCAGCATCCGGTTCCGCACAAGTACGGCGGGGGCTTCTGCACCATCCAGTTCGCGCATTCGCACAACTACGAGCCGGGCGACCCACGCATGTACCGGGACATTGGCGGGCAGCTCTACTTCGTCGGAGACCCCACGCCCTTCAAGTACGAGGGCCCGCGCTACAGCTACTACGGCGCCCACCCCGTGGTCGACGCCGAGGTGCACCTCGGCAGCCCGGTCTACTGCTACATGAAGGGCGCACACTACCACTGGTATCAACCGCCGCCCCACGCCCAGTTCCAGTTCACCGGCGGCGCGTACTGGTACGTGGGCAGCTTCCCGCAGGCCTACTACGACAACCGCCCACGCTTCGCCGTGGTCAACGAGGTCTACGCTCCCATGCCCTACGTGCGGCCGGTGGTGGACATCCACGTCGCGCCGCCCGTGGTCCGGGCCGAGGTCGCGATCGGCGGCCCCGGCTGGCGGGCCGCTGCCGTCGTGGGCGCGCCGGTCGTGCCGGTCATCGCCCCCCCAGTCGTCATCGCCCCGCCGGTCCCCGTGGGCATCGGGGTCGGGGTTGGCATCAACGTAGGTGGCCCCGCGGTGGTCGCTGCCCCTGGCTTCGTCGCGGTGCCGGGGCACCACCATCACGATCATGGGCGCCACGCTGGCTGGCGCGGACCCCGGCCGTTCCATGATCGCGGCCACCGGGGTCCCCCGGCGCGATTCGCCGGGCCGAGGCCTGCGCCCCAGCCGGCCTTTCGCCCAGCCGGTTCGGTCCGCCCCATACCTCCCGCGGGCCCGCGCCCCGCTTACCGCGGCAATCCCCACAGGCGCTGAGGTCCAGCATGAAAATTCGAACCATCGTCGTCGGTGCAGCCGTGGCGCTGCTGGCCTCTTGCGGCTGCAAGAAGTCCCCCACCACTTCGGCGCCGCCTCCCACCCACGTACCAGGTGCCCTGCGCACCGACGAGGTGCTGACCGCCTGGCGCAACGCAGGCCTTTCGCCCGAAGGCTTCGCCCCGCTCGTGCCCACGCCGAACGGCGCCGGCTATTGCGAGCACGGCACGGTCGGCGGCGTCGACACCGTGGTCTGCGAGTACACCACCGACGAAGCGGTCGCCACGGGCATCAAGCTGACCAAGGAGGGCTGGGCTCGCGTGGACGCGCACACCGCCGTGATTCTACAGGCCAGACGAACCACCATGGCCGTCGTGGATCGCGAGCGCCGCGAGCCGAGCGGCAAGACCATCAACCTGATGGCGTCCACGTTCCGAAGGCTGCAGTAAATGATAGGGACTGCCCTGCTCGTCGCGAAGCTGCTCGCCGCGGAGCCCGCCACGACGGCGCCGCGCATCGAAGTATGGGCTGGCCACCAGATCCTGAAGGGCAAGCGCAAAGTCCCCATCTACGGCGCGCAGGATACCCACACCGAGAACTACCTCATTGCCGAGGTCCGTCGGACCGAGGGCCGCATCGAGATCCTCGAGAAGATTTGCCGCACCGACATCCGCCCCATCAAGAACGTACTCGCCAGCATGCGGCCCGAGACCGTGGCGCGCTTGCCGAAGGCGCGGTTCACCCTCGACGAGAAGCCCGACGAATCGATCACGAGCGAACCGTGGCGCACCGGCTGGGGCGCAGAGGATCTCGACGGCGACGGCCATCCGGGCGCGACGGTGGCGATCTCGGGCACGAGCTGCTCGGGAGAGGTGTACGTATCGAACCAGTCGCAAAGCACCGTGGTCTCTGGACGTGCGACCGACGACAGACTGACCGGGCAACTGTCGGTGCGGACGAAACAGAAGGTCCTCGGCGCCAGCGGCTTCTGCCTCAAGCTCGTCGCGGGCGACAGCGACGAGACGCAGACGGGCTGGTTCGCCTACCGCCGAATCCAACCCGGTGCAAGCTGCCGCAGCCTGGCCAGCAAACCCTGGCCGGTGCATGCCGCGGCAGCAAAGTAGTCGGCCCCCGCGGGACTAGGCCCGCGCCTTGAATGCGTGCTCGCCGGGATAGATCGCGGCGTCGCCCAGCTCTTCCTCGATGCGAAGCAGGCGATTGTACTTGCACACGCGCTCCGAGCGCGCGAGCGAGCCGGTCTTGATCTGCCCCGAGCAGGTCGCCACCGCGAGATCCGCGATGAAGGCATCCTCGGTTTCGCCCGATCGGTGCGAGATGATGCTGGTCCAGCCCGTCCGGTGGGCCAGCTCGACGGAATCCAGGGTCTCGGTCAGCGAGCCGATCTGGTTCACCTTGACGAGCAGGCTGTTGGCCGCGCCCTTGTCGATGCCCATCTTGATGCGCTCGACGTTGGTCACGAACAAATCGTCGCCCACGAGCTGCACGCGGTCGCCGAGCTCCTGGGTGAGCAGCGCCCAGCCCTCCCAGTCGTTCTCCGCCATGCCGTCCTCGATGGAGACGATGGGGAACTGCGAGATGAGCTTGTCGTAGAACGCGACCATGCCCTTGGCATCGAGGACCTTCTTCTCGCCTTCGAGGTTGTATTCCTTCTTCTTGGCGTCGAAGAGCTCGCTCGACGCCACGTCGAGGGCCAGCGCCACGTCCTTGCCGACCTTGTAGCCAGCCTTGCCGATGGCCTCGCTGATCACCTCGAGGGCAGCCTCGGCGCCGGGCAAATCGGGTGCGAAGCCGCCCTCGTCGCCGACGCCGGTGGAGGCGCCCTTGCTCTTGAGCAGCCCCTTGAGGGTATGGAACACCTCGGTGCCGGCGCGCAGAGCCTCGCGGAACGTCGGCGCACCCAGCGGCACGATCATGAACTCCTGGAAGTCGAGCACGTTGTCGGCGTGGGCCCCGCCGTTCACGATGTTCATGAGCGGCACGGGCAGCACGCGCGCCGCCGGACCGCCGAGATAACGGTAGAGCGGCAGCCCCGCCTCTTCGGCCGCGGCGCGTGCGGTGGCGAGGGAGACGCCGAGGATCGCGTTGGCGCCCACCTTGCCTTTGTTGGGCGTTCCGTCGACCGCCAACATGGCGGCGTCGACGCCCGCTTGGTCGAAAGCATCCAGCCCCACGACCTTCGGGAGGAGCAGCTTCGACACGTTCTGCACGGCCTTGAGCACGCCCTTCTTCTGGAAGCGCTTGGCGTCGCCGTCGCGCAGCTCCAGCGCCTCGTGCTCGCCCGTGGAGGCGCCCGACGGCACGGCTGCCATGCCAAAGGCGCCGCTTTCCAGATGAACCTCACACTCGATGGTCGGGTTCCCGCGCGAATCGAGGATCTCGCGGGCCACGATGTTCTTGATGATGGCTTTCTTCATGGTGCCCCAAAGCTGACACGACGCCTGCAGAGGGGAAAGCCCAAACTGC
>CAZYFU010000220.1:0-7430 GCA_964647025.1 uncultured Myxococcales bacterium | reverse complement strand
GGGCAACAAAGAAACCGCGTGCAGCAGCAAGAGCGGCAACGAGCAGGCCATGCCGGCCGCCGAGGATGAAGGCATCGCGGCCGTGGCGGCCGATCCGGCCTTCGCGGGCTTGGTGGTCGCACTGCCGCCGTTCTACGTGACGGCCTGCTCCGACTTCAACCCGGACGCGCCTCAATACACATCGGCCGGCGCGACCAACATCGCCAAGGTGTACGGCGCTTACTGGGCCGCCAATCCCTGACGTTCCAAGCCTGCCAGGCCAGACCCATCGGGGCCGCCAACCGTCGGCCGCCGAGGAACGGGTACGCGTTCGTCAGCGAGGCGTGAGGACCTGGACCGGGCTGGTTCGCCAGGCGTCGCCGTGTCCCAGCTCTCCGCTCTGGCCGGTGCCGCCACACCACAGGGTTCCGTTCCGCTTCACCCCGCACACCAGCGGGTCGGCCGCGCCGACGCTCATCCAGTCCTTGGCGGTGTCGATGGGTGTGCCGGTGGTGGTCCCCAACTGGCAAAGCAATGAGCCGGAGGCGCGCACACCGCAGGCTGGCGTCGCCTCGACCCAGTCGGTGGCGTCCCCTCGCTGTGCCAGCGTGGTCTCGCGGTCACCGCACCACGACGAGCCGTCCAGCTTGATGCCGCAGAAGTACTGGTAGCGAGCGCAGGCGGTCCGCCAATGCGTCGCCTTGTGGGGCTCGCCCGCCGAGATGCTGGTCCAATCGCTGGCCACGCCGATGCTGACCGGTGTCGAGCGGGCGCCCCTGCTGTTGTCGGCGACCTCTCCACCCATGGCCGAGCTCGCCCCTCAGCGCCACAGCGAGCCCGCGCCGCGCAGGCCGCAGGCGACGGTCGCGCCCATGCTGACCTCTCTCCAGTCGTGCTCCGTTCCCACCTGGGTTGGCGCGCTGACGTCCATCGCGCTGTCGTCGCCGAGGCCGAGCTGCTTCTGCAGGTTCGAGCCCCAGCACCACAAGGTCCCCTCGCTGGCGATGGCGCAGGCGGAATCGACGCCGAGGTCGAGCGACTGCCATGCGCGGGTGCTGTCGAACGCCGTCGCCACGGTCGTGCGCAAGCCGCCCCAACACCACAGGCTGTCGTTGTTGTCGATCGCGCAGGTGAACGATGTGCCAGACGCGACCTTGCGAAATCCCAGCGTCTGAGGCGGCCCGCTGTCGCTGGAATTGGCATCCGGAGCACCCTGGCCGGGCAGGTCGATGGAAACATCGGCCGGAAGATCCGCGGCGCCGGGGCCGTCCAGAACGCCGGAACCATCCGTGGTGCCGGGACCATCCGTGGTGCCGGGGTGCTCGGCATTCACCGCATCAACCATCGCTGCTCTCCCGTCGCTCGCCGCGGCGACGTCCGAGCCCGTATCCACGCGACTGGTCGCGTCTAGTAGGTTCTGCGGGGATGCCGTGTCAGCGGCGTCGGCCAACACATCGCCCTGCTGCCTGCTGCCGTCCATCGGCGCGGCGGTTTCGGACCGCACGTTGGTGTCGGCGACTCCGCCATCGCGCGTGTTCGCCCGCCCGCCTTCCCCGTCACCGCAGCCCAGCAGCAAGAGTGCGACAACAGTGGAGATCTTCATGGTCGGAAGCTTCATGGGGGTGCACCTTTCGACGCGATCCTCTATCACACGTCGCCGGCCAAGTACCCTGGCCTGTCGGGGCGTCGTGCCTTCGTCGCGCAGACCGAACGGTCACCTTGACGAAACGTCCTGTAAGCGCGTAGGAGATGGCACGACCATGCCGATCAGGAACGGTTTTGACAACGATAGATACTTGCGCGAGCAGGCGGCCGCCATCGTCGAGCGCGCCAGTCGGTTCCACAACAAGCTGTACCTCGAGTTCGGCGGCAAGCTGCTCTTCGACTACCATGCCTCGCGCGTCCTGCCCGGCTTCGACCCCAACGTGAAGATGCGGCTCTTGCAGATGCTCAAGGACAAGGCCGACATCATCCTGTGCATCTTCGCCGGGGACATCGAGCGCCGGAAGGTGCGCGCCGATTTCGGCATCACCTACGACTCGGACGCGCTCAAGCTGATCGACGACCTCCGCACTTGGAATCTGCGCGTGGCCGGTGTGGTCATCACACGCTTCCAGGAACAGCCCGCGGCGGTGCTGTTCAAGAACAAGCTCGAGCGACGCGGCGTCAAGGTCTACACCCACTGTTGCACCCGCGGCTATCCCACCGACGTCGATCTCATCGTCAGCGACGAGGGCTACGGCAAGAACCCCTTCATCGAGACCGACCGCCCCATCGTGGTGGTCACCGGTCCCGGACCCGGCAGCGGCAAGCTGGCGACCTGCCTGGGCCAGCTGTACCACGAGCACAAGCGCGGGGTGCAGGCCGGCTACGCCAAGTTCGAGACCTTCCCCATCTGGAACCTGCCGCTCAAGCACCCGGTCAACATCGCCTACGAGGCGGCCACCGTCGACCTCGGCGACGTGAACATGATCGATCCGTTCCACCTCGAGGCCCACGGCAAGACCGCGATCAACTACAACCGTGACATCGAGGCGTTCCCGCTGCTGGCCCGCATCCTGGAGCGACTGATGGGCGAGTCGCCCTACAAGTCCCCCACCGACATGGGGGTCAATTGCGCTGGGTTCGGTATCATCGACGACGAGGCCGTCCAGTACGCGGCCAAGCAGGAGATCATCCGCCGGCAGCTCCGCAGTCGCTGCGAGTACGCCCTGGGCCTCGCCGACCAGGAGTCCGTGCGCCGCTCCGAGCTGCTGATGGGTGAGGTGGAGGTCAAGTCGGGCGATCGACGGGTGGTGGCCCCGGCACGCGAGGCGTCTCGCCAGTGCGAGGAGCGCGGCAAGGGCAACGCCGGCGTCTTCTGCGGCGCGGCCATCGAGTTGCCAAGCGGCGAAATCATCACGGGCAAGAACTCGCCGCTCATGCACGCAGCCTCCGCCGTCGTGCTCAACGCGATCAAGACGCTCGCTGGCCTCCCGGATCGCCTGCCGCTGCTCTCGCCCCACACCATCGATTCGATCGCCCACCTCAAGAAGGACATCCTCACCGCTCGCTCGGTCAGCCTGGATTTGGACGAAACCTTGATCGCCCTCGCGGTCTCGGCCATGACCAGCCCAAGCGCCCAGATGGCGATGGAGCACCTGAAGGATCTCGCCCGCTGCGAGGTCCACATCACCCACATTCCCACGCCCGGCGACGACGCCGGCTTGCGCCGCCTCGGCGTCAACCTGACCAGCGACGCCAACTTCGGGACCAAGAACCTGTTCATCAGCTAGCGCATCGCGATCCGGGCGAAGCGCGTCGGCAGCGTGATCGCCCTACTCTGCCGCTGACAGCACCGCGAAGCTGACCAGCTCGATGCCCAGCCGCCCCACGGCGGCCCGCGCGTCCGGATGGACGAGTGCCGCCAGCTCCGCCGCGCGAAGAGGCGCATGGGTCGGGCAATGCTTGCGAAGCTCGTCGTCGACCAAACCTGGATGGAGCATGAATTCGGTCACGCCGACCGAAACCGCATCGAGGGCCTGCACAAGCACTGGCGCCGAGAGGATCTGGTCGAACACGTCCACGAAGCGGTCCGGACAGCTTACGCCCGAGCCGGCGAAGCTTGCCGCCAGGCCATCGGCTTCCGGCTGCCCGAGAGGGTAAGGATTGCGAACCGGCACGCGGTACTCGCGCGCCAGATCGAACAAGGTGGCCAGCGCCCTCGGGTGCCGATAGGCCGCGTGATGGTGGCTGTCGAGATGGGTGAGCCGCGTGCCGGTCGCCAAGAACACCTCGATCTGCGCCCGCCATTCGGATCGCAGATCGGCGGCGTCCACTTGCTCCAACTCCGAAGGCAGTGCAGCCGGGGCAAAGAAGCGCGAAAGCCGAAAGGGACGGCCCTGGGTCACGGTCAAGTGAACGCCCACGCCGAGGGCCGGAGCCTCGTTTGGCAAGCGCGCAAGCTCGGCCACTGCGCAAGGCATGGTCATCATCACGCTGGTGCTGGTCACGATGCCTTGCAGATGTGCCCTGCGGATGCCTTCGCTCACGCCGGGCGTGAAGCCGTAGTCATCGGCGTTCACGATCAGGCACTTCGCGTTCGCGCTCTTGCTCACGCTGCCAGCGTATCACGAAGCCGCACGCGCGTCGGGTGAGCACATCGGGCGACGTCCAACGTCGCGCCCCCTGGTTGTCTGCCGTGGCCGATGGGTCCATAATGCGGCCGTCGTGTAGAGCTGTTCCAGTTCGAGGGGTTGGCCTCGAAGGGCAATGGGAGGAACGATGCGCACCCAGGCGTTCTACCGTGCAACGGCCGTGTTCTTGGTCTACCTGTTTCCTGTGCTCGTAGGAACCGCGGCCATGCTCCGGTTCAGCCTAAAGCGTAGCGCCGAGGCGGTCCACGAGGTCTGCCATCATGTCTGTGGCAAAACCCGGTCCGCGAGCGTGGCGACGAAGCTCCCAGAGAGCGCTTCGCCCCTCGAGAAGCGGCTCGATCAGATCTTGAATTCGGGAAACCGACTGAGCCCACTGCGATCTCTTGCGGAGGACTGCTGCCTGGGCGGCAGGCTGCATCCCCACAGCGCCGCCGCGACCGGCAGTCCTGCGGTGGATGCCGGCGTCGCCACCGCCGGTCAACCGGTGGCGCCTCCGTCAGCTAGTGGCGGCGACGGCACGCTGGCCAGCGCCGGCCAAGAGCGCCATGACCGCCACGCTGGGCACGACGACTGCCTCCCAAGAATTCGCTCCTCCTGGCCCCCGCCAAGCGGATGGACCACCAACGCAATCTTCATCGTCTGCCTTACCCTGTTTCCCTTCGCGACCTTTGGCACCCGCATTGCCGCCAATGCCTTCGACAAGCCCGGGGCCGCCAGCGACATGTTTCGCTGTGCCGGGAGGGTCTTCCTGAACAAGCTGATCATCTCGGCAGCGATCGCCTGCGGCTGGCTCTTCATCTTCAATCCTCTGGGCATCGCGACGTCTTCCGTCGACACCTTCGTGGCCGATCACGAGATCCTCGCGTCCAGCTCGCTGCCGTACCTCCTGCAATCCTCCTACAGCCTGCGCCCCATGCTGGCCGCCTTCTTCGGGTGGTACCTGCACTTCACCGCCTATGCGTTCTATCGGGCTCGCCGCAACGACGTCCGCAGCCCGCGCTTTCTCGGGGTGCTCTTCCGCAAGCTCCTGCTCGCTCTGGCTCTGGGAAGCATCCTCTCCATCGGCGCGCACTCGGGCAGCACCACCGGCCTCCCAGAGGCACCCTCCTTCGGCCCTTCGGCCGTGGCCTTCCTGTTCGGCTTCCTGCCCGCATCGGCCATCGCCTTCCTGAAGGACCAGGGCACCAGGCTCGCCGGCGGCATCCGCGCGGCCAGCGGCACGCTCTCGGATCTCTCCGCGCTGTCCACCTGGGAGGTGGTGCGGCTGGAAGAAGAAGGAATCGACAGCCTGGCTTCACTCTTGGTGACACGCCGGAAGAGTCTGCACGAACTCCTGCCAGAGTCCGCCGAGAAGGTCGTGGACCTGTGGTACGACCAAGCCGCGCTGATGGTAGCCGTGGGGGCCGAGCGCTACGCACGGTTGAGCAGCGTCTGCCAGACCGCCACGCATTTCGTCGCCAACAGCGCCGACCCGGCTTTCCAGGCCAAGCTCAAAGCCGCCGCTGCAATCGAGAATCCGGCCGAGCTCGCCACGATCCTGCGCGAGAAGTTCGGCACGGGCACCCCGGCCGACCTCGCTCTCGCTGTCGGCGGATGAAGCCGACTCACTCGTGGCGGAGCGCCTCGATGGGGTCGAGCTTGGAGGCCTTCTGCGCGGGATAGAGGCCGAAGAAGACGCCGATCGCCATGGCCACGCCGAAGGCCAGCGCGATGGAGCCGCTCGCGACCGTGGTCTGCCACTCGGCCACGAGGGTCACGACCCGCGCCGCGCCCACCCCGGCGCCGACGCCGAGCAGACCTCCGATCCCGCTCAGCACCAGCGACTCGACGAGGAACTGGAAGAGGATGTCGCGGCTACGCGCCCCGATGGCCTTGCGGATGCCGATCTCGCGCGTCCGCTCGGTCACCGACACCAGCATGATGTTCATGATCCCGATCCCGCCCACCAAGAGCGAGACGCCAGCCACGGCCGCGAGGAGCGCGGTGAAGGTGTTGGCGACCTGGCCGGCGGTGTCGAGCAGGTCCTTCTGGCTGCCGATGCTGAAGTCCGACGCGGCCCCGGCCGGGATGTCGTGCCGCGCGCGTAGCAGATCCTCGATCTCGCCCTGGGCGCGGTCCATCGCGTCCTCGCTGGTGATCTGGACGCTGAGGGTGCGCAGGGTGTCCGTGCCGAAGAGGCGCGTGCGCGCGGTCGACAGGGGGATCAGCACCTGGTCGCCGGGATCCCGCGCCCCGCCCGAGCCCTTGCTCGCGAGCGTCCCCACCACCTCGAAGTTGACCCCCCGGATCTTGATGGTCTGGTTGACGGCCAGCGCGCCGCCGAACAGGGCCTCGACCACGGTCGCCCCCAGCACCGCGACCTTGCGGCTCGAGCGCTCGTCGATCTCGTCGAGGAAGCGGCCGCTCTTGACCGCCTGGTTGTTGACCCCGAGCCAGGCTGGCGTGACCCCGAGGACGGTGGTCGAGGTGTTCTGCGCCAGGTACTTGACCTGGGTGTTCTGGCCCAGCTCGGGCGCCACGGCGGCGACGTTGCCGACCTCCTTGGCGATGGCCTCCGCGTCCTCGGCGACCAGGGTCTGCACGCTGGTCGCGCGCACCGGCCCCTTGCGCACGAACCCGGGGCGAACCATCAACAGGTTGGTGCCGAGCCCCTTGATCTGGCTCGACACGCTCTGCTTGGCGCCTTCGCCGATGGCCACCATGACGATGACCGCTCCGACGCCGATGATGACCCCGAGCATGGTGAGAGCGGTCCGCGTCTTGCGCTGGGCCAGGCTGGCGAGGGCGATGCGCGTGAGCTGCTTTATCAACCGCAGCCGGGCCTTGAAGGTCATGGGGGCGCCTCCGGAGTCTGGGCCCCGGCCGCCAACGTCTCGGCCCGCCCCGGTACGGTCTCGTCGGTGACCAGCCGGCCATCGCGGAAGGTGACGATGCGGGCGGCGTGCTCGGCCACGTCGCGCTCGTGGGTCACCATGACGATGGTGCTGCCCGAGCGGTAGAGGTCCTCGAAGATGCCGAGGATCTCCTCGCTGGTGCGGGTGTCGAGGTTGCCGGTCGGCTCGTCGGCGAGGATGAGCGGCGGCTCGGTGATGATGGCGCGCGCGATGGCCACGCGCTGGCGCTGGCCGCCCGACAGCTCGGTGGGGCGGTGGTTGGCCCGGTGCTTGAGTGCGACCTTCTCGAGCGCCCGCAACGCGCGCTCGTTCTGGTCGTCGGCGCCGGCGTAGACCAGCGGCAGCGCCACGTTCTCGGCCGCGGTGGCGTGGTGGAGCAGGTTGAAGCTCTGGAAGACGAAGCCGATCTTCTGGTTGCGCA
>CAZYFU010000219.1:287-7468 GCA_964647025.1 uncultured Myxococcales bacterium | reverse complement strand
CAAAACCATTTTCTGAAACATCAATTACGCCCGGTATCCTTCTGAATACTTTTGCCAGAAAGCGTTCAAGGTTCTTGCTTTTGTGCATTTCATAAATCAAGGACGATATGCTGGCGAGATATTCACCGGTTTTTTCCTTAAGATGGTATTCTTCTTTGCTCTCCCCATCATTTAGGGATATAGTATTTACTTTCAGATTTTCGATGGATTGGAGGAAGTCATAACTGCTTGGAATGCCAATCTGTCCAGTTGTCTTTCAGCTCCAGGTTGTGCTCATCTTTTTGCGACCAACCGAATCGTGATTTGCCAGATTTAATCGATTGGTAGATCAGCTGGCGCTCCTCTGGCTCATCAACTTTATTAAATGCCCAAATTTGCATGTTTTCTCCTTCTGAGTTGGAGGGGTGATATTGTGTTCGCTACAACTGTAACAAGATTTCTGATCTCTTCGCTTCATATTCTTGTTGGGAGATCAGCTTGTTTTCGTATAGATGCTTTAGCTCCTGCATTCTTTCCGCTGAGCTCGCCTTGGTCGGTGCTCCCGAGCTTCCAAAATTGCCAAGGTTGCTGAGCGCTTTTTTGACCTGTTTTGTTTTGTCAGGATTTAAAGCGGCTAATATTGTAAGATCAATCCCGGCCTGCATTACCTGTTCGCGTTTTTCGGGTGACATATTCTGGTAAGCCGTGGTCACAGCATTTGCGACAACGGCCTTCGTTAGAATCTTTCTGATTCGTTTATCTATCGCTTCTCTTCTTATCTGCGCTTCAATTGCCTCTTGCCTGAATGCCACTTCATCACCATAGAGAGCCTTATTGCGTTCTTTAACCCACGCAATCCAGATGGGGATGCCGAAAACAGGATTGTAGATTGATTCTACAATTATCCATCCGCGCAATCGATTCCAGTTCCCTGGCGTCCTCTCCCCAAAAAGAATTGTTAATAATGGGATGGTGGATGCTACAAATAGAATGCTGTAGAGAAGACAGGCTATTTTGGTTCGTTCTCCACTAGACCCTTTGACGATTTCGCGGGCATCAAGGGATACGTGGTATGCAAAGAATGCAACGCTCATGAAGAAGAAAAATACGGTCCAACCGTGTGTTTTTGATTTCACTTTCGCAGCCCTTCCTATAGCAAGCTCTCTTTGCGGCAAGCCAGAGACGGTTCTGCTTTCTTCATTTAGTTTTGTTTTACAAGCGGAACAGAAAATCTCTAACACATCGTCTCGGTAGTCATTAGGATCATAAGGTGTTCCACAATTTGGACATCTTGTTTTCACGTCATCCACTATCCTTTTAATTGGTTCATTGGACTCTGCTGTTATGACAGCTTCCTTTATATGTTAAAGCTTTGTCCATTGATGATTACCTCCGCCAGGGCAATGGAATACGCCGGGACGACCTTTGGACTGGACGGTCGTTCCGCACTTTTTACACTGATAATTTTCAGTTCCAACATTCCCCAAATCTGTCCATTGGTGATTACCACCGCTAGGGCAATTGAATACTTTAGGGTGTGTTGCGCTCTGAATGAGCGTCTCGCATTTATGACACATATAGTTCTTCATTTTATTCCTTTCTTTATCTGTGTTTATAGTTTAATCCATCCTGCTTCACTTATACACCACGGTCCCCTATGGAACGTTAATGGCTCAATGAATATAATGGCGACCATCTGATGTTGGGCTGAGCTTCGCCCGCGCCAACACCTATCCACCGTCTGCAGAGATTGTAGGGATCAACGGATGGTTTTGCCATGTTTTTTTCAGGATTCATTCCTCTCCTCCGTTTGTCGCGAAAGGTATTCCAGCGAGCCGAGGACGACGCGTATGTTGCCGACGGTGTTGAGGCCGGGCGGCAGGCGGGCATCCTGCTGGAGCCTGCGCAGGGATTCATACCTGAGGATGCCGCAGCGAAGCTCGATGTTGACGTCGCCGCAGTAGAACGCAGGAAAATTCGGGACTCTGCATCGGATCATCGCTTCGTTGAGTTCCTTATTAATTTCTGGAACGGAAGGCAGTTCGAGCTTTTTTGCTTTTCGATGTTGTCGTAGTAGTTTCCCCAGATGCTGAACGTTAAGCGGGACAATCATCATTTCCGGAAACTCCTCTAGGATGACCATGGGATCGGTCGTGAGCCCACATTCCCCCGCTCCCGGCCCGAAACGCGACAAGACGGGATGGAGCCGGAGTTCGGGATAGTCCTTTTTCAGTTCGGCGAACAGAGTGGTTCCACGAGCCACGGCCTTTTCAAATTGGGGTTTGTCTAAGTTCATGCGGGAAACATACAATGCTCACTTAGACATATAGTGTCCTACCAGTTGATTTTTTCTTCCGTTCATGGTCAAATCCAGAACCATGAACCGATGCAAGACCCAGATGAACCGGCTGCTCGTGCTGCACGGACTGGTGCAGGAGGGCAAATATCCGAACTGCTCCACGTTTGCGCAGGAGTGGGAGGTTTCACGCAAGACGATCCAGCGCGATATCGAGTTCATGAAATACCAGCTGGGCGCGCCGATCGAATACGACGCGTTGAAGCGTGGATACCACTACACACAGCCGCACTACATGCTGCCTTCCATTTCGATGAGCGAGGGCGAACTGGTCGCCCTGGCGATCGGAACGCGGGCACTGGAGCCGTACAACGGAACGCCGCTTGCCGACAAGCTCGAAGCCGTGCTGGCAAAGCTGTCGGCTCTGCTGCCGGACAAGATTACACTCAATCCGGCGGAGCTGTTTACGCGCTTCTCGTTTTCCGCCCCGCCGTCGGTTGCCATCAAGCCGACTATTTGGGAGACGGTGGTGGAAGGGCTGCTCTCGAAGCGGCAACTCGAAATCGACTATCTCGGCAAGACCTCGCGCATCCATCCGCTGCACATGGCCAACCTGCAAGGCGCGTGGTATTTGTTTGTCCGCTTCTACGACTATGACAACTTCCGCCAGCTCGCCATGGGTCGCATCGAAAAGGCCCGGTTGCTCGGAGAAGCTGTGAACGACGAGGGCTTCGATGCCAAAACGTTTTTGGACCACACGCTCTACCGCTTCGCCGGCGACAATGAGCCGTTTTCCGTAAATCTGGTTTTCGAAGAGGAGGTGGCCGATTCCGTGCTTGAGGGGGAATGGCACCCCAACCAAAAGACCAAGTTGCTGAAAGACGGCCGCGTGGAGTTGGAGTTCACCGCCAAAGGCGACATCGAAGTGAAGCGCTGGATTCTCGCATGGGGCCGCACCTGCACGGTCAAGTCGCCGAAATGGGTGCGCGAGATGATCGATGCCGAGGTCGATGCAATGGTGGCTTCCCGGAATGCCTAGCCCGTCTTTCACTGTTTGCGGGTAAAAAGCGGCTTGTTTGTTCGAAAACGGATAGGCTTTGAAAGGTTTGCTTTGCGTGGGCATGGGTATGGGTATACTGTTCGGCTCCGAGAAAGGGAGCATCATGAGACTGTTTGACTGCCATAACCATATTCAGGATGAGCGACTTTCCGGCGATCTTGCCGGAGTACTTGCACGGGCGCAGAATGCCGGCGTGGTTAAAATGGGGGTGAAGGGCTGCTGTGAGGCGGATTGGCTGCGGGTGATTCGGATTATGCAAACCTGCCCGGGTATTTATCCATCGTTCGGTATTCATCCGTGGGAGATTGGCGGGCGTTCCGACGAATGGGTTGAGCGACTGGAAGAACTATTGCTGCGTTATCCACAGGCCGGGGTTGGGGAGATTGGAATTGATCATGCCGCTGAGCCGCGAAACCACGCAGAACAGGAAACCGTTTTTATTGCTCAACTGGAGCTGGCGCGCAGGTTGGAGCGCCCGGTCTCGATTCATTGCCGTCAGGCATGGGGGCGACTGATTGAGCTGTTGGACGCATTCGGTGAATTGCCGTGCGGTATGTTGATCCACTGTTTCGGCGGCTCGGCGGAGGTCGCAACGGAACTGGTGAAACGCGGCGGCTATATTTCATTTTCGGGATCCATCACTCGTCCAAACAATCGAAAGGCAGGTCCGGCGATTTGTGCGGTGCCGAAGGATCGGATTCTGATAGAAACCGACGCGCCCGATATTCTTCCGTCCGACGCTGAGGGTACGCTCAACGAACCGGCTAATTTGCGGTGGGTATTAAAAAAGGCGGCGGAACTTAGCGGCCTTGGAGAGTTGGAGCTTGCGGAGCTGACCTTTCGCAACGCCGAGCGTTTTTTCGGGAAGGGTCTTCCGGTGTCGGAGTAGAAGCTTCATCAGAAGGGTTTAGCTGATTGTGCCGGATTCACTGCGTTTAAAGCGGGCGATGAACATGGCGTCGCCGGGGCCGTCCCAAGGCCAGACCTGTAGTTGGCCGTCGGTCATTGTTCCGGTAAGTGGATTCGCAAAGGGGTCGAGACGAAACTGGAGAGTTGTATCCAGAAACTCCTGTACCACATCTTCGGTCTCGGGCCGCGTGAGTGAACAGACGGCATAGACGAGTATGCCACCGGGCTTAACGCTCCAGCTTGCGTTGCGCAGAATAGTCAGCTGCCGATTTGCGCATTTTATAGCCTCGTCATCGCTCGTGCGCCAGCGGGCATCGGGATTGCGTCCCCAGGTTCCCCATCCGGAGCAGGGTGCATCCACCAAGACGCCGTCAAAGCTTTTGCGGAAAGGCGTATCGGAAGCGGCGTTAAAGCGTTGGGTGCGGATATTCCGCATGCCGTAGCGGTGTGCGCGGTTTTTGAGCTCTTGTAGTGCGCTCTCGCGGATATCGGAGGAAAAGACCTTGCCCTTCTGCTGCATAAGATCCATCAGGTGCAGCGACTTTCCGCCGGCGCCGGCGCAGCAGTCCCACCATTCATCGCGGGGCCGGGGCGCGCAGATCTGCGCAACGCACTGAGAAGAAATATCCTGTACGCAGAACGTATCTGCTTTTTCGCCAAGTTTATGATCCAGATTGGTTCCTGCATCGGTACAAACGGCCGAGCTGAGTCCGGCGTGAGGCTGGGCGGAAACCTGATGCTCGGTTAGGAGATCAATAAAGGTTTGCGGATCAATTCGGGAACGCAGCCAAGTTGGCGGACGCTGCTGAAAACACTCAATACAGCGAAGGACAGACTCTGCCTCGACCACCTGAATAAATCCGTTCGGAACCAGATCGGCCGGCGTCAGCATTTCGTCGCCAAGGATTTCGCGAAACCAGTCGTTTATCCGCATGCACTTTTCCGTGAGGGAGAGATTCCCGATGGGGGTCAGAGCCACCGGCAGATAACTTCGCGTTCGAATGTAGCGGTAACTGGGATGCGGTTCGGAGGACTCAAGCATGGCGCCGACCAGGCAGGCATCGACCGGGTCCAGCGCGAGTTTACCGACGGTCCAGCCAAACCATCGGAAGTAGGAAAAGAGCGATTCTGAAAGAAAGCGACGATCGCGGGCGCCAAGCTCTCGATGGGTTCGAAGGTGATGATTCAGAAAGACATCAGCTGGGCGGCCCTCTTCAACGACCAGTCTGTAGAAGTCGGGCAAAAGCTCGCAGAGAAGCTCATAATGACGTCGAAGAACCTTTTCGGGGAGCGGATTAAATTGGGATGAATTTTCCATAAAGTATCATTTCGGTGTTGTACCGGCAAACGCGGGTAGGTATGTAGCTCTCCAATACTTGAGGAGGATAGGAATGTCAAAGGAACTTGGGTACGTATTAGTTACCCCGTACACATTACGAAAATCGCGAACCGGCGGAGTGTTGGGACGTCTGCTGAGCAGGACGGGTCTTGATCTGGTTGCTGCTCGTATGTTTGGGCCCAGCCAAGAACTCGTCACGCGTTACGCTGAACTGATTCGAAGCAGTGAGGATATCTGGCCGGAAATTCAGGGAATCCTGGCGGAATATATTGAGCGAGAGCTGGCCCCTAGAAAAGACGGTCAGGTGCACCGTGTTCTCATGCTGCTTTTCGAAGGAGAAAATGCGATCCGCCGACTTCGCGATGCCGTGGGCGGATTTGAAGATTCGATCGAAAGTGCGGACACGATTCGCGGGACTTACGGAGACTACATAAGGGCGAACGATGGGAGTATAACCTATTTTGAGCCCGCCGTGCTCACAGGGCCGTCGATAAAATTTGTGAAAGAATCGCTCAAAATCTGGGCTGAATTTTCGGAGAGCGATGGAGGCGTGCTGGATAATGCCATCCGCTTGGCGGATGATAAGGACGTTCAGAAGACGCTGGTCATAATCAAGCCCGACAACTTTACGTTCCCGAGCTCGCGTCCGGGCAATATCATGGATATTTTTTCGCGTTCGGGGCTGCGCCTGATCGGTGCTAAGGTGCTGCGGATGAGTCTGGCTGAAGCGCTTGAATTTTACGGGCCGCTTCAACCGCTGTTGCGCGACAAGCTGGGAAGCATCGCTGTGGAACGTGCCTGCAAGGTGCTCAAAGAAGAGTTTGGCTTTGATATGCCCCCGTCCGTGTGCGATGCGCTGACGAAGACCCTCGGACCCACCTTTGGGGATCAACAGTTTTACAGCATTATGAATTTTATGACTGGCCAATGGGCCCCGGACATGCAAGACGCCGAACGGAATGAAGAGGGCAAGGTCCGCTGCATGACGCTGGTTTATGCCGGCGAAAACGCGGTTGAAAAAATACGGAACATTTTGGGACCGACCGATCCGAGCAAAGCGGCTCCCGGTTCGGTGCGCAAAGAATTCGGTACGGATATTATGGTGAATGCCGCCCATGCATCCGACTCGCCGGAAAATGCGCTGCGCGAAATTGGCATCATAAAAATACAGCAGGACACCATCAATCGATGGTATGAACAGTACTACAGTTAATCGGGGGAAAATCAATGTGGAAAGAAATTGAGCCGGCTCCAGCCGACGCAATTCTGGGACTTACAGAGGCGTTCAAAAAGGACAACAACCCAAGGAAAGTCAACCTTGGCGTGGGGGTGTACGAGGATGGACAGGGGAAAACTCCTGTCCTTAAATGCATTAAGGCCGCTGAAAAACGGTTGCTTGGAACGCAGACCACCAAAGGGTATCTGCCGATTTCGGGCGACCCGGAGTACAGCGTTGGTGTGCAGAAACTGATCTTCGGTGCAGAAAGCGATGTGATCCGGGAAGGCCGTGCGGTGACGGTTCATTCACCCGGCGGAACCGGTGCATTGCGCGTGGGTGCAGAACTGCTCAAAAAGTTTAAGCCTAACGCTAAGCTTTG
>CAZYFU010000219.1:0-277 GCA_964647025.1 uncultured Myxococcales bacterium | reverse complement strand
CAACCATAAGGGCATTTTTGCTGCGGCGGGATTTGCGGTCGAGGATTATCCATATTACTGCCCCGAAACACACGGGGTAGCTTTTGATGCGATGGTCGCGTGTCTGGAAAAGATTTCGCCGGACGACGTCGTGCTGCTGCACGTCTGCTGCCATAATCCGACCGGCGTGGATCTCAGCGCGACTCAGTGGGACCGCGTTTTGGACATTGCCGTCAAAAAGGGTTGGATCCCGTTCCTCGACTTTGCCTATCAGGGCTTCGGCGAAGGGGTTGAGGCC
>CAZYFU010000218.1:0-7512 GCA_964647025.1 uncultured Myxococcales bacterium | reverse complement strand
GCTCGGCGATGCGCTGGGCGGCCCGCGAGCTGGCGAGCGTCAGCCACTCGGTCCAAAGCCGGGAGAAGTCCGTGCCGGGGAGTTGCGCCAGGCGCGGCTCCCACCGGTGAAGAAGGGTGGCGAGCGCGGCCAAGCTGGAACCGCTCTCGGTCTCCCGCAGAAGCTCCGCCCACTGCACAGGGTTCCCACTTGTCTCGGGCAGCCGCGGCAGCTCGGCATCGGTCCACGGAGCGAAGTGGCGGATCTCGCCGGCCAGGTCGGCGCACTGCTGGCGCAAGGACTCGCCCCAGAAGGCCAGCGAACCGTCCGCGGCCAGCCCGGCGGCCAGCCCGTCCAGTCCGACGCGGAAAGCGTCCAGACCCTGCAGGATGCCGCGCAACGGTCCCTGGACGGCACGCACCGCCTCGAGCCGTTCGCGCACACTGGCCGCCGCCGCTCGCAGCTCGTCCGACGGCACGAGACACCCCGACCGTCGGCGGGCCGACTCGATCTCCTGCAGGAAGACCGAGGCACCATCCTCGAGCCCTTCCCGCCAGCGCTGGGGCAGGAACGATCCGTTCATCATCTCCCGCAGGCCGACGCGCACGACGATCAGCATCCCCATGAGGTTGCCGCTGTCCACCGAGGAGATGTAGTGCGGGCGCAGCGGCTCGAGCGTGCGGATGTCGTACCAGTTGTAGAAGTGCCCGCGGTACCGCTCCAAGCGCTCCAGCGTGTCCAGGGTGTGGGTGGTGCGGAGAAGGACGCGTCCGGGCGACACATATCCGAGGTCGTAGGCGGCCAGGCCGCTGGCCAAGCCCATCCCGATGTTGGTCGGCGAGGTTCGCTCGGCGAGCGTCGGTCCCGGGCTCTCCTGGTAGTTGTCCGGCGGGAGCCAATGGTTGGGCTCGCCCGCGAAATGGTCGAAGAACGCCCAGGTGCGCCGCGCCAGCGTGCGTACGAAGCCTTTCTGGCGCTCCTTCAACGGCAGGTCGCGCGGCGCGCGGGTCCGGCTGACCAACCAGGCAAGACCGGGGGACACCAGCCACAGCCCCGCGAGAGCGAGCAGCACGGGATTGGCTGACGCGACCTCCGCCAGCACCGGCGCGACGGCGGCGACCGCGAAGAAGGGGCCCGCTCCCATCTCGATCACGGTGCCCAGCGCGGACGTTTGCGCCGTCCGTTCGCCGTGGCTGGCGGTTTGCCATTCGAGCAGTCGCCGTCCGACGCACATTCGCCAGCTCACGCGGGCGATCGCATCCAGGTAGAGAAGTCCGTAGAAAGGCGCGAAGGCCAGATCGAGCAGGTCGAGCACCCATTGCCGGCCTTCGTTCACCGCAGTGACCCGGAGATGGACGGGGAGCGGGATGTGCTTGCCCTTGACCAGGAACGAGCGCAGCGTGCGCAGCACCTGGGGCAAGAACCAGACGCCCAGCAGGCTCAGCGCGCGCCCGGTCGCGCTCGTGGGCCAGGCGTAGGCCCCGGCCACCAAGGACAGGGAGAACGCAGCCGGAACCAGGCTGCGCCGCAGGTTCTCGAGGATCATCCAGCGCGCGAGCGCACCCAGGGGATTGCGCACCTGGCGGCCGTCGGGGCCGGGGACACGGGGAAGCAGCCAGCCGGCGATCTGCCAGTCGCCCCGAGCCCAGCGGTGCCGGCGATGGGCATCGGCGAGCACCCGCGCCGGTTCATGCTCGACCAGCTCCACGTTGGAGACGAACCCGCAGCGGGCGTGGCAACCCTCGATGAGATCGTGGCTGAGGATGCGGTTGTCGGGAAAGCGCTCGCCCGTCGATGCGTGGAAGGCTCGGATGTCGTAGATGCCCTTGCCCACGAAATGGGCGAGGCCGAAGACGTCGGGATAGACGCTGGCGACCTCGTACGTGTAGGGATCGATGCCCACCTCGCCGGCGCGCAGCCGGGCGAAGATGGACTGGTGCGCGGAGGTCAGGCCGACCGCCATGCGCGGCTGCAGGACGGCGTAGCCGCGGACCACCAGTCGCCGGGCGGGATCCAGGCGCGGGCGGTTCAGCAGGTGCGCCAGCGTGCCCGCCAGGCGGCAAGCCGACCCGGGCGGTAGCTGCGTGTCGCTGTCCAAGGTGATGGCGTAGCGGAGGGAACGCAGCCGCGCGGGATCCCCCTCGATCACCGAGAACGCATCGGTGCGGCCCTCGATCACCAGGCGGTTGAAGTCCTCCAGCTTGCCGCGCTTGCGTTCGTGCCCCATCCATTTGCGTTCTCGCTCGTTCCAGCGGCGCGGGCGGTGCAGCAGCATGAAGAGCGGCTCGCCCTTGGGCGCGTACCGCGCGTTCAGAGCACGGATACCCCCGAGGGCGGCCTCGATCCGCTGGCGATCGGTGGGCAGCTCCTCGTTGTCCGCGTCGGGGAAGTCGGTCAGCAAGGCGAACAGCAGATTGGGGGAGCGGTTGGCGAGATAGCGAACCTCGAGGTCCTCGAGCAGGCTTGCGAGCGAGGATCCGAGCAGGGTCGGCACCACCACGATGGTCCGGTGTTCCGGCGGAATGCCCTCGCTGAAGTCGAGGCTTGGCAAGAAGCGAGACGGCACGAGCAGCGTGGCTGCCCAGTTGACGAGCGCGACTGCCGGGCGTGAAGCGACTAAGAGCATGGCGGCTGCCCACAGCGCGACGGCCCAGCCGGGGCCGGCTCCGTAGAGGCTGGCCGTGGGGACGGCCGCCATCATCAGCGTCGTGACGGCGACCGCGGCCAGGTAGAAGACCAGGGGGTGGCGCCCCAGCCCAGCGCCGAGTCGCTCGCGCAGCGTGGAACGGTAGCCGATGCGGGCCTGCAGCTCGGGTTGGCCAGCGTCGAGCAGGAAGTAGCCCACGTGGCTTTCGCAGCGGTCGGTGTTCATACGCCGGCGCTCCGCCGCCAGGTTCACCGCCGCTTCGGCTACGCTCGGCTCGGGAAGGCGAGCCCGACGCGCCAGGCTTTCGACGCGGGTCCGGTAGCGGTTGCGGGTGCGGAAGTCCATCTGGGCATAGACGCCGGCCGGATCTCGACGAAGGGTGGCCTCGATGGCGCTGGCCGATTCGACGAAGTCCATCCAGTCGATGGCGCCCATCATCCGCAGGCTGGTGATGCTGTTGCTGGTGGTGGCGAGATCCGCGGCCTGCGCTTGGTTCTCACCCTGCTGGATGCGCTCGATGGTCTGCCCGCGATCGGAGAGCTCCTGCTCCAGCCAGTTGAGCGCGAGGCCCAGTGCCGGATTCACGCCGTCGATGCTGACCACCAGCTCCGAGATGAACGGCGGGGTCAAGGTCGGGTCCGCCCGTACGAAGTCGCCGAGCGTCGTGACGACCATGCGGGGATCCGTCTCGACGATGGTGAGGAAACGCTCCGCCCAGCGCAGGGCCGCGTCTCGCTGGTTGCGTTGCCACTCGATTCGCTGGGCCACGAGGTGCAGGTTTTCGATCAGGGAGAGGCGTAGCGCGATCGGCACCGCCCATAGCTCCCCAAGCGTCAGTGAGTGGGTCTCCTGGTAGGCGCGGATGAAGCGGCTCAGGTTTTCGTGATCCACATGGCCGTCGGTGTGCCTGACCAGCTCCATCACGATGGCGTAGATACGGGGCAGTCCTCGGCCAGGCCCGGCCGTGAGGCGCGGCAGCTCGCGGCTGTAGCCTGGGGGCAGGTGCGCCTCTGCCAGCTCGATTTGCTCCTGGATCAGATGGAAGTTGTCCAGCAGCCACTCCGCGGCGGGCGAGATGCGATGGCCGAGGCGCAGGCTCTCCGCGACGGCCTGGTGGCAACGGCGGATGCTCGCCCCGCCTTTCGCGAGCTGGCGCAGCAGCCGCTCGTCGCCGCGCACGGTCTCGCAGGTGTGTTGCGAAGCCAGAAAGCGCGCGTGGTTCTCGAGTTGGGCGACGCCGAAGAGCTCCGCCCGACGCGCCAACTCCTCGTGCCCCGTTGGCTCGGGGACGGACGCGCCACCTCGTCCTCTCCGGAAGCGCGCCCACCAGCCCGTACGGCGAGACGATGGCTCTCGCCGGGATCGCGACGATTTTCTCGCCGCCGCGGCTCGCTTCGGGGACTTTGGCATCGTGAGCAGTGTAGGAAGTATGCGCAACATCCACAACCCCGGTTTGCCCCAAGGCCAGTTCCGGAAGTTGGTCGCGCCGACGGCGACGGGCGACCCTGCTTCTCGCGACCGACCCCTCGCGTCGGGATTGCGGTAGTATCGCGTTGCTCGCATCGGTCAGCTTCAATGAAGGGGACTTCGAATGCTCTGTCAGGGATTGCTCTTGGTGCTCCTGGTGGCCGCCGGTGAAATCGAAGGTGGCGACAGCAATGTCCCCGCAAAAGAGGCCGAGCGTGGCCTTGCTCCTGCGGATGCCGAACCCCGACCGAGCTCCGACATGGGCGCGCCGGCGAGCCCGAGCCGGGGCTACATGATTGAGCTTCGCAGCGGCGTCGGCCGGCTGTGGGGACGGTTCGACCTGTCGGCAATGATCGACGACACGCGCGTCGAAGGGACGAGCATCCCGCTTGAGCTCGCGGCGGGTCTGCACCTCTCCGACGATCTGATCCTGTTCGGCGAGGTGTCGGACGTACATGCGTTCACGTCGCGCGACCGGAGCAGCCACGCGGATCTCTACGGATTCGGGCTCGGCCTGAAATACTACGGAACGCCCACCGGCTTCTTCCTGCGTGGATCGGTCTTCTGGTCCTTCTTCCGTTACCGCGATGACGACTTGGAATTCGTTACAGACTGGCCGGCGGCGTCCCAGGGCATCAGCGGCCGTTTCTCCATGGGCAAGGAGTGGCGGTCATGGTCGAAATGGCGTTTTGGTGTCGCGGGAGAGCTGGTCGTGGGACGTTCGCGCCCCGAAGACTTCCCATCGTTCACCCACGTGGCAGCCGCGTTGGTCGGTTCCATCGGCTACGACTCCGACGACGGGCGGAGGCGCAGGTTTCTGGCCTCCACGACCGATCTAGCCGCAGCATCGGACGACGGACTTGCGCCGCTGCGCCTCTACTTGGACGCGCGGTTGGGATTGGGTGGGCTGTGGGCAAGCGGCGGCACTCTCTTCATCAGCGGACAGACCATTCCGTTCGGCGTGGCGGCGGGAATGAGCCTGACGAGAGATCTCGTCGCCTTCACCGAAGCCAGCTACATCTCGATGATCGATCCCGCCATCAACGACGCTGATGTGCAGGTCCCCAGCTTCAATCTGTATGGCGCGGGTCTCGGCCTGAAGTACTACCTGACGCCGAGAAGACTCTTCCTGTCCGGATCGGTGTCGGTCGCGCGCCTGCGATACGCGAGCACGGCTAGCTACTATGCCGACGGAGTCAACGGCGACACCTCGCATTGGGGCGTATGGACCCGCGTTGCGGTTGGACACGAGTGGCCGGTTTCGTCGTACGGCTCCATCGGCGTGGCGGGCGAGTTTCAGATCGGCCGCATGGGCAAAGGTGACCACGCGAGCCCCTCACTTTCCGGAGCCGATGCATACGTCCCCAAGGCCCTGTCGTTGGTCCTGCTCACCAGCTTCGGTTCGCCCGCGGGCTACGTGGCGCAACCCCAACCCATCCCGCCGACGATGGGTGCGTTCTTCAGCTTCGCCTTCGCCGTTGGCAGCGGCTCGGGCCGAGTCGACAGTAGAGATACGGTCGGCAGAAGCACTCTGGATCAGCTATCCAAGATCTTCCCGATGGTGTTGGGCGTCGGGTATCGCTTCTCCCCGCGCTGGTCGGGCGACGTGAGCGCCGCCTATGCGCCTTTGACTCTGGTCGCCTCCGGCGACGCCGGCTCGGCGAGCGACCTTCGCTTGGGCACGGCCTTGCGCTGGCACTGGCTGATGCTCGAAAGGCTGAAGCCGTGGATATCACTCGGCCTCGGAGTCGAATGGCTCGACTACCGCAGCAGCGGCGAGAACACGGACGTCGGTGCCAGAGGCTACGATCTGGACCTGCAGATCGGCAGCGACGTTCGTCTGAGCCGCTCGTGGACGATGGGTCCCTATGCGAGCGCCCGCGTGGGCACGTACCGGCACCTTTCTCTGCACCCGCATTGGCGCGGAGGCAGCCCCAGCGAAGTGGACCTGTCCTTCTCCGACATGGCCATGCACACATGGTTCACGATCGGGGTGCGGGGCACCCTCGCGCCGATTCGGTGATCCCTGCGTGGTCGGTGGCGGCGAACCGCTACCACTTCAGGGCTTCGACCAGCTTCGCCGCGTACCGCTTGCCCAGCTCCACCGTGTCGTCGTGGCCGAAGTGCATGCGGTATTGCGTATCCGCTGGATCCAGCTTGAGCCCCGAGGACGAGACCACGTGCGCGCCGGTGATGAGGTTGGGCAGCTGATTGACGAGGGTGTTGTGCTTGCACGCGCTGTCGGGGGGCAATTCTCCCGCCAAGAACGGGACCGTGTCGCCGAGGCCGAGGTCGGTTCGCAGATCGTTGACGAACTGCTTGACCGTGTTCGGCCAGGAGGACTGTCCGCAGTCGGATTCGCCCTGGTGGAACAGGAGTCCCTCGATCACGCCGCCCAGTTGCTGCGCGCTCTTGGCCCGGTTGATGAACCAGGTGTAGTTGGTGGTGCCCTTCTTGAAGTCGTTGATGGACTTGCCGCTCAGAGCGCACGGTACGAGCAGGATGCTGTCGCTGGCCGGGATGTTGGCGAGCAAGGTCTTGGAGAACGAGTCACCAGGCCCGACGGCGCTGTTCCAGCACTCGTGTAGCGGTGGCGCCGCGTCCGCCCACTGATCCTTCTTGCGACCAGTCGCCGCGCAATCGTCGAAGCCGATCACCCTGATGCGGGGGCTGTTCTCTTTGTCCGAGTCCTGCGCCCTGGCGTAGCCGGCCATGTTGGACTGGCCGAGCAACATGAAGACGTGGAGCTTGGCGCCCGTGCCGCTGCTGGTGGTTCCGCCCGCTCCAGTGGTCCCGCCGGCACCCGTCTTTCCGCCGGCCCCCACGCCGCCGTTGCCGGTCGCGCCCGCGGATCCGCCGTCCTTCGACGAAACGCCGCCGCTTCCCGGATTGCCGCCGTCTGCTCCGCCCGCGCTGGTGGTTCCGCCCGCCGCGCTGCCGCCGCTGCCCGAGCTGCCGCCGCTGCTGGGCGTGCCGCCGCTGCCGGTCGCGCCTCCCGCGCTGCCGCCGCTTCCGTCGTTGCCGCCCTTGCCGGGGCTGCCGCCGCTGCCGCTCTTCCCGCCGGAGCTGGCCGCGCCACCACTGCTTTGCGCGCCTCCCGAGCCCGAAGACCCGCTGGAGTTGTCAGAGCCACAGGCCGCGAGGGCCAGGGCAGACGAAACCGCAAGCAGCCGAATGATGTTTCTCGTCATGGCGTCGTACCTCCGGAAGAAATGCGAGGCCAGTCTACGTCGGCAGGGCATCGGGTGGGGGATATTGTGCGTCCGTGGGGCCCGAGCGTGCGGTCCAGCAGCATTGCGAGGTTGCATTGCTCGGGGCCGTTCACCTTGCCATCGCCACAGCACGCGCAGGCGCATCGGAGGGCGGTGTGGCTACTGCGCGATGCAGTTCTGCACCACGGTCTCCCAGAGGGGGCCTCC
>CAZYFU010000217.1:0-7520 GCA_964647025.1 uncultured Myxococcales bacterium | reverse complement strand
GTCGAACTGTGGCTGCCTCCCCGGCAGAGCCGGGGGGTCTCCTTGGCTGGGCTAGAACAGAATCTCGTCGTCCCCGTCACCACCTGTTTGCAGGGGTGCGGTGCTTTTCGGAAGATTGTCATCGTTGCTGAGGGTCTTGACGGCAGCCAGTCCGAAGACCTTGCGCGCGCCGGCCAAGCGCAACTCTTCCGCGACGTAGTTGATGGTGAGACCGACTTGCCAGGTGCCAGAGACTTGCTGGGCGGACTTGCTGGGCGGCACGCCCGAGGGGAAGTGCCATGTGGCCCGCGGGGCCCGGCTACCGCATCAGCAGCATCGACGAGAGCGGCAGGCTGACGACGCGCGGATCGTCCGTGTAGCCGTCGCTATCGGTCTGAGTGATGAGAACACCGAAGGGGGCGTTGTTCACCGTCTTTTCCAGGAAGGTGCGCAGACCCTCCGTGTCGCGGAGGGCATCGATGCGGCGCTGGTACTTCACTTCCACGGGGATGCGCTTGGTTCCAACGGTCAGGACGTAGTCGATCTCGGGCTGGTCGCGTCTCGCGGGAAGGTGGGCGACATCGAGGCCGTGGATGCTCAGGAAGGCGTTCCCGACCACACTCTCAGCAATGTGGCCGGCCAGGGTGGTCAGATGAGGATTCGTCGCCAACGCATCTGGATCGAGGGGAACGACCTCTTGCAACCAGCTGGCGCGCAGACCATGGTCCGCTAGACACAGCTTGGGCGCCCCACGCTGTCGCTTCAGACGAATTTCGAGCGGCTCGACCAATCGCAAAAGCAACGTATCTCCCAGGAAGCGGAGATACTGCCTAATTCGCTGTGAGCCGACGTTTGCGTCCCGCGATCTCTGGATCTCACGGGCCAGAGAGGCCACGTCGGGTGTCTGGCCGATGTACCGGCAGGCAAGACGGAACAGCTCTTCGAGAAGGAGAGGGTCGCGCTTTCTGCCTCGGTCCCCAACGCGGAGATCGTGTTGAATAACCCTTCGAACCACGGTCTCGTTCAGTTGATCGGCAAGCGCAGGCCACGGCACGTGCGGATCGCGATGGACGATGGGATAACCGCCACGCTCAGAAAACAGCCGAAAGACCCGATCACGGGCGACGCGATTGCTGCGCCCCCTGTCCGCGAGCCCCCGCCAGAATCCGAGATCAGTCAGCGGTTCGAGGCCGTTGTCAGGCAACTCCGGCTTGGACATCTCGGTCTCGCCATAGAATCCGGCAATCTCCGTCAGCGAGAGGACCGAGCCTTCGATGGTAGTGATTCGTCCAGCCAGACTGTCGCGCCCTTGTTCGATGCGCAGTGCTGAGCTGCCCGTTACCACCACCCGCACAGACGTCTGATCCACCAACGCCTTGAGCTGGACGTCCCAGTCGCGGAGATTCTGGACCTCGTCGAAGAAGATGTAGACTGTGCCACCCTGCCGAGCCACGCTGTTTACCGACTGCTTGAGGATCTCCTTCTCGTACCAGTCCAGCAGTCTGAGGATCGGCTCCTGCCCCTGGTTGGCGAGCGAAGGAAGGTCGTCCCACTGCGTACGGAGTATGTGCGTCGGCGAAATCCCCTGCCCTAACAGATCCTCGATGACCTGCTCTTGTGCCGTCGATTTGCCGATTTGGCGGGGGCCGCGCACGACGACGATGGGAGCAAGGCCGGCCCGTAGCCTCTTGTGAATCGCGTCGACGAGATGGCGCCGAGTCTTGGGCAGAGCGCGGCCGGGCTGGCCCTGCCACCACGGGTTCATCCGCTGAATGTCCGAGACGAACTCGCCCCTTCCTGCGTCGGTTGCGCGTGGGTGCCCGCCGTCGACGACGGCGGTCGCCGCCTGCGTGCCGGGAAGTCCCATTTGTTCGCCCATGATAAATGCAGTCTACTACCGCACCTCGGACGAAACCCGTGAATGTGCACGGCAATCTGGCTTCCGGCCGGTAGCTGTCAGAGGCCTGCACCCCGGGGCAATCTCCTCTTCGTCATTCGCGTAGAGCCGCTTGTACCCGCTGGCAAATGCTGACAAGTTCACCGGTCGTCCCCCCGAAGTTGAAGTTGGCCAATGCCGCGAATCCGACATGGATCGGTGGGATGGCTGAGTGCCACCTCGCCACTGTAGGAGTTCTGTTCGCCCGACGGTAATGCTTTGGACAGCGAATAGCCTGTCACCAGAAGAGTCTCCACCCCGTCTGGCCAGATGAATCTCACCTCGCGAGGCTGACTGCGCTTGCTGGCCTCGGTGCCCGACGATCTTCCACCAGGCCATACGCAGCTTCCGCTGTGTCCACGCCCCTCTTGATGGGGCACGAAAGAAAGCCCCAGCTCTGCCAGTGCAAGGGGGCGGGCGTCAGGCCCCACCATGCCGCAGCGAACGACGGGGGCGGGAGGGGCCTTCAGCACGATGGGCTTCGGATTCGAGGCGAACGTGCAGGGGGCCTCCGTGAGTGTCTTCAGCAGAACGTGCTCGCCCCTCTGACCGCGCCCGATCCAGGTCGAGAGTCGAACCGATACGCTCGACGGTGACGTAACACGGAACTCGAAGTTTCCCTCGAGATCGGTATCTTGGCCGCCAATCTCGACGAGAACACGATCCAGGGGCGACATGCGCGAGGTCGGCTCCACGGACACCACCGCAGCAAGGGGACTGCCCTCAGCATCCACAGCCTGGCCGCGCACCTTGAGGAAACGTTGGTCAGCTTTGATCCTGACCGCGTCGTGGCGACCGGCGCTTGTTGTGATGGTCGCTGTCCCAAAGTGCGGGTCATCGTCCCCTGCTATTACGAAGAACGTGACGATTCCTTCCGGCACTCCGTCAGGATTGAACGACAGGGTTCCGTCCTGGCTTGCGAAGTAGGCAAGGAACTGGCCGCGAATCCTACCGGGCTCCTCCGCTAGCCAACCCATTCCGCCATGCTGAAGCGGCTTCCCCTCGCCGTCCAAGGCTGTTACGTCGATATCGGGGATTGGTTGCAGTCGTGCCTGCAATGCCGGCGTACGTGCAGCGGCCGATTGGACAGGCGTGGCCACCCGGAATGGCAGATATCGTGGGGCGGTGATTTCTAGTGTTGTCGGGACGGGGGCTCCCACACTGCTGGCGTGCAATCGGAAGGCCCCATGGTGATCGGAAGATGCGATTTCGACCTCCCTGTCGCACCGACTTCCCATACCAATGAGCGCGACGGGGGCGCTATCCTCGTGCGCACACAGCAACACCCGAGCACCTTCGATGGGCGCGCCGGTCCGGGCGTCGACGATGGTTCCCACAAGCTCTTGGGAGGTGTCGCGCGCGCTCCTCCGTCCGGCGGCACACGCCAAGTGCGCGACAAGAAGGGCTGAGAGGGCGACCGCCAACCTGCTCTTGCCGAACCTATGCGAATCGACCGCCACAGCCAGAATCCTCTACCATCGTTGGCGCAGAATGTCGACACGGCCACCCAGGGCGTGATCCAATCGAAGCAGGTGCGACCGGTGGGTGCCGGCCTGGGTGCCCTGGGTGCCAATCAGAGGCTTCTCCAGTGCGAGTGGTGGGTGCTGGTGCCACGAGTGGTGCCAGCGGCTTCTCTGACCCTGGCGGGAAGGAGATCCCCGGCCCTGGCTCGGCCAACCAGGATGTCTCTACCTCGAGAACAAATCCTGCTGCCCAACACTCCCACCCGCCCCCTCCGACTCCCGTCTCCCCGCCAGCTCGAACAGCCGCGCCAGGTTAGCTTTTCCGGTCGCTCGGCTCTGCCTCAGAGCGATGGCGCCGCGTTCGAGGAGGATGCGGTTGCCGTCGTTGCTTTCGAGCTGGGTGCTGTAGTCGGCGGTGAAGAGCGGCAGGCCCATGGCCAGGGCAGCCTCGCCAGCGGCGAAGGTGCCACCGGTTGCGCGGGCCTCGATGAGAACCATGGCACGAGACAATGCACAGATGGTGCGGTTGCGTTGCATGGCCCGACCGGCGATCCAGGCGGCGTCGGGCAAGAACTCGCTGACCAGCAGGGTGCGGGCGGGATCGAAGACGGCGCGCAGCTCGGGCCGCATTCGGTATTGCAAGATACCCTCGGCCAGGACCACGGTGGTGGTGCCGCCCTTCTCCAGCGCCGTCCTGTGCGCCGTGATGTCGACGCCCTTGGCGCCGCCACTGACGACGTTGAATCCTTGTCCGGACACCTGCTCCGCGATGTCGGCGGCGACCTCCAGGCCACGGCCGGTTGCACTTCGGGATCCACAGAATCCGACGCTCGGGTTCGCGGCGAGGTTGGTGGGTCCGATGGCAAAGAGGACGGGCGGCAGATTCCTGCGTGCGGTCTCGGGAAGCCCCACATCGCTGAATGGAGCGACCAGGCAGTGCACGCCCTCGCGGCGAAGCTCGTCGGCGATGTGGCCGATGGCAGCCTGAGGTGCCGACGGCGACACGCCGCTGTCGGTCAGCAGGCGGCGGCCGCTGGCGCTGAACGCCTCCTCGATGGGCAGGTCCGCTGCGCTCAAGGCCGCCAGCGCACGCCGAATGCGCGCCGGCCCGACTCCTGGGAGTCGCATGAGCGTGAGGATCGTTTCCAGCTTGTCCATCGAAGTCCCAACTAGAACAGAATCTCGTCGTCCCCGTCACCACCTGTTTGCAGGGGTGCGGTGCTTTTCGGAAGATTGTCATCGTTGCTGAGGGTCTTGACGGCAGCCAGTCCGAAGACCTTGCGCGCGCCGGCCAAGCGCAACTCTTCCGCGACGTAGTTGATGGTGAGACCGGACTGGTAGAGATCGTCCACGACGACGATGGACTTCCCTTCTACCTTGGCCATGTCTACCGTCACCGATCCCAAGATCGCCTCCAGCTTGTCGGCCAGCGACAGGTTCTTCAGCTCGGGCGTGACCTTCGACTTCGTGACGGCTTCGCTGAGATTGGCCTTGCCGGTCCGCCTGGCCAACTCGTAGGCAAATCCCCGCGGCAGCGAAAACCTCTTCGAGCCTGCGCAGGGGATGGCCACGAACCCATCCACGTCGCGGTAGAGCGCAACCGTCTTGACGAGAGCGCATAGACGCCGCGCCAACGCAGTTCCGGCGCGACGATGCTCCTCGTTGGGTATGTCGTTGTAGGGCTTGGCGGCGCGCATGAGTTGCCCAACCTCCGTGGCTTCGAGATCACCGCTCGCGCCCGTGGCGGCGCGAAATGCGAGGGTCATACTGCTCGCAGTCAGATCCTTGACCACGACGTACGGCCGGATGCCATCAACGAAGGCGCGGACTGACGCGAGGTCTTCGTCCGAAATGCGCTGAAAGTAGGTGACGTAGCATTTCTCCCTCGCCGTCCATTTGTTCTTCGGTACGTGTGGGAATTGCCGGTCGAACATCAGGCAGTAGGGCTCGGTCGGGAAGCTGATGCCCCAGTCCTTGCCAGGCCGGTCGGGCTCGTGCAGAGCTTGCCACTGGTCGCCGAGCGACCACGGCTTGATGCTCAGGCTCGCAAGTCGGGTACGAATATCCATGGCTAAGCCAACACTGAACATCGGAACAGTACACGTGGTTCAGCCCGTGCGCAAGGGGTCGAGATTGCCGCTCGCGGAGTGGGGTTTGAACGCGTTCGAGGACCAGGCTGTGGCCTCAGGGCATTTGCCGAACGGGCTGTTGACCAATGCATGGGCTGTCGATGCCTGCGCGCGTATACGCCGAGGAGCGTGGAGCAAACGGGATTCCCAAGCCCACGGCGGGAGGGTGCTATCCTTACGGCATCATGAGCCGCGAGGAGTTGCTGTCTCGCATTTCGGTGGATCCCAATATCTGCTTTGGCAAGCCATGCATTCGCGGCCACCGCATCTGGGTGGCCCTGATCTTGGACCTGCTGGCCAGCGGCTCTACCATCTCCCAGATCCTCGCCGACTATCCCGGAGTGGAAGAGGCCTACGGCGCCGAAATGTCGCGCGAACGATTCGTGGACATCCCCGTGAAGAAGACGGCGTGAGGTTCAAGCTCGACGAAAATCTGGGCGAGCGCGGGCTTCGCAGTTTGCGCGAGGCCGGTCACGATGTCGCAACAGTGGCCGAGCAGAACATGCGCTCGGCCAGTGACCGCACACTCATCGATGTCTGTGCGGCCGAGGACCGCTGCTTGGTCACCCTCGACCTGATGCAGACCTTGGTCAGCGCCCTCGGGCAGGCTGATCCACGACGAAGACTGTGGATCGTAGAGCCCGGCCGGATCCGCGAACACGCGGCGGCAGCGAATCCCTTGGAGGGTTGACTGCAGTCTGGGCATAGCCAGAAGCACCAGGCTGTGGCGCATTGTCGAACAGGCTGTTGGACAAATGCCGTGCCAGGGTCAAAGTGCCAAAGGCTTGCCACCACCGGCACCCGGTTGCGCGTGCGTTCGCCCATGCTCCTGCCGGTGACGGCGTGGTAGATTTCGTGCGTGCACGACACTTCGCCCAAGTGCGATGCCAGGTACTTCGAGCTGCTCAAGCTCGCAGGGCCAGAGAAGCGCCTGGAGATGTGGGCAAGCTTCACCCGCGCGACACGCGACCTCGCCCTCGCCGGGATCAGGGATGCGCACAAAGGACGCACGCTGTCGGATGACGAGCTTCGTTACGCCCTTGCCGACCGGCTGTACGGCGCGGCCGTGGCTCAGCGCCTCTACGGATCTCGGAAGCCATGACGGTGTCCGCCGATGCGCTCGACGTCGCCCTGCGCGTCGCCGGAGCGCTCGAGCAAGTCGGTGCGGGATATTTTGTTGGCGGCAGCTTCGCCAGCTCGCTGGATGGCGAGCCGCGGGCCACGAACGACATCGACTTCGTCATCGATCTCAAGGTCGGCAAGATCGCGGACTTCGTCGCGGCGCTCGGCCCGGACTTCGAGGTCGACGTCGACATGCTCAGGGATGCAGTCCTGCACGGACGCTCGGCCAATGCCTTCTACCTTCCGCTCGTGCTGAAGATAGACTTCTTCGGCCACCCGCATGGCCCCTACGACGATTCGGAGTTCAACCGTCGCCGCCCCGTGGTGGTTCGCGATGGTCGTTCCATCTTCGTCAAGGCACCCGAGGACACAGTTCTGCGAAAGTTGCTGTGGTTCCGCGCTGGCGGCGTTCGCGCAGCCCCATGCGAAGTTCTTGGTGACCCGAAGCGGATGTGGTGCACCTGGCGGCCCACGAAGGCGAAGCCAGCACCCAGCTCCAACAGGAACTTCGTCATGTGCGAGACCAGCGCGTCCTCGTGAACCAACACCGCCCGCGACCAGCCGTGTTCGAGGGCGTTAGCCGCGTAGGCGAGTCGGGCGTTTCGCTCCTTGAGCTTGGTCAGCAGAACCAGGGTCGGCCGCGACCTGGTCCACGATGCCCGCGGCAAGGTCAAGGTTGCGTGAAGATTGGGCTCGACGGGAACATTCCAGGTAGCGTACGAAGAAGCCGAGCTGGCCTGTGTGCTCGGCCTTGCAGGGCACGACCTTCAATTCGATGACGAGGTAGCCCGCGCCCACCTCCGAGCCAGACTCGGTGCTGATGCCTTGACGGTCGCGCGTCTGCTAGTAGAGGAACCCGATTCCGCCCTTGAGCAGCTCGTTGCCGGCCTC
>CAZYFU010000216.1:0-7531 GCA_964647025.1 uncultured Myxococcales bacterium | reverse complement strand
GCTGCTGTGCGGCCTGGCCGCGTACGACGTCGTGCTGTCCGACATGGCGCCCGACACCACCGGCATCCGCGCGACGGATCAGGCCCGCTCCGCGAACCTCGTGGAGGAGGCGCTGGCCCGTGCCGAACGGCTGCTCGCCCCACTTGGGGCATTCGTGGCAAAGGTCTTCCAGAGCCCCGAGGTGGAGCGCCTGCGCAAGCGCATGGGGCAGCGATTCAAGGACGTCAAGCTGCTCAAGCCCGAGGCGTCTCGCCAGCAGAGCACCGAGCTCTATTTGGTGGGTAAGAACTTCGCGTAACTGATCGAGCCCACCGGGGCTTTCTTGGCATATCCTAGCGGCAGCATGGATATTCCCGCTTCGGCCGAAGCGCCGCGCATTCACGTCCTGCCGCCGACACTCGCGGACCAGATCGCCGCCGGCGAGGTGGTCGAGCGCCCTGCCTCGGTGGTGAAGGAGCTCGCCGAGAATTCCATCGACGCCGGGGCCCGGCACGTGGACGTGGAGATCGAGGCCGGCGGGCGTCGACTGATTCGTGTGGTCGACGACGGCGGTGGAATGTCCGCCGAGGAGGTCCGGTTGGCCCTGCTTCGCCACGCGACCTCCAAGATCCGCTCGCACGAGGATCTATGGGGGCTCGGCACCTTCGGTTTCCGCGGCGAGGCTCTACCGTCCATCGCCGCCGTGGCGCGCTTGACCATCCGGAGCAAGCGCCGGAGCATGAGCGCGGGGTTCGCCCTGGGGCACGAGGCCGGGATCGAGACCAGTAGCGGCGACGTGGGCATGCCCGATGGCACGCAGATCGAGGTGCGCGACCTGTTCTGGAACACGCCCGCGCGGCTGAAGTTCATGAAGTCCGAAGCCACCGAGGCCGCCAACATCGCCGAGGCGGTGCTGCGGCTGGCGCTGGCCCATCCCGAGGTCCACTTCCGCCTGAAGGCCAATGGTCGACAGGTGCTGGATCTGCCTTTCCACCGGGACATGGGGGAAAGGGTGCGCGCGGCGCTGGCCCGTCGGGGGGCGACCGTGTTGCACGAGGCGCAAGGCGAAGAGGCGGGCGTGCAAGTTCGGGCCTTCCTGGGTGCGCCCGAGGAGGCTTCGGCCACGCCCCGCTCGACGTTCTTGTTCGTCGGCAAGCGGTTCGTGCGCGACAGGTCGCTGCTGCACGCGCTCGGCATGGGCTACGGCGAGCTCCTGGAAAAGGGCCGCTATCCCCTGGCGGCCTTGTTCGTGGAGGTGCCCGGGCAGGAGCTGGACGTCAACGTTCATCCCCAGAAGCTCGAGGTGCGCTTCGCGCGGGCGCAAGAGGTGTACGGCGCCGTCCGGCACGTGGTGGGGGCGGCCATCGCGAAGGCGCCGTGGTTGCCGCCGGCCCCGCTGCGTGCGTACACGCTGCCGCCCGAGAACTTGCAGGCCCCCCGGTTGGGTGAGCCGGAGGCCGTGCCGCGCGTCCGGGACACGGGCTGGCAAGAGCCCCTTCGAGGAGCGGGCTTGGGACCCGAGCCCTTCGCCCGGCGCGAGCCGTCGGCGAGCGTGCGTCCGCGGGCGCTCGCACACACCGTGGAGGGGCTGGACATCCCGAAGGACGAGCCGGCACCGTCCACCCCGCCGCGTCTCGACGTGGTGCGCGGGCCGGGTTTCTTCGCCAGCCTCGAATACATCGGGCAGGCCCATGCGACGTACCTGATCTGCGAGGGGGAAAGCGAGCTGGTCATCGTCGACCAGCACGCTGCCCACGAGCGAATCACCTTCGAGCGCCTGCGCCAGTCCCACGGGCAGCAGCAGGTGTCGAGGCAGCGTCTGCTGTTTCCGATCCCCATCGAGCTCGACGAAGCCTCCATCGCCGCGGTTCGCGCCGGCACGGCCCTGCAGTCGCTCGCTGATTTGGGCTTCGAGGTGGAGGACTTCGGCCCCAAGACCCTGCTCTTGCGCGCCGTGCCCGACCTGCTCAAGAAAGTGGATCCGAAGCCCCTCCTCGTCGACGTCATCGCCGGCTTGTCCACCGACGAGCCCGATGGACCAAGCGGCAGCGACCTCGCCAAGGCCCGCTTCGATCACGTCTTCGCGACCATGGCCTGTCACGGGGCCCTGCGCGCGGGCGACGTGATCAGCCGCGAAGAGGCCGTCGCGCTGCTCGTCCAGCTCGACGAGGTCGACCTGCGCTCCCACTGTCCCCACGGCCGGCCGGTGCTGCTGCGTATGCCCATCGGCGAAATCGAGCAGCGACTGGGGAGAACGTGACCGGCGGGGCTTCCGATCGTCCGCCGCCCGTGGTCGCCGTTCTGGGGCCGACCGCGTCGGGCAAGAGCGCCCTGGGCATGGACCTGGCCCTGCGCTTGGGGGGCGAGATCATCTGTTGCGATTCCATGCAGGTATACCGGGGCATGGACATCGGCACCGCCAAGGCCACGGCCGCCGAGCAGGCCACCATTCCCCATCACCTGCTCGACGTCGTGACACCGGACCAGCAGTTCCAGGCCGCGGCGTGGGCCACCGCGGTCCAGCCCATCATCGCGGATGCCGCGGTTCGCGAGCGGCTCCCCATCATCGTCGGCGGCACGGGCCTATATTTTCGCGCGTTGGTGCGCGGACTGTTCGACGCTCCCAAGCCGGATCCGGAGATTCGGGCGCGCCACCAGGCCGAGGCCAATGCCCGCGGAGTCGCCGCGATGCACGCCCGGCTTTCCCAGGTGGATCCCGAGGCCGCCGCCAGGATCAATCAGGGCGATCTCGTCCGCATCAGCCGCGCGCTCGAGGTCTTCGAGCAGACCGGACAGACCATCAGCGAGCTGCGCCGGCAGAATGCACCGCCTCCGCCGGCGCTGAGGATGTTCTCCATCGTGCTCGATTTCGATCTGGATCTGCTCCGGCCCCGCATCGCCGCGCGCGTCGACCACATGATGGCGGCGGGCTTCCTGGACGAGGTGCGCGCGCTACGCGAGCGTGGCTATGCCGGTGCGCGGTCGATGCAGGCCCTGGGCTACAAACAACTCAACGGCTACCTCGATGGGGCGTGCGACCTGGAAACCGCGGTGGCGGAGATCAAGTCGACGACCGTCGCGTACGCACGCCGGCAGCGGACGTGGTTTCGCCGCGAGGAGATCAACCTGCGCGCCTACCAGCCGCTCAGCCCGGAGGCGCTGGCCGGCCTCGTGCGCGGGTGGCTCCTGACCTGAACAGGTCAGTTGGCGAGGTCGATCTTCACCTTCCTGAACGACCGCCACACCAGCAGGTCGTACACGACCTTGAGGCCGCCGCCCACGAAGAACGGAACGGAGGCCAGCGCCGCCGACGCGTAGAGAGGACCGGCGACCATGGGCGACAAGGCGGCGCCGAGCGTGCGCGCGATGCCGGTCACCCCCGCGGCCGCCGACCGCTCGCCGGGAGGGACCAACGCCATGGTGTACGCCTGCCTGGTTGGGACATCCATTTGGGAGATGCTGAAACGCACGAGCAGCACCGCGATGGCGAGCCCCAGGTTGGGCATGAGCGGGACCAGGAAGAGCAGGACGTTCGACGGCAGGTGCGTGGCCACCATGGTCGCCAGCAGGCCAATGCGCTTGGCCAAGTAGGAGGCGCTCAGCGCCGAGATACCGGCCAGGACGTTGGCCGCGAAGAAGATCCCGCCGAGCCCCGTGGGCGAGACCCCGAACCGTTGCTGGAACCAATAGGCCACGAAGGCTTGCACCACGAACCCGCCCGCGAACGCGTCGATCGAGAACAGGCCCGCGAGCTTGAGCACGGTGTTGCGGGAGGTCCGCATGCCGAAGTGGAGGTCGAGGCCGCGCGGGGCGGCGACCTCGGCGGTGGTTTCGGCGGCCGCCGTCAGCTGCGAGAACAGGGCGAGCAGGACGACGCCGACCATCGCGTAGAGCCCGGCGAGGGTCCGGTAGCTCGCGATCGGCGATGTGCCCGCCGTCTGCAAGAGCTCGGCGAGCGCGCCGCCACAGAGGCTGCCGAGCGCCGTGGCGAACGACCCCACCAGGTTGTACCAGGCGAAGATCCCCGTGCGACGCTGGGCTGGAACCGTTTGGGCGAGGGCGGACTGTTCGACCGCCAGGAACGGTCCCACTTCGTTGCCGCTCGGGCTTATCACGCCGATCGTGGCGGCCACGACGAGCCATCCGAACGAGCTGCTCGTCGCGAAGATCGCACCCGCGAGGCTCATCAGGGCGGCGCTGACCAGCAACATGCGCCGTCGGCCCAACCGGTCCGCCCACGTGGTGATGAACAGCGAAATCACCGCATCGCCGAGCAACGTCAGCGTGAGCAAAAGCCCGATCTCGCTCTCGCTCAGCGAGGCCGCGGCCAGGTGCAGGACCAGCACCACCGAGAGAAACCCATAGCCGAACAGGCGGAGCATTCGCGTCGCGAACAGCAAGCGGACGTCGCGCCGGGGCGCGGACACGAACGTATGTGGTGGTGCTTGCATCGGCTCGACTATGGATGCCGCAGGCCCGCCTTCGTGACGCACGGGCTGCTCACGCTCAGCAGCCCGCGCCTCGCCAGGCACGCTCGATCACGCCGCGGATCTCGAGCAGCCGCCCATGAAAGAAGTGGTCTGCGCCAGCGATGACGGTGACCGCGAGTCCGCTCTCCTCGGCGTACTTCAGCACGTTCGCCAGCGGCACCACCTCGTCCCGATCGCCGTGGATGAGGATGCTTTCCCGAGGGATGGCGGGTGGGGCGTAGCTTCGCGTACCCTGGACCTCGCCTACGGCGGTGCCGACCAAGACCAAGCGAGAAGGCGGGCGTCCCGCATCGTGCAGCCGCCTCGCCACCTGCGTCTGCACGAAAGCCCCGAACGAGAAACCAGCCAGGACGACGGGCAGCTCTCGCGAGGGATCCCACCGCGTGATGGCGTGGTCGAGCACGGCGAGCACATCGTCGGTCTCTCCGCGCCCTTCGTCGTGGGTGCCCGCGCTCTTGCCGACACCCCGGAAGTTGGGGCGCAAGGCCACGTGCCCGAGATCCCGCAGCGTGTGCGCGAGCGTGTACGCGACCTTGTTGTTGTTGGCACCGCCGAACAGCGGGTGCGGATGCGCGACGATGGCCAGGCCACGCACGTGCTCGGGCTCGTCGATCAGGGTCTGCAGTGGCCCGACGGGGCCGTCGATGAGGATGTTCTCGCTTGGTCGCTTCATGGACGCCGCCTAGCCTAGCAGCTATCCACCGTGCGATGGCCCCGCACGCTCTGGTATGCTCCGCCGTGCCGGGAGCGCCGAATGAGACGACCATCGACCTTTCTCGCAGCTCTGCTTTGGCTCTCATCGTGCGGGCGCTCCGAGCTTTTGCCTGGGCCGGTCGGACAAGTCCCAACCGGTTCCTTGGAAGGCTTGGGCGGGGCCGCGGGCGCATGGGTCCCCGCGGCGACCGGCGGATCCGGGGGATCGTCCGGAGAGGTGGAACGCCAGCACCTCATCGTCGAGTTCGACGTGCCGACCGACGGCAGCCAGCCGCGCGCCATTGCCGCGGGTCCGGACGGCAACCTGTGGTTCACCGAGTACGGCGGCGACAAGGTCGCGCGTATCACGCCGTCCGGCCAAATCACCGAGTTCCAGGTGCCCACGCAAGGCTCGGGGCCGTTCGGCATCGCCGCGGGCCCCGACGGCAAGATGTGGTTCACCGAGGTGTTGGCGCGCCAGCTCGCCTGGGTCGACATGCAAGGGCAGGTGGTCGAGCTCGCACTCGATGCCTCCGCGGGCCCGCCGAAGAGCGTCGCCGTGGGCCCAGACGGGCGGGTGTGGTTCACCGGATACCGGGACGACAGCCTGGGCCGCATCGAGGGTGAGACCATCGAGGCCGTGCGCTGCCCATTCGCAGGCGTGTGGCTGGGGCTGGCCGCTGGCCCCGACGGCAACATGTGGCTGACCGACAACTACTCCAACCTCGTCGCGCGCGTGGGTCTCGACGGTCTGCCGGCCTGGTACCGCCTGCCGACCGTGAATAGCCGCCCTTGGGGGATCACCGCAGGGCCGGATGGAAATCTCTGGTTTGCCGAGTATGGCGGCCATCGCATCGGACGCATCACGCTGTCCGGCGAGATCACCGAGTTCCCCATCTCGACCAGCCACACCTATCCCATGGGCATCGCGGCAGGGCCCGACGGCAACCTCTGGTTCACCGAGAACTTCGCCGGCAAGATCGGCCGCATCACGCCCTCGGGGCAGATCACCCGGTTCGATCTGCCCTCACCGAACAGCGACCCGGCGGGCATCGCGGCGGGGCCCGACGGCAACATCTGGTTCACCGAGGAAGTGGGCAACAAAATCGGTCGCATCAACCCGTGATCGAGGAATATTCTGCCCCCATGAAGAAGAGCCACCTCGTCGTGTGCGCGCTCGTAATCGCCTCGGCGTCCAGCTGCGGCCTGTTTGGCAGGAAGTCCGACCAAGGCCCCGCCATCACCTTCGTCAGCGAATCGGTCGGCAACAATCCCTTCAAGGGCGTTCGGTTCTTCCTGAACCCGGACTACATCCAGAAGGTCGAGTCGACTGCCGCGAAGCATCCCGAGATGGCGGCCCAGATTCGCAAGGTCGAGCAGTACCCGACCGCCATCTGGATGGACACCATCGCGGAGGTGTCGAAGATGCCGCGCTTCCTCGACGAGGCCAAGAAGCAGCAGGATGCCAGCGGCCAGCCGACGTTGTCGGTGTTCGTCCTGTGCAATCTGCCCAATCGAGACTGCGCCGCCAACGCGTCGGCTGGGGAGCTGGCCGTGGAAGCCAACGGTGTAGCCCGCTACCAGACCGAGTTCATCGATCCCATCGTGGCCCAGTTCAAGGCCCATCCCGACCAGCCCATCGCAGTGATCGTCGAGCCCGACTCGCTCGCGAACTTCACCACCAACCTGCACTACCCGAAGTGCGCGGCATCGACGGATGCCTACAGGAAGTCCATCGTCTACGCGATCAGGAACATGGCCCTGCCCAATGTCAGCGTGTATCTCGACGCCGCCCACGCGGGATGGCTCGGCTGGGACAAGAACCGCGAGCGCATGGCCGCCGTCTTCAGGCGCGTTCTCGAAGAGGCCGGGGGGCCGCACATGATCCGCGGTTTCGCGACCAACGTGTCGAACTTCACGCACCTGTCGAACCGGGACGGCGCCATCTTGGCGATGACCAACCCGTGTCCGAACGAGCTGACCTACGTCAAGATGTTGGCCGAGACGCTGGACATGTACGGCATCAAGGGCAAGGGATTCATCATCGACACCGCTCGCAACGGGCGCGGGGGAATCCGTCACCAGTGGGGCAATTGGTGCAACATCAAGGGCGCTGGCCTCGGCGAAAGGCCTCGCGCCGCGCCGGTGCGCGGCATCGACGCTTACTTCTGGGTCAAGCCGCCGGGAGAATCGGACGGCGTCTCGGATCCCACGCAGCCGCGCTTCGACGAGATGTGCGCGGTGGCGGATGCCGCTCCTGGCGCGCCCCAGGCTGGGCAGTGGTTCGAGTCCTACTTCCTCGACCTGGTCCGCAACGCCAACCCGCCGCTGTAGCTCGGTGCCGCGACAGGGCGCGGTGCAGCCCAGAG
>CAZYFU010000215.1:0-7583 GCA_964647025.1 uncultured Myxococcales bacterium | reverse complement strand
TGGTGAAGGGGCCAGCTTGTCTCGAAGCCTGGCCATTGTCGTTCTGTCCCCAGCACTCGGCGCTGCCGTCCGAGATGCGAAGCCCGCAGGTGTGATAGCCGCCAGCAGCCACCACCTTCAGGCTCCTGCTCCAGCAGCTGACGGTACCGTCGACTCGAATGCCGCATGAATGGTGCAACCCCGCGGTGACCTGCTTGAAGACGCCGCTAGGCGGAGAACTCTGTCCGGCACTGTTGTCGCCCCAGCACAAGATGCTTCCGTCACTCGTGAGACCGCAGCTGTGGGACATGCCATTCGCGGACACCTGGGTGAACGTCCCTGCTGGTGCATCGGTTTCGCCGTTGACGTCCTTGCCCCAGCACAGGGCGAGCCCGGAGGTCTTCACGACACCGCAAGTGTGTGACTTGCCGGCCGACACGGACGAGAACACCACGCCTTTGGGTGGCGTACTCTCTTGGAAGAGGTTGGTTCCCCAGCAAGCGACGCTACCGTCGGCATGCAAACCGCAGGAATGGTCAGAGCCGGTGGATAGCTGGACGAAACTGTCGGATGGTGGCGTGGTTTTTCCGGCAGTCAGGTCGTCCCCGATACCTCCCCAACAAACAGTGGTGGAGTCGCTTCTCAGGCCGCAGCTGAAAGACGATCCGGATGAGACTTGAGAGAACTTCACGCCGGCGGGCACGTCGGCCTGCCCATAGGTGTTGTCGCCCCAACACAGGACGGTCGAGTCGGCGGTCCTGACACCACAGGCATGGAACCATCCGGCTGAGATCTGCGAGAATGTGTCCGACGGTGGGCTAGCCTCACGTTCGCTGTTCCTTCCCCAGCAGCTCACGGTGTGATCGGTCCTTAGAACACATGTGAAGAGATATCCCGCGACAACCTGTAAGGCGGTGGCAGTCGGCAGCGTGTCCGAGCCTCCATCGATTCCTACACCATCGAGCCCGGCTGCCGTCCCAGCATCCTGCGCAGGTCCGGACGGCCCAGCGTCGACGTCAGAAACGATCGCCGCGTCCGGCACGCCCTGAAGGCCAGCGTCTCCTCCAATCGGGACATCTGGCAGCATGGCCTCGATGGGGACATCCCCTCGACCGCCGACCTCTACCGCCGTGAGAAGATCGAACCCGGGCTTGGCTTCACCAGCGAAGGCTCGCGCGTCGGCGACGTCGAGGCCCGCACGAGCGTCCCGATCGCTCGACAGATCAATGCCAGAACCGTCCAGAGATGCATCATCGGCAAGCTTTACGTCGATCGACGGCACCGTACATGCGTTTGCGAGCGCCGTGATCGCCGCGCACGCCATAAGCAGTCCTGCGCTTTTCACCACGTTCCTCCTGCAACGAGACCGGCGGATTTGTCGCCTACCCATGGCTGTACGTTAGCCACCGCAGGCGGGCTGTCCTTGGGCCATCCGGTCACCACCAAGACGGCCCCGGTCACCAGCGCGACTCCGCCGGCAATGAGGCCGATATTCGCTACCGTTGCTCGCGAGTTGGCGTCGCTCGTCAGTTGGTCGATCTGGCTCTTCTGTGCGAGCGTACAGCTGCGCGTGGCCGAGCACGCGTTCGCCGAGTCGCGGTCCGATAGCTTGTTCTCCATGGCGACGCCGAATGCGATGCCGATGCCGACCCCAACTACGCCAGCCGCACCGAGGCCATAGCCAACGGCTCGCCGATAGAATCTCCAATCATGCGGGTCCTGGGCTGCCGGTGCAGGCGATGTCACCATCGGAGTCAGGACGCTTGCGGCTGGAGCAGGCGTCGCCGTTGCCGACGGCGCGGGTTGTTGGATTGCCACTGCTGGCGCCGGCTTACGGGCGAGCACAGGCACCGTAACTCGAGTATCCGGGGTCCCGGGCGCAATGACGACTTTCTTCATCCAGTCTTCGAATCCATCGGCCTTTGCCGTCAGGACGTACTCACCCGGATCGATTGGCATGGGTGAGCCGAGCAAGGCTCTTCCAATCGGATCGCCGTTGCTGGAGACCTCGACGTCGGGTGGAGTTCCGGGGTCGACAGCTACCGTGAGCCTGCAAAGACGAGGTTCCAGTTTCGCCAACTTCGCGCGTGCGGCTGCCTCGCGCGAATCGTGTCTTTGTGAAGCGATCTCGACGGCATCCTTGAAAGACGCCCAGGCGCTGGCCGTCTTGCCGGTCTTTTCGTAGCAGTCCGCCAGCCGAAGCAGCGTCCCCAACTGTGGATCGAGGCGCTGGCTTTCTGCGAACTTGGGGCAGGCCGACGCCGGATCGCCCTTCTTCAGCAACGCCTTTGCGTCGTCGAAGAGCTGCGTTGCGATGGCCTTGGAACCTGCGGGGGACTCTGCCGCCCGGACGTTCGATCCGTCACACAGGATCAGAGCTGGCAGAGCTAGCGATACCCAAAGGAATGAGCTTCTTTTCATTGGCGAGGGCCCCAGTCGATTTCTTCTTCGTTGTCAGGGGTGGAGGCTCGTTGAGCCGCCCCAGACTTGGACGGTCCGGGTTTGTGCAGCGTTGGGGAAGGTGATGGCTTCTTCATCGTGCCTTTTCGAGACGGCACCGATGACGGAGCTGGCTCCTTCACGCCAGGAATCGTCGTTTTGCTTTTGGGGTCTGCGGCTTCCACGGCCTTCGCGGTGGCAGCGCTGGGCACGTCCGACTCGGGTGGAGAAGACGGTGCGGCTTGCTCTTGCACAGGTGCCACCACAGTAGCAGTGGCTCTGGGTTTCGTGGTTTCGGCCTTCGGTGGTGCCGCCGACGGTTGGGCAAGGGGCGAAACAGAAGAGTCAATTGACGACGGCGTTGATCGGGTGCCTATGATCGCGACGGCAGCCGCTCCGATGGCCAGAACCCCAGCTATCGGGATGAGAGTCCTACGCAATCGACTAGCGCGTCGTTCGGACGTCCTGCCATCGATCTCTCCAAGCATGGACGACAAGGTCGTCTGCGTTGCGGGGATGCTTGGCGACGGACGCATCGTCTCCGCCGTGGCAAGAGTCTGCACTTTGGTGGCGCCGAGCACGTCTACCGCCGGCGACCGTCGGCCCTGGCACTCGCGCAATGCGGCCTCGAAAGCGGCCATCGACTCGAACCGGTCAGCCGGGGTCTTCGCCAAGGCTCGCAGGACCGTGCGCTCCAGATCGGGCCGGACCGCGGGATTGAGGCTGCTAAGTCTTCTCGGTGGCTCGGTAATATGACGAACTAGGAGGTCGCCCACGCCATCGCTGAGGAAGGGGACCTGGCCGCACACCATTTCGTAGACGATGACGCCAAGAGAGTAGACGTCCGAGCGAGCGTCCACTCCAGATGCCGTGCCTCGGCACTGCTCCGGAGACATGTAGAACGGTGTCCCCATCAGAATGCCCGACTTTGTCTGGGCCGAGCGGGCACGCAAATCACCCATGAGTTTGGCGATTCCGAAGTCGAGCACCTTCACGCGAACCTGGTAGGGGAGCATCTTGTCGGGCACCAGGAACAGGTTGTCTGGCTTCAGATCGCGGTGAATGATCTTGCAAGCGTGGGCGGCCGCCAATGCCGAAGCCGTTTGGCATGCAATCTCGATGGCCTCTTCGGCCGGCAGCTGCTTGTTGTCCTGCAGACGCTTGGCGAGCGACTCCCCCTCGAGAAGCTCCATCATCAGATATGGAATCTGCGTCTCGGGCAGCAGCCCAACATCGATGATGTCAATGATGTTCGGGTGCTTGATGGCGTTGGTGGCACGCGCTTCTTCCATGAAGCGGTCAACCAGCGACCTATCGTGCAGGAGCTCTGGTCGAAGGATCTTTACCGCCGCCTTCCGCCCCATGTACGAGTGGCGAGCCAAGTAGACTATTCCCATCCCGCCCTCGCCCAGCAAGGAAACCAACTCGTAGTTGTTCAGGCGTGAGCCAAGCACTGCTTCAGAGCCCTGGAGGAAGGTCCATAGCCGCCAAGGACCGCCGATTTACGCAGATAGGTGTGTCGCTGTCAATCGCGAGACTCCCCACGAAGTGCCAGATCCTCGTTGGGCCGCGCTGCGTCGACGAATCGGCCGCAGTGGCTGCCTGTTCCCAGATTGGGCATTCCTTCGCGCCTCGGTACCAGTGTCTTGACGGAGTCGTGGCAAGCCGCGGGATCTCCCGGGGCAATTTGCCTCGCGTGGCGAAGCGCCACGCCCTCTGCTCGGCCGAGCTCGTCACATGGCCGCAACGAAGATCTGGCTCGGTTCGTGCAGCGTCGCGCCGCGACGCGACGTTGACCGAGGAAACGCTCTCTAAGGCACGGAGGGACCACCATGAACCATGAGTTGGCGACAAACGGATACTTCCCGACCTTCGCCGCGGCGGTCGCGGTCTTCCTGCGCGGCTGGGTGATCGACCTTGGCGGCTCCGCCATGCGCGCCACCGTCTTTGGCTCCGTGAGCTGGGGAGATCTCGTCGTGGCGGCGACCCTCGTCATCTTGACCTTGCTGGTCAGCCTTCTGGTCGTGTGGCTTCTGCGCAGGCGAACCCGCGGCTCATCCAAGCAGGGCGAGGGCGGCGCGCTCGGAGTCGAGTCGCTCCGTGTGGTGGGCAAGCCCCTAAGCCTGCTGGTCTGGGTCTACGGGCTCTATCTCGCCGCCACACCCTTGCTGGTTGGCGTGGGGCAGGACGGGGCTTGGCGGACGCTCCTCGGGCTGCTCGACAAGGTCTTGGACATCGTGTCCTTCGCCGTCGTGCTCTGGCTCTTCTTTCGGTTCACCTACGTGATCGAGGCCTGGATGAAGCGGTGGGTGTCGAGGACGGCCACGAAGATCGACGATCTTCTGGCGCCCCTTCTGGGCAAGAGCCTGCGCATCATCCTGCCGGTACTGGGGGTCATCTTCGCGCTTCCCCTGCTCGACCTGCCGGCCCGCTACGCCGACACCGTGGCCAAGGGGACCAGCATCCTGCTCATCGTCGCGGTCGCACTGCTTCTGTGCCAGATGGTGGGTCTGGGCGAGAGGGCAGTGCTGGCAGGCTACGACATCAAGGCGGCGGACAACCTGCGAGCGCGCAAGGCCTATACCCAGGTACACGTGATCAGCAAGACGCTCTACTTCCTGATCACGGTCTTCGCGCTGGCGTCGATTCTCATGCTGTTCAAGGAGGTACAGCGCTTCGGCACCAGCATCCTCGCCTCGGCCGGCGTGGTCGGGATCATCTTCGGCTTCGCGGCCCAGAAGACCATCGCCAATCTCTTCGCCGGATTTCAGCTGGCGATGACCCAGCCCATTCGTCTGGACGACGTGGTCATCGTCGAGGGCGAGTGGGGGCGTATCGAGGAGATCACCTTGACCTACGTGGTGGTCCACATCTGGGACGATCGCCGGCTGATCGTGCCGCTCAGCCACTTCATCGAGAAGTCGTTTCAGAACTGGACGCGCAGCTCGGCGGAGATCCTCGGCTCGGTCTTCGTCTGGGTCGACTACAGCCTGCCGCTCGGGTCGGTGCGCGAGGCCTTGCGAGAGATCGTCGAAGGAGACCCTTTGTGGGACAAGCGCTTCTGGAATCTGCAAGTGACGGAGACCTCCGAGCGCGCCATGCAGATTCGGGTGCTGGCCACCGCCGCCGATTCGTCCAAGGCGTGGGACCTGCGCTGCCACATCCGGGAGAAGCTCATCGCACATCTCCAGGAGCACCATCCTCGGAGCCTGCCCAGGTTGCGCGCCGAGCTCGACGAGCGCGCCGCTGCTTCGGTGCCAGTCGGTCGCGCCACCTAAAGCTCAGCGCGGACCATGCGTTTGCCTGGCCCGCGCCGAACACCACCGGTTGCGGGACCGGTGGTGAATCACACTGCTAGAACTGCGAGAAGAACTTCCAGATCGCGGCCGACTCCGGCGACCACATCTCGTGGCCTCCCTGGAACTCACACCAGATGGTCTGTGCGGTGCACCCTTCGTACTCGACGCAGGGGCTCGGCTCGACCTTCTTGGTCCCTGTCCCGCACTTGTTCCTGGTCAGGAACTTGTTGAAGAAGTCCTTGGCCAGGGCGAGCGAGCAAATCGGGTCGTTGTTGCCTTGGAAGGCCATGATTGGGATGGGGTCGCTGACGGTCGCGGTGTAGGGGATGACGCCGCTCTTGCCCGAGCAGGGCGCCGTCGCCCGGAAGGCTTTGTTCACGAACGGGGCCGTGTACGACATCATGCCGCCGAAGCTGAAGCCGGTGGTGAAGATCCTCTCCTGGTCGATGCACAGGCCTTCGTTGAGCTTCTTGAGCATGGCATCCAGGAACTTCTCGTCCACACCGTCTTTGTTCCACCAGCCGTTGCCGCTGGCTTCCTGGTTGCTGCCGTTGACCCCATTGGGCGCGACGAAGATGGTGCTGTTGTTCGACAGCGACTTGAGGCCGTTGTAACCATTGGCCGTTTGGCTGGCGTTTCCTCCCAGGGGGTGCCACACGAAGATCAAGCGGGTCGGCTTGCTGTTGTCGTAGCCCGAGGGGACATCGAGGATCCACTGGCGATCGACGTTGTTGATCTTCTCGGTGAAGCTGCCGCTCTTCAAGGGGCTGGCGCCGTTGCACCCTGGGCTTCCACTGCCCGACGAGCCACCCGTTGCCCCGCCGGTCCCAGTCGTCCCGCCGGTTCCAGTCGTCCCGCCGGTCCCAGTCGTTCCGCCATTCGCGGCACCGCCGTCCGCCGCACCACCCGCGGCCGATCCATCCGGCCTCACCCAGCCACCTCCGTCGTTTCTGACGCCCCCGTCCCTGGACGAGCCGCCGCTGCCACCGCTAGCCGGGGTCGTGGCGCCGCCCGCCGCCGAGCTGCCGCCCGCCGCCGAGCTGCCGCCCGCTGCCGAGCTGCCGCCCGCCGCTGAGCTACCGCCCGCCGCCGAGCTGCCGCCCGAGCCTACGCCGCCACCGGTCGAGGGCGAGCCGCCCTTGTTGGCGCCACCGGCGCTCGAAGTGCCGCCCGATCCGCCGCTGCTGGTTGTAGCGCCGCCCGATCCGCCGCCTCCGTCGGACGATGAACATCCCCAAAAGCCGCAGCTTAGAAAACCCAATACCAACAGACCGTTGAACAGACAACTTCGCTTCGTGAACATCTCTCCTCCGGGTCGACGAGTGACCATACCCACCCAGTTCCACGAAGCAGCAAAACAGGTCCAGAAATCGCCTAAACACCCACCCCGGTGCCTGGGCCCGTGGCACGACGCCGCACCCGACGAACACGCGTACTGCGTCCTCGGCAAGCATGACCGTCGACTCGCTCATAGATGCCCCTACTTTTGCCGGCGATCCGATCAGGAGCTGGTGATCAGGTTGTCTCCTTTTCAGAACTCACTTCTTCCGTCGGAAACGGCCGGTGCCCTTCAAACCGTGAGTACCTGAACGACTTTCACCTGCACGCGATAGACGATCCGGTAGTGCCCCTCGATGATTTCTCGAATGCCGGTTCCGGGAAGCTCAGGTACCGCGCGCCCCATCTCGGGGAACTTCGCCAGCCCGTCACCGCGCTCAACGATGCGGTGGATGAGCTGCTCGGCGGCAGTAGGATTGGCCCGAGCGACGAAATCTTGGATCTCGACGAGACCCACGAGCGCTTGTTCTGACCAGATGACCTTCAAGACTGGCGTCCAGCCTGCCGCCTCTCCTCAAGCCGGCGCAG
>CAZYFU010000214.1:0-7656 GCA_964647025.1 uncultured Myxococcales bacterium | reverse complement strand
GACGCCCCCAGGAAAGGGCCCCTTCACCCAGGTGTCGCGTCCAAGCAGTGCCACGGCAATGTCGGACTCTAGTCATGAATCCGGTTGACGCAATATCCATCTTTTGCAGTAGCGCCACCCTCGCTGCGCGGATAAATTCGGACCCTTCTTTCTCGGAGAGCCTCATGTTTGACGATGCGAAGTCGGGGCAGGGGTGATGGCGGGTCACTCGGAGATAACCAAGCCCGAGGGCCGGCGGCGCCCCGGAACGGCTCCTTATCATCCGGCTCCGGTGTCTCCGTCGGGGCAAAGCCAACGGCCCCTTGTCGAGTCGCGCTCCGGTCGCGAGGTGTTGCCCGCCGGCACGCACGTCGGCCGCTACGAGGTCATCCGCCTCATCGGCGAGGGCGGCATGGGCGCGGTCTATGAGGCCATGGACGCAAGGCTTGGACGGAGGGTCGCGCTGAAGATCCTGTCCGGCAAGCTGAAGGGCAAGTCGAAGGCTGCAAAACGATTCTCCATCGAAGCCAAGGCCGCCGCTCGACTGGCCAACCCCAACGCCGTCGCGATCTACGACTTCGACGTCGACTGCGAGTACCCCTACATCGCGATGGAGTATCTGCAAGGCGAGACGCTGGCGGCTGCCATCGCCCGCGGCCCGCTGGCCACCGACCGCCTGGCTGACATCATGTTGGCGGTCTGCTCGGGGGTGTCGGAAGCCCACCGCGCGGGCGTGGTCCACCGAGACCTCAAGCCGAGCAATATCTTTCTGTGCAAGCCAGCCAAAGGAATCAAGATTGCCTGCGTCCTCGATTTCGGCATCTCGAAGGTGGGAGGGATCTCGTCGAGCGATCTGACCCAGACCGGTGACATCGTGGGCACCTCACAGTACCTGTCGCCCGAGCAAGCGGCCGGCTCGAAGCTGGTCACCGAGCTGTCCGACATCTATTCACTCGGCGTGGTCATGTACGAATGCGTGACCCAACAGACACCTCAGCGCGGACAGCCGATCTACAGCCTGCTTCACAACGTCATCGAAGGTCGCCACATCCTTCCGCACCAGGTGCGTGGCGACTTGCCGCGAGCATTCGAAGCGATCATCGAACGCGCCATGATGGTCAAGCCCGTCGATCGCTATCCGTCCGCTCTGGACATGGCGCGAGCGGTCTTCCCGTTCGCTTCCGCTGGGGCGCAGCGGCTGTTCGCGGACTTCTGTGGACCCGCCAAATCGCTGGCGCAGTCGGGCCCGGCGCTTTCGAGTCAGGCAATGCCCAAGGCCCCGGTGGCTGCGACTGAAAGGCTCCCTGCCGAGCCGCCCCAGCCCTGGCGCGATAAGACGACGCACACGTCTGCCCGTCGCGTGGACGAGGCGGACTGGGAGCCTGCCCCGAGTGACGAGCCATCTTGGGTGCGCAAGACCATCGTCTCCGTCGCACTCGGAGCCGCCCTCGCGGGCGTCGTGATGTTGGGGCTCAGCTTGCTTCTGTGACTGTTCCCGAAGGCGAAGGCGCTTGCTTTCTGCAACACCGGAGTGCACCTTAGCTGCCCGTGAAGCCAACCGTCCTGTTGTTCGATGTCGACGGAACCTTGGTGACCACGTGCGGCGCCGGCCGGCGCGCTGTGGAGCGGACCTTCGAGACCAGGTATGGGTCGAAGGATGTGCTCCCTCTCTCGTTCGGCGGGATGACCGACAAGGCCATCGTTCGCAACGGCTTGCTCGCCCTGGGCATGTCATTCGACAGCGATGCAGCCCTGGAGAGCGAGATCGACGCGACCCTCGACGCGTACCTGGCAGTGCTGGCCGAAGAGGTCAGGCGGGCACAGATCCGCATTCACGAAGGGATGGTTCGCGCCATGGACATGGCCGACGGCCGGCCGAACGTCGCGCTGGGGCTGGGGACGGGAAACATCCGCAGGGGCGCCGAGATCAAGCTTCGCTGCGTCGACATATTCGATCGTTTTGGCTTCGGCGGATTCGGCGATGACTCCATCGATCGGCCAGCGCTGCTGATGGCCGGCGCAAGGCGCGGCGCAGAGAAGCTTGGAGTGCCGATCGAAGACTGTCGGATCGTCATCATCGGGGACACACCCAAAGACATCTCGGCGGCCAAGGCGATCGGCGCCGAGTGCGTCGCCGTGGCCACGGGGATGCACGACCTGGCTGAGCTGCGCGCCTGCGAGCCGACCGCGGTGTTCGCCAACCTCGCCGATCCGAGAGCCCCGCAGGCCCTGTTCGGGAAGTAGGCCCGGCTAACCCGAAGGCTCGGTCCGAATGCTGACCCGTCCGAGGGTGGGAACCTGACTGCGCAGGCCACGCTCGACCCTTTCCGCGAAGTCGTGCGCCGCCTGGATAGAGGTGGTAGCCGGGAGGGCGCAACGAAACGAAAGCGCGAACTCCGACCCGCACCGCATGATTTCGACAGCCTCGGGGACAACCCCGCCTTCTGTGATCTCGGGGATGCGCGACATGGCCTCCCGGATCTGGGCGACGTCGTCTGCGGCCGCCGGGGTGGTGGCGTTCGCGCAGCCAGCGGGCTCTATGTGAACGACGACTCGCGCCAGATGGGGAGCCTTTCGGCGAAGCTCCTGCTCGATCTCGCCGGCCATGAGGTGCGCCTGCGATAACGCCAACTCGCCATCCATCTCGAGGTGCAGCTCGAGGACGAGCCCCTCTGCCTGCTGGTAAACGAGGAGATTGTGCGCGGCTGAGCCGTGGGACGCTGCGACCCGACGGGCCGTCGCGAGCAGGTCTTCCCCGGATTCCTCCGTTGGCTCGACGTGAACCACGACGTCCGCCCCGGGCATGTCGCGTTCGATGGCGGCCTCGGCCGAGCAAGCGATCTCGTGACTGCGCTGCAGAGACTCGGAGCGATCCACCACCAGAATCAAGTCGACGAAGGTCTCGGGACCAGCCCGACGGACGCGCACTTGCCTGACCTCGCGCACACCTTCCACCAGCGCCGAGGCGGCGATCCGCGCGGTCACGTTCGCCGGAGCCGTGTCGAGCAAGTCGTCGATAGCCTTCTTGCCCAAGCGAAAGCTGACCAGCACGACGACGAGCGCGACCCCGAGGGCGGCCACCGCATCGGCCTTCGCCAGCCAGGGAACGCCGAACTGACGTGCACACCAGACGCCGCCCAGTCCCAGCAAGACGACGAGCGACGACCAGATGTCGGTCGTGAAATGCAGGGCGTCGGCTTCGAGGGCCTGACTGTCGTACTTCTTGGCGACCTTGCGAAGGGCACGCGAGCGGGAGACATCGACCGCGATCGAGAGGGCCACCACCAAGAAGGACCAGACGTTCGCATCGACGTGGACCTCGGCTCGGAAGAACAGCCGCTCGACGCCCTCCTTGAGGATCCACGTGCAGGTACCGAGCAGAAGTAGGGTCTCGAACAGCGCGGACAGATTCTCGATCTTTCCGTGTCCGTAGGCGTGCTCCTGGTCGGCGGGGCGTCCGCTGACCCGCACCGCCCAGAGCGTGACCATGGCCGCGGCGAGATCCACGGCGGAGTGCAGGGCCTCGGCCAGGATGCCGAGACTTCCGGTCCACAGCCCGACCCCGATCTTGGTCGCGGTCAGGAGCAGGGCGGCGATGACGGAGACCAGGGCAACGCGACTCTTCTCGGCGCCGACATGGCCGCCCAAGTGAAAGTGATCGTGGTCGTGCATTTCCCGTCGGAGAGTCTATCGCAAAGAGCCTTGCAGTGCGCTCCGCTACCAGGCATGAAGAAGACCGTCCTCAGCCAGGCTAGGCGCAAGTGTCGGTGATCTCGAGCTTGCCCGTTGCCCGACAGGCGATGCGCAGGCGCGCGCCTCGACCGATACGGCCGGCGACGATCTCGTTTGCCAACGGACCTTCGACCAATCGTTCGAACGCGCGGCGCAAGGGCCTCGCGCCCAGGCTTCGGTCGGTTTCTCGACGGAGAACCTCACGGGTGACGCTCGCGTCGATGTCGAACGCGATGTCGCGCTCTGCCTGCAAGCGCCGACTGGAGCCACGGGCAATCCGGCCGACGATGGCCGCCAGCTCCTGCTCTGACAGTGGCGCGTAACAGAGGACCTCGTCGATGCGGTTCCAGAGCTCGGCTGGCAAGCTGCTGCGTGCGGCCGCCAGCACCGTCGATATCGCCGGCGTACGGGCTCGCTTGTATCTTTCGCTGCCCAGGTTCGACGTCATGACGATGGCCGCCGACGAGAAATCCACGCATCGTCCTCGGCCATCGGTGAGTCGCCCGTCCTCCAGGATCTGCAGCAGCACGAGTAGGACTTCTCGGTTCGCCTTCTCGAGCTCGTCGAAGAGCACGACCGAGGCAGGTCGTCGCCTTATCGCCTCGGTCAGCTGACCGCCTTCTTCGTGGGCCACGTATCCGGGCGGGGACCCGATCAGTCTGGCGATGGAATGCGCTTCGTTGTACTCCGACAGGTCGATGCGAACCAGCGCCGACTCTCCGTCGAACAGCGTCTCGGCAATCGCCCGGGCTGTCTCGGTCTTCCCCACGCCGGTCGGACCGAGGAGGAGGAAAGAGGCAACTGGGCGGTGTCCGCGGAAGCCGGCGTAGCTTCGCCTCAGCGCCGAAGCGATGGCTGCGCGCGCATCGGCGTGGCCGACCACCCGTTCCGCCAGGCGTTCTTCGAGACCTCGAAAGCGCTCGTCGTCGTCACGGAGCAGCTGGCTGGCAGGAACGCCCGATGCGTCGGCGACCACTGCCGCCACGTCGTCCGCCAGCACCTGTCGCTCGGCGAGGCGTTCGGCGCGCGCCACGGCGATCTCGGCGATGGCCAGTGCGCGGCCCGGTTGACCGCGCTCACTCGGATAGCGGGGGGAGAGCCTAAGCAGTGTGCTTGCCACGTCGGGGGCGAAGGTCAGGTCAGCCGCGGCGGCGATGCCATCTAGCCCTGCCTCGATCATCTCCAATGCGATGGCGGGCTCGGGTGAGGACAGCCGCAGGATCTCGCACTGATTGGTGAGGTCCGGGCTCGAAATCTCGAGTCGGCGAAGATCGGCGGGGGTCAGCGTCACAATCCACCGACGACCCGCGTTGGCCGTCGCTAGAAGTTGCAGGACACCGTCCGAGCCCTCGGGACCAAGCCATGCACTGCCATCCAGAACGATGGGCGAGCCAAGCGGCGCTCGTCTGTGGAAGGCCTGCAGCAGGGAACCCGGCGAGGCGGGAGCACCGAAGTCTCCCGTGGGCGTGACGGGTGGATCGAGGCTGGCCGCCGCGAGAGCCGACAAGAGTGCGGTCCGTCCGGATCCTGGTTCCCCGACCAGCAAGACCACGCGTGCCGTCTTGGCCGCGAGCAAATCCAGGAGTCGTCCGACGTCTCGCTCGCGATGGAGGACCGCGACCTGCGGGGGCGCCAGTGGCAGCAACGCCCAACCGTCCTGCAATGAAGGAGCCTGCCCGTCCGCATCCGAGAGAGCTTCTTGGGCACACGCTTCCGGAGTCGGCAGCGGCTCCTCGGGCACGACCGTGGGCATCTGCAGAGGTGGTGCGGGCATCACCTCTGCCGCGCGAGACACTCGGCGCTCCGTCGGCATCGCGGGCCCGGTCAAGGCGCGCATCACGATGCCCCTCAGCTTCGCTGGATCGAGCCCGGCCAGACGAATGGCCTCGGTCGCCGATCCGTCGCTGCGGAGGATGGCGAGGAGCAGGTGCAACGAGGTGTGTTGGCTGGACGCGAAGCCGGATGCGATATCACGGCTCGCGGCGCTGACGGCAGTGACGTCGACGCTATCGCTCACGCGAACCTTCACGCTTTGCAGCTCGATGGTAGCGCATGGAATTCCTCGCTCCGCGAACACCCGTGCCGCGGCACCGCCCGTATGGAAAATGCCAACCAGGATGTCTACGGTTGCGACCGGTCGGCCCGCTGCGGCCGCCAGTCTTTGGGCCTCTCCGAGAGCCGCGACCAGGTCCGCGCTCGCAGATAGCCCTACATTGGCCGAGGCTTGGCCAATGCCTGGAATCTGGGCCCCTGAAAGTCGCGACATCAAAGAACAAGCTAGCAGTGCGGTGTATGTCGTCAAAAAACCCCTGTGCTTCCAATGACAAAAGCGGCTACATTTCTCGCTTGAGCAACTGATTCAACGAGGTAGAGATGTCGCAACTCGGTCGTGTATTGACGTTCGTTCTCGGGACCGCTTTCATCGCATCTGCCGCCTACGCGGCCAAACCGGAGGACGTGTTCAAGGGACAAATCTTCATCACCGAGGGGCGCTTGCCTTCACGTTTCCCGTCGGAAGGCGCGTTCATCCAGGCCGTTCGCCGGGCGTCCATCGACAAGGTTTGGCCGGTCGAGGAGAAGGGCAATGACCACGCGGTGTGGAAGCTCGAGTACATCGCCTTCTTTGCGCGGCCCCTCAACGACAACGAGATTACGGTCAAGTTCTGGGAGTTGGGCGGCGGCTCGCAGAGATTCGTAGCCGGCGACGAGCAGTACATGCGCGAGCGTGGCGCTCGCGTCTTCTCGGCAGGAATCACGGTGGCCAAGCCGGAGTTCGAAACCAACAAGCAGTACCTCATGACGATCGAGTCGGGGCGGCACGTCTTGGCCCAGACGAAGTTCTGGCTGCGGGGCAAGGGGCCTAAGTACTCCGGCAAGGTCGAGTTCTCCGACGAAGAAGCCCGGCAGAAGTAGAAGGCTCACTTGGCCTTCCGGCGAAGCTCAAGCCGCGCTCGCCGGCTGTCGATTCACGACCGGGCGGGCTGCGCACGAATTTGCTGCGCAGCGCACCCGGGGAGTATCATCACCCGGGAAAGAAGATCACGTGAAACAGAACAGACGAACGACGACGTTGGCTGGGATGGCTCTGCTGTGCGGGCTTTCGGGTGCGGGATGCAAAGGTGACGAAGAGGAGTGGACGAAGCGTCTTAGCGAGGCCAACGACAAGGTGGTTGCCTGCAAGAAAGACGTGAACGACCTCAAGGCGCAAAACGCTGAGCTGAAGCAGAAATTGGCGCAGGCGATGGCGGCACCTTCGCGGGTTCAACTGACTGACCCCGACATTCTGAACTTGATCGCGGAGATCAAGGGGAAGGGCGGCGCTGGCGAGGAGGGCGACATCGTGCTCGGCAAGGGTGACCTCAACCCGGGCGAAGCCAGCAAGGTCGTCAGACAGGGCGCACAGGCACTGCAGAAGTGCTACGAGCGTGCTTTGAAGAAGAACACAGCGCTGCAGATGCAGGCGGGCTTGAGCGTGATGCTGGAGTTGACGGTGAAGCCCTCGGGACAGGTGAAGTCGATGAACCTGTCTCCGCAGGTGGACGGGGAAATGCTCGAGTGCGTTCGCTCCACGGTCACACGGTGGAAGTTCCCGCCGTTCGCAGGCGAGGCGGTCGTGGTGGCGCAGAAGCTGACCCTCACGCCGAAGTCGTAGCGAGGCGGACCGGCAAGCGAGGGGGGGCCCAGCGGGCCGCTGCCTACTGTACATGGCGAGCGGCGAGTACCGAGCCGTCACGCGGGCGGCAGAGCGGCGTTGCCGTCACTCAGAGGTCGCTGGTCGAGGTGGAGGGCGCGACGTACTCCGTACCGTGCGCATGGGCGGGGTTGCAGGTTGTGGCATACGTCGGCGTCGGCGATGTCGAAATCGTCGGACCGAGATGAGGACTTGTACGCCACAAGCGGCAGCGGTTCAGCGGCGGCTCGGTCGAACTATCGGCACTTCTGCCA
>CAZYFU010000213.1:0-7738 GCA_964647025.1 uncultured Myxococcales bacterium | reverse complement strand
CCGAGCCCCAGCTCTCCCACCATGCGCGCCGAGCGCGCCAGCGTGGCCGGATCCGCGGAGCCAGCGGGTTGAACAGCCGGCGTCCCGTTGTCCAGCAGCACCCGTAGCATGAGCAACTCGGCGGCGGCAAGACGCTGGCGCTGCTTGCCCTCGGCCAATACCGTGCGCAGGCTTTCCTTTGCCACCAAGCGGCCCGTGAGGTAGCGCTGGCCCGCAGCGAACCTGGCTTGGTTCTGGCGCCACCAGTTGCCGACGAGCTCGGGGGACGGCCAGGGAAGATCCTCGTCGGCATCGAGCGCGACGTCCTCGTCTTCCGGGTCGTCGGTGGGACCTGCTTCGAAGCCGTCCGGCTTCTCTGCCGTCAGATCCTGCATGGCCAGATCCGCGCCGGTGATCATGCAGAATGCTTCGCCGGCCACGCGCGCCAGCTCCGGCTTGGCCATGGCTGCGAGGAGCTGGGGGATCCCCGCAGGATCGCCGCCTGCGCCAGTCGCCATCACCGCGCGACGAGCCCGCTTGGGGTTGGAAGACAGTCGGGTCAACCACGGGCCAGTTTGGTCGGGAGGGCAGATTCGCGCGACGGTGAGGGCAGCCCGTTCGGCAAATGGACCTTCATTGTCCGCCAAGGCGACCAAGGTGACCAGCCCGCGCGCACTGCCCAGAAGCGCGGAGGACCATGCACACCAGAAGCGCAGGCCTGCGTCCTGGGTGGGCAGCAACGCCTCCAGCACACGGACCAACTCGCCACAACCCAACTCTCCCGCCATCCGTGCCGCCGCCGCCGCGCAAGAAGGATCGCTCGAGCCTAGCGCGGCCTCCAGTGCTGGCCCTGGATGCTGGCGGTGAATCGCGTGGGCGCGCAATCCCCATCGCACGAACCGGAGGTTCCCTGAACGCAGAAGATCGGACAGGATTCCGCGCACACCTTCCCAGGGCAGCCAGCCCAGGGCTGATACCAACCCTTGTCCCAGCTCGGGCTTGTCGGTCAAGGCGCCGAGCAACTCCTGGAATCGCTCCGGGCCCATCGGTGCGGCCAGCATCGCCGCGGCGAACAACTCACCATTCCGACCACCGTCCAGATTCTCCAACACCATCTCCCGCGCCGCCTCGCCCGCGATGTAGAGGCCATCCAGGTGGGCCGTCAGTCGGCCGTCGAGCTTGATCAGATCGTCCAGATTGTAGTCGGGGCGTTCTACCGCGTGTCGCCGCAGTACCCAGAGGAAGGCCGCTTCCTCGGCGTGCTGGCTGACCATCTGCGGACTGGCTGGGCGGGCGAACCGCATCAGGTCACTTCGTGCCACTTCTTGCCGTCGGTCCACAGCAGCGTCTTGGGACCCACGGACCAGAGCACGCCATCGTTGGCGTGCAGGTCGTAATACGTCTGGTCGTCCTCCGAGTCGCCGGTGTCGACGGCCTCGAGTGTTCCCGTCGACTTCAAGCGATAGAGGCACGGCTCGGAAGCTATGTACAGGCGGTCCTTGAACCACTCCAGGCCCCAGAAGTCGTCGTCGGTCACGTGATGGTCGATGACCTTCCAAGTTTCGCCGTTGCTCTGCAACAGCACGCCTTGCTGCCCAACCGCATAGATTAGGTCGGGCTTCACCACCCGCACGCGCGTGAGGACGACGTTGGTGGGACTGTCGAGCTGCCTCCACGACGTCCCCTTGGGCCAAAGCGCCCGCGGCAAAGCCGGGTCCGAGGTGCGTGGCCGCCTGGACCAACAATTCGGACCCCGGCACCGACCCTGCCTTCCCTCACACTCAGCACGCCCAGATAGTCACGCAAGCACTCGCGCGAATAGTGCCAGGTCCGGGGAGCCGGCGACATCATGCCCCTATGCTCTCGTCCATCAGGCGGCGGCGTTGGGCGGAGACCGGAGCTTCGGTGGGGAACAGCGGGTGGCCCGGTTCCAGGAGCGCCAGGTGGATGGCGGCGAGTGAGCGCGTGCGTTGCGTGCCACCGTACAAGAGCTGGCGGCACCAGGGCCCGGTGGGAGGCTGACCACCGAGATGGCGCGCGGCTGCGGCGAAGCCGGTCCCGTTGGCGTGCCACCAGCGCGCCACGGCCCCGGCGTCGGGCCAGGGCAAGCCGACGTCCGGATCCATCGCCACGTCGGGATCTGAGGGATCATCGGTCGGTCCCGCTGCAAAGCCAGCCGGCGGTTGGCTATCGAGGCCGGCGGCGGCCACGTCGACGCCGGTGATGACGCTGAACGCGTCCGCGGCAGCGCGCGCCGTAGCCGGCACGTTCATCGCTTCGATGAGAGCAGGCACCGCCGCCGGATCGCCAAGCTCTCCCGCAAGCGCGACCATCGAGGGCGACCGCTGGGCGGCATCACCGCCAGCCTCGCGAAACAGCGCCCGCGCCGCCTCCAGCGGCGATGCTTGCAGCGCAAGCTCCAGCGCCGCGCGCTGCCACGGGCCGGGCGCGGCTGCCACCACGCGCAGGTGAGCCAGCGCAGCCTCGCGATCACCGAGTAGCACGGAGGCCCGCGCAGCCTCGAAGCGACACGCCTCGTCTGCGTCCGTCCAGTGCCGCGCACAGGCGGCGGCGACATCCTGGCGTCCGAGGTCCGCTGCCGCCCGCAGTGCCGCCGCACCGACGCTGGCCTCTTCGGCGTCGATCCCGTCGCCAAGGCGCGCACCGGGATCGATCCGGTGCGCCGAACAGCACGCGAAGGCCAGCGCGAGGTGCCGCGGCGCCGCGGAGCCGAGCAGCGCGGCCAGGATATCGCGCGCGACCTCGGGCGCGATCCAACCAAACGCCGCGACCATACCGGGGCGCAGCGCGGGCACCGCTTCCTCCAGCGCCAGCAGACGATGAAGCCGGCTGGCGTCCCCTTCCGCCCCTGCGACGACCGCGGCGGCGAACATCTCCCCCGCCTGCTCGGTGCCGAGGCGCATCTCGCAGATGCGCCAGGCGGCTTCACCTCCCTCGCGCAGTCCGTCGATATGCGCCTCGAGGCGCTCGTCCAGCTCGCCGAATCGTTGTAGCGTGTAGACCCCCGAGCGGGCGCGGGAAGTCCGCAGCGCCCACAGAAAAGACGTCTCCTCGGCGTGTTCGAACAGAACGACGTCGACTGAAGCGGTGGGCGCCGCGGATCCCACGGTCATTCCGGTGTCGCTGGCGGGCGGCGGGCGAGGCGTTCCATCACTTCGTCCCACTCGGCCGGATTCTTGGCCTCCGCCCGGGGCGGCATCTTGTCGCGCGCGGTGTCCCCCACGTCGTCCTCCCCTTCGGGGTCAGCGCCAGCGGCCAGCAGCAATTCGATCATCGGCCGATCGACGTTGTGTGCCGCGTGCCCCAGCGCCGTCCAGCACCAGTCCCCGCCATAGTCGTCGATCGTCTCGGCGGCGCCGTGCTTCAACAGCAACTCTGCCCGCGCCAGATCCTTCTGTTGCACCGACAGCCGCAGCGGCGACTCGCCGTCCGACCGCCGGACGTTGGGATCCGCTCCCGCTTCTAGCAGGAGCCGCGGGACTTCGATCCCCACGTCCGGATAGCAGGCGCTCAGGATCGGTGTCTCGTTGTGGCCCTCATCCCAGGCGTTGACATCCGCTCCATGCTGCATGAGCAGTTTGACGACCTCGATCGATCCGCCCACACCGATGCGCCCGATCGCTGTGTGCAAAGGCCGCCATCCCGCCGCCTTCGGCTCGTTTGGGTCGGCGCCCTTCTGCAGCAGCGCCGCCACCGCCGCCGTGTCGTGTCGCTCGATGGCGTCGAACAGCTCGCGGCTCATAGTCCCGCCATCGGATTACCCGGCGCGCAGTTGATGCGCGCGCGTGCCTTGGTGTTCGCGATTGACTGCTTGGTGTCCTTGATGGCCTGTTCGTGGGTGGCGCGATCCTTCTTCTCTTTGGCCGTGGTGTCCTTTTTCGGATCGTTGAAGCACTTCGCCTGCTTCTCCTCGCGCGCGGCCAGAAGCTTGGTCTGCACCTTCACCCGGCGTTTCAAGGCCGAACAGGGGATGCCGGCCTGGCGGGCCAGCCCCTTGGCGTTGTCGGCGGGGTTGCAGTTCTCGGCCGCGCTCAGCTGGCCTTCCAACTTCTTCTGCCGGCCCTGGACGCCATTGAGGACCTCGTTGCGACACGTCTGATTCCCGTATTTGGTCACTCCCAGCTTCATCTTGGCCAGGTTCGCGTTGGGCACGAATGTGTTGGCCATGGGACTGGCGTGATTCGAGGTGGTCATGTCCATGTGGCGGTCGACGTTCTGGCCCTCGATCTTCACGTCCATCGACCACAACATGAAATAGGTCTTGCCGGTGATTACGTGCGTGGTCACGCCCGCGCCCTGGCCGTTGGTGGCCGCTTCGTCGCCCAGCGGGGAGGTTTTGTAGAAGGACTGGTCCTTCAACATGATCTCCTGGCCGCCGATCTGAACCGTCTTGCTGCCGTCCTTCATGTCTTTCGAGAAGGAGGTGTTGGGATACGGAACCGGGATGGGCCCGGCCGGCGGGGGCGGGGGCGTCAGGCAGACGTCGGGGAACGACGCGATGACCTTGCCGCCGCCGGCCTTGCAGGCGATCTCGGAATTGTTGGCGTAGACGTCACATGACATGGTTTTCCCTCACCGCCTTCGCTGAGCTGGCGCCTCGGAGTGATCGCGCCCCTGCACCGCCGCCACCGCGCGGTTGCCGGGCAGCGCGCTCGTGAAGCACAGGACCCGGGGCCCCGGCGCGTACTGTTTCAACATTGCCGCGCGCGCAACCACCAGCTGGACCGCACCCGCGGCAGCGCCGGTGTCACCGATGCATTCCGCGGCGTGCCAGATCGGTTGCGGCTCGGTGCGAACTTTCGTCACCAGGCGCGCCTCGGCCAGCGTGTGCTCCCGAAAGCCGTAGTTCTCGCCGGTGACATCCGACAACCGGAAATCGAGATCGTGAAAGCCCCAGCCGGCATCTGCCAGCGCTCCGCGTGCGGCGTCGGCCAGCCCCAGTCCCAGCAGTGGCTCCTCGTCAAGGATGGTCGCTTTCTCGTGACCGAACCCCAGCCCCACCACCTCGATCGCGCGCGGGGCCTTTCCAGCCTGGCCGGCGTTCGCCTGCTTGCGCGGCTGCCGCTCGACCAGGACCACCGCCGCCGCCTCGCCCGGGATGACGCCATCCATGTGGCCGGCACGTTTCAAACGATAGCACTCGTCCAGCCAGTACAGCGCGCTGGCATTGATGTACGAGTCGACGCCCGCGATCAGGCAAGCAGGCACATCGCCGCGATTCAGCAGGTCGCGCGCTGTCCGCAGCGCCTCGAACGCGGCGGTGTGTCCCAGCCGCAGCACCTTGGACAGCCGGCGATGAAACGGCACGCCGAGCTGCGCCTGCACGTCGTCGACGATCGACGCGGCCACGGTGTCACCGCCACCCGGCCGGCCCGGCTCGGCCAGCCCGATCAACAACGGGACCTCTTGCCAGGGCATCTTCTCGACATCCGTCACGCACTCGCGCAGCGCCTGCACCAGCATGGCCAGCAGGCGCGGCCCGAACTGCAGCTCGTCGAGGCCTGGTACCCGGCACCCGATCACCGTCTCCTTTTCCTTGTCCCAGTACGGCAGTTCCGAGAATATCGACACACCGGCGCGAATCGCGGCACATGCCGCCCGGCTGTTCAGCCCCACCGGGCACACCATGCCCGCCGCCGTGATGTTCACGACCCGTCCGCCTTCCGGGCCGCGCGACGCGCCTCCGCCAGCTCGCCCAGCGAGCGATAGTGCGGCTTCGCGCGCGGCTGTTGCCTCTCGCCCTCCGCCGGCACCGGCTGTCGCAGGACGCGCCCGATCTCCACGCTCCACAGCTCGTGCAGGCTGCGCTTCAGCGGCACGGACGCGCGCAAGCACATGGTGAATCGCCGCGCCTCGGGCTCGAGGACCAGCGTGTCGACGACGCCCGTGATCCGCTTGGTGTCGCCGTTCTTGTAATTGATGTCGAACGGCTCGGCCAGGCGCGGCAGCTTGAACTCGACGCGGCCCTCGGGCGTCAGGTTCAGCAGAACCACCAACTCGCCGCCGGTCAGATAGTCGATCTGCTGATCCTCAGGGGCGCTCTGGAAATAGCGCTCATCGAAGTCGTCCGGCAGGAACGGGTACCGATTTTTCTTCCACTGGGCGTCGTAGGTGCCGGCCCACCGGATGCGGTCCCGCCACGATCGACTGAGCGGACCGAACGCCATCGGGCGGTACTCGGCGCCGGGACGGGTGATGGGATGGTCGGGCTCTTCGGTGTTGGGAAGCGGGCGGCCGACCACCGCGCCCTCCGGCGATTTCGGATGGAAGCCGCGACCGACCGGGTTCTGCACATAGTACCGGTGCGTGTTCGGGTCCTGCGACGGGCGGTCGACGCCCCCGTAGGCATTGTCGTACGACAGCGGCATCGTTACGAATGGCCGCGGCGCCGACGCAGTCACGCCGTGCAGCGCCCCTGGCTTCCACACGCGATCGCCGACCACGTTGAACCATTTCGACAGGCCGCCCACCCGCATGGCCACCGACACCTGCTTGGCGGCCTGGCCCCCGGGTGCGTGGCAATTGCCGACCAGCAGCACGTCGCACCGTGGTTTGCGCAAGGCAAAGTCCAGCTCGTACCGCAACGACGAGGTTGCGGGAGCGTCCGTGAACTCGTCGGCCTCCACCAGCGGAACCTGTTCCTCCAGCAGCACGGGCTCATCCCGCGACGACGCCGGGAAACCGAACGTTCCCTTGACGACGATGATCACCCATTCTCGGCCCGTCTTGTCGGTGGCCATGGAGTAGCCCGCAGCCAGCTTCGTAGGATTCACCAGCTCCACGACAGGTCCTTCGACGTCAGTTGATCTGCACCGACCCGCCCTTGATGCGGTTGGCACCGGACGAGCGGCTGAGAACGTACGTCCCCTCGATGAGGACCTTACCGGCCCGCGTGAGCGTGATGCTGGCCTTGCCGCAACGAAGGACCACTTGGTCCTTGGCGCTGATGGTCAGGCGCTGGCCGTCGGCTTCGACCTCGACGTGGCCAGGGGTCGCCGGCAGCGGCGAACCTCCCAACCGGTCACGCAGTCGGCCTACGATCACGGGCCGGGTCAGGTCGTTCACCTCGAACAGCAACGTCACGCTGGCGCCGATGTGTTCTGCCGTCAGGTCGACGACGGTGCGCGCAGGCAGCGCGGAGGTTCCCGGCTGGCCCGGGAACGTCACCAGTGGAATCTGTCCACCGCCGGCCAGCCCCACCAACTCGCCCAGCACCAGGCCACCTGCGCCCGGCGCAGTCGCGCGCGTTCCCTTGGCCACCAGCAGCGATCCCAGGAGCTCGGCGCCCGGCGTGCGTTCCGGGCGTTCCCAACCAGCCGGGGCAGCCGCGGGCGCCTCCCGCTCCACGACCGCCGGTGACGAGGGTTGTCGTTTGCGTCTCACAGTTCTCCACCGTCCAGGCACAGCTACTCACGGCAGAACATCATCGTCAAGCAGGAATAGCAGCAAGTCAGTTCCCCGGGTGCCTCGAGGGCGCGGGCGTCCCGGCTCACCGCGGGCGGCACCAGATTCATCAAGCGGATGGGCTCGCCGCCTTGCGGATAGGGCATTCGCTGATCGGGCGGCGCAGCCTGGAAATGCAAGGGATTGAAGTCGGCGGGAAGCATGAGCGCGATCTCGTCCATCCACTTCTGATCCTAGGTGCCCACGTAGTCCATGCGCGGTTTCCAGTTGCGCCCGAGCGACGACCTTCATGTCCACCCCAAATGGTCGCGGGCTTGGATGAAGCCGGGCTGGG
>CAZYFU010000212.1:0-7789 GCA_964647025.1 uncultured Myxococcales bacterium | reverse complement strand
AGCTCCCCAAGGAAAGCAGCTTCTCCTTCCCCGCGAAGCGATACTTCAGCCGCCAGAGCTTGCCCCCCGTAGGCGCGACCAAGAGGAAGAGGCCGCCACCGTCGAACAGCTTGAGAGGCTTCCCTGCGACCTTGGCCTTGCGAATAGCGGTGTCCGTCAGCATGTCCGCCCTTTCTGGGATCGAACCCCGGACAGCGCCGAATGTACCCCCAGGGTTCGACCGTCTACCCCCAGGTGTACCCCCGCCTATGACCGGCTGTCAATGGACGCGCCCGGACACCGATGGACAGGATTTCTCGGGGAATGAAGGTGACTCGCCGCGAGAACTGGAAGGGCCTGGAAGCCGCTGGAAGGTCTTTTGGAGCCGCCCCCCGGGATTGAACCGGGGACCCTCGCTTTACGAAAGCGATGCTCTACCACTGAGCTAGGGCGGCTTGATTGTCATCGGACCCCTGACGCCGAATTTTGCGTCATCGGCCCCCAAAACGGGCGTCAGACATACCACATCATCGGTTCGGTTGAAAAGGTCGACTTCACCTGCTCAGGAGATAACTTCGACGCTGCGTCTTGTCCCGACCGCCGCGCAGGAACGGGGGGCCTCGGACGAGGGAGATGCCTGGTTACGGATTAGTAACCTGACCGCCCATGTCCGGAAACCTCGGCGCTCCGGTTGAGCCGCAAGCGTTCGCTCCTGCTACTGTTGCCTGAGGTTCATGATTATGAGGATCAGCAGTCTGGCCAAGACATTCATTCTGACAACCCTGGTTTGCATGGGCTGCACCGACTCCGATGGAGCGTCGCCCGTTGCATCGCCTGACGCGTCGCCCGACGTGTCGCCCGACGCCGGAAAAGCGGATACGGCGGCCTCGAGCGAGCCGTTCGCGATTGAAGGCCTGTGGCTGTTTCTGGGGCCTACCGGTCCGGGTCATGAGATCACCATCAGCAGCAAGTCGATCAAATACAAGGGCACCGAGTCTGACTGGGAATCGAACTGGACTATCAAGAAGTACGACAACGAGCTTCACAACTTCCAGCTGGTCTATGAGTCGGGACACGGCAGCGCGTATCCAACCGGAGAGAGACTGAGTGGCACCTATGAGGCCACAGACATCATCTTGAGCGTGCAGCTGGCCCAAGGACTGGATGCCTATCAGCCGGTGAAGAATCCGGACAGCTGCATGAACGAATCGGAGCCTATCGCTGACTGCAAGCGGTATATGAAGATGCAGTGAAGCGGCCCGGGGATGTCGCAGCGAGGGTTCTCGGTGTTCCCTCCAGCTCTCTCGCGGCGATCGCCATCGGCTGTGGAAATAGTCGGTCCGTTTGTGACGAATGCCGCTACTGACTTCCCAACTGAGATCGTCTCGATGGGAGGACACATGGCATTCACACGGAAACATCTAATGGGCGTAATGCTCGTATCGGGCCTTCTGACCTACGGTCTTGGGGCTTGCTCGTCTGACTCGGATACCGGAACGAGTGCGGGCGGAAGCGGCGGCAGTGGCTCTGGCGGCGCGACGAGTTCGGGCGGAACCAGCTCGGTTTCTTCGGCCAGCGGCGGAAGCCAGGGCGGAACCACGAGCTCCAGTGGCGGACAAGCCGGCAGCAGCTCTTCAAGCAAGGGCGGCGATTCCAGTGGCGGCAAGACCACGGAGGTGACCTCATCAGGAGGCGCCACCTCCGGCGGCTCCTCGGGCACGCAGGTTTCGTCCAGCGGAGGAGGAACCACGATCAGCACAGCCAAGGGCGGCGCGACCGGAACGGGCGGCCTTGCAGGCGGCGGTAGCACTGGCACGGCAACCGGCGGCAAAGGCGGCACTGGCACGGGGACCTCAAGCGCGCAAGGTGGCGCCATCGGGACGGGCGGCACGAGCGCGGCCGGCGGCGGTACTGGCACTGGCGAGTGCAAGAAGGGCGGATTCAAGGGCAGCGATCTCGTGATCTTCGGCGAGTCCTTCTACGACTGGCAGCCTCCCTACATCAAGCAGCGCATGGAGGAGAACGCCAGGAAGGCCGGCTCGCTGGGTGCCAGCGACAGCTACCGACAATATGCCGTCGCCGGCCAGAACATGAGCTATATCGCGAACACCGAATACAACAACGCCGTGAAGGCCGGTAAGTTCACCAAGGTGGTCATGGATGGCGGCGGCATCGACTGTATGTCGTCCTCGTGTCCCTCCTGCCCGGATACCTTCAAGGGCATGCTCGACAAGCTGGTCACGCAAGGCGTCGATCAGCTCATCTACACGCGCTATCCCGAGCCAGGGAATCCGCCCGGCTCGAATGCCAGCCTCAAGGGTAACCTTGACGCCCTCATGCCCAAGATGGAAACGGTGTGCAAGGGCTACACTGGCCTGAAGTGCTACTGGGTGGACCTGCGGCCCCTTTGGCCCGCTGAAAAGGATAAATACACCAGCGACGGCCTGCACCCGACCAAGACAGGTGGAGATGTTGTTGGAGACGCGATCTGGGCCGAGATGGTCAAGCAGTGCATGGCCCAGTAACCTAGCCACACCCATCCTCTGACCCATTCCTTCCGGCCGACCAGGCGCTGCCTGGCCGGCCGGTCGCATTTCGGCCGCGGTTCTTCCCGCGTCGAAGCCAAAGATGTGGCCGCGCTGACCTCCGACTGCCTATCGTCCCAAACGCCGAACGGGATTTCGCTCGCCGAGCGGTGGAAGCGTTGCCGGCTGCATGACCGCTCGCGGTCGCGTGGGCGCTGCTGTGTTCGCGGGTGCTGGCGCGGCGACCTTCTCAGCCGGGCGTTTTTCCTGGCGCCCACGTCGACCCGAGCTGCTCGACGAGCGCGCGTGGCTGTCCGACCGTCGCTCGACCGGGGTGAGTGTCGCGGTGATGTCGAACTTGCCGACAGTGGTCGCATGGAAGGGGATCTGCACGTCGGTATAGCCTGCCATGTGGAAGCGGTAATTGACCTCGCCACCATCGGCCAAGCGAACGTCGACGAGCGGCGTGGTGCCGAGTCGGCGGTTGTCCGTCAAGCGTATGACCTCGGCGCCCGACGGCTCCGAGCCGAGGTGAATCGCGGCGTGTGCTGGAGCGGGCGGTGGCGGTGGGGCGACCTCCGGGACGATTTCCGTGATCGGAAGCTGCGCCTTGGACGAGAGGAAGATGCTCCCCACGATCACCAGGGCGGTAACCACGAACAGCGGCACCGCGACTCGCTGTACCCGTCGCGTGTCGAGATACTCCCGCATACGCGCGACCAGTCCGGGCGGTTCCCCGGGCCGCGCAACGCCCCCGCGAAGGGGGCCTGCGCGCAAGCTTCCGCTAGGTGCCGCCGCGAGCGGCTGGTCAGGCACTGCGACGGCGCCCCGTGCAGCCGTCGTCCTCGCGGGCACGGCATCGATGGCCGCGGAGTGCTTCCGGACCACGCTCACCTGAGGAACCCCCACCGGCGTGGGCGTCGCTCCCGCGGAAGCGATCATGGTTGCGCCGAGCGCCGCTTCGCCTCCGGCGGCCTCCAGCATGCCCGTCGCCAAAGCCCTGCTGACTTCTTCCATGCTGCGCGGCCTGGCCTCTGGATCCTTCTCCAGGCAGCGCAGCACCAGGCGGTCGAGCCACGGCGGGATCTCCGCTCGCAGCCTGCTGGGGGGCGGCGCGGGCTGCTTCAGAATCGCGTTGAGCAACAGCACGAGCTGCTCCGAGCGGAAGGGGACCTGACCGGTCAGCATTTCGAACAGCACCACGCCCATGGCATAGATGTCTGCTGCGGCGCTGACATCGTGGCACAGAGCCTGCTCGGGCGACATGTAGAACGGCGTGCCCACGACGGCGCCGTCGATGGTCTTGTGTCCGACCTGCTTCTGCTTGTCGCCCAGCAGTTTGGCCACGCCGAAGTCGAACAGTTTGGACCGGAACCCACCGGGGACCTGTGAATCCGCTACCAGGAAGACGTTGTCGGGCTTGAGGTCGCGGTGGATGATGCCTACCCTGTGCGCCGCGGCGAGCGCGTCGATGACCTGTCGGGCGGTGGTGACGGCCTGCTCGATGGGCATGGGCCCGTACTCGGACAGCCTGTCGCGAAGGCTCTTCCCCTCGAGCAACTCCATGACGAAGTAGACGATGCCGTCGCTCGTGTGTCCGAAGTCCGAGATGTCGACGATGTTGGGGTGGCGGATCTCGTTGACCGCCTTCGCCTCCTGGAAGAAGCGCGAGACGAGGCCCGGATCGGTGCCGAGGTCCGGACGTAGCATCTTCACCGCCACACGCTTACCGATCATGGGGTGTTCCGCGAGATACACGGTACCCATGCCGCCCTCGCCCAACACACGGACGATCTTGTAGTTGCCGATGTTGCGACCGATCACGAGTGGCAACGATTATATCCCTTTGCGCCGAGTTCTGCGGCGAGAACCCACGGGGCTTGGAAGCCGGTGCGATAGGTCGTATGGTTCTCGCCTCATCATGAAATCATCAAGGCAGGCGCTTCTCTTCTGTGCGGCTCTTCTTGCTACCGCGGCGTGCGGGACCACTTCACAGCCTCCGGCTGCCACCGCGGCGGCGGTAGTCCCGGCGGTTCCGGCGGCACCGCCGGCCGCTCCGACAGAGCCCTCGTTCGTGCCATTGGCGACCGCCCAGGCGTCCCTCGTGGGCAGCCTGGTCACCGTCGAGCCGAGCAAGATCGTGGCGGACCTCGACGCGCTATCGAAGCGAATGGGCTTGCCGATGCAGGCGGGGCAGGAACTGCTCTCGGCGGTGATGAGGAGCGGCGGGCAGCCCGACTACCTCCGAAAGGTGTGGGACCGCTTGGATGCCTCGTCGCCGACGGCCACAGCGTGGGTCCTGCCACCCAAGGCGACCGCCAAGGGGTACTGCGTGGCGATGAAGTTCAAGTCCGCTGACCTCGCCCGATCGTCGCTCAGCGAGCTCGGCAAGCGGGGCGCCGAGCGCGATGGCGTGGTCCAGCTCGTCGTCTCCGACGCCGACTCGGTCTGGGCAGCCATCAAGGGCGCCACCCTCTTCGTCTCGAACTCGGCAGACGCGCTGTTGCTCGCGGGGGGGCTCGCGGAGGCGGCGCTGGTTTCACCGAAGCAGGGCCAGTTGGTGGTTTCGGTTCTTCCCCAAGCGCTCGCGAAGGCCAGCGGTCAGTCGAACCAGCAGATCCTGGCCCGGATCACGAACGCGCTTGGCTCGGCCGCGCAGACAGCGGGTGGCCGGTCAGGCGCTGCTGCTCAGCACATGGCGGTCGCTCTCGGTGAGTCCCTGACCAAGATGGCGCTGGAAACTTCCGAGCTTCGCCTCATCGTCGAGGTCAGCCCCCGCGAAGGCATCCTGCTGAGGTCCGAGATGGTCCCACAGGTTGGCACCGAGCTGGCGACGCGCACGGCCCGCCGGGCGCCCTACGCTTTCGACGACCGCCTGCCGATTCGCAGCGACGCAACGGCCGTCGTCGCGCTCGGGGACGCGTCGTCTTGGTTCCTGCCGTTCGCCCAGGCCTTCGATTCCACGGGGCCGGCCGGTCAGGCGATGCGCAAGGACATGACCCGATGGTTCGAGGTGGTCGGCGACGTCTCCTGCGTGGTCGAGCCGGTGGCGGCGGGCTTTGGCAGCCTGTGCAGCTCGTCGCTGAAGCAAGGTGCCGATCCCAAGGCGGCCTTGGACGCCGCGGTCGCGTTGCTCACGTCGCAGAATGCGTGGGAGGCCGAGCTCGAGGCGCGCAAGGCGAGTCCCCTCAAGATCAAGCGGAAGAAGGACAGCGTCGAGGTCGAGAAGAAGATTCAGAACACCGACGCCACGGCCCGAGCAGTCGCCAAGGCGATGGCGGGCGGGGACACCATCAAGACCGTCATCGCGGTGAGGTCGGGCAGGCTGGTGCAGAGCACCGGGCAGAAGGCGGCGGATTTCGTGAAGGGTTACGGTCCCGTCGCCGAGCTCAAGAACGCACCGCTGATCGCCGCCACCCTGGCCCGCAGCAAGGGCATGGAAGGTGTGGCATCGGTGGACGTGGTGGCTATCCTGCTCAAGCTGTTCGGAAAGGCGAAGGATCTGCCGGGGGCGCAGGTCGCTGCCATGGCGGCAACACTGCCCGGCATGGCGGAGATGCGAGCACCGTTCGTTTTCGGATTGCAGACGGGCGCCATGCTGACCGCCGATTTCCGTATTCCGCTCGCGAGCTTGGACAACATCGGAAAGGTCGTGCAGTCTGCTCTCGGCGCTCCCGGCGGCGACGCCCGCTGACGCACACGGGGGCTTGGCGAAATGCCGGCTGCGATGGTGTGATTTTCGGCTAGACTGAAATCACATGCACTGCAAAGCCGTACTGGTCACGCTCGCTCTGTCGTTCATCGTTCCTGCTTTCGCTGCCACCGTCGAAGCTGCCGAACCGAATAGGGGCTGGGCTCGGTCGGCCGAAGCTTCCTGCAAGGGCAAGCGCGAGAAGAAGCAGGACGGCGAGAGCAAGCCGAAGAAGAAGGCCAAGGACGGCAAGAAGGCATACGGCTTCGAGCTGTAGCTGAATCAGGACCTCGCTCATCCGCGTTCCGTCCGGCCTCCCGGACGAGGAGCACGCACAAGCCATGCAACCTCTCTCGAAGCTCGACCCGGCTACCTTGGCGCGCATTCGTGTGCTCGCGTCCGACGTCGACGACACCATCACCACGGAGGGCCGCCTGCCGCCCGGCACCTTGCAGTGCCTGCAGGCGCTCGACGCGGCAGGTGTGGTGGTTGCGCTGGTCACGGGCCGGCCGGCTGGTTGGGCCCAGGCGCTCGCTGGGTATCTGCCTGGAGTCAAGGTCGCGGTGGCGGAGAACGGCTTGGTGGCGTTCGATTCGGCTGGCCAGCGCGTCGATCTGGGGCCGCGTCGCGATGACCGATTTGCCGGCAGGTTGGCCGACAACGCCGTCCGCCTGCAGAAGGCCTACGATCTAGCCGTAACGCCCGACGACGCGTTTCGCCTGTTCGAGCGCACGTTCGAACGGCCGGGCAGCTTCGACGCCGCGGCGCTAATCGCTAGCCAGAAGATCGTCGACGCCGACTTCGAGGTGATGGCCAGCTCGATCCACATCCACGTGCGCCCTTCGGGGTGGGGAAAGGCGGAGGGCTTGCTCGCCGCCCTGCAACCCTATGCACCCGAGGCGTGCGCGAGTCCGGACGACAGCATTGTCTTCGTTGGCGACAGCAGCAACGACCGATCGCTGTTCGCACGTTTGCGCAGGACCAGCGTGGGCGTGCGCAACGTGACCAGGTTCTTGGGCGAGCTGGGCGATGATCGGCCAGCTTTCGTGACCGAGACCGAGTCGGCGCGCGGCTTTGCGGAGGTGGTTCACAGCTTGCTGAGCGCGCGCTCGCCCCGAACCTAGCCACCCGGCCGACCTTTGGATGGATCCATGGCGAACCTCTTTGCGACACGGTCGGGTGCTCGGGAACGGCTGAGGTTCGCCCTCGTGATCGTCCTCCCGCTGGTCTTCGCGACCGCGGCCCGCGCCGAGGAGAGCGTGGGAGGCGCCGCGCGTAGCTTCGGGCGTGCGGTGCGGGACGCCGGCAAGGCCATCGGCCAGGGCGCCAAGCAGGTCGGGCGTCAAACCAAGGGGCCGGCCAAGGAAGTCGGGCACGGGTTCCGGGATGGTGCTGTCGCTGTCGGACACGGTTTTCGCGATGGCTTCGGCAAGAGCGCCAAGGGCGGCAGCTCCGCGAGGCGAGCACGATCCAAGGGGACCAAGCAGAGCGCGCTGCCTCCGGCGCAAGGCCAGTCCGCAGCCTCTACCACCGGTGCCAAGCAAGCCGGTCCACCAAGGCAGTCCGCCGCTCAGGCCGCGAAAGACTAGGCTAG
>CAZYFU010000211.1:0-7848 GCA_964647025.1 uncultured Myxococcales bacterium | reverse complement strand
TCCTATTCAGTACGGACACATCGGTCACCAATTTGATCGGGACCATCGCGCAGCTGCACCTTCTCTTGCCGGAGGGGTTCATCGTGGGCGTGGCCACCGCGGTTCGAGGTCAGGATCCCCAAGTGGCGGTCAAGGCGTTGCGCGACCTCGATTTCGACGAGGTGATCCTGAAGCCCTTCAAGGCCGAGATCGTGGACCGGTTGTTTGCCCGTTACTGCAGCCCCTGGGACGACCTGGTGGTCGTGTCCGACGACGTGGTCCGAGCCTCTGCGAGATGCAGTCGCAAGGAGAACTACAAGGATTTTCTGTCCACCATCAAAGCCCGCCTCGAGGCAGGCGTACGCGGCCTCATCGACGCGTGCTTCGATCGTGCCGTGGTCGACCTCACGGCAGTGGAGTCCCTGTCGCCACTGGACACGGCCGAAACCCTGCGACGACTGAAGACCGTCGCGGCGCCGTTCGGATTGAGCGTGAAGTTCGTCGTGGCGCCCGGGCTGACGCTCGCGCTGCACAAGTTCGAGAGCACCTTCGGATGGGAGCCTTTCGAGGTCTATCCGTCCGTCCAGGCAGCGCGTGCCGGGAACGCTTGATCACTTCACCGCTGGCGCTGGCGCCGCCGGAGCCGGTCCCCCCAAGTACTCGTCGATCACCTTGCGCACGTTCGTGTCCTTGGGGACCACCGAGATCTCGATGCGCCGATTCTGCTGATACCCCGTTTCGCTCTTCTCGCCGCTGACCGGGCGGAACTTCGAGAAAGCGCTGGCCGCGAAGTAGTTGCCGTAGTTGTCGGCCAGGCTCTTGTTGCTTTGGAACAGGTACTCCAGCACGGCCGTCGCACGCTTGGCCGAGAGCTCCCAGTTGAACGAGGCCGATCCTCGTTCATCGGTGTGTCCCTGGATGACGATGGTGTCGATGTTGGTGCGAACGTCGTCGTCCGCGAGCAGGTTGCCGAGGGCCTTGGCCATCGAATCGAGCACCGGCTTGGCCTGCTTCTTCACAGCGTAGGAGTTGTAGTCGAACACCAGGCTTTCGCTGACCGCGATGTCGCCGTTGTCGCCGATGGTCGCCACGTGCGAGCCGGCCGCGCCGGTGCCGCCGAGCTCGGCTTCGATGGCGGTCTTGAGTTTGTCAAGCACCGAGACGCGCAGCACGGCGATGCTCTGTAGTTGGGAGCGCAGGTTGCCGAGCTGGCGATTGCTGTCGGCGACCAGCACCTGCTGCTCGTTCAGCTTGGCTTGCGACGCCGCGAGCTGGGCGCGTCCCGCGAGCACTTCGGCTTGCACCGAGCGCAGCTGGCGCTCCGAGAGCGAGATCTGCTGGCGGTAGGCATCGAGGCGTTTCTCGGCGACGAGGTTCCGCACGTAAGCCAGGAGCACGAGCACGAACATGATGAGCGCCATGGTCGACATCACGTCGGTGAACGCGGGCCAGATCTCGCGCAGGCCCTCGTGGTCGGCGATCAGGTGGCGGCGGTTGCGTACGGCCATCGCCTAGATCCTGCTGCCCGGTCGCAGGGCATTGGTGTGCGCCTTGAGCGTCTCGGACAGATCTCCAAACGCCAGGCTGAGGCGCTGGACGTTGTCCTTCAAGTGGGCGTTGAACTCGCGGAAGTCACGCGTATTCGCTGCGAAGGTCTGCAGCGCGGTTTCGAAGCGCACCACGGCGCTGTCGAGTCGCGCCGCGGTCTCGGAGGTAAGGCCGCCGGCGATGGCGGTCGGTCCCAAGGCCTGCCGGACCTTGGGCAGGACGCGGTCGAGGTAGGTTTCGGTCTGGACCATGACCTCGTTCCGGCGGTCCGACACGCTGGACAGTACGCCGAGGATGGTCAGCAAGACCGCCGACAGCACGCCGACCAGGGAGTTGGAGAAGGCCACGGCCATGCCGGACAACGCACGGCTCAGGCCCTGGCTCACGCCCTGGGTGATGTCGGCGGCCGCCGAGCTGTCCGAGGCGACGAGCTGGACGATTCTGCCGATCGACAGGGTGAGCCCGTAGAAGGTACCCAGCAATCCGAGGATGATGACCAGTCCGGTGGCGGCGCGGACGAATCGTTCGGCCAGGAGCATCGGGCGCAGATCGGCCTGGAAGCGCTCCTCGATGATGGCCTGCGTGTTGAGCTCGCCCGGGCGTTGCGCCGCTTCGCTGGCGTCACGAACGATGTTGCGCAGCACCGAGTGCGAAAAGCCGCCGTCGGCGGCACCAGGACCGTGCAAGTCGCGCTGCAGCGAGCGGTAGCGGGTGCGCAGCCACAGGTTGGCGACGACGGCGAGAAGCAAGACGCCGATCGTGGTGGCCAAGATTGCCAAACCTGTCGAATCGATGAGGGATAGCCCCGCGAGGATGGTGCTGTTCATGGCTGGCGGCGAGTCTTACCCGGAACGCCCAGGCCGGACAAGCGCAGACGGTGCGTCTACTGAACACCTCGATCACCTGGTCCGGTTCCACGACTTGCTCGACGACTACGAGCAGGGCCGGATCGATCAGGAGAAGCTGGGGGCCCTGGAAACGATGGATGCCATTCTGCCGAGAGTGGACTATACGCTTTACGGTTCGTGATGCCTGACAGCCAGACAACGCAAGAGATCACCGCGGCGAGCGGCGCGGTGCTGCGAGCGAGTCTTCGCCGCGCGGGGGACACGGTCGACATTCACATCGAGAAGGCGGCCGGGCCCGCATGCGTCTTGCACTGGGGCGTCGTTCACGCTGGCGGCGCAACCTGGGTGACGCCACCCGAGTCGGCTTGGCCGGCTGGCTCCACGCTCGGAAACCGCGCCGTGGATACGCCGCTCGGCGACGGAGGCGTCGACATCCGCCTGGAGTCCTCTTGGCGCTTCGCCTTTCTCGACTTCGTCCTCTTCGATCCCAAGCACTCGACTTGGGACAGCAACCAAGGACGGAATTACCGGCTGTCTCTGCCGACGCCTTCGCCCCGGGGCCAATCGCCTTCGACGGTTGCACAGGCAATCGCCGGCGAAGGGCAGATCGTCTTCGAGGCTCTCCAGGCGCTCGATGATGGGTACGAGCTCGGCATCGTGGTTCGTTCGTCGGAATCCGCCGTGACCGTCGCGCTTGCCACCGATGTAGGACCGCCGCTATCGCTTCACTGGGGGGTGGCCGCCAGCAGGCGCGAGTGGGGGGCGCCGGCGCCCGAGCTGCGGCCCGCAGGCACACACGAGGCGGCCGGCGATGCCGCGGAGACGGCCTTTTCCGAACAGGGCGGCCTGCGGACGCTGCGCATCTCGATGCCTCTCGCCAAGGCGCCGCCCTTGCTCTGCTTCGTCTTGCGACAACCCGGGTCCGAGCGATGGTGGAAGGATCGGGGCCGCAATTTCTTCGTTCCCCTCGCGGCTCGGGCGGCGCACCCGCTTCCGGAGCTGGCCGCGGTCGCCGACGAGATCATCGACCGAGAGACGGGCGCCGGCTCGTGGACCCTCATGCACCGGTTCGATCTCGCCTGCGATCTGCTCGACCGACTGCGCCGCGACAGTGTCCCGGGGCTGGCGCTCATCTTCGTTTGGCTGCGCTTCTCGGCGATTCGCCAGCTGGATTGGCAGCGCAACTTCAACACCAAGCCTCGCGAGCTGGCCCACGCTCAGGATCGACTGACCGCCAAGCTCGCGGAACGTGCGGTGCAGGCCGACCAGGGCACGCGGCCGTTGATTCGAATGATCGCCGCCACGCTGGGGCGGGGGGGCGATGGCCAGCGCGTCCGCGACGGGATCCTGGAGATCATGCATCGCCACCACGTGAAGGAGGTGGCGGGGCGATTCCTCGAAGAGTGGCATCAGAAGCTGCACAACAACACCACACCGGACGACGTGGTGATCTGCGAGGCGTACCTCGAGTTCTTGCGGCGAGGCGGAGACCAGGGGGCGTTCTACTCGACGCTCGAGGCCGGCGGCGTCCGGCGCGAGCGCCTGCTTGGCTTCGAGCGTCCCATTCGCAGCGCGCCCGACTTCATGCCGAGCCTGCGCGACGCCCTCATGCACGACTTTGGAGACTTCCTCGGCATCCTGCGCTCGGTGCACTCGGCCACGGACTTCGGCACCGCCCTGCAGGCAGCGCGGGGATTCGTCGACGAGGGCAACCGGCAGGTGCTGGACGGCATCTGGCGGCGTCGCGACGAGAAGGACGCGCGATCGTGGTTGGTTCGGTCGATAACCGAGGTGCGGGAGGGACTGGCAGCAGAGCTGCGTCCCGGCCGCGCAGGCGCGCGCGAGCTGTTGTACCTGGACCTCGGCCTCGAGGAGCTTCTACGGGGCATCGTGGAGCGGAACCTGGGCGAGGAGCTTTCCATGGACGAGCTTTTCGAGTGGACCGCGCTCGGTTTGCGCAACCTCGTCTGTGCTCGCAAGAGCGAAGAGCTGTCGTTGTGCCTTCGGCACCTGACGCGCCTGCTTGGCCTGCCCCGCGGTGGACAGGAATGGGCACTGCACGCGCAAGCGGTGTTGGAGCGGATTCGTCGCGAGATCGTCCGCATCACCGACGAAGACGCCCGGCTGTTCCAGCCGATCGCGGAATACCTGGGACGGGCGTTCGGGGCCGAGACCTGGACCATCCAGACATTCGCCGAGGAAGTGGTCCGCGGCAGATTCGAGTTCGCCGTCTCGGCGTTGCTGCGCAAGCTGGACGAGCGTCTGCGCCAGATCGCAGGCGTTGGGCACTGGCAGATCGTCAGCCGCGGTGCGGGCCCGGTGCAAGGGGTGGTCGAATGCCGCGGTGGTTTGGCCGAGGTGCAGGGGCAACGCTTCGAGAGGGGCACCGTCTTGCTGGTGGGCACCGTCTCGGGCGAGGAGGACATCCCGAGTGGTGTGGTGGCGGTGTTGACTCCGTCGGCCGTCGATCTGCTGGCGCACGTGGCGGTGCGGGCGCGCAATGCCGGCGTGCTGCTCGCCACCGGCTTCGATGATGCCCAGCTCGCGGACATGCGCGCCAAGCAGGGGCAATGGGTGCGGCTGACCGCGGCGACGGAGGGGGAGCTCGCGGTCGAGGACGGGCAGCCGACCTCTCAATCGGCGGCGCGACCGGTGAGGGTGTCGCGACCCGCGGTGTCCATTCGTCCGGCGACCGCCTACGTTGTGTCCGAGGAGGAGTTCGCCGCCGCGGAGGTGGGCGCCAAGTCGCGCAACCTGAGGGCGCTGCGTGGCCGATTGCCAGAGTGGATCTCGGTGCCAGCGGGAATCGCGCTGCCCTACGGCGTGTGCGAGCGCGTGCTGGGAAACCCCATCAACCAGGCGCGGGCGCGCCGACATGCCGGTCTCGTCGCACAACTGCGTGACAGCCAGGGCGCCGAGCTTCGCGCCGTGCTGGCCGAGCTCCGCAAGGTCATTCTCGACCTCGATCCACCGTCCGAGCTCGGGGTCGAGTTGCGCAAGCGGACGGGCAGCGCAGGCATTCCTTGGCCGAGCTCCTTCGCCGATGCCTGGCAGTGCATCAAGCTGGTCTGGGCTTCGAAGTGGAACGACCGCGCCCACTACAGTCGTCGTTCCATGGGGGTGTCCGACGAGAGCTTGATGATGGCGGTGTTGGTCCAGGAGGTGGTCCCGGCGGACTACGCGTTCGTCATCCACACGGCAAACCCGATCACCGGTGATCGCGACGAGCTGGTGGCGGAGATCGTGGTGGGCCTCGGGGAAACGCTGGTGGGCAACCATCCGGGGCGCGCGTTCGGCTTCTGCCGGCGACGCAGCGAGGGCGCCACGCGCATTACGTCCTTTCCCAGCAAGAGCGTCGGGCTGTTCGGCCAGGGGCTGATGTTCCGGTCGGACTCGAGCGGCGAGGACTTGATGGGCTTCGCCGGGGCGGGCCTCTATGACAGCTTCATGCTGCCGCAGGCCCGACACCTCGCGCTCGACTACGAAAAGGAAGCACTCTTGTGGAACGAGGAGTTGCAGAGCCAGATGGTCGAGGGGGTGACCAAGCTGGGCGTCGCGGTGGAAGGCGTGTTCGGTGTCCCCCAGGACATCGAAGGCGTGTACTCGGGCGGTCGGTTCTTCGTGGTGCAATCGCGCCCGCAGGTGGGGCTTCACCATGGGTGAGGGGCAACCATTTCCCATCGGGAACCAGACCGCGTTCTGTGCGCCCGTGACCGCCCCGTTCGCATTCGCGGTCGAGCATGGCTTCGAGGCCTTCGAGTTCTTTCCCGACGGCGGTCCGAACGGTCAGGGGTGGTCGTCCCGGGATCTCTCGGCCGACCAGCGGAGCCATTTTCGTGCGGCTGCTGCCCAAAGAGACATGCGCCTGAGCGTGCACGCCGCGCTCGAGGCGCAGCTACTCGACAAGGCGACCTGGGACGGGCTCATGCACGACATCGATCTCGCGCGTGACCTGGGGGCGCGGGTGCTCAACCTGCACCTCGCGTCCGTCGATCCCGAGGGCTGCGCGACGGCGGCCCTGACCTTGGTCGACATCCTGCGGCCGCTCGGAATCACGTTGGCGTTGGAGAACACGGTCTCGGTCGGGCCCGACCAAGTCAACGAAGTCTTCCGTGTGACCGAGAGCCGTCTCGCCGGTCGGCAGATCGGCGTAGGGCTGTGCCTCGACATCGGGCACGCGAATCTGTGCGCGGCGACCAAGAACGACTATTTGCGATTCCTCGATGCGCTCGGCGACCACGTGCCCATCGTGCACGCCCACATCCACGAGAACTGGGGCGATGCCGACCGGCACCTGACGCTGTTCACCGGGCCGGCGGGAAGGGATCCGTCGGGTGTGGTGGGGCTTTTGCGGCGGCTGCGCCAGCGGAAGTTCGGGGGTGCGCTCATCTTCGAACAGTGGCCGACGCCGACGTCGCTGTTGCTTTTGGCGCGCGAGCGCCTGCGATCCATCGAATAGCCTCGGGGAGGTGGCGAGCGTGGGGAAGATGTTGATCTACGACTTGTTTCCGTTGCTGGCGGGACCGTTCGTGGCGTGGGCGTAACACTTCGAGCGGCGGACACGGCATCGGCGTGCGTAAGCAGCTCGATGAAGCAAACCGGGAGGTCCCGCCGAAGATCGGGTAGTCTCCGGCCCGATGAGCAGATACGCAATCCTCGGCACCGGCGCTTTGGGTGGCTTCTACGGCGGACGCCTCGCGCGGGCCGGCTACGACGTCCACTTCCTGTTGCACAGCGATTTCGCGCACGTGCGCGAGCACGGCCTGGTGGTTGATTCCAAGGAGGGCGATTTCGTCCTGCCCAAGATCCATGCCTACCAGGATGTGCACGCCATGCCCAAGTGCGACGTCGTGCTGGTCGCGCTGAAGACCACGCAGAATCACCTGCTGCCCGCGCTGCTGCCCGCGGTCGTGGCCGAAGGCGGCACGGTGGTGATGATGCAGAATGGGCTCGGCTCCGAGGAGGCTGCCGCCGCGCTGGTTCCCCGGTGCGAGATCCTGGCGGGCCTGTGCTTCCTTTGCTCGAACAAGGTCGGGCCGGGGCACATCCGGCACCTGGACTACGGCGCGGTTCGTTTGGCGAAGTACGCCGCCGACGGCCGCCCGGCCGGCGTGAGCGACAGCATGCGTACCCTGGTCGCGGACTTGGGCAACGCTGGGATTCGTGCCGACACCTCCGAGGATCTGGTATTGGCGCGGTGGCAGAAGCTGGTGTGGAACGTGCCGATGAGCGGGCTCTCGGTGGTGCTCGATACCGACACCCGCGCGCTGATGGCCGACGCGCACACCCGTGCCCTCGCCGAGGCCATCATGCGCGAGGTGCTCGTCGGCGCCCGGGCCTGCGGACGCGAGATCCGGGCGGGGTTCGTGCAGAAGATGATCGACATGACGGTGGCGATGACCCCGTACCATGCCAGCATGAAGGTCGACTTCGACCAGAAGAAGCCCATCGAGGTCGAGGCGATCTACGGCAA
>CAZYFU010000210.1:0-7907 GCA_964647025.1 uncultured Myxococcales bacterium | reverse complement strand
TGCGACCTTCCGCTACGACCGCCTGACAGTCAGCCCGTCCCGCATCGCGCACGACGGCAAGACCCGTGTGTCCGTGTCCATCACCAATACCGGGAAGCGCGCGGCCGACGAGGTCGTGCAGCTCTATGTTCGTGACGTGGTGGCGTCGGTGGCACGACCGATCAAGGAGCTGAAGGGCTTCCACCGCGTCCATTTGCGGCCAGGACAATCCGAAATGGTCAGCTTCGAGCTTGGGAAGAAGGAGCTTGGCCTTTGGGACAAGCACATGAAATACGTCGTGGAGCCCGGTGCGTTCGAGATTATGGTGGGCGCGAGCTCGGCGGACATCCGTCGAGAGGGCAAGCTGGAGGTCGTGGCGGGGCGGTGAGCCCCGAGGTTGGTGTCTGGTGCTTGCAACGGCGGGCCGCTGCCGTGCATCCTATGTGAGGTAGACAAGGCATAATGTCCGCCACCGAGAACACCATGGCCACCGACCTCCACAAAATTGTCGAGTCCCTCGAAGGCAGCCCTTCGTCACCCCAGCAACGTTTGCAAGACACGGATCCCGAGGAGACCCGAGAGTGGATCGAGTCCCTCGCTTCGACCCTGGAACGCGAGGGCGTCGAGCGGGCGCACTTCCTGCTGGAACAGCTGGTTGACCACGCGCGGCGCTCGGGGGCGCATTTGCCGTTCGACGCGACCACCGCGTACGTCAACACGATTCCCGTGACGCAGCAGCCTCGGGTTCCTGGTGATGCGACGCTCGAGCGGCGCATCCGCTCGCTCATCCGCTGGAACGCGTTGGCCATGGTGGTGAACGCCAACCGCGCCTCGTCGGAATTGGGCGGACACATCGCGAGCTTCGCGTCGGCCGCCACGCTGTACGACGTCGGCTTCAACCACTTCTTCCGGGGGCCCGATGCGGAAGATGGGGGCGATTTGGTGTATTTCCAGGGCCACTCCGCCCCCGGCATCTACGCGCGGGCCTTCCTCGAAGGGCGCATCAGCGAAGAGCAGCTTCGGGCGTTCAGGCAGGAGGTGGACGGCAAGGGGCTTTCCTCGTATCCGCACCCGTATCTGATGCCGGATTTCTGGCAGTTCTCGACGGTGTCCATGGGGCTCACCTCGATGATGGCCATCTACCAGGCCCGCTTCATGCGCTACCTGGAAGACCGGGGCATCCTGCACACCAGCGGACGCAAGGTGTGGGCCTTCTTGGGCGACGGCGAGATGGACGAACCGGAGTCGCTGGGCGCGATCTCGCTGCCTGCCAGGGAGCGCCTCGACAACCTGGTGTTCGTGGTCAACTGCAACCTGCAGCGACTCGACGGGCCGGTTCGCGGAAATGGGAAGATCGTCCAGGAGCTCGAGGCCCTGTTCCGTGGCGCGGGCTGGAACGTCATCAAGGTGCTGTGGGGGTCGTATTGGGACCCTCTGCTTCAGCGGGACACCAAGGGCATCCTGCGCAAGCGCATGATGGAGTGCGTGGACGGCGAGTACCAGTCATACAAGGCCAAGGGCGGCGCGTTCACCCGAGAGCACTTCTTCGGCAAGTATCCGGAGCTGGCCGAGATGGTCGCCAACATGAGCGACGAAGAGATATGGTGGCTCAACCGCGGTGGCCACGACCCCAACAAGGTCTTCGCGGCGTACAAGGCGGCCATGGACCACAAGGGCCAGCCGACCATCATCCTGGCCAAGACCGTGAAGGGCTATGGCATGGGCGAGGCAGGCGAGGGGCTGAACCCCACGCACCAGCAGAAGAAGATGGGCGAGGAGGCGCTGCGCGCCTTCCGCGACCGCTTCAATATCCCGATCCCCGACGAGAAGATCTCCGATGCTCCGTTCTACCGGCCGGGCGAGAACAGCAAAGAGGTCAAGTACATGCTCGAACGTCGCAAGGCCTTGGGCGGCTTCTTGCCGTCGAGGAGGCGCTCGGCCCCGCCGGTCGAGGTCCCGAGCATCGAGGTGTTCGAGACCCAGCTCAAAGGCTCGGGCGAGCGCGAGATGTCCACCACCATGGCCTTCGTGCGCGTCTTGACCCAGCTCGTGCGCGACCGTCACATCGGCAAGTTCATCGTTCCCATCGTTCCCGACGAGGCACGCACCTTCGGCATGGAGGGGCTGTTCCGTCAGATCGGCATCTACTCGTCCGTGGGGCAGCTGTATCAGCCCGTCGATGTCGAGCAGCTCATGCCGTACAAGGAGATGAAGAACGGGCAGATCCTCGAGGAGGGCATCAACGAGGGTGGCGCGATGTCGTCGTGGATCGCCGCCGGGACGGCGCACAGCAACCACGGCATCAACATGATTCCGTTCTACTGCTACTACTCGATGTTCGGGTTCCAGCGTACGGGCGACTTCGCTTGGGCCGCGGGCGACATGCGGGTGCGCGGCTTCCTCATGGGCGGGACCGCCGGCCGAACCACGCTGTCGGGCGAGGGGTTGCAGCACCAGGACGGGCACAACCTGCTCATCGCCTCCAGCATTCCGACGTGCGTCTCGTACGACCCCACTTACGCGTACGAGATGGCGGTCATCATCCAGGACGGCATCCGGCGGATGTACCAGGATCAGGAGGACGTCTTCTACTACGTCACGATGATGAACGAGAACTACCGCCATCCCGCCATGCCCGAGGGGGCTCGCGATGGAATCCTCAAGGGCATGTACCTCCTGCGCGAGAGCGGGCAGGGCAAGGACGCAAAGGCGAGGGTACAGCTGCTTGGCTCGGGCACGATCCTGCGCGAGGTGTTGGCGGCGGCTGACGCGCTCGAGCAGGAGTTCGGCGTGGCTGCCGACGTGTGGAGCGCGACCAGCTTCAACGAGCTTCGTCGCGACGGAATAGACGCGGAGCGCTGGTCGCTGCTGCATCCGGAGTCTCCTCGTCGCCAGAGCTACGTCGAGAGCTGTCTGTCGGACCGGCCTGGCCCCATCGTGGCGGCCACGGACTACATGCGGATCTACCCCGACCAGATTCGGCCGTTCTTGCCCGGCAAACACTACGTGGTGCTCGGCACCGACGGGTTCGGACGGAGCGACACCCGCAAGAAGCTTCGCCATTTCTTCGAGGTCGACCATCGCTACGTCGTGGTGGCAGCGCTCAAAGCCTTGGCTGACCAGGGGGCCCTGCCGCTGACCAAGGTTCGCGAGGCCATGGAGAAGTACGCTATCGATCCCGAAAAACCGAACCCGGTGACGGTATAGTCTGCCAGTCCTGATTCGTCGGAGGAGAACCAGACGTGGCCAAACTCAGCGAAGTGACCGTTCCAGACCTGGGCGACTTTCACGACGTCGCCATCATCGAGATCGCGGTGAAGGTCGGCGACAGCGTGCAGAAGGAGCAGTCTCTGCTCACGCTGGAGACCGACAAGGCGACCATGGATCTGCCCTCGCCGAGCGCGGGCGTGATCAAGGAGATCCTCGTCTCGGTTGGGACCCGCGTGAACAAGGGGGCTCGGATCGCGGTGCTGGAGACCAGCGATGCGGGCGCATCCGACGCGAAGCCCGCCCCCAAGGCAGCGCCGCAGCCGGTCTCGCCGCCGACCAAGCCCGCCGAGGTGCCCGCGCGAGCGTCGTCGCCGGTGCTCGTCTCGGCCCCGCCACCCGAGCGCGAGCCCGAGGAGGCCAAGGTCGAGATCGATGACGGGCTGGCGGCCGCCGTACGCAAGCCGACCTCCCACGCGACGCCTGCGCCCGAGGTGCTCACCAAGGTCGCCCCGCCGCCACCGTTGGCCGTAGTCAAGACCAAGTCCCACGCAAGCCCCGCGATACGCCGCCTGGGGCGCGAGTTGGGCGTCGACCTCGCCTCCGTCAAGGGGAGTGGTCGCCATGGCCGCATTCTCGAACAGGACGTGAAGGCCTACGTGAAGGAGCACGTCGGGAAGGCGCAGTCACGCACCGGGGAATTCGTGCTGCCCGAGGCCCCGTTCGTGGACTTCGGCCGCTTCGGCAGCATCGAGGCTCGGCCGCTCTCCCGCATCAAGAAGCTGACCGCCACCAATCTGAGCAGGGCTTGGCTGCGCGTCGTTCACGTCACCCAGCACGACGAAGCGGACATCACGGATCTGGAGGCGTTCCGCAAGTCGGAGGGCGAGCAGGCCAAGAAGCGCAACGTGAAGCTGACCGTGCTTCCCTTCATCATGAAGGCCGTGGTGGCGACTTTGAAGGCGTTCCCGACCTTCAATGCGTCCCTCGACCCGCAGGGCGAGAACCTGATCCTCAAGCACTACTACCACCTGGGCGTTGCCGTGGACACCCCCGAGGGCTTGGTGGTGCCCGTGATCCGCGACGTCGACCGCAAGGGTGTCTACGATTTGGCGGTCGAGCTCGCGTCGGTGAGCGAGCGGGCCCGTGCGCGCAAGCTGATGCCCGGCGACATGCAGGGCGCCAGCTTCACCCTATCGAGCTTGGGTGGGATCGGTGGCACCGCGTTCACGCCCATCGTGAACACGCCCGAGGTGGCCATCCTTGGCGTTTCGCGCGCGAGCATGAAGCCGGTCTGGGAGAACGGTGCGTTCGTGCCGCGTCTGATGCTGCCGCTCTCGCTGTCGTACGACCACCGCGTGAACGACGGCGCCGACGCTGCGCGCTTCACCACGTATCTGCGTCAGCTACTTTCCGATATCAAACGCCTACTGCTTTAGCCGGGCGCGATCCAAGATTCGATCATGGCCGCTACACCCTCACGCATGATCGCGCTCGGGACGCCGATGCCCAGCTTCGAGCTGCCCGACACGGTGACCGGGAAGAAGACCGCCTCTTCGTCGCTGGTGGGGAGGCCGAGCGTCGTGGTCTTCATCTGCAACCACTGCCCGTTCGTGAAGCACATCCACAAGGGCTTGGCCGACTTCGGCCGCTTCTGCCTGGAGCGTGGCGTTGCCATGGTCGCCATCAGCTCGAACGACGTGGAGACCTACCCGGAAGACGCCCCCGAAGCGATGGCCATAGAAGCCGCGCGCACAGGCTACGTCTTCCCCTACCTCTACGACGAGTCGCAGGCGGTCGCCCGGGCCTTCGACGCCCGCTGTACGCCTGACCTGTTCATCTTCGATCACGAGGGCAAGCTGGCCTACCGCGGGCAGTTCGACGACGCCAGACCGCAGAGTCCGGCGCCCGTCACAGGACGCGACGCCCGCGCTGCCGTCGAGGCCCTGCTGTCAGGCGCGAGGCCCGACGCCAACCAGAAGGCCAGCATCGGCTGCAGCATCAAGTGGAAGCCGGGCAACGAGCCTGGATAGAGAATTCGACGGTGGGATGGGCGTCCTTGGCTTATCGATCCTCTGCCGAGCCGAACTGTAGTGGCACGCTGTAGCGCTGTCCGGAGCCGAGCCCGGATAACGTGGTCTTGTTGGCTGCCGCGATCGCGCACGCGGTGACGGCATCGTCGCCGAGTGAGCTGATCTCCACGCGCGCGTCGTCGAGCTTGCCGCCGCTGCCCACCCGAACGGCGAGGACCAGCGTCCCGCGCAGGGCCGGCCGAACGATCAGCACGCGCTGGTAGCATGGCAAGAGCGCGCTGGAGAGCGGCGCGAACGCGGCCGTCGCTGCGTCGGGCACGTCCTTGCCCAGGTGGTCGCGTGGCTTCTTCACTGTCACCTTGGGCGATCGGACCGGCAGGCCTGCGGTCGGGTCGCCGTAGTCACCGGTGTCGCCGCGTCCTACGACGCTGCCGTCGGCACCGAGCAGCGCCGCCGCTACGATGTCGATCTCCATCTTCACCACGTGACCACCGCTGAGCCAGAGGCAACCGTCCTTGCGTAGCTCGGAGCTCGCGGGCCGGAATACCAGGCGAAGGGCGAGCTGCCCGGCCGAGCGCTCGGCCAAGAGTCGTTCTGCCAGATCAGGCTCGAGCGAGAATCCAGGTGGCGTGACACGACTCGAGGCGAACAGCTCGGCGCCATCTCCCAGGACGAAGCTGCGATTCGTGTCCAGGACCAACCGGCGCTCGCCCATCTGGTAGCTGCGAAAGGTGAACCCGCCGGCTGGGACCACGGTGACGTAGCTGCCGGCGAGCGCTGCTTGCCTGTGCTCCGCGTGTGCAGCCGATGCCTTGGCCTGTTCGACGGCGTTGCCCGGAAACTCGGCCCCGGCTTCGTCGCGCAAGCTCTCGCACAAAGCGACCAGTCCGTCGGCACCGACGATGTTGGTAGCTTCCCCGGGCTTGCTTCGATGCACGCGCCGTTGCTGCTCAGGCCTTGCGACCTCGGCAGCAGACGGTGAAACAGGCGCGCTGTCGGTTGCCATCGGGGGCGTCGTCGCACAACCGAGCAACAGCGGTAGCGAGCAGAGTACCCATGGAGACGATGCGATTCCGTTCACCATTGCGGAGAGAGCATACCCTTCGCCCCTGCTTTCGGGTACCCGGCGAAATCGAACATTCCTTGTCTCGAATCTTGCAGACGCGGCGACCTAGCGGCAATATGTTCGCCATGCCCACCAAAGCCAAGAAAGCAACCAAGAAGAAGACCGTAACCAAGGCCAAGAAGTCGCCCGCCAAGAAGGCGCCTGCCAAGAAGGTCGTCGCCAAGAAGGTCGTCGCGAAGAAGGGCGCCGCCAAGAAGGCGGGTGCCAAGAAGAAGGCCGCCCCTAAGGCAGCCATGAGGAGCGCCCGCGTCCCGGCGATGCGTGGCTGCTGCGGCGGCTGCTAGTTTCGGCGACCCTAACAACAAGCGACCCGCTGGAGTGATCCGCGGGTCGTTTGCCATTTTGGGGGTTGGGAGTCACGGTTTGGTTCCCAAGTCACCGCCTCGCCACACAGGCGAGCTCGCCGGCGGCGTGGAGATCGCGGGACGTCGCTGGCACGGACGCTGCTTCCTCGGGAGCAGATGGAGCGCGCACTCGATGAGCTTTTGCGGGCAAGTGCGGGCGACCCCGGGGCCATAGGACTCGCGGGCGGGTTGCCGTCCGACGGGCTGTTCCCTCGGCGAGCCCTGGCGAGATCCTTCCTGCGCGTCTTGCAGCAACCTCCGACCCTGCAATACGGCTGGCCCGAGGGACACCTGCCGCTCCGAGAGCAGATCGCCGAGCGTTTGCGCGCACGTGGAGCCGAGGTGACCGCGGACGAGGTTCTGGTCACCAGCGGAGCTCAACAGGCCATCGCGATCGCTGTCGAGCTGGTCGCGAAGCCGGGAGACGACGTCCGCGTCGATGGCCTGACCTACCCGTCAGCGCTGGATCTGTTCCGCACGCAGGGCCTGCGTCCGGCGACGGTGGCGATGGGCGGTCATGCTCGCGTCCGCTATGCGATGCCGGCGGTTCACAATCCCAGCGGCGCTGGGAGATCGCACGAGCAGCGACGAGCCCTGATCGCTAGCGCAGAGTTCGTCATCGAGGATGACGCCTACGCGGACCTTTTGTTTGCCGGTCCCGCCCCGAGACCGCTCCTCGCCGACGCTCCCGCACGCACCTTCCACGTGGGCACGTTCTCGAAGATTCTGTGTCCCGGGCTGCGCATCGGGTGGCTGGTCGTGCCCACACGGTTCCAGGAAGAGGCGCGGTCGTTGAAGAGCGCCGCCGACCTGCAATCCGGCAGCCTCGCGCAACTGCTACTGAGCGACTATCTCGGGCGGGAGGACCTCGATCAGCGTCTGCCCCGTCTGCGGCGTTTCTACCGCGCGCGCGCCGAAAGGCTGGCCCGCGCGCTTCGCGACCATGGACCCTCCTGGCGGTTCGAGATGCCTGCGGGGGGCTTCAGCGTCTGGGTCGAGACCGGCACGATGCTATCCGAGCGGGACTTCCTTCGACTGGCCATCGAGGAAGGCGTGAGCTTCGATCCAGGCTCGAGCTTCCGGTTCGACGCATCGGCGACGCCGCTCGCGTTTCGGCTGTGCTTCTCCAGGGCCAGCCCCTCCGACCTGGTCGAGGGCGTGCGGAGGCTGTCGCGCGCCTGGGCCAGGCTGCGGTCAGGGCGGTCGCCCGGAGGCTAG
>CAZYFU010000209.1:6402-7949 GCA_964647025.1 uncultured Myxococcales bacterium | reverse complement strand
TCGACGATGGCCTGCCCGGCCAGCCAACCGGTGGCCAGGGCCGCCGAGATGCCCTCCCCGCCCAGGTGCAGGAAGCCTGCCGCCTCGCCCGCCACCAAGACCCGCCCCTGCCCGAGAAAGAACCGGTTGGTGGGCCCCATGCCATTGCCCAGGCACCCTTCGTCACGCCCAACCTCCGTCGGCACGAAGCCGTGGCGAGCGCGCAGGAAGTCGACGAAGCGGGCATGGTACCCGGTGATGTGCTCGCCGCGCATGCAGCCGCACCCGACGATGATGAAGTCATCCTTGAAGGTCAGCCAGGTGTAGATGCCCATCCCCAGCGTGAGGAACGAGTGGTAGGGCCCGCTATCGATGTCGATGCGTCCCCGGTAGTAGCGCTGGTACACCAGCGCCCACGCGGTCTGCCGATGCACCTCGGGGGCGATGCTGCCGACGACCTTCGAGTGGCCGCCGTCGCAGGCGACCAGGTAGCGCGCCGTCACCCGCTCCTCGCGGCCTCCAGGGTTTCTCAACCGCACCGCGACGCCCTCCGGGATCTCCTCCACCGCGACGAAGCGCGTGCCATCGCGCACCTCGGCGCCCGAGCGCTCGACCAGGAAGTGGTCGAAGGTGTGGCGCCAGACGTTGGCGGCGTTGCACAGGCCGGGCACGAACAGCGACGGGGCGGTCGGGAAGTGCAGCGCGATCCCCGTGTAGTCGCCGGAGCGGCTGCGACAGGCGGCCGGGATGGGCCCGAACTCCCGCTCCACCAGGCGCTCGGCATCGAGCGCCACCAGGCCAGAACAAGGCTTGAACCTCGGGAGGCGACCCCGCTCGACGAGGAGCGTGCGGAGGGAGGAGCGGGAACAGCTCCGCGCGCACGCAGCCCCCGCGGGGCCGCCGCCCAAGACGATGACATCCATATCAGGCATGGACCTATTACTGAACGAACCGAAGGAATCCGTCTACAGGCATCCCGTCGGTACCGCCCAGGTCCACGCCGGGACGTCAGCCGGTGGTGCCTCCATCCAGGATGGCGCACACCCCGTCGGATGCCTTGGAGACGCCAGCGACCTGTCGTTCGCAGTCGTTGCCGTAGGTCTTGCCGTCGCACCCGCACACCGGCCTATAGATCTTGTCGCAGGCGATGCCTTCCCCGGTCATGGCGCACGTGCCGGCACCGTCGGCGATGGTGCCGCAATCGCCCGCGGTGAGATCGCAGAACTGCCCCTTCGCGCAGGCGATCCCCGCGATGCCGCCGCACATCTTACCGGCAGTGCTGCACACGCCGTCGTGCAGCTTGGAGACGCCGGCACCTCGGCGCTCGCAGTCGTTGCCGTAGCTCTTGCCGTCGCACCCGCACACCGGCTGGTAGACGGCCGGGCAGACCTCGCTGGGCGTCGCGCAGGTGCCGGTCGCGTCGGCGATTCCGCTGCAAGTGCCATCGAGGTACTCGCAGAACTGTCCCTTCGGACACTGCAGGGCCGCGATGCCGCCGCACACCTTGCCGGACGTGCTGCACACGCCGTCGTGCAGCTTGGAGACGCCGGCACCTCGGCGCTCGCAGT
>CAZYFU010000209.1:0-6302 GCA_964647025.1 uncultured Myxococcales bacterium | reverse complement strand
GTACTCGCAGAACTGTCCCTTCGGACACTGCAGGGCCGCGATGCCGCCGCACACCAGCCCGGAGGGGCCGTCGATCGGCCCTTGCGACACCTCGCCCTGGCCGCTGTCCAGCGGCGAACCACCGGCGCCTCCGATGTGCCCGCCCGCGCCCGCCACTCCGCTGTCGATCTGACCACCGGCGCCTATCATGCCTCCGGTCGCGGGGATGGCGCCGTCGAGACCGCTGGCTCCGCCGGAGCCGCCAAGGACGCCTCCGGTGCCGGTTTTTCCGCCACTCCCGGTCGCGCCGCCCGATCCGGGCTGTGCGTCGTGGACGATGCTCGCGTCGCCTCCGCCGGGCTCGTCCGAGCTGTCACATGAGGCAATCGAGAATAGGAATCCTGCTGCAATGAAGAAAGTGAGTTTGTGGTTCATGGTTGTTACTCCGCGCCTCCACTAGGCAAGGGCCGTTCCAAGCCGCGAAAGGCCGATTTCCAAGGGAGACCCGCGGAAACCCTAGGGTTTTGTCGACAAATGGGACCAACGGAGTCAGAAATTCGAGTCGGTCGGGGCATGGCGGACCCAAGTCGGCCAGGGTCAGGCCCTGATCGCCTGCGTCGACCGCCCCGCGTCGAAGCCGCGGCCGACTGACATCGTCCAGCCCCCTACTCCGCGGGGAGCGCCTCGGCCTTCACCAGGTTCACGGACGCCGCCGGCTCGACGAGCTCGCGGATGGCCCCCACGATCCGGTCGGGCTTCACGGTCGTCCCGGGCGGAAGCCCCCTGCGTCTCCAATCGTTCCAGATCGCGAAGATCCCGAGCGACTGCGGGGCCGCGATGTCCCACGACAGGTTGTCTCCGATCATGCAGGCCAGGTCCGCCGTGGCTTTCATCTCCGCGAGCACGTGTCGAAAGACGCGAGGCTCGGGCTTGCCGAAGCCCATCTCTTCCTCGACGAGGATGCGTTCGAACAGCGGGGCCAGGGCGAAACGGTCGATCTTCGCGCGTTGCTTGTGGGACTCGCCGTTGGTGATCAGCGCCAGTCGGTGCGCCCGCGCGAGCTCGACCAGGGTCTCTCGGGCCCCGGGAAAGAGGGCGATCCGCTCCTCCCTGAGCGCGATGAAGGCGCTGGTCACCCGGTTCGCGAGCGCGGCGTCGAGCCCGAGGTTGGCGAACGCATCACGCACGAGCCTGCGCCGGGTGTTGTCCAGGTCGAGGCGCCCCAGGCGATGCCGCTCGGGATCGCACCAGTAGGCGTCCGACACGCGCTGGATCTCGTCGTAGAGCGCGGTCGCCGCCCGACCGCACTCGGTCGCCGCCGACTCGCACACCTCGCGCCACGCCGGCACGCTGTGCTGGTCGAAGCTGACGATGGTGTCGTCCAGATCGAAAAGGAGGACCGGTGGAAGTCGTCGGTTCAACAGGCGCTCGCTTGGGGTGGTGCTTCTATATGTCGCGCTTTTCGCGGGACGCAAGTCGCCAACGGTGCAGGAGCTGCCCCCGGACAGCTGTCGCGCGCGATGGGTGGTTCAGTGCACGGCGCACTGGAGGCAGGGATCGAACGAGTGGACGATGCGCAGCGCCTCGATCGGATCGCTCGGGTCAGCCAGGGACACGCCCTGCAAGGCGCGCTCGATGGGGCCCGGGACGTCCTGCTCGTCGGCGGGCGAAGCGTTCCAGGTCGTGGGAGAGACCACGCCGTAGTGACGGATCACGCCTGCTTCGATCTCGAGCCAGTGCCCCAGGGCGCCCCGTGGCCCTTCGGTGAGCCCGCTGCCCGAGCCCTGCGGTGGCACGGCCGGAAAGACCGGCAGGCCTGGCGCATCGGGCGTCAGCCCCGCAAGCCAGGTGCCGAGCGCCGCCGTCAGCAGCGAGGCCTCGCCTTGCCGAGCCAGGTGACGAGCCATCACGCCGCGGATGCCGGGGTCGCGCGAAGAGAGGATGGCGCGCGCCAGGGGCCCGACCTCGCAAGGCTGCCCCGCGAGCCGAGGCGCCTTGATCCAAGAGTACGCGCCTGCTCGACCGAACATCGGCTCGGTCGCGCCGGCAGCCGGGTGCGCGGGCAGCGCGACCCCGTAGTGCGCGCACCCCGTGGACTCGGTGACCGTGCTGGTGTCGACGATGGGCGCGATCCCGCCGGTGACATCGCAGAGCCCGCCAGGCAGAAGCCGGTTTCCCGCGGCGTCGGGGAAGGCACCGAACGCCATGAACGCCGCGCTCGATGCGCCCAGGTTGTCGTAGCTTGGAAAGGCGCCGCGCAGGATCTGGGCGTCCGACGCGTAGGGGCCGTCGACGAATGCGCGCAGCTCCTCGACCAACACGGCCAGCTCGCCAAGCAGACGCGCGGACGGCACCACGGTCACCCCGCCCGGGACGATGCCCGCGGCGTGCGGCATCTTGCCGGCCAAGGCGACGATGATCTCGTGACAAGCGCGCCGCGCACCCAGCGAGGCGAGCACGTGCTCGGCCAACGACTTGGCATCCAGGCGCGCACCGTCGGGCCGGACCTGCGGCTGGGCCGCGCGTCGGTCGCCGTTGGCCAGGGGCAACCCCGTCACGAAGTCGGGCAGCACCATCGCGTAGAAGTGCAACAGGTGCGAGTCGATGAAGTTGGCGGCCTGAACGACATTGCGGATGAAAACCGCCTGGGGCGGTGGCGCGCATGCTGCCGCGGCCTCGAAGGCCTCGCACGCCGCGCGGCCGTGGGGAATGGGACACACCCCGCAGATCCGTTGCGTGATGTGGGCCGCGTCGCGCGGGTCACGTCCGCGCAGGATGTTCTCGAAGCCGCGATACGATGTGCCCGACGACCGCGCCCGCACGATCGTGGTGCCCTCGATCTCCAGCTCGATGCGCAGGTGCCCCTCGATGCGCGTGACCGGGTCCAGGATCATGCGGGTCACGGCTGGCCCTCCCCCGGGGCGTAGAACGGCGACATGGCCAGCCCCTCGTCATCCACGCTCGCGCCGTCCACGGTCGGCCTGCGGTCGAGGAAGCCCGGGGAGGTGCACCCGATGCACGGGTGGTTGGCCTTGATGCAGTACGATCGCCCTTGCCACAGCCGCTTCGAACAGTCTCCGCGCGCCCGCGTCCCCTTGCACCCGACCTGCAGCAGACACCGCGTCGGATCGCCCGGCGCCGTCGCGAAGTCTCGCGCTTCGAACCGATCCAGCCGGGCGCACGACGCATGGACGGTCTGCCCGAAGTAGAGCGTGGGACGGCCGAGCGCGTCCTGCTCGACCACCTCCCCGCGCAGCAGTGATTGCAGCGTTCCGACCAGCCACGCCGGGTTGGGTGGACAGCCGGGGATGCGCAGCGGCGGCCTGCCGATGACCTCCGCCAGCGAGGCGTGGTGTACGGCGCCGGGGCCGGACGCCGGAATGCCGCCGAAGCAAGCGCAAGTCCCCAGCGCGACCACGCTGCTGGCCCGCGAAGCCAAGGCGCCGACCAACGACGCCGCCGAATGCTCGACCGACAGGCTGTCCGTGCCGAGCATGGTCATGCCCGCCGACGGTCCCACGGGGATGGCCCCGTCCACCACCAGCACGTAGCGCATGGCCTCGCTTTCGGCGATGCCGAGCAAGGCGTCCATGGCCTTTGCGCCGGCCGCTTCCATCAACGTCTCCTGGAAAGCCAGACGCAGCTCTGGAAGCAGCACCTCCGCGGTCGGCGCGGGACTGCCCAGCAGCGCGCACGCGCATCCCGTACACACCCCCGTCTCGATCCATAGAATCGGCGGCCGGTCGTCGGCAGGCGAGTCCCCCGAGCAGCCCGCGCTGGGCAGCAAGAGCGTGACCGTGGCGCCGCCCAGCCCCAGGCGCAGGAACTCGCGACGGCTGACACCGGTCGTTGGAAGCGGGCTCGTGGTGCGTGTGTTGCTCATGGCGATCCCCTACAAGACGTGGCAGGCGACGCAGCTCGGCCGATCCGCGTGGTCGAGCTGGTCGTGGCACACGAGGCATCGGGTGGGTTCGGGATCGGCGACCTCGTGCGGAGGCGCCGGGGGCCAGCTGCCATAGTCCACCGCCTGGTGGCAGGTGTAGCAGTCCGCCTCGCCGAGGTGCTTGGTCTTCGGGGCCTGCCAGGTCCCATCGGCGTGACAGAGCTCGCAGCGATCCGCTTCGCCCCCCCGGTGGGGCATGGGCGCCGGGTACGCGCCGGTGTCCCCGACCTCGTGGCAAGACACGCAGCCAGACTTGTCGTGGGAAGCCGGAGCGCCCGCGCGCCCCGTATGGCACTCGCGGCAATAGGCGTCGGTTCGCGAGGCGACCGGGTGAGGGATCTCCGAAGCGCAACCGAAAAGGACCATCAGTGGCACCGCCAGCAGAAGCCCACGCCGGGCGCCGGCTACGACTCGCGAAGCGACGCTCGAGAGGCGAACTTGTCGTCGATGGCCCATCTCCATGACCTCGAAGCCCGTATATCACCGATCCGTCGAAGCCCCTCATCGAGTTCCGACGATGGGGGCATCCTTTCCGACCAGCCCGTGCGCAGAGCACACGAGGCGGGAGACGCGAGCAGTCCGAGGTGCGCACGGATGCGCCACGGACGGTGAAGGGCTAGCCCAACTTGTCGACCACAGCGATCCCCAGCGCCGCCAACTTGGCCTCGTATCCCGCACGGTCGAGTGGGCAGTCCACGAGGTCAAGGAAATCCCCGCGGCTGACCCTGCACTGCTTGGCCATGTGGCCGAGCAGGAAGTCGCCGACTTCACGCTCGCCGTGGCTCATCTTGGTGAAGACAGTCGTCTTCTTGGCATCTGAAACCCGGTGGTACACGAAGTACTCGTGATCGCCTTCGCGACGCTGGAAGCCCTTCCTTACCAAAGCGGCCTCGATGTCTTTGCACTTTCGGGTGGCCATCGAGGTCTCTATTTGCGCTTGAGTCGCCCGAGCAGGGTCCACCGCAAGGCGATTGCATCCTCGGACAGGTCGGCCTCTTCAGCGGACGCGTACTCCTGCCAGAGGAAGTCGATCTGAGCGGCGATATCGTCGAGGAGATCATCGCGGGTGTCCCCCTGGGCAACCACGCAGAGCTCGGCGATCTCAGCGACGAAGTGTTGCTGGGACTCGTCGTCCAGGCGAGGCTGCACGGTGATGGGCGGCGACATCAGATAGGTGCGGCCAGCGTGCTCGAGCCACGAGAGTGACAGCGCCCCCAGGTCAACTGGCTCGATCGAACGCACGTCGCTCAGCTGCTTCGGATGGCTGTTGTCGTCGAGCACGAATTGTCCAATAACCTGGAACAGCTCACGACGAGCGTCGACCAAGGTGTCTTCGATTTCTTCTCGGTAGAGGCATTCAATCGCGCGATTGGTCGGCGGGTAGAGGATCACGACCTGCTTCTTCGCAAAGTCGATGCTTTGGAGCTGACCGATCACCGCCATCTCCCGGCGATCCTCGGGAACCTTCAGCCACTCGTCGATGGAATCGCGAGCCTTGGGGGTCAGGATGACCTCGGGGCTCGAACCTGCGCTGAATCCCAGCGCCCAGGACTCGCCCTTCCTGGGCAGGATCTTCCTAAACTCCTGCAGAAGGCGCAGGCGGTAGACGAGATCTGGAACGATCTGGTTGAGCAACGATTGCGTTCCGCCAGCGAGTGCGCCGCAGAAATCGCGGAGGCGAACCAAGACGTCCTGAGACGCGCCGGCCAAGAATGGCTGCGGGCTCTCATCAGAAAGCGAAAGGGGCAACGCATAGCTACCCGGCTCGGGTGTGGACAGACGCAGTGTGTAGCGTTTGCGGAAGTCTGCGCTCGGCTTGAACCGCTTGCCCACCGGCTGCTCTTCGCTCGAGGCGGCAAGTAACCATACGGCTTGCTGAAGGCCTTGGACCGCGCGCACCAAGACCTCCGCCGGAACCGACGAATCCTCGGTTTCGGCACCGGTGAGGTGGATGCGCGCGGGCTCGGTAGCCATGCCGGGCACTATACCGCGAGCTCCCACGGCTACGCCACGTCGTCGACCTTTAGGCCATGAGCACGCCGGCGAGCAGCGGCATGTGGAGCAGGACGAAGCGAATCCACCACGTGCTTGCCCAGCTTGCCGCACCAGGAATCGTCGTCCTTGCTGGCCTTGGTCGCCGTGACCTCGGTGCCCGTGGGCTGCAGCTTGGCCGCCGTCGATATCACCTCGGTCTGGTAGCCGGTCAGGCTTCCGGCAGTAGGCTGCGCATCCAGGTCTTGCCGTGCCACAGCCGACACGAGCTCGGAGACAGCACCAGCTCGGCCGCCCTCCCAGCGCCGATCCCCCTTGCGTCATCCGCAGCGGTACTAGTGCCGCTCGCCAGAAGTTAGGCCGGCGGATCACGCAGAGCGACTCCAGG
>CAZYFU010000208.1:5313-8004 GCA_964647025.1 uncultured Myxococcales bacterium | reverse complement strand
GTCTGCGAGGAAATTCAGACACTTACGCCGAACCTGCCGGGGAACTTCGGGCTAGGGGCATAGCTGGCGCCAAGCTCGGCGCGCGGGCGACCGAGCAGCGCGGCCTGTGGCGTGCGGCCTCCGAGCGGGGCATCCCGGCAAGCCCGCAGAAGCCGAGCGCCGCTTTCCCCAATGCCACCTTTCCGGACACGAGTATTGCCGACGGCCCTTAGCGTATCCTCACCACCGTCCCCGTCTTCACCGACACTTCCTTCTCACCGTCGGGCAGCGTCGGCTTGGTGAACCCGAACAGCCATTCGGCGTCGCTGGGCGACAGGTTGATGCAGCCGTGGCTGCGGGGGATGCCGAACTGGTCGTGCCAGAAAGCTCCGTGCAACGCCACGCGCCCGATGTACTGGGTGAAGGGGACCTCTTCGTAGGAATAGGGGACCACGCCGGTGTGCTCGAGGTTGTCCATGGTGGCGGCCAGCAGCTTGCCGCGGATGCGGTGCACGCCCTTGGGTGTGGCGAAGGCTGTGCCGTCGCTGCCCACGCCGGTGGCGACCAAGGTGGCGAAGACGGGCAGGTCTCCACGGTAGGCGACCAGGGTTTGCGTCGGCAGGTCCACGTCGACCCAGGGCTCGTCGCCCGTGACCTCGGCGGGACGAGGCCCGAGGCGCGGGACGCGCAGGTCGGCGTCGGACATCCAGCCCAGGGCCACGCGGTAGTAACCCTGGGGACCATTGGCCGTCTCGAGGGGCAGCCTCGCGTAGCGCGCCTTGCGGGCGACGATCTTGCCAGGCGCGGGCTCGGCGAACACCGGGGCGCCCTCCTTCACAACCCAACCGAAGTCGAGTCGCGGCTCGTCCAGGTGCACGCCGGCGAAGCGCGAGGGCTTGGCCGGCCGGAGATCCTTCATGGCGACCTCGCGGCCAAGGCTCGTGCGGCCGATGCGTTCGCCACCCGAGGTCCATTGCTCGACCACCACCACGCCAAAACCGGGCAAGAGCTGTTGTGGGCTTCGCCCCAGGGTCCGCGTCGCGTTCGTTCCGACGATGAAGTAGCCGGGGCGCGTGGGCGTCGGCACCGAGCTCTCGCGCCGAGCGCAGGCCAGCGTGCAGACGAAGAGCGCCAGCGCCCACGTCGTCCTCATGGGGAGACCTCCACGCGCAACGTCTGTGCGTCGGAGCGGCCGCGATCGTCCACCGCGCGTACCACGAAGGTTCCGGGTTCCATCTTCCACAGCCAGGGACGGCCGCTCGTGGTCTTGCCGGCAAACCGTCGCCCCACGTACCAGAACACCTCGTGCGCATCGCCGTCGGTCTCGGCCAGGAACGCCAGCGTGTCGTTGCCCTTGCCCGGGCGCAGGGTGTAGGCGACGCCGCTCAGGGGCGATGTGATGCGGGGAGGGGCGCCGGGAACGTCCTGCTCGGCCGGGCATCCCGGCGCGGCCGGTGGCGGCGTCTTGCGTGGCAGCCCCGCCGCGCTCCAGAGCTTGAGCATGTCGGTGGGCCAGACCTCGAAGATCTGGTCGTGGGTGGGACCGTGGGGCTGGCTCGCGCAGGTGCGGCGGCCCGATCTGTCGTCGATGGCGAAGCTGCGGTGGACCATGCACGTGGCCGCTGGCGAGCGCCCCGCGATGAACCAGGTCGAGCGTCCGTGCGTACAGTGGGGCCCTGGTAACTGGCCGCTCTCGTTGCAGATGTCGACCTTCGTGATGTTCTTGGGTCGCGGCCACGGCCCGTGCTTGACCAGGCCTCGATCATGGGCGGCCAGGGCGTCGACCACCGCGAAGAACAGCGGCGCCGCCGTCTTCACGCCGACCAGCTCCGGGTTGCCGCGGCCGGTGAAGTCACCGACCCAGACCGCGAGCACGTAGGGCCCCACGAGCCCCACGCTCCAGGCGTCGCGAAAGCCCCACGACGTCCCGGTCTTCCACGCCACCCGCAGCCCATCGGGCGTGGCCAGCCCCGGATCGATCGGACGCGGGTTCTGCGCCAGCATGTCGAGCACGAGCCAGCTCGACTCCTCGGACAGCACACGCAGACCCGTGGGTGAGGCATCGCCGCCGGTCCTGCGCAGCGGTCGCAGAAGCCCGCGGTTCGCCAGGGCCGCGTACAGCGTGACCAGCTCTTCCATCGTCACCTCGCCGGTTCCGAGCACCAGCCCCAGGCCGTAGTGGCTCTCGGGCTGCGGCAGGTCGACGCCGGCACCGGTCAGGAACTGGTACACCGTCGGCCGATCGAGCTTGGACGCCACCAGCAGGGCAGGGATGTTGCGGCTGCGCACGAGCGCCATGGTGGCGCTGAGCGGGCCGGCGTAGCGACCGTCGAAGTTCTCCGGCGAGTAAGCCGAAAACGCCACCGGGGCGTCGCGCAGGATGGAGTGCGGATGAATCACCCCTTGCTCCATGCCGAGCGCATACACGAAGGGCTTGAGCGTCGACCCCGGCGAGCGCCGCGCTCGCGTGCCGTTGACCTGGCCCAGGATCCGGTCCGAGAAGAAGTCCGCCGAGCCGACCACCGCGCGCACCCCCATGTCACGGGTGTCCACCAGCATGGCGCAGGCGTTCTCGATCCCGACGGACGCCTTGCGCTCGACGAACCTCGCGATCTGGCGTTCGAGCAGGCGTTGCAGCGGCAGATCGAGGCTGGTCTTCACCGCTCCGTCGGCGGCGTTGCTGGCCAAGAGCTGATCCGCGAAGTGCGGGGC
>CAZYFU010000208.1:0-5213 GCA_964647025.1 uncultured Myxococcales bacterium | reverse complement strand
GCGGCCCCGATGCCCTCCACGTTGCCGCCGAAGGGGGCCAGGTTGAGGTAGGCCTCGAGGAGCTCGTCCTTGCTGTGGCGGGCTTCCAGCCAGAGCGCGGCCGCGATCTGCTTCAGCTTGCCGGTCGCCTGGCGCGAATCGATGGCGTAGAGGCGACGGGCGAGCTGCATGGTGATGGTGGAGCCGCCGACGCGCCTGCCCCCGCCGACCAGCGAGCGCAACGCCCGCGCCAGCGATACTGGATTGATGCCGGGATGGAGCCTGAACCAGCGATCCTCGTAGGTCAGCGCGGCCTGGATCGAGAGCGGCGAGATAGAACCGAGCGGCGTCCACAGGCGGTACTGCTCGTCCTCGGCGAGGGTCATGCGCAGAAGCTCGCCACCGCGGGCGTGGATCGCCCGCGACAGGGGCACCCGGCGCGACAGCGGCTCACGAGGGGCCAAGCGCAGGCCTGCGAGCAGCAGCACGAGCCCAAGGCCCGCCAACGCCGGCACGCGCAGTCGGCGTGTCAGTCGTCGGAGTCGCGCCGGTGCTGCGTCTCTGCTCACGGCCTGGTGACGGTGATGAGCCCCGGGTCGCCATTCGCGCGCACCGAGCGGTCGTACATGGATTCGGCATGGATGGCCGGCGCGACGACCTTGCCCGCGTTGGTGGCCTTGATCTTGTAGAGGAAGGTCGTCATCGCTTTCCCGACCGACCCGTAGAGGACCACCCGATCCTCACGAACGTCGACGTAGTCGAGCGCGAAGTCGCTGCCCGGCAGCGCGACCGTGAGCGCGCCCGCCGCCGCCTGGCCGGCGCCAGCGCTCTCTGCCTCGATCTCGGGATTTTCTCCCTCGCCCTCGCTGCTGTCTCCTTCTTCTCCCTCGCCATCGGACTCGCTGTCGGCCCGATTTTCGCCGGGTTCCTCGGCCGCGGTCTCCGTGGACGCGGTCTGCATGACCACCTCGAAGCCGGCGGGCAGCAGGTCGACGATGGCGACGTTCCAGAGCAGCTCGCCGAGCGAGCGCACCCGCACCCGGACCTTGATCTCGTCGCCGAGGCCCAGCTTGGCGATGGGCTTGTCGTCGTCGCCGAGGAACTCCCGGGCGATCTCGAGCTTCTTGCTCATCGCCTTCTTGGGTGACTCGAGGTCGAAGCCGCTCTGTGAGAGCGACCAGTAGCTGCCGAAGTCGCCGTGACTGCCGAATACCAGGGCCGTGGCTTGGTCGGAGAACGGAACGTGGGGTAGAAGGCCACCCGGCAGCGCGATGGCCTGCTTGTTTCCGTGCAGGACCTGATGGATCGTGCGCGTGGTGGCGCTGGTGTCGGCGGCGGTGCTGGAGAAGGCCTCCAAGGCCAAGATGCTGAGCGCCGAGGAGAAGGTGTTGTAGGCGCCGGTCGAGACCTCGCCGACGATGCCGTCCAGCTCTTCCTTCCGCACGCTGGCGGCGCGCTTGGGGAAGTGACGAGCCAGCAGGAGCAGCGCCTGGGCGTCGTGACCGAGGTTGTCGTAGTAGTGCTCGTAGTCGGGTTGGCGCTTGCCACCCAGCTTGATGGCGTTCGCGATCTCGTTGGCCAGGCTGTCTTGCTTGAGCACCGCGTAGGTCGCGCCCAGGTATGCGCTGGCCAGATGCTCACGCCATTCCTTGCCACCGTTGGCCTCGAGCCAGCGCTGCAAGGCCGCCGCGTGACGTCCGACCTGCACCCCGTTTTGCGCCAGCACGTACAGGGCGTGGCCGCGAACCTGGGCGTCGCCGAGGTTGTCCGGCGTTTCGCTGGCCAGACCCTCCAGGTAGCGCAAGCCGTTCTTCATCAGCTCGGCCGGCACCGCGTAGCCGCGCTCCCGCGCCGCGGTCAGAAGGTGCAGGGCCCACACCGACGGAACCTTGGCGCTCTTGGGATTCGCCGTCCAAAGGCCGAAGCCGCCTTCTTCGTTCTGCCTCGTCCGCAAGGTGTCGATGAGCCCGCTGACCGTGCTCTCGGCGGTCTTCTTGTCGAAGCCGAACTCGGGGTGCTTGCCGAGGACCACGGCGGGCGCGGTCTGGCTGACCAGTTGCTCGGTGCATGTGTGCGGGAAGCTCTGCAGGAACGCCGACAGCCCGTGCGCCAGCGAGAGCGGCACGGGCGCGATGCCGGCATCGAGGCGTCGGTGCTCGGCGAACATCTTGCGCACGATGGGCACGGTCTGATCGCTGTTCTTGAGATAGCCCGCCTGCACCGTGGTCACGAAGGGGGCCGCGGGCCGCACGCTCAAATCCGTGGTCAGGCGGCCGGTCTTGTCGCCGAGTCGGGCCTCGAAGCGCAGGCTGGCCGAACCGAGCTCGGGCTTGGCGCGTACGCGAAACACGGCGCTGCCCTCGCGCATCTCTCCGATGGCAAGCTCGACCTCGCGCTGTCCGAGGATCTCGAGGTGCTTCGAGGCGGTGAGCGACAGCTTGGGCTTGGCGTTCTTGCCCGAGCCGACCACGTTGTTGGCCAGGCCCACCGAGACCTCGATCTCGTCGCCTGGCGCCGCGAAGGTCGGCGCGTTGGGGCTGATCACGAAGTCGCCACGCACGATGGTCTTCTTGTCGAAGGCGCCCATGGCGAGGTCGGAGCTGGCCACCGCCATCACGCGCAGCGTGCCGTTGAAGCTGTCGGGGACCTGGTAGACCAAGTCCTTGGCTTGCGGCCCCACGTCGACGATGCCCGACCAGTACACCACCGGCTTGTCGCGATGACGGCGGAAGGGGTTCAGGTTCGCCCCGACGGCTGCCTCTTCTGCGTCGCCGCCGGGCGCCGCGGTCTCTTGCAGCCTGGCGATCTCGGGCAGGATCAGGTCGAGGATCTGCGTGGTGCGAACCCCGAGCGCGCGCTTCTGGAGGAAGTGCGACAGCGGGTCGGGGGTCTTGTAGTGCGCGACCCGCAAGATCCCTTCGTCGACCGCGAACACGACCGCGCGGCCCTTGCGGTCGGACGAGACCGACATGGTCAGCTTGTCGCCGGGCTTGACCAGATCCTCGGTCACGACCTTCACGTTGAGCGCGCGCTTGCCGCGGCTGATGGAGAACGGCACCACGGCGTAGCTGAGCGGGCTCATGAAGACCTCTTCGGACGCCGAATCGCGCACGAAAGACACGGACACGTAGGCGCCGCCTTCGATCTCGGCCGGCACCTTGATCTTCTGCACCGATGCGGTCTCATCCATGTGGAACCATTTCCAGGCGTACACCTTGTCGCGCTCGATGGTGATGAGGCCGTTGCCGGCGTAAGGCGCCTTGATCTGCATCTCGATTTCGCCGCCGGAGGCGACGTCGGCGTTCTTGAGCGCGAGCTGCAGCTCGGCGTTCTTCTCCAGCGAGCGGGTCAGGTTGCCGAACCCCGCGACGGTGAATCCGATGTCCTGTACGACCTCGCCCGCGGCGTTCTGGATGGAGATGGCGAAGTCGCCCGCCTTGTCGGTGGGCAGCTTGATGCGGGTTCCCGTCGCGGCGATGGCGAAAGGCTTGCGTGACACTTCGACGTCCTTGCGCACCGACTGGTAGCGGAAGGTGCCGTTCTCCAGCCTGACCAGCGACGAGACGTAGCGCCGCTCGGTGACCACGAGCTGCAGCTTGTCCACGCCCAGCTTCTCGCCACGCGGCCCGACCGCGAGCAGATCGATGGCGCGCTCGGCGTCCTTGTTCACGTACTGCAGGTCGCCGTCGGCCTTGAAGCCGACCAGCCACGGTCGCGGTGAGACGACCGTCGATGCCTCCGACGTGACCGAGCGGCCACCCTCGGCTTCGAAGCCCTCGGTCACCATGGTCAGCCGGTAGGTGGCGTTGGCGAAGCGTTCCAGGCCGAGCGCGATCTTGGCCTGACCCTCGTCGTCGGTCTTCTCGTCGGGCAAGGTCTGCTCGCTGGCGTCGATCGGCTTCTGCGGGTTGTAGAAGCGAAAGTCTCGCAGCTTCGAGAAGGTCGGCATTCCTGGCGTCAGCACCAGCTTGGCCCGGACGCGGCGACCGGCGGCTGGCGTGCCGAACAGGTTGGCCAAGCTCACGCGAGCTTCGAGCCCCTTGGGCGCGACCCAGCCTTCGGGATTTTCCTGGGTGAACTTGCTGTGGATGACCATGCGGTCGGGCAGAAACTCGCGCACGGTGACGCTGGTGCTGCCGATCTGTCCGTCGGCGCGGCCGTCCTTCACGGTGTAGAGCGCGACCGTATAGTTGCCCGTGGGCGATTCCTCGCGCGTCCGGTGGGAGAACTCCTCCAGGCCGGCTGCGCCCAGGTTGAAGCGGTGTCGCTTGACCTCCATGCCGCGGGCATCGCTCACCACCAGCTCGAGCGGCATGCCGGCGAGCTTCTGATTGAGGTCGCGGCTGCGCACCAGCGCGGCGATGTGGATCTCGTCGCCCGGACGGTACATTCCGCGCTCGGAAAACAGGTAGGCGGAGAGTCCCTGGTTCTGCTCGGAATCGGTCAGGCCGCCCACGTCGAAGCGGCTCATGTCGAGCAGTCGATCGTAGCGGCCGTAGGGCAGAAACGAGGTGTCTCGGCCTGCCGAGACCAAGAACATGGCCGGCGTCTTCTCTTGGCGAAGGTCGCGAAGGGATGGGAGGCGGGCGTGTCCGTCGGCGTCGGTGCGTTCGCTGAACACCGGCTGGCCATTGCGCCCGATGACCTGCACCTGGGCGCCGGCCATAGCTCGGCCGGTTTGGATGGACTGCACGAAGACGTCGTGCGACCCGTCCGACGCTTCCTTGGACAGAAGCCCGAGGTCGGAGACCAGGATCAGCCTGGAATCCGCCTCGCCCATGGTCTGCTTGGAATCCGGATTCCAGCTCTCCACCTTGACGAAGAAGAGCCCCCGTCGCTCGCCGCTCGAGCCGTCGAGGTACTGGCCGAGATCCAGTGTTTCATAGACGGGCTTGCCAGGCGGAGCGGTCACCGCGCGGGTCTCGACCTCGATGTCGGCGAGGTGTTGCTGCGTGATGGGGTATTGCAGGCTGGGCTTGGAGAACGAGCCGCTGTTGAAGCTGAAGACGTGGTGGATCTGATCGGACAGCACTCGCGCGATCTCGAAGCGCAGGCCAGGGGCGTCCCGCACGAACACCGAGACCTTGCGCTTGCCGGCGAGCGACAAGAGCGCGCCGCCGTGGAGCAGCTTGACCTGGCGGGGATAGGCGGGCACTTCGAGGACGGCCTGGAAGTCCTCGCCGAGGATGTATCCGCCGAAGGCCTGCACGCCCTTCTTCAGGCGGAGGTAGATG
>CAZYFU010000207.1:0-8131 GCA_964647025.1 uncultured Myxococcales bacterium | reverse complement strand
CCTGGTCGGTTCCGAGGTGAAGTCGATCCGGGACGGCAAGGCCAACTTGGTGGATGCATACGCGGTGATCGAGGGCGGCGAGGCCTGGCTTTGCGAGCTCGACGTCGGCGTCTACGCCTTCGCGCACGCACGCAACCACGATCCGCGGCGTCGACGGAAGCTGCTGCTTCACCGAGGTGAGATCGATCGCCTGGCGGGTAAGGTGCGCGAGAAGGGGTTGACCCTGGTTCCGCTGTCGCTCTACGAGAAGAAGGGGCGCGTGAAGGTGGAGTTGGCGATGGTGCACGGCAAGCAGGAGTTCGACCGCCGTGACGACGTGAAGAAGCGGGAGGCCCAGCGCGAGATCGACCGGGCCATGTCCCGGCGACGTCGCTAGACCGCGGTGAGCTCCGGCGCGATCCCGCTTCGTTGCAGCTGTCCGGACAGCCCTAGTAGCACGACTGCTCTAGCGCGCCAATGTCCGGCTGCGAATCGCGGAGCCGCCCGTTGATGTCCACGCTGGGGCTGTGGGTCGGGTTCCCCGCGTTGACCAGCGGCGATTGTGCGGCCGGGAGGCAGCTTTCGAGATCCGAGAACATCGGATCCTGCATGCGCGAGTGCTTGTCCATGCTGCTGAGTAGCTGCCATGCCTCGAGGCTCAAAGCGCCCGCATCGGGTGCGCTGGTCCAGTGGGCGCCTGGCGGCACCTCGCACACGTTGTAGTCCACCGAAGTGACTGCGGCGGTGGGGTTCGACGGCAAACCATAACAGAGGTTGTCCGATGGGCCGACCTTGCCAACCGTGAAGTGAATGGCGTTGTTCTCGAGCGTATGGCCGGTCCCCGAGGAGACCGAGATGCCCCGGCCCGAGACCGCCTTGTCGGTGAACTGAATGGTGTTGTTGCGGACCACGGCGTTGGTGGTGGGCTGGTCGAGCTGGCCGTCCGACCTGGTGTACTGGGCGTGGCCTGCCTCGCGAGGCCTCTCGCCGCCGAGGGTGATGCCATTGCCGCTCCTGTCGAGGATGATGAGGTTGTTCTCGATGATGCAGTTCGAGCAGTTGTTGTTCTCGGTCCCGGTATTTCCGAGGCCCCTGATGGTGTTGCCGCGAATGATGGCGTCCTTGAACCAGCAGCCGTAGGGATACCCGCCGCATCCAACCCCCAGGCCCCAGCAGCCGTCGGTGGCGCTGACCGCATCCATCGTATTGTTCTCGAGGATGACGTTCTTGTGGCGGCCGTGGACCACCACAGGGGCGCCGTTGCACTGGACCTTACTGTGGTGGAACTCGTTGCGGCTCAGGCGCATGCCGACGGTTTCATGAACCACGTTCTTGCCGCCTGTCGACCACACCGTCGAGGCGAAGTATACCGAGTGCGTGGTGGCGTTCACGACTCCGTTGTTGTCGAAGTAGCAGTCCTCGACCGCGCAGTTGTCGCAGACCGCGATGTATCCGAGGTTGCTGTTGTTGGTGATGCGCGAGCGGCGCAGGACGATGTTCGCTGGGATGCCGAACTCTGGCTTGTCGCCGCCCGACATGTTGACCGAAGTGTTGAAGCCGTCCATCGAGAGGTTACACAGATCGACGTCGGTGGTCTCGTTCCAGAAGAAGATCGCCGTGTCGGTGCGGGTTCCGTGCAGGTCGAGGTTGAAGACACGGAAGCCCTCCTGGTGCTGGGGCACGTGGCTGAAGGTGATGAGCGTACCTCCGGACGTCCCGCCGTTGATCCACACCGAGGGAAGCGGCTCGGAGTCGTCCGCCCAGGGCGCCGCGTAGTCGCGAAGATCGCAGGTGTTGTCCTTCCGGCAATTCGGGTTTGCGAAGCCGCCTCCCGTGGCGCTCCATCGCCCGCCACGGCAGAGCGCGACGGTGTCACCAGCTGCCATCTTGGCAAAGGTCGATGCCGCTTTCGCGAAGCCCTGGAATGGTGCCGCGGGGGTGGTGCCGGCGTTGCTATCGCTGCCCGCCACGCATTTGCTGCTTGCACCCGGCTGGCAATCGCAGACGTAGTAGACCGTACCGGTCGCTCGTAGGGGTTCGGATGCACAGGACTGTGCAGCACCCAAACCCGTGCCACCGGCATCGGCCTGCGCCCGCGGTGTCGTGTCGGGTGCCGCCAGATCGGACTTGCCCACGTCGGGGGCGGAGCCGCTGTCGCGCGGGGGAGCGCCGTCTGTCTTGGGGACGCCGGGTGTAGTGTCCGCCGGGCTTACGTCGATGGTGTCCTTCGCAGACGCGGCGTCCTTTCCCATCGCGGTCACTTGGTCGGGCCGGGTGAGATCGGGCGAAGCGAGGTCGGTGCTCGTCGTGTTCGGAGAGAGGTCCTTCATCAATACATCGGTGTGGTCAGACACAGCGTCGGGCGCAATACCAGCATCGGGGGTGGTCGCTGCGCCGGATGGACTGCCGGACGAACAGGCGACGAGAGCGGTTGCGAACGAGCCAATGAGCAAGCCTCGTAGGTCGCGCATGTCGGACCAGAGTACTCCTGATTCGAGAATCTCGCGACTGAATTGCCCAATAATCGTCGCTGCGTTTGCGTCGTGGATATGTCGAGAAACGTGACGTCGTGCGGTCGCGCCGCAATTGAGTCTTCAATTGAGTAGGACAATTCGCAAAGTCGATGCGAGTAGGGGCATTGGCGTGCACGTTCGTCTCGTCGAAGGCCCGCCTCGGCTCGCCCGCGCCGTCGTGGCGAACCTGTGGAGTTTTTTGCGGGCTGCCGGTAAGGTCCCTGTATGTCGACTTCCTACCTCGCGGTTTTCGTCTACGTTCACGTCGTGCCCGATGCGGTGGATGCATTTCGCAGTGCAAGCCTTGCGAATGCGGCTGCCAGCATCCGCGAGCAAGGCGTCGTACGCTTCGATCTGATTCAAGAGACCGGCGATCCCACCCGCTTCGTCCTGATAGAGGTCTATCGCGACGCCGACGGCGCGGCTGCGCACAAGCAGACTGTCCACTACCAGACGTGGCGAGACACGGTTGCTGCGATGATGGCCGAGCCGCGCGTCGCGAAGTCGTACATGACCGTGAGTCCCGCTGCTACTTGGGCCCTCGATGGCAAATGCTTCGTTTGAGCTGACAGCTCCTGGCCGCGTGGTATTCGGCTCGGGCGTCTCGACCCAGGTCGGTGCCGCAGTCGCCGCCCTGGGCGGCAAGCGCGCGCTGGTGGTGGGCGGAAGATCCGTCGAGCGAAGTGTCGACCTGCGCAAGCGGTTGCCGGTCGCCAGCGTGCTCTACTCGATCCCCAGCGAGCCGACCATGGCCATGGTCGACGAGGGGAGGGCGCGCGTGCGCGAAGAAGGCTGTGACGTGGTCATCGCGCTGGGCGGCGGAAGCGCCATCGACGCCGGCAAGGCCATCGCCGCCATGGCTGGCAACGAAGGCTCGCTCTCCGACTACATGGAGGTCGTGGGCCAGGGGCGAGCCTTGCCGCGGCCCGGGCTGGCCTGCATCGCGATCCCGACCACCGCCGGTACCGGCGCCGAGGTGACCAAGAACTCCGTCCTGACATCGCCCGAGGCGAAGGTGAAGGCGAGTCTGCGTAGCCCGCATCTGCTGCCGGTCCTGGCCCTCGTCGACCCGGATCTGCTCGAAGGAACGCCGGCTGCCATCACCGCGGTGACGGGGCTCGATGCCTTGTCGCATCTCCTGGAGTCGTTCGTCTCGGTGCGTGCGAATGCATTCACGATGGCCCTCGGGCGCGAAGGCATGGCCCGCATCGCGCGCTCGCTCAGGCCGGCATACGAGCGCGGGCTGACCGCGGAGCGCCGCGAGGATCTGGCGATGGCCAGTCTCTTCGGTGGAATGTGTTTGGCGAACTCCGGCTTGGGTGCGGTCCACGGTTTCGCAGCGCCGCTCGGGGGCATGTGGAGGGCACCGCACGGGGCGGTGTGCGCGGCGCTGCTGCCCGGCGTGATGCGAATGAACGTGGCTGCCTTGTCCGCGCGCGCGCCGGACAGCCCGGCGCTATCCCGCTACCGTGAGCTGGACACCATTCTGGGCCAGGGCGTTGACGCCTCGACATGGGTCGCGGACTTGACCCGTGCTCTGGGGATCGCAGGATTGGCGAGCGTGGGGATGACCGACGCCGACGTACCGTTGCTGGTGGAGAAGGCAAAAGTCGCGAGCAGCATGCGGGGCAACCCCGTCGCTCTGACGGACGATGAGCTCGAAGAGATCGCGCATCGAGCGATGGGCTGACTTTGCGACCGGGCCACAATCGCCCGCGTCGTCACCGGCAGGATGTCCCGGTGGCTACAGTGGCTCGAGCCGTGCGCAGACAACCGTGATGTTGTCGGCCCCGCCGTTCTCGTTCGCCGTGGCGATGAGCCGCTCGCACAGCTTGTCGAGATCCGGCTCCTCGATGGCGAGCCCGGCGATCTCCGTGTCGGTGACCATGCCGGAAAGTCCGTCGGAGCACAGCAGGTAGAGGTCGCCCAACCGCGGGTGGTCGACGATGATGTCCACCTCCACGGAGGCCTTCATGCCGAGCGCGCGCACGATGACGTTCTTGTGGGGGAACGACGCGATCTCGCTCGCCGACAGCTTCTTCATCTTGATGTAGTCGTTGAGCAGCGAGTGATCCTCGGTGATCTGCTCGATGCCTCCCTCGCGCACGCGGTACAGGCGACTGTCCCCCACGTGGCCCACGACCAAAACGTCGTCGAGGAACAGCGTCGAGACCACCGTGGTGCCCATGCCGTGGCATGTGGCCTTGCGCTCTGCCTCGTCGAAGATCTGCTGGTTGGCGAGCTTGATGGCCGTGGTCATGCGGTTGATGATGTGGTTGTGACCGCGGTCGACCTTGAAGGGCCAGGTGAGCTCCTGCTCGCCCTCGGTCTCGCGAAAGAAGCTGACGATGGTATCGACAGCCATCTTGCTGGCCACTTCGCCCGACGCATGTCCGCCCATGCCGTCGGCGACGATGGCCAGTCTTTCGTTTACCGGCAGGTAGAACGAATCCTCGTTGTGGTCGCGCTTCATGCCGACGTTGGTGTCGCCCGAGAAGCGGACCCGCTTGCCATCCATGGGGAAGGACGTACTCATGGAAGCGCCAATGGTACCGTCGGAAACCCAGGATTATCAAGGCCGTTTCCGGCGCTTGTCGGCGGCGTCACGCTTTCCAGGTCGACGGCTTGACGATATCCAGGACGGGCCCGACCTGGACGGTCAGTGCGCCACGGCTCGTGTACAGGTCTCCATCGAGCGTGTAGGCGGTTTCGGGCGCGTCGGGGGCGATGGACAGGCGATCCGCCACGAAGCTGGTCGCCCGCTTGGGTGACAGCCCCCGGCCGAGGCGGACGTCCAGGATGTCGAGCAAGAGCGACAAGGCGCCTCCGTGGATGGCGAGGCCGCCCATGCGGTTGGGGTCGTCGTCGGCGCGGTGGTGCAGCTTCATCTTGAAGCCGACCTCGGTCACCGTGGCGACGCCGATGCCGGTGAGCTGTCGTCGGGGCAGCACCGTGCCATCGATTGTCACGAGACCGCAGAAGCGGCGCAGGATGCGCTTCGCGAAGCGTCGGGTGGTGAGCAGGGAAAACACGGTGTGCAGCACGACCCACACGGCCCGCCAGGTGCCATACGCGCCGCGCGCATAGTATTCCTCGAGGAAGTTGCTGAGCAGGCCGTTGCCGAAGATGAAGCCGTAGTGGTCCCCGACCTGCAGGCAGCGACGGCGCATCGTCGAAGGTTGCTTGCCCGCCCGGGCGTCGGCTACCAGCTCTGCCAGGAAGTCCTCGGGCTTGGCGCGGATGCCGAGCGAGGATGCCACGACGTTCATCGTACCGCCGGTGAGGATGGCGATGGGCGGCAGAGGCTGGCGCTGGTAGGCCGAGATCAGCGCCGACAGCGTGCGGTGCAGGGTCCCATCCCCTCCATGGATTGCGATGAGCGATGGTGCTTCCTCGGCCGCCCGCCGGGCCTCGTCGGCCAATCGATCGAGGCCCGCCGGCGCCGCTACCCGACCGACGTCGCCGAGAATACGGGCAAAACGATCGGCACATCCTGGATCCTTTCGGTTGGCGCGCGAGCCGGGATTGACGAAAACCACGATGGGCACGGAGACGCCACTTTACACGACAACGAAGCGAGCAGCATTTGTATTGACACCGCGAGTATTCGCGCAAAACATGCCCCAACTCGTCGGTATCGAGCGGGCGATTCACCGTGCCTGAGAACGCAGACAACAACGCCAAGTCGGCAAGCACAGCAGCCATTCAAGGAGGCTTCAGGGAAAGGCCGCTGCCTCGGCTGCTGCAACAGCTGTATCGCAAGAAGCTGACCGGGCACTTCGTCGTCACCGACCTCACCGGCGATCAGAGTGAAGTCTACATGCGCGATGGCGCCATCGTGCACGTGGGGCGTCCGGTCGACACCGACCGCCTCGACAACTTGCTGGTCCAGTATGGCATCGTCTCGGCCGAGGTCGTGGCGCGTGCCGGCCAGGAAGTGACGGACGGCACGCGGCTCGGCGAGGTGCTCGATCGCATGGGCGTCCTCGACAAGGTCAAGCTGTCGCAGATCTTGAAGACGCAGGTGTTGCGCAAGCTGATCCGACTTTTCTTCGTGGCCGAGGGCAGCTACGCGGTCTACGTCAAGCCGCACGCCTACGGTGAGGGCTCGGACCTGGCACTGATGCGCGTGGATCCGCGGACCGTGATCTATCCCGGAATTCGCGCCGCCTACGACTTGCCGCGGGTGACCCAGGAGCTGTCCCGGCTGGTGGGACAACGCTTCCGCCTCACCGAGGTGTCGGACGGGTTCATCTCGGCGCTGGGCCTGCCGGCCGAGGACTCCACGATCGAGGTTTTGCGCCGCGACTGGCAGACCCTGGACGATCTCGACTCGATCACGGCTCGCCCACTCGAAGTGCGATCCATCGTCCTGACGCTTTACTACTGCGATCTCTTGGAACGCGAGTCCATCGCAGCCGGTTCGGCGATTCCGAGTGAGCTGCCGGCGTCACCATCGGCGGAGAGCGCCGCCGTGTTCAAGCTGCCGGGCGCTCCACCCGGGCCGCCGTCTACACCGGCAAAGCACCCGCCCGTGACGCGGGGACTATCCGCGCCAGCGAGGTCTTCGAAGCCTCCTTCGCCTCCGGCTACGCCATTCGCGGCTTCTCGCGCGCCGGTGCCGCCGGTGGTGGCGAGCCCGACCGCCAACTCGCCGGCAGCTTCCCGGGTCTCGGCTGGGTCGCACATCAGGCCGAACGTCGCGGGGGAAACCGTGCAGGCGATTCCGACGAAGAGGACGTCGGGTTTCTTCCCGGCGTCGCCGCCACCGCATGGGCAGTCAGCCTCGGTGCCGTCGTCCGCCGCCGGACCTTCCTCGCTAAGCTCGCACGTACCTGGAAGGGCCGCACCCGCTGCCCACGCGCCTCACCCACATGCGGTCCCCTCGGCCGAGTCGCTGCGGGTCGCGATCCAGGACATGTCGCAGAAGTTGGATCGGCTGACCCACTTCGAGGCGCTCGGCGTGTCCCAGAACGCGACGCCCGAGGAGGTGAGCATCGCCTTCGTGCGGGCCGCGCGCAGGTTTCACCCCGATCGGCTGACCAGCGCAGGGCTTCAGGATCTGCAACCCGCCGCCGAGCGTATCCTCGCGCGCATCAACGAGGCTTCGATGGTGCTGGGGGATGCTGGCCTACGGGCCGAGTACGTCGCGTCGTTGAACGCCGGTCCCACCGCCGCGAGCGCGAACTTGCCCACGCTCCTCGAAGCCGAGAACTCCTTCCTCAAGGGCGAGGTCTTCCTGAAGAAGGGCGAGTACGCTCGCGCCGTCGAGTGCTTCACCATGGCCACGCAAGGCAACCCGGGCGAGCCTCAGTATCGGGCGTACTTGGCGTGGACACGCTTCGAAGACCCTCGGACGCGCAAGGAAACCGTGGTGCGCGAGACGCTCAAGACGGTGGAGGCGGTCGTGGCGGAGCGTCCGCGTTTCGCACGCGGGCATTACTGGGTGGGCCTTTTGTGGAAGTTCCTCAACGAGACGGTGAAGGCCGAGCGGGCGTTCCGTGAAGCGGTGGACGTGGATCCGAGCTTCATCGACGCCAGCCGCGAGCTTCGCCTGATCGAAATGCGGAAGAGCAAGTCGTCCGGCAAGCCCGAGCCGCCGCGCGGCGGGCTGATGGGAAAGCTGTTCAAGAAGTAGC
>CAZYFU010000206.1:0-8205 GCA_964647025.1 uncultured Myxococcales bacterium | reverse complement strand
CCCTCACCCGGCGAGCGCCTCGCGAATGTCCTTTTCGAGCTTCTCGGGCTTCGTGTGCGGGGCAAAGCGCTTCACCGTCCGGCCGTCCCGTTGCACGAGGAACTTGGTGAAGTTCCACTTCACCCTTCGGCCGAAAAGCCCACCGCCTCTCGCCTTCAGGAACTGAAAGACCGGGTGCTCGCCGGGACCATTGACCTCCACCTTCGCCATGAGCGGAAACGTCACGCCGAAATTGACCTGGCAGAACTCCGCGATCTCCTGGTCGTTGCCAGGCTCCTGGTGAGCGAACTGGTCGCAGGGAAAGCCGATCACCACGAGGCCCTGCTCACCAAAGGCACGGTGGAGCTTCTCGAGCCCCTCGTATTGTGGAGTGAAGCCGCACTTGCTGGCCGTGTTCACCACCAGCAGCACCTTCCCATCGAAGTCCCGCAAAGACACCTCGTCGCCGCGATTCGACCTTGCAGACAGCTCGTAGATTGTGTTGGCCATGATCGATCGAAAGATGATGGTCGGAGCAAGAAGGTCGCACAACTCGAACTGTCAGACGTCCCGTCAACCTTACCGCGTTGGAGACGAAGCGGGCGACAACAGGACGGCCGCGCGCTCTTCCTTGTCGGAAGCCGCCCAAACCAAGCAAGGGGTCGCGCATCGCCCGCGGGCGATATCCTGGGCAGCCAGGGCGAGCATGATGGAGCCATAAGCAGCCCCGGGGTCGCCCATGCAGTCCGCCGGATGCTCCACACGAAGGGGATCGGCGAAGCGGGCAGCCGAGCGGACAGCAGCCACGCCCCACTCCTTGGCCCAGAAGCTCTCTCCGTTGAGTCCGGCCCAGACGCACCCGATGCGGCCCGCGGGGCCTCGCTCGGGCACGGCAGCGAACAAGGCTCGAAGGGCCGAGGCCAGGCCTTCGCCGCGGTGGGGCTCGTCGCTGTAGCGGTGGCCCGGCTCTCGCCCCAAGCCGACGCCGTCCACGATCGCCAGCGCCCTCCGACTATGCCTGCGGGCCGTGCCCGGCGCGGCGATCAGGACGAAGGCCGCCCCTTCTCCGGGCACGAAGCCATCCGACACGGCTCCGGCCTTGAGCCGTCCTTCGGCCCCCAGCGCGCGCAGGTAGAAGTAGTCGAGGTAGCTGTCCACGCCTCCGACCACCAGGCTCTCGACTTCGCGTCGCTCGATCATGGCAATTCCATCGGCGAGCGCGCAAAGCCCAGCAGCCCGCCCCTGGGCGTAGACGCGACTGCGAGCCACGTCGAGCGGCCGCCCCGTCTGGAGCGCGAGGAATCGCAGCATCTCCTGCCCAACCGGATACTTCGCCTCTTCGCGAGCCTCGGCCACGCCCAGCAGGAGCGGAAAGGGCTGCACCGGCTCCGTCGCGAGGGCTTCTGCCAGCGCAGCCCCGCCCAGCCTGGCCATGCTCACATGGCGCGGTGACAGGTCTTCGTCCTCGAGCGCCTCGGCCAGCGGTGGCAGGTTCTCGTCGTCGGCCAAGCCCATGACCAACATGTCGCCTTGGCCGTCCGGCATGTGCGACACGTTCAGGCGGCCGATACCACATCGGACCGACGCCGCGGTCTGCGCCGCGCACAGCCCAACGGGCGTTGCCATTCCGATCGCGAGAATCTCGGCAGGCATCGTGGGCTAGCGCGCGGGCAGCACGTCGATGACGACGGACAGCGGCGGGGAGAGCAGCGTCTTGCGATCCATGACCGGAATGTCGATGGTCGCCTGCCCCGTCTTCGTGGCCTTGAAGGTCGCGACCAGGGGCTCCCTGGTCACGAGCTCGAGATGGTCTTCGCCGGTCTTCTTGTCCAGCACCTCGGCGAAATTCACGGTGACCGAGGCGAGCGCGGTCTTGGCCCCGAGCACGAGGAAAACCTGGAACACGTCGCCGACGTGAATCTCGTTCGTCGACACTTTGACCTTCTCCACGACCGGCAGGTGGTCGGGCAGCAGCGGCACCGCGTGGGCCTCCATGAAGCGCTGGATGGCCTCCGCCACGGGCCCGGCGTCGAGTGTCGCGCCGTCGGCGTTCACCCAAACGAACACATTGCGATAGATCCACATGAGCGAGCCCGCGGGATGTCGGGGACCCTGCACAGCCAGCTCGCCAATCGGGCGAGGACGCAAGACATACGGGATGGTTTGCCTGGTCGTCGCCGATGCACGTCGCAGGAACGCCTGCCGTGCGCCGTCCCCGCCCGTCCCGGACACGTGGATCTTGACGAGGATCGAATCCTCTCTCAGCTTCCAGGAGAAGCTGGCGGTGCCCGTCGCGGATCCCGACGGACTCAAGTCCACGTCATACGGCCGCTTGCCCTTGACGAGCGCCCTCAGCGCGGCCGGCAATTGAGTCCAATCGGCGCGAACACCACGCGCCGGATCCACGGTCGGCAATGAAGCGAACCCGATGCGGGTCTTGAAACTCTCGAGATCGTTGTGTTCCATGGTGTGCTGTCCGGTGGTCGCAGAGATGACGAGCGCGATGGCCAACGCCCAAGTGAGCACGGCTACTTCACCCCGGATACGCCATAGCCGGACGCGATGTCCGCTGCCGTGCCGGGCTGAAACGAGGTCGGGTACAGGGAAGGCGTGGCGTCGATGCTCGCCTCGACGTAGTCCTTCCGCGACTCGCTGCCGGTGTGTGGACCCGCGCAAGCATCGAGGACGTTCTCGCTCGGAAGCTCGGCGAAGGCGTGATTTCCGAAGGCGGTGCGATCCGGGGAATCATCAGGCACCACCTTCTTCGTCACATCGAGCCCGAAGAATGGGTTGTTGCAACGACCGACACCAACCAGGTTGGTTTCCTTGATGAAGCCGTACGGATTCAGATAGACCCAACCCACGGACGCGCCCAGGGCAAGCGAGAAGGCTTGCACCGCCGCCGCCTGGTCGTAGCAATTGCACCGTGCCGACGTCTTCTTCATGTAGCCCATGAGCTCGAACTCGCCGCCTTGCATGTCGAGGCCGTAGGACGACGCCCCGTGGTTTGTGTCGTAGCGAAGCTTGTGTGGGGTGTGACAATAGCGGGTGATCTTCTCCGCCACGCCCTCGGTCGAGCTCTCGCCGACCACGCCGACCTTACCGCACAAGAAACGAAGCGCCTCGACCCAGACGCCGTCCGGATAGGGTCTTGGCTTGGGTTTGTCGAGGATGAAATAGAGCTCGGCCAGCGAGCTGCCGAGGCTCTGGCAGATCGGAGCGTCTTCCAGATCGAGACCCCAGGCGATCTCGCCCCGGTAGCACTTGATGGAGTCGGGCGGATCCACGATCTTGGCATCCACCTTGTGCGTCCCGGCGGAGGTCTCGCACCAACCCTCGATGACTAGGCCGTTGAAGTTGCCTAGCAGCTTGGCCTCGCCGCTGACGTTGACCGACTTGGTGACCTTCACCTCGACCGTCAGGTAGTACTCGGCGTCGGGCGCCCCCTTGATCAGGTACACCGCGGGCCGCTTCGAATAGGGCTCGGCGGGCAGTCCGAGCTTCTTCGCCGTCGCCGCCCAGTCGTCGGTAATCTCTTTGTCCTTGCCCACCTCCCAGTGCGGTCCGTTGACCGTGGCCTTGGAATGGCTCACCTTCACGCCCGAGTCGAATTTCACCGACACCAACTCGGCCGCGAATTCCTGATCGGGCGGGGTCGTGGGCGGCACAGCTACGCAGATCTGTTCACCAAAGTCCGGCATGGAGCTCCCTTCAACCCATGATGTTCTTCTTGTTGTGAAACAGCGGATCGCCGAGGCGGCAGACGTTCTTGCCCTCGTACTTGACGTCGAAGGAATACATCATGAACTCGGCCTCGCCCTTGATCACGCCGCTCACCACGCCACCCGCGGAGCCCGCCTCGTCGCCGGTGGTCACGACGTACTTCGCGCCCTTCACCATGGGCATGCAACCATCGATCTTGACCGTCGTCGGACCGCCGGACGCGTCGGCGGACTTGCCGATGTTCGGGTAGGGAATCGGGACCGGGCCGGCCGGCGTGGGTGTTTTGCAGACGTCGGGAAAGGTGATGTTCATCCCATTGCTGCTCTTGTGTACGACGCCGCGACCATTGACGTAGACCGTGCTTGCCATCCTAGGTTCCTCCAGTCACAAGGACACTGCGTATCTTCAAAGCGCGCTTGTCGCACGCCATCGCCGCACGCCACGAGAGGGCCATGCGCATATCGTCGGGTTCGAGAATCACTGTCTCCAGCTGCACGGGCAGGCTGACGCCCTGGCCGTCCAGGTTCACGCGAACGGCGGGCTTGAGCGTGGGGATCGCGGACTGGAGGGTTCCCTCGGGACTGACACCCATGAGCGAGATGGGCTCGCCTCCCGCCAAGAAGGTGTCGAAGGCCAACTCGGCGGGCGCGGCGTTGGCGAACCGCCGGTCGAAGTCCTTGGGCAGGAACGGGGCGCGATCCTTCTGCCAGAGGGCATCGTACGTGCCCGCGAAACGGCGACGCGCCTGCCATGACGGCGCGATGAAGCCGAAGCCAGCCGGCGGTGGTGTGTCGCCGAAGCGCTTGATGGGGTGGTTCGGGTCTTCGAGGTTCGGGACCTTGCACACCACGGACTCGGGCTCAGAGCGCTTGCCCCGGAAGCCCACACCGACGGGATTGCGCTCGTCGACCAGCAGGTTTCCTCGTCCGTCGTCGTGACGACCGCCGAAGGCGCGTTCGTAGACCAGAGGCATCTTGACGAAGGGTTGCGGACTGGTGATCCCGCCCAACACGGGCCGCCACGAACGCTCGCCCACCACCCGCACCGCCTTCTGCCTGCCCGCGACCCTGACGGCCGCGAACATTTCGGTGACGGGCCGGCCCTGGGGCGCGTGGGCGTGCCCCAACAGAACCACGTCCGTGCCGCGCTTGCCGACGTGGATCTCCGAGGCGTACTTCAGGCTGGAGCCCGCGGGGTCGCCCCAGTAGACGTCCTCCGCCACAGGCTCCATCTGCTCGTCGGCGATGCGGGGCTCGCGGCTGAGCGTGAAGGTACCCTTGACCACCACGTAGAGCGTGTCTCGCCCCGTCTCGTCCGCGAGGATGCTCAGTATCGGCCGCAACGCGCTCTTGTTGACCAGCTGAAGCAAGTGGGCCCTCGGCTAGCGTCCCGTGTCCTGCATGGAGGTTCGAGGTACTTCCGCGAACGCCGCCAACTGGCGCCGTTGCTCCGGAACCAGGGTCCGGGTCTCGACCTGAAGGCGTCCCGCGCTGCGCACCGCCATCTCCAGCGCCAGGGCATGCCTCCGCCGAGTCGGACCACGCGTCAGCAGGTCGTGCAGAACGTTGAGGTCGGCAGGGCGTCCGCCCAGGTAGCGAGCGCTGGCGTCGAATCGCGGTCGGTGTTGATTCCACCAAGCAATGACCCCGTCGACGGCCGGCATGGGCAACGCGTCCTCGGGCTGCGGTTCGAGGTTGGCGTCGAGATCATCCTCCTCGAAGGACACCGGCTCGTCGGGCTCCGGTGCCGGCGCCACGACCAGCCCATTGGCGTCGAGGTCGAGTCCGGTGATGGCACAGAACGCCTCCGCGGCCAGACGCACGTGGCGCTTCTGGGCGAGCAGCTCGATGCAGGCATCGGCACCGTCGCGACGGCCGCCGAAGCCAAGCGCCCAGATGGCATCGCGCTGCCGAGCCTCCTTGCCGAGGGCTTTCACCACGACCTTGTGGTCCGAGAGCGAGCCGACCATCGCCAACAGCAACAGCATGCGCGCGCACCCACGAATCTCGGCCGCGGCCAGCATGCGACACCCGTCCTTCGCCTGCGGGAACCCGGCTACCACGTAGCTTTCGACGGCGAGGCTGCGTGCCTCTGGATCGGAGAGGGTCAGTATCACCGGATAGCAGGCCTGCTGCACCGCCGTTGGCGCGAAGCGCAGGCCATACGCGACGGCCCGCTGGATCTCGACACTTCGGCTGGCGAGGAGGCCGACCAGGTCCTGCCCGTCGGGCGATCGTCGCGCGAAAGCGCAGGCTTCCAGGTAGGCCGCAAGGACCACGGGCGAGGCCCCCTGCGTGGATGGGCCCAGCGCCGGGATAGCAGCGGGGATAAGCTCCAGCCCGCAGCGCAGCGCCGTCAAGCGCGCGCCGGTGGCAGACAGGAAGGCCGACCTGAAGACGTCGACAGCAGTGGCGCTGCCTATCGAGAGCAGTGCCCACGCCGACACCGAGACCCTGGCCGATTCGTCGCTGGCGAGCATCGGCCCCAAGACGCGGTCCACGCCCGCTTCACCTGCGACGACGAGCCCGTCGAGTGCACCCAGCAGACGTTCCTCCGCCCAGGTTTCCACGTCCGACAGAGTGCGGTCGGGCGCGTCCAGCATGGCATCCCGGCGCTGCCAAAGGAACTCGGCTTCGTCGCCGCTCTCCTCGACGATGCTCCACGCGACGGGTGGCGACGGCGGCAGTGACCATCGCCTCGGGGCCGGCACCGCCGGCATCAGTTCACCCGGACCTGACCGCCCTTGATCCGATTCGTGCCGGTCGACTTGGTTTCCACGTGCGTGCCCGAGATGATGACCCGCCCGTTCCGGCGCAGGGTGATCGACGCCTTCCCACACGCGATGACGACTTCGTCCTTGGCGGCGATGCGCATGCGCGCGCCATCGATGGTGGCTTCGAAGGTTACTCCCTGGGGAGGGGATAGCGGCACAGGCTCGGACTTCGAATGACCAGGTTTTGCTAATTTCAAAGCAGATGTTCGTTTCGGCATGGTGAGTCTAGAACACCGCATTGAAGAGTCCTGGAACCTGAATGTCAAGGCAATAGCCACACGAGGCCTCACGCACACTTCCTCCTCTCGCCCAGAAACGCCGTGCCGCTTGGCCGCTTCATGTGGACCCGTCGTCCGCAGCAGCTGGGCTCTACCGGCAGTTTGCGGACCGGCCGTGACGAAGGCACAATAGTCCGCCGGCCACAGTTGCTCGCGCGCGGCCGCTACTTGGTGAGGAAGAATGGCGACTGTTCCGCATACGCCCCCAGCGGAGTCTTCCGCCGAGGCCGCCTATTGGGCCGAGCGGGTCGAAGAGGAGCAGAAAGGTGTGGAGGAGACTCTCAAGCTGACCCAAGCGCGGCTCGAGGAGGCGCAGGAGCTGGCCAAGACCGGTAGCTGGGAATTGGGGGCCGACTTCGAGGCGCGCTACTGGTCGAAACAGATGTACGCCCTGCACGGCTTCGATCCTGCCCTGGGTCTGCCTCGGACGGCCGATGTCCACGAACGGCTTCATCCCGAGGATCGAGGAGCTTGGGAGGAATGCGTGCGTCGGTCGCTGGCCACCGGGAAAGCGGCGCATCTGGAGTACCGCAGCAACCCCGCATGCACCCCCCTGCGTCACTTCGAGCTGGCACTTCGAGTGGTCGCCGACGAGCAGGGGAAGGTGTCGACGGTGATGGGCGCCACCCGAGACATCACCGAGCGCAAGCACGCGGAGCTGTTGCTGCGCGAGAGCGAGGCGCGACTCGAAGCCGCCCAAGCGCAAGCCAAGATCGGCAGCTGGGATCTCGACGCCGACCTGCGCGCCTGTTTCTGGTCCCGCGAGGTGTTCGCCCTCTTCGGCCTCGACCCGGCCCAGGGCGTGCCACCGCGCTCCGAATTCGATCAGCTGCTTCACCCCGACGACCGCACGAAGCTCGCCACCGTCTTGCACCAAGCGATCGAAATCCGACAGCTCGCTCGCTGCACCCTTCGCACGAACCCGAGCCTTGGCAATCTCCGCCATCTGGAGGTGACCGTCGTCCCGGAGTTCGACGAGCAGGGTCGGTTGCTTCGGGTGCGCGGCACCACCCAGGATGTCACCCTGCGGGTGCAGGGCGAAGATGCGCTCAGGCTCAGTCAAGCGCGCCTCGAGCGCGCCCAGGCCCAGGCCAAGATTGGTAGCTGGGAGTACGATCCAGCCACGCGCACGACGCTCTTCTCCAACGAGATGTACAGCCTGCTCGGCCTGGATCCGTGCCTCGGCCCCCCGAACGCCGCCGAAAGTCACGCCCTGGCTCATCCCGAAGAGCGCCCCCGGTTCCAGGATGCGATCAAATGGGCCGCGGAGAACAATGGCCTCATCACGCTGGAACACCGGGGTCTCGAGCGGCTTGGTGAGCCGCAACGGTATTTCGAGACCAGCATGGCCGCGGTTCGCGACAGCGAAGGCAAGCTGCTGCACTTTGCGGGCACGCTTCAGGACGTCACCGAGCGACGACGGGCAGCCGATGCCCTGCGCGACAGCGAGCG
>CAZYFU010000205.1:0-8247 GCA_964647025.1 uncultured Myxococcales bacterium | reverse complement strand
CGCCGGGTGGTGTGGCAGGGGTCCCCGGAGATCGTCCGGGGCCCCTATGCCAATTGCTGGCGCCGCTGCCGGTGCTCACGGTCTTGACGGATGCGGGGAGAATCAAGCCATCGTCACCCGCATCCCAGGCCGCTCCCTCCTTCGCGGGCAGCGGCGTGGCGGTGTACCGCTGGCCGTCCCACGTTTCGATGGTGGCGGTCTTGCCGGCAAAGGGCTGCAAGGTTCTGGGCATGGGAGCGTAGTGGACGCAGCCAGCGAGGCCGACAGCGAGAAACAGGGACACGCACGGGATGGTCTTGAGCAAGTAGTTCATGGGAGCCAGCGCGCGGTGCTGCAAGTGGTTTGCCACCCGACGAGCGAAGGGAAATCAGCCGAATCATCGCTATCGCTGGGCACTTCGTTGAGAAGCTGACAGGGCCTTCGTCAGAGGCCTATCAGCGCGCGCGCCCGCGAGACCGGGCCAGGCTGGGCGTGCGTGGATCGGGCGTATGGGAGACCGCGTTCACCGCGCACGAGCAGTACCTGCGGACCGCGCTCGGAGGGGGCGATCGCGAGTACCGCGGCACCACGAGGTGCCTGGACCATTGCGGGGTGCCAACCGAGCAACGCGCGCCTGAGGGATCGGCTGCGTGAGCCTCTCTCCCGGGCATAGGGGCGCGGAGCAGGGGCCCAAGTGTCAGAGCTGCACAATCGCGATGGTGCAGTCGGTATGGCAGACGACCCGCGCGTCTGGGCCGTTCGATGGTTTGCCGTCCAAGTCCAGCCGCACGCCGTTCAGCTCGCCGAGGTCGCATTCCTCTCCGAGGAGAGAATCGATCATCCTATCGCCGCAGTAGTGCGGTGTCTTGCAGCCCACCGTGCATCCATTCCGGCCAGGGGCGCCGTTCCTGCTGCCGAGGTCGCACTCTTCGTCGGGGCCGTTGACCACGCCATCGCCGCAGAAGGGACCCCATGTGCATCTCGGCGTGCATTCGCCGTAGCCGTCACCGTTCGGGCCAACGCAATCGGCGGGCAGCGGCCCGATGGCGGTGCCGCAGTCGCATTCCTCGTAGTGCGTGACCAGTCCGTCGCCACAGATGGACCCAGCTTGCTCGCTTCCTCTGCACGATGGCTCGGTGTCGAGCGAGGCCTCCCACCCGACCAGCAAGCCATCACCGCAAATGGGTACGCAACGTCTTCCCGGAGCTCGACAATGGAAGCCGGGCTCGATGCCCTTGCAGTCAGCCGAGCAACCGTCTCCTGACACCTCGTTGCCATCGTCGCAGGCCTCGTCCGCTGTCACACGGGCGTTGCCGCATCTCCCGCGGGTCGTCGGATCGCCACTTGTCGCGTCGGCCGCTGCTTGGCGCTCGACCTGCGCATCAGGCACCGCTCCATCGGCCGCGGCTCGCGCATCCATGGGTTGCTGCTCGACCGACGCGTCGGGCGGCGCGGGCAGAAGGCCGCTTCGCGAACAAGTCAGTCCGCCGACCGGGGATGCAGCCAACACACCCAAGATCACGAGCGGTCTCCAGGACCGATTCATGGTCAGAGGGTAACACCTCCCCACCGGGCCGGGCGTTAGCGCAAGACCGAGGTCCAGGCCATCGCCATTCACATCGCCGGGCCCTACCGTGCGCCCCGCCCTCGCCGGCTTGCGGACAATTGCGGCGGAGGGGGCACAAAAGGGCTATCGAAAGGGGCGTCCTGAGGCGAATTCGCGGCTCGTCGTTGAACGGTTCCAGTCGTTGCCCTCCTCCTATTGCCTGCAGCCCCGCAAGCCGTGTCGGCGGTCGATGCAATCGGACAATCGCGCGAGACGTGCTGCGAGGCTCGATGGACAGCATGGCGAGGTCGGCAATGAGCAAGGTACGAACATCAATCGGCGGCGCATATCTGGCACTGGCGGTGGCGGCCTGTGGCTCGGCAAAGAGCAACCCCCCGTCTCGAGGCGACGACTCGGGCGTCGTGGAGGAGGGAGGCTCGGGCGGCGTCTTGCCCGCGGGAGGCTCGGGCGGAAACCTTGGTGGCGCTGGCGGTGGAAACCTCGGTGGCGCTGGCGGTGGAAACCTCGGTGGCGCTGGCGGCGGAAGCCTCGGTGGCGCTGGCGGCGGTGTGGTTGCGCCAGTTCCCGGGGACTTCACCGAACAGGTCGCCGGTGTGTCCTTTGACATGGTCTACATACCGGGAGGCACCTTCACCATCGGGTGCGAAAGCGGCACCTGTCCAGCCAATACCGCGCCTGTCGCGGGCGTGACGGTGAGCAGCTACCACATCGCGAAGAAGGAGATGACCTCGGCGCTGTGGAGTGCCGTGATGGGCGGCGGGACGTCCGGCTTCGGTAGCCCCAGCATCTCCTGGTACGACGCCATGGCCTTCGCGTGCAAGGTGGGCCAGATGACGGGGCGGGCGTATCGCATGATGACCGAGGCCGAGTTCGAGTACGCGGCCAAGAACCACCTGGGCAAGCTGGCGGACGTCGGCGCCGGCGAGGAGTGGGCGTACAACTCCTGGAGCGCCACGCATTCGGGCGGGACCGATCCCGTCGGACCGGGAAGTGGTGTACACACCCAGAAAACGCGGCGCGATGCCCAGGGCACTGGCGACAACATCACCGGGCGCCTCATCCGCTCCATCGACGGCATCGGCCCGGCCTTGCGCATGGTCATCTCGGCCGAGACGGACTATCCGCCCACGTATGTTCCACCGTGCGAGCTGCGTCCGCCCGAGCTGCCCGAAGAGCCCGTGAATTCCTTCCGTGATCCGCGCTGGATCACCGGCGGCGACGCCCATTGGTCAGGGGGAAGCTTCTTCGATCTCAGGGTCTGGGAGGACGGTACCGCGAGATTGGGAAGGAAGGATGGTCAGTGGTTCACCTCGAACAACATCGCCTTCGTGTTCGTTCCCACGTCGGGGACCATTACGAAGCTCGCCTACATCTTCCTCGACGAAAACCAGGGCTCGGTCGTTTCCGGCGACAGCTTCACGAGTGGCGGATTCATCGGCAGGATCTACAAGGAGGCGGCGGATCCCTACGACAAGCCTGCGATCTCCAACCCAAAGAGCGGCGTGGAGCTGGCCGCGGCGGCGGGGGATGACTTCACGATGGTCGATATGCAGAACATCCCCGAGTCGGCCAAAGGGCAGGACGCCCGACTGATCGACGGGCCGGGCCAGGGCTGGTCCCAGAAGAACGTTGGCTCCCAGCACCACTACAGAAAGGACGTGGACGCCGACGAGTTCCGGTTCACGGTCAACCAGTCGGGGAGTCGGGTCATGCTCGCCAACGGCAGTTGGTTCACCGTCAACAACACGTTCCTGCGCGTGACCCACTCGACTGGCTACACGTGCGACTATCTGTACGCCGTCACCGCGGATGGGACCTTCTATCACGACTCTTACCAAGCGTATGAGCGCGGCGACTTCAGGGTGTTCAAGAAAGTGGCCAACGGCCCCGACTTCAACGACCTGTGCGGTGACATCTGCAGCGACGAGATTCCCAAGGGCGAAGCGGCTTCGCTTTACGCGAGGATGGAAGAAGGCAAGTCGACGTTCGTTCCGGCACCATGCCCAGAGGGCGGCTGCAAGTAGAAAGCGAGCGGTTGCGCGACGGCGATGCCTTTGCCCGCCTCGCGCAACCGCCCAGCGACCGGCCTACTTTCGTCGACGGCGCAGCAGCAGCCCCAGACCGATGGCCAGCGCGGGAAGCAGGCTGTCCGACGAGGTCGTGAACGAGCAACCGCTGCTCTCGTGCTTCGGCTCTGGTGGTGAGGTGGTCGGCGCAGCGTCCTTCTTGGCCACGGCCGCGTCGGGCGTGGCGAGCGGCCTCGCGAGATCCGGTGCAGGCGCGCCGGCGTCAAAGCCCTTGGCCATGCCCGCTTCGGCGCTCGCAGAGGCGTCCGGTTTCGCTGGCCCAGTGTCGGGGACGGCTGCGTCCTTCATCACCACCGTGCCCAGGTCCACGGGGCCAGCTTCGACCGGCGGACGCATATCGATCGGGGCGTCGATGGGCGGCGTTCCACCGTCGATCCCGCCATCGGTACACGTGATGTAGGTGGTCGAGTAGACGATTTCGCGATAGTCCTCACCCGTGGCGAGCTTCAGCTCCACGTCCGTGTCCGTCGAGTCGTAGGCAAAGGTCAGGGTCAGCTTGGTGGCGCGATCGCCAGAAGCCGCGAGCCCGTCCAGCGCGGAAACGTCGTCGCTGGCGATGAGCCCCGAGAAGTCACGCTCGCGGTAGATGTACGACGGACTGACGAAGTCGATCTGCTTGCCACGGTCGGTGATGCCGAAGATGCGCCAGCTGAAGCCGGGCGCATACGACAGAGCGCCGCTGGTGTCCTTGGCGCGCGCGGTGGCCATACGCGTGGGAACCACCGGGACCGTGGTCGGAAACGAGAACTTGACCGGGCCAAGGTCCTTGCAGGTGTCCGTGCCGACATTCGCGCCCTGGTCGACCTTGAAGGTCAGGAAGTACCAGCCCTTCTTCACGTAGTAGTCGAAGGCAGCGGTAGCTTGAGCGTCGTACGGATAGCCGTTCTGGGTGAGCCACGCGGTCAGTGCGTCCACGGAGACAGTGTCGAGCTGGGCGTAGTCCATGAACCCCACGGTGCCGCTGGAGATGACGCTGGTCCAGGTGCCGCCGGTTCCGTTGCTGCCGCCGCCGGCCGCGCCGCCGACCCCGCCGTGGTTCCTGCACGCGGTGATCTGCTGGATCTCCGGTTTCGACATGGTGTCGAGCTTCTTGAACACCTCGGCCTTGGCCAGCGACGGCTGGGCCGTGAGCTTGGCTGGAACGGGCAAGACCAGCCCGAACTCGCGGGCACTGCCGCAGAAGCGTGGCTGGAACACGTAGGTCTCGATGCCGCTCTTGTGGACGACGATGATGTCTTGCTGAGGATCGACGTTGACCCCGTTGCCGAAGGGCGCGCCGCAGGGAAGGGCAGCCGGCGCGATCAGCGCGACCGCGAGCATAGTGGCGAGTGTGAGCTTGGATTTCATGGTGTGTCTCCTTCCCTCGCCTTACTTGGCCGCCGGGTACACACAACGGAAGCCCACGTTGGGCGCCCACATCCCGGGCAGCTCGGCCTTGCGGCACGTGGCGCGCAGCGAGCTTGCGCCGCTGACCCAGCATCCGCCGCGCATGACCTTCAGGTGGCCGGCGTCGGGCCCGGTGGGCTCCTTGTCGGGGCTGCGGCTGTAGTAGCCTGCCTCGTACCAGTCGGACGTCCACTCCCACACGTTGCCAGCCATGTCGAACGCGCCGTAGGGGCTCTGTCCGGCGGGGCGTCGCCCCACGCGATCCGTGTCGCCCACGCAGCCGGCGAAGTTGGCCTTGTTGCAGTCCGGGGCGGCGTCGCCCCAGGGATAGGTGCGCGAATCGGCGGTGCCGCGCGCGGCCCGCTCCCACTCGGCCTCGGTGGGCAGGCGCCCGCCGGCCCAAGCGCAGAAGCTCGTGGCCTGGCTCCACGACACGTGGACCACGGGATAGTCCGCGTATTCCGAGACGCCGAAGTACGCGGGTCGCTTGAACGACGAGGTGAGCGCAGGTGGTGCGCACGCCTCGGCCTTCACGCACTCCGCATAGCGGGCGTTGGTCACCTCGTAGCGGTCCATCACGAAGCCCGCGCCCGACACCCGATGTATCGGTCGCTCGTCCAGGGCGCCGGATTCGCTGCCCATCAGGAAGCTGCCCGACGGGACGTCCACCCGGGGCGTACCGAGGGCGACCTCCGGCGTCGCCTGCGCCGTGTTGCGGCCGATCACAAAGAGATTGCCGACGACCGCAGCGCCCGACAGTCCCAATAGAGCCAGAGCCAGCTTTTTCATGTCGTGACGCTCTAGCAAGACCTCGGCCAGCGCTAAATCCAGCAATTCCGGGCGGGCTAGCTGGATAGCGTCTTCCCGCAGGACGACACGACTGCGACAGGATTGTCCTACTTGGCGCGGACATCCATGGGCATGGCCGAAGGACGCATCACTTGCCGAGTGCGCGGTCGCCGTTCGGGTTCCCGCCATCTCGGGCACAACGAAAGCCTATCCCTGGCATTCGTGCCGAGGGCTCCATCGGACGACGAATCGAGACCACGTCCAACCCTCCTTCTCCGCCGCGGAGAATCCGCGAACGAGCCCGGGGACAGTGCTTTGCACCCTTTTCCGGAGACTATTTCAGTTCGAATGAAAAGATGTCGGTCCTGTAGTCACCCATGGAGACGATTAGCCAATAGCGCGACGGTCTGTCAGGAAGCTGCAAGTGCTGCCGCAGATCGATGTTGAAGAATCCGTATTCACGAAAGGACGAGTCCGAGGCCGGCAGCGACGACGGAGCAATCGGAGCCAAGTTGGGTTTTGTCAGCACGGGCTGGCTCCAGACTCCCTGGAGGTCTCTCGCAATGGCGGTCAGCATGATCCATGTGTCTGGTTCGCCCTGGCACTTCGCCAGAAACACAGCGTCGGCGCAGTAGCTTCCGTACAGAGCCACAGGCTCGTTGGCCGCAAATGATGCCGCTCCCAGCAGGACCTTGATTCCAGGCTTGTCCAAGCGGGGGGACATCGGAACTTCTTCGTAGCTGGGGTACTGCATGCGCTTCTCCTTCTTCGTCCGGTCACTCGGCTCGACACGCTTCTTCCCTTGCGCCACCGAGCCGGCAACACACAGGGCAAACGCCAGGACAGTGACCCACGCAGCCGCGCTAACGCGGAAACTTCCACGCTGTTTGCATAGCATTCTTATCTAGGGCTTTCTGGCGGAGAACGGTTCGGCAACCTGGATCGCTGGTTGTCTCTTTGTGAAATCGTTCGTTTCCTGGGAGACTCTCGTACCACATTGTACAAGTGGCATGCCTGCAATGGCCGGAGTGCGAAGCATCATGCCATGCGGCCGTCGGACTCACGAGTCCCATCGCGTGACCGGGCTCGTGCAGGCAGGCCACCGTGATCTGCTTGTCCGCGTCCGATTTCGACATCATGTCCTCGTAGGTACCCCGGCAAACAAGCAGGTGTAAGGAGTTCGCGCCTCCCCATCCCCCGTAGGAACCTGCCTTCATGAAGGTGATGCGCACCTTGATCTTCTTGGTCGGGGACGGGACGAGCGGTGTTCCGGTGAAATCCACGACAAACCTGCGGCTACCCCGAGCGCCGTCCAGGGTGACCTTCGCGGAGAGTGGCTTCCAGATCGCGCCGTCCTGGTATTCTCGTTTCACAAGCCACGCATGGCCCGAGTAGTCGTAGGGAGAGATCTTCTGACTCGATTTGAAGACCACGGCATCGGCCTCGTCTTCGGCGATCTTCTGCTGAGCGCCATACGAACCGACCCAAGGGATGGCGCGATCGACGACGCATATGTGTAGCTTGAGAGGTACAGCATCAGCGGTGCAGTAGCGGTCAGCCCACTTGAAGGCCTTTTCTACTTCGTCGAAATTGTCGTGGTAGTCGCCCAGGGCGCGCTTGCCGGTGTCACACAGATCGATGAAGACGTCGGCGAAACCTGATCTCACTTTGGCTTGAATAGCCGACGAGAGCTCGTATCTTCCCGTGCCGTCCTTGGTCTTCATCTCTAGGATGTCGTAGAAGATACGGCGCCACACCACGTAGGCGCCCGTCATGGCATCGGAGGCACTGGACTTCGCGACCATCGACGCCACAATCGAGAACTCGTCTCCACCGTATCCCGACAGGTAGAACGTGACCACGGATGTCCACCCGCTGGCGTCGGTCGTCACTGAGGTGGTGGTGGAACCGCCAGCCGATCCAAACCCTTCACGGTCGCCGGTGGCAAGTCCGGCTTTGTTCTTCGCGCCAGGAAGACAGCTGAGATACACCGTCTGCCCGGCTGGCGATGCATTGCCAGCCAGGCATTGGACCCGTGCTTTGAAATGGATGCAGCGTCCAAATTCTGGATGGGCTCTTGATGGATCGGTCTTGTCGTCAAGGTTGATGTACTGCGGGCCTCCACGAGGGGCGTTGCTCTTCTCGGCTCCATTGAAGTACACGACCTGAACAAAATCTGCGATGGCGAAGGCTGGGGGCCCGAAATGCTCGGCCAGTCCTTCTGTTCGCAGTGGTTGTCCCCCAGCCGCAGGGGGCGGTCCGCCCATCGGAGGACCATCCTTGCCCTGTTTCGACCTGGGTGGGGGCGCACCCGTGTCGGTCTGGATCGGCTGCGCGGCCCAAGACTTCTCAGTCCCTTTCTGCCCCTCCTTCCTTCTCCTCCCCTCCGACTCCTGCAGCTTGATCTTCCTCTTCCCGTCGATCTTGCAGACGCCGGCG
>CAZYFU010000204.1:0-8272 GCA_964647025.1 uncultured Myxococcales bacterium | reverse complement strand
TGGCTTCGTGAAGCCTATTCCGTGCCCTGAGGAGGGCTGAGCTTGAGCCCCCGAATGTGATCGCACAACCGCGTGATCGCCGGCTCGTTCGCCGAAGCCTCCAGCTGAGCATCGTAGCCGAAGGTCTGCTTGGCATACTGTTCCAGCAGCGCGACGCCCTCTTCGCGATAGAGCAGCGGCGACTCGTCGTCGGCCAGCACGATGAGCAGAAACTCCAGCCCGCGCCGCAGATCTTCTGCCAGCTTGACCCGGGCGTGTGCCAGTCGCTCCTCCGGGCCCGGGAACGACAGGTGGCGATTCACCTTGTTGCCCCCGACGCATCGTCGTGTCCGCTCCTCTAGCTTGCTGGCCTTGTCCTCATGTTGCTCGGCGGCTTTCGAGCTGGCAGCCGCCTGGTCGCGCGTGACCTCCTCGTGGACGGCTTTGGCATCGTCGCTCAAAGAGATGGCGCTGCTACCCAACGCCCGGCCCAGCCCCCACAGGGCGATGACGACGACGACGCTGACCGCGGTGCCAAGAACGGTCGAACGGATGGCTTTGCGGCGATCCTTGGCGCGCCAGAGATAGATGCCCAGCCCGCCGAGAATGAGCGCGACGCCATAGAGGGCGATGACCGCCGGACCACTTGGCAGATCGAGCTTCCAGGAGAAGAAGAGCCCGGCGATGGTCACCACCGTGCCGGTGGTCCACCCGACCAGGAGCTGAATCCAGATCCGGGTGGTCAGGATGAACGCCAGGATGGCCGGGGCCACCAGGAAGACGAAGACCAAAAGGACGCCCGCTACCCGGGTGGACAGGGTGATGACCACGCCGAAGGTGAGGTAGAAGAGAAAATCCCAGGCGCGCACCGAGATACCGGCCCGAAACGCCCCGTCGGGATCGTCGGAGATCATGAAGAACTTCTTGCGGAACACGTAGTGGACGACGCCGATCAGCCCGTAGAGCACCGCGGCCGTGGCAACGTCGGACCACTTCACCCACAAGAGGCTCCCGACCAGGATGTCTTTCAGGTGCTCGGCCCCGCAGGTCTTCTCCACCACCAGGACCGCGGTCGCGCAGGCGATGGCGTAGGACAGGCCGATGATGGCCTCCTGGGGCACCCGCTCGTGGCGAAAACGCGTGACCGAGAAGACGGCGGCGCCCAGGAAGGTGAAGGCCATGGAGAAGAGCAGGGCCCCGGTGGTGTCTGGCATGATGCCAAACAGGAAGCCCACGGTGGTGCCCAAGGCCGCGATCTGGGCCAGCGCCAGGTCGACGAAGATCACCCTTCGCTTGAGGACGTGGATGCCGAGGTAGGTGTGGATGGCGACCAGCACCAGGCACTCGGCGAAAGGCGCCGCCATCAATTCCAAGATGCTCATCGTTGGGTGCTCCTATGGTCCTGGCGGGCTTTCGGCTCAACCCGCCTGCTTGAAGGCCTGTTTCAGCTCACGGATCCAGATGTCGAACATGTCGAAGAAGGTGTTCATGCCGGGCTGCCCGCCGGGTCCCAAAGCCACGATGACGGGGATCGCGTTCACCTTCTCGGCGACCTTCTTGACCTGGGCCACGTCGAAGTAGTTCTCGGCCCACATCACCCGGACGTTCATCGCGCGCATCTTGTCGAGCACGCTGGCGATGTGACCAGGGGTCGGGGGAATGCCAGGCTTGGGCTCGAGGTAGTCCACGATCTCGAAGCCGAGCAGCTGGGCGAAGTAGGTGATGTTCTTGTGATAGGCGACAATCTTCTTGCCCCGTAGGGGCAGCGCCTCTTTCATCCAGCCCCCCAGAAGCTCGATGGTGGGCTTGCCCTTGTACTGCTTCTTCTCGAGGAACGGGATCAGGCGGCCGGTCTGCGCCAGCTCGGTCAGGGTCTTGCCCCCCAGGAGCTTGACCAACTCGGCCCCGAAGGTCCGGCGATCGATCTCGTCCTTGAATGTCGCCAGGTTCTTGTCGAAGTACTCGGCGTGCTCGGGGGTGTTCTTCTTCAGTCCCACGCAGATGTTCTCGGCGACGGTCTTGCCGTTCAAGGGACTGGTGTGGATGTGGGGATTGCCGTAGATGTGCACGTCCCCTTCGGCCCGCGAGATGGTGACCGGCGCTTCCACGATCTTGACACCGGTGCTGGCCGAGACGTAGCCCTTCTGCCCGCTGCGGATGTTGGGATTGCCGGACATGTCCACCAGCGCCGGCGACCACATCTCGAGGTCCATGCCGGTGGTGACGTACATATCGGCCGACTTGAGCAACACCGCGAGGCTCGGCTTGGGCCGCACGATGTGCGGGTCCTGATTGCCCTCGACGATGTGGAACACCTCGACCTTGTCACCGCCCACCGCTTCGGCGATGGAGTGGTAGGCGGAGTTGGACACGACCACCTTCAGCTTCTTGGTCTCGGCAAGGGGGGACGATGCCCACAGCAGTATCGCGGCCAGCGCAGCCAGCTGCATCGTATGTCGTCGTTTCATGATCGTTGCCTCCTAGTACTTCTCATGCTTGTGCGGTCCCGCGGCGAAGCTCACCTGCAAGAGCACGCGGTTGTCGGTCCGGCGGGGCAGTGCACCGTCAGCCGTCAGGTAGGGAATGTTGCGGCCGTGGCTGTACTCGATCCGCAAGAAGACGAACTCGCTCTGCCAGAAGGTCGCGTAGGGCACGACGTCCCAGGCCGTCTCGTCGCTGGTACGCACCGTGGGCAGCACCGCATCGCCGCGCACGCCGAGGTACCACCGCGCCGAAGGCTGATACTGAAGATAGGAATACAGACCATAGGACTGTCGGTTCAAGGTCCCTTCGGTTGCCGGCAGCTCCCGGTTGGCGTAGTAGAACTCCGAGCGCCAGAGCAGAGAGCGGTACCTCGCCTGCGAGGCTGGGGTCCAGAACACCGTGAGATCCGCGCCCCCCACGTAGGTCTTGCGCCAAGGCTCGTCCACCAGGGGTCCAGCTTGCGACGCAACTCCCCGCTGGTTGTTGAACCCGAACATGCCGCCAAGCCCGAGCTCGAGGTAGGTGTTCGCGGTCAGGTCATAGTAGTTCTTGAGGTGGAGCAGCGTGCTCGGGACAGTGTAGTGCTCACCCGAGAACAGGGTCGGGCTGGTGCCGTTGACGACCTCGAGGGCGAGCTCGTTGCTGTGCGCCCACAGAGGCGGCATCAGCCACTTGACGGCGAACCCGTCGCCCACCAGTCCATCGGCCCCCAACACCTGGGTCAGGGCCATGGGGTAATCAGTCTGGTCGAGGTCGTGCTGGTGCCAGCGGTTCACGACGCCGAAGCCTTGCCGGAAGCGGCCGACCGAAAATGACAACGAGCGGATCAGGCCAAACCAGCTGATGTAGACCTCTTCCAGCTCCAACCCTTTGTGCGGCGAGATGTGAAGGGCGCTCTTGAACATCGAGTAGGGGTCGAGCATGTGCTGGAAATGGAGCCCGACCGAGCGAACCGGAAAACCGCTGCGGTCGGACTCCGTGGCGTAGTACCTGCTGCCATCGAGGATCAGGCCGGCCAGCATGTCGCCACAGAAGGTGAGCTCGGGGTTGAGCTTCTGCAGCGCCAAGGCTCCCTCCAGGAACTCGCGCTCTTCGGGTTTGCGCTCGCTGGCCGACTGAGCCTCGGACTGGGCGTCTTGCATCAGGCGTTCGGCGGCCTCGGCATCCAGCCGCGCTTCCAGCTCTTGATTCTTCTTCTCCAGAAGCTCGAGACGCCTCTGGATGTCCTGGTCATGGGTTGGGGTCGTCGCCGAGGGCGCCGCCGGGGTCGTGGCGGGCGGGGCCTCCTCGGTCTTCGCAGGCTCGGCCGCCCAAGCAGGCGAGACAATACTACAGGCGCACAATGCAAGCCCTGCCATCCTGGCGGGGCCGCGAGCGCATGAGACTTCTGGCAACATGAAAAACTCTCCTTCGATGGAACGCTTCCTGGGTGTGCCCACGCATCGAAATGCGCAGAACACGGCTATCGCCGCCTGAGCGCGAGCAGAGGATCATGGTCGGTCCGCGGGATCACCCCACCGCTCCATTCCGGACACGCGCCGGTGGGCAGCGTGAGCTGGCGGGTTCCGCGGACGACTAGGTAGCGGCGAAGGGAGGCGAGGTCTTGGGCGCCGACCAGAGCGGCGGACAGGCGTGAAAGCCGTCCTGCCGTGGGCACGCCGGATCGAGGATCTGGCTGGCCGGTACACCGGTCAGCGGCTGCAGGGTGAGCTGTTGCAGAGCCTGAACGGAACGGCCGTTCAGGAACAGACAGGCGGTATGGGCCGCGAACGGGAACGCCGAGGCGCCCCCGACGATCCTATCCGTGGACGGGGTGGAACCGGTTTCGGGGACAGGAGCCTTGGCCTTGGGAAGATCCTCGACCTGACCATGCTCGCCACAGAATGTGTGGTTGTGGTCGCTGAAGGCAAGGTGTGCGAGGCCCAGCAATCGATCACCCCCGGCAACGCAGGCCAGGTACGCGGCCAGCAGGCCACGCAGCATGAGCTGCCAACTGCGAGGTTTGAGGAGGGCTCTTCGCATAGAAAGGGGACTGAAACGAAACGCAGGCGGTGATTGATGTCCTACATTGGCGGTGCGATCAAGGAAAAAGACCGGCGGCCGCCACGACCACCGGATCAGCCATAGGAGGTCCTAGCGTCCGCAATAGGTCTTGTCCAGACGTGGACCTGCACGTCGCCGCACACCTTTCCGGCATAGGAGGTCCTAGCGTCCGCAATAGGTCTTGTCCAGGCAGGCACTGGGGTGGTCTGGCCCGAGCGGCACACAGCACCCCGTGGGGCAGTCGGCGTGCTGCTTGCAGACCGGCCGACATGCGCTGGTCGGCGGCTCTGTCTCGAAGAGCACGCAAACCAGTCCCTCGCAACACGGCCCGGCGTCGCGACAGCTCCGATCCTCGGTCAGGCAATAGACCGACGGGCAGTAGCTCTGGGGCAGGCAGACACTGACGCCGCTCGAGCCCAGCGGCGCGCAGCAGCCCGTCGAGCATTCTGCGTGCTGGGTGCAGACCTGTTTGCATACACCGGTCGAGGCCGATGCCGTCCCCAAGATGGCGCAGGCGAGGCCGTCACAGCAGGGGGTGTCCGCACCGCAACCCAGGTCTAGGGCGCCACAGAATAGGTCGGGGCAGAAGACCTGAGGCAGACAGGCGGTGACCCCGCTATCACCCAAGCCCGTGCAGCAGCCGGTGCTGCACTCGGTGTGCTGGGTGCAGAGCTTCATGCAATGAGGCGTCTGGATCAGATGGGTCGTGCCACACGCATACCCATCGCAGCAGACATCGTCGCTGGTGCCACACGCGCCGTTCTCCCCGTGGCAAGGCGCCTGGGTCGCGTCGGCGGTCGGGCCCTGGGTGGGGGCATCGCTGGCCAGCGCGTCGGCGGTCGGGCCCTGGGTGGGGGCATCGCTGGCCAGCGGGGCATCGAGCCTGACTGTCGTCGCCGCCCGATCCACGGCCGCATCCGCGCTGGCGCCGACGCTGCCGCTGTCACACGCGCCGGCCGGCAACAGGAAGCCGAGCCCCAGCATCATCCACGTCGTCCCAGGGCGCATGGCTTACCATCCGCAGCCGCGTTCGCGCCAGCAGCCTCCACGCCCAAAGCCGCGTCCCCATCCCCAGCCGTTGCCATAGCCAGGCCCGTAGCCCGCGCCTCCATACGGGCCGGACGCGGTGGCCAGCTCGTCGTATTGCTGCCGCTGCTCTGGGGTCAGGAGGGCGAGTACCTGTTGACGGTACTTCGACCAGACCTCGTCGACCTTGCCCACGAGGTCGCGGGCCTGCTGGCGCAGCCGCAGGGCCGCCTTCTCGTCGTACTTCTCCGACCTGGTCAGCGCCGCCAGCTCCATCTCGTTCTGGTCGAGTCGGCGCAACAGCGGCCGCGCATCGTCCGTCGCCTTGAGATAGAGCACATCGATCTTGTCCTGTTGAGCCCGCGTGATGCCGAGCCGATAGACCATGCGCGGTCCAAAGAGACAGCCGTGGCCTCCCGTTGCAAAGGCACCGCGGCCCCTGCCACCCCAACCGCCGCCCCAGCCATTGCCGTATCCGGCGCCCCATCCGGGGCCCTGCCATCCCGGGCCGCGGCCACGGCCCCACTGGGCCGCGGCGTCTGCGGAGACGAGCAACGCGGCCATCACCGCCACCGTGCAAGCCAGCGTGGTTCTTCCTCTCATGTTGATTTCTCCTTTCTGCGCCGGAGCAGGCCCCGGCGTGTGTGGGTCAAACCCGGGCCGGCCGGGATGCAAGCGAGGTAGATGTTCACCGGCTCACTTCTCCCGGGCAAACGGCCAGGCCGCAATGCCACCCTCCATCACCTTGACGTTGGTGAAGCCGTGTCCCTCGAGGGCCCGCGCCGCCTCGTACCCGCGCAGCGACAACTTGCAGTAGCAGATGATCTCCTGGTCCTGGTCGCTCGGTAGCTCGCCGAGGCGAGCTCGCAGCGCGCCGAGTGGAATGAGATGCTCGCCGATGCCGAGGCGCATGCGCTCGTACTCGTCGGGCCCGCGGTTGTCCAAAATGAAGGGCTTCTCGCCGGCGTCGAGCTTCTTTTTGACCTCGACCGCCGAGATACCGCGCATGCGGCCCTTGAGCTTGTTCTGCACGATGTGGGCCGTGGTGATGCTGTGGTCGATGGCCAGCGAGAACGGGGGGGCGTAGGGCAGATCCGCGTTGACCACGTCCTCGACGGTGAGCCGGCCCTGGATGGCCATGGCCCAGATCGCGATCTGCTTGCTCACGTCGCCGGGACCGATGCACTGGGCGCCGAGGATGCGCCCGCTCTTTCGCTCCACGATCAGCTTGGTGACCAGCAGCTCGCCCTTCATGAAGCCGGGCTTGTCCGAGCTGGCGTTGATCGCGGTCTCCACGCCGCCCGGGAAGGCGGCACGCGCCGCGACCTCGGAGAGCCCGGTGGAGCCCGCCGCGTAGTCGAAGATCTTGCAGATGCCGGTTTGGATGGTTCCCGGGAAGGTGACGGTGTCGCCCAGGATGGCGTTCTCGCCTGCGACGCGCCCTTCGAGGTTCGCCAGATCGCCCAAGGGCACGTGGACCCGCTTGCCCGTGATGAGGTGCGGGATCTCCACGCAGTCGCCGGCCGCGTAGATATCCGGATCCGAGGTCCGCATGTACTGGTCGACCACGATGGCCCCGCTGGCGCCGAGCGCGAGGCCGGCCTCCTTGGCGAGACGGGTGTTGGGCACGACGCCGATGGCGACCACCGCGAGCTGGCATTCGAGCTCGGTGCCGTTCTGGAGCTTCACCCCGATCAGTTGGCCAGCTTCACCGAGGAACTCGGCGACGCCGTTGTCCACGATGACGTTGGCGCCCTTGTCGCGTACATGGTTCTCCACCAGCTTGGCGAGCTGCCAGTCGAGGAAGGTGAGCAGCTGGGGCAGAAGCTCGACCACCGTGATCTCGATGCCGGCCAGGTGCAAGGCCTCGCAGGTCTCGATGCCGATCAGGCCGCCGCCGATGATGATCGCCTTCTTGACCTTCTCTTCGTCGCACACCTTGCGCAGGTAGTCCGCGTCCTGCATGGATTGCAGAGTGGTGACCCCGTGCAGGCCGCTGCCCGGGATGGGCGGCAGCTTGGGCGTCGCGCCGGTGGCCAGGATGAGCTTGTCGTACGCCAGCACTTCCTGCTCATTTGTCTTGAGCGAGCGGGCCGTGACGGTCTTCTTGGCCCGGTCGATGGCCACCACCTCGGTCTCGACCTTGGCGACGATGCCCTTGGCCTTGAGGAAGAAGGCCGGTGAGCGCACCACACCGGCCGGCGTGCACAGCAACATGCTGCGGTCGTCGAAGAGACCGCCGACGTAGTAGGGATAGCCACACGAAGCCATGGAGAGGTCGGGGGCTTTCTGCAGGATGGTGACCTCGGCGTTCTCGTCGAGCCGCCGCGCCTTGGCCGCGGCCTTGGGTCCGGCGGCCGAGCCGCCCACCACGATGATTCGTTTCTTGGCTGTCGTGCTGCCTGCGTCGCTCATGGGTTCTCACCTTTCTGTACGGCTTTGGGCTTCATGCCCGCGCCCTGGCCAGCCTACATCGTCGTCTTGGCTTCCGTGTGCAGCAGCTCGTCCGAGGGCACGCGGTCGATGAAATCCAGTAGCTCGCGACCGGCCTCGAGGATGACGGGATTCACGATGCCCACGGGGGGGCCATGGTTTCGGCCAGTCGGCGTCGTTGGTCACCCGGAAGGGCACCGTGCCTCATCGGCCAGAGTGATGGCAGCGTTCGCGCAGACCGCGACGCATTCTCCGCAACCCGTGCACGCAGTGGCCTGGATGGTCGCGACATCGTCGACGCGGATGG
>CAZYFU010000203.1:0-8365 GCA_964647025.1 uncultured Myxococcales bacterium | reverse complement strand
TCTCCGTCTGCCACGTCTGTGGAGCCTGTCGTGACTTCTAACACAGTAGTACTAGTCGCCGCCCGGGTTGTACACGCCAGGCAGCCGTGGCCCCGTGTCGCGGTCCCCCTGCTCGCGCTGACGTCCGCGCCTGCGCCTTCGCTTGCGCTTGCCCCCCCTGCCCTCGCCCTGCTGCTGGTTTCCAGCTTGCTGATGGTGATGGTGGTGGTGATTGCCTTGGTGGTTGCCTTGCTGGCTCTGGCGCTGTTGCTGTCCGCCATTGCCCCCGCGGGCAATCGGTATGACAGGCAGCGAAACAGTCGACGGAGCCACCCATTCGATGAACGGCCGAATGTTGGCATCGCGAACCGCAGACCAGTGGGCCAGGAAGGGATCCCCCTCGATGGGCGCCTCGGTCGAGGTCGAGGGTGCGCCTGACTCTTCGGTCGTGGCAGAGGCCTGGGGCGGTGTCGCGGCGGCTGGCGTCTGCGCCTCGCCCAACCAGCCATCGTGCTCGCCGGGTTCCAACACGATCTCGCCGGCCGCGGGCGCCGACGTCAGCTCGCCCTCCCAAACCGCGGGATCCACCGCGGCGTCGCTGTCCGGAGGCGGAACCCAGGGTGGAGGAACGGTCGCCGGCAGTAACTCCGGGATCGCGGTGGCGAACGCGGGCCGTTGCTGACGCTCCACATGCACCACGGCTGCCTTGTCTGCGCCACGCCGCCGCCGCCGTCGCGTGCGACCGTGGAAATCCGTGGCCGCATGCAGACTGTGGCGTGCGTCGGCATCGCCGGGATCGAAGACCTCGCTGTCGAGCCCAGCGCAGGAGTCGCAAAGTCCGCACGGCGGGCCTGCCTCCTCGCCGAAATACTCACGCATCATCTGAACCCTGCACTTCTGCAGGTTCATGTACTTGAGCAGCTCCGCCAGGCGTCGTCTGTCCGAGATCCTTCGCGACTCGAACACCGATGCGGCCTTGTCGATCTGGGGCCGGGTGGGCCGTGGCTCGACACCAGTCCAGCGGGCCGCCCGCACTTCCTTCGCGACGCCCATGGCCTCGAGCACGGAGAGCACGACGCGGACCCGACGCTCGGGCAAAGCCATGGACAACGCCAGGTCGCGCACGGAGACCTCTTTGCCTTCGTCGCTCCAGGCGTAAAGCCCGTCCGCGACCAGGCGAGCCTGGGTCTTGGTGGGATGAGCCTCCTTGAGGAAATGCTCTTGGATGGAGATGTCGTCGGGCTGGAATAGCAGCACACAGCGGGCAGGCTTGCCGTCACGCCCCGCGCGCCCAGCTTCCTGCACATATGCCTCCGGCGAGCCGGGCATCTGGTAGTGGATGATGTAGCGGATGTCCGGCTTGTCGACCCCGAGGCCGAAGGCGTTGGTGGCAATCATGACCACCTTGCGGCCAGACGACATGAACGAGGCCTGCGACTTCTCGCGCTCCTCGGTGGTCATCTTGCCGTTGTAGCGTTCGACGGGGATCTTGCCGTGGCGCAAGGCCACATACAAATCGTCCACCGCGCGCACCGTCGCGCAGTACACGATGCCAGGCCGGCGCAGGCGCTGTATCAGCTTCCCGAGCACCCGCAGCTTGTCCGCCTCGCCAGCCACCTTGCGGACGTCGAAAGCCAAGTTCGGCCTGTGGAAGGAGACTCGGCAGACGTGCGAGTCCTTCATGCCGAGCTGAACCAGTACGTCCTCGGCGATGGCCGGCGTGGCCGTGGCGGTCAACCCCAGAATGGGAGGCCGTCCAAGCACCTGCGCCGCCCGTCGCAGACCGAGGTAGGAGGGACGAAAATCATGTCCCCACTGCGACACGCAGTGCGCCTCATCCACGCAGAACAGAGAGAACTTGACGCCGTCCAACGCCTCCTGGACGGCCGGCGAGCACACCGACTCGGGCGTGATCAAAATCAAACGCGTCTTGCCCGCCCGTACGGCCTCGAGATCCGCGGCGCGCTCCTTGGCGGTCCTGGTGGAATCGATCCGGGCCACCGGGACGCCCGCGGCCTTCATCTTGCCAATCTGGTCCTCGATGAGCGCCAGCAGCGGCGACACCACCAACGTCGGCCCCGGCAGCCACAGCGACGGGAGCTGATAAGTCAGGGACTTTCCACTACCCGTGGGCATGATGGCCAACGTGTCCCGGCCGGCCAGCACGGATTCGATGACCTCGGCCTGCCCGGGACGGAGGTCCCGAATGTGAAGCGCGGCACGGGCCCGTTCCAGCGCCTCGCGCAAAGCCGGCGAATACGGGCGCTGCTCCTCCGGGGCCGCTGCCGGCGGAACAACCGCCGACGTGTACGCAGGAGGGGCCTGACCCAAACCGGGCTCGATACCGCCGGGTGCCGGGGCTCCGTCGTCGGACATGTGAATCACGAGCGTGGGCTCGGATTCGCCGTTGTCCGATTCGAATTCCTGGCCGCTCGGCTCAGCGGCATCTGGCGACAAATCGTCGGCGGCGGCCTTCTCGTCCTGCTCGCCATCTAGTGAGGTACTCAGTCTCGACTCCTCTCCGAACTCTCTCGACATGGATTTCCTGCGTCTTCCTCTGGCGACCAACCGCTCTACGACCAACCCCTAAACTCGGGCTGCCTTGGGGGTCGGTCTAAGGAGCCCTCGACCCTGCCGCGCTCGGGCGAGCGTGAAGCCCACCTTGCGAAAACGCACACTAACATTAGCATGGTTTACGGCACTGCCACAAAGTTTCTCGGGTTTCTGGCGGTTGGGGTACGCGCGCTTCCGCGGAGCCCATCCTTGGCACAACGCATGCTTCGCGGTCAACCATGCCTGCCATTCTTGCCCTTGCACCAGAGGACCGACCGCGTGAGCGACTGCTTTCCCGTGGCCCAGGCAGCCTGTCGGACGCCGAGCTGCTCGCCATTCTGCTCGGTTCCGGACGCCAGGGACAAAACGTGATCGAGGTCGCGCACGACCTGCTCGCGCATGCGGGTGACCTGCGCAGGCTCGCCGAGAGCGCCGAGGCCGAGCTGTGCGCACTGCCCGGCGTTGGCCCGGCGCGGGCTGCCACCATCCAAGCCGCGCTGGAGATTGGACGTCGGGTGATCGGATCTCGGCCCGAGCGCGGCCGGTTCCTGTCCAACTCGGCCGATATCTGGACGCACTACCGGGCGCGGCTCGGCACGTCTCCCGTCGAGGAATTCTGGATGCTGGCGCTCGACGTCCGCCACCGGCTCATGTTCGAGACGTGCGTGGCCAGAGGCTCGCTCACGGGCGTGGAGGTGCATCCCAGAGACGTGTTTCGGACCCTGATTCGTGGCGCAGCGGCGTCCGTCATCTTCTGCCACAACCATCCATCGGGAGACCCCACGCCCTCGCGACAAGATCTCGAGCTGACCAAGAGGCTGCGGGACGTGGGCGAGCTGTGCGGGATCGCGGTCCTAGACCACGTGGTCGTGGCCAGCGACGGGTTCGTCAGCATCGCCAGTCGAGGTGGCCTTTGACCGGCAGTCGCCACAATCGTTTTTGGTCCAAGCCCGCCGACACCCTATTATGCAAGCATGTTCCGTAGAAGGTCTCTCGCGATCCTGCTTGGCTGTGCCGGCTTGGCCGGCAGCTCCGCGGTAGCTCTTGCAGAGGGGATGATGTTCCCCGGCACCCGTCCTTTGGGAACGGGCGGTGCCATGCGCGCAATCGCCACTGGGGACAGCGGGCCGCAGCTGAACCCCTCCGGTATCTCGCTCATGCGCAGCTACCAGGTCGAAGGTGCATACCAGTACGGATCCACCGGCAACACGAGCGACGCACGAATCTCCGCGATCGACTCGACCTCGGGTTTCAACTTGGGTGGAGCCATCAACTACACCTACCACCGTCGGTCGACGGCGGGGGTCGCACACGGCGGTCACGTCATCGGAGGCTCGCTGTCCTTCCCGATCTTCGACAAGGTCTTCCTCGGCGGTACGGCGAAATACGTGAGCTTCACCAGCGCGGACACCTCCTCGCAATCCGGGGTCACCTACGACGCCGGCATCACCATTCGACCGGTCACCCAGATCTCGGTCGGCGCCGTCGCATACAACCTGCGTGACTTCGGCGATCCACTACTGCCGCGTGGTGCGGGCGGCGGCATCGCCGTCGTCCCCATGCCAACCCTCCTGTTCGTCTTCGACACCGTCTACGAGAAGGTCTACGGCGATCCGAGCCGCGACACCGCCACCCACTACATGGGTGGAGCCGAGTTCTCGTTCGAGACCATCGGGGCCGTTCGAGCCGGCGGGGGCAGGAATGGCCTCACCAAGAATGGCTACGTGACCGCCGGGTTCTCCGCCCTGTCTGCGCAGGTCGGCGCCATCGACATCGGTGTGCGGCAGGATGTCTCGGGCGGGCAGAAGTCGACCACTCTCGGAATCAGCGCTCGACTCTTCGTTCCCAGCATGTAGTCAGGCTAAACTGCGGCGACTTGTCATCAGGTAGGAACTTCTTGAACTTCGGGTTGTCTGTATCGATGTGGAGGCCCTGTTGCCACGGACAGCCGGAGTGGGTATCACCGATACCCGCGACCAAGCCCACGCGGGCGGAACCGCCGAGCGGCCAAGGTATCAGATGAGCATCTCGGAGCGCGTGCTGCTGAGCCGTCTCGTCAAGCGTGACGAGGATGCTTTCAACCACGTGGTGCGCAGCTACGGCGACCGCGTTTACAACCTCGTGCTGCGATTGGTCGGCTCACCGGCGGAGGCCGAGGACATCGCGCAGGAGGTCTTCGTCACGGTCTTCAAGAGCATCGAGAGCTACCGTGGCGAAGCGAAGCTGTCGACTTGGATTCTGCGCATCGCCGCGAACCACTCCAAGAATCGTATCAAGTATCTGTCACGCCGCCGAACCATGAGCCAGGAGCTGCGCGACGGTACCGATGCCACCGAGATGGCGGACGAAGGAAAAGCTCCCGTCCAGGCCCACTTCGACGCACCGGACGTCATCCTCGAAGCCGTCGAGACCGAACAGCTCCTGCAAGGGGCCATCGCCAAGCTGGACGAGGAACAGCGCCTGCTCGTGGTTCTGCGCGACGTGGAGGAGCTCTCCTACGAGGAGATCGTGGAAATCACAGGCTTGCCAGAGGGAACGGTGAAGTCGCGTTTGCACCGGGCCCGCATGGCGCTCAAGGATTCATTGGAAGGAACGTTCAAGTGACCGGCGCCGACAGCCACAAGCGAACCACCGAAGCCTTCTCGGCCTATGTCGACGGCGAGCTGTCGCCCGAGCAGAAGGCGCACGTCGAAGAGCACCTGGCGACCTGCATCCAGTGCCGGGTCTCCCTCGAGCGTTTTCGCCGGACCGTCGGCAGGCTCGGCACCCTCAAGCGGGCCGCGCCAGGCAATTTCCTGGAGAGCGTGCAGTCCCAAATCAACCGCCGCTCGAGGGGGAGGTTCTTCGGGAAGCGCTTCATGCTGTTCGGGCGCATCCCCTTCGAATGGCTGTCGCTGGCAACGATCGTCGCGATGCTGGTCTACTACATCGTGTTCTTGCAGAGCTCGCCGACGGGGGTCGTGCCGGGGCGCTAGGCCTAGGCCACGTATGCGAAGATCACCTTCAGGTACTGGCCCTCGGTGAAGCCAGGGGGCAGCGGATGATCCGGCCCTGGGCCCAGACGATCGAGAACGCGCACCGCACGTGATGCCTGTCGTGCGCCAGCGGCAAGGATGCGCTCGAAATCCTCCAAGCCTACGTTCTGCGAGCATGAGCACGTGACCAGAACCGCCCCGGGCGCACATGCCGTCAGCGCGAGAGCGTTCAGCCGCTCGTAGCCCTTCGTCGCGGCCTCCAAATCCTTCCGAGCCTTGGCGAACTTCGGCGGATCCACGATGACCAGATCGTACGAGCGCGGCGTGGCGGTCTCGAGGAAGCGGAAGGTGTCGGACTCTATGGCGCGAATCCGCAGATCGTTGGCAGCAGCGTGTGCCTCGATTCGCCCGATTGCCCGCGAAGAGCTGTCGATCGCGGTGATCTCCTCCGCCCCCGCCCGCGCCGCCTGGAGCGCGAAGCCGCCCGCATACGAATAGCAATCGAGCACGCGACGGAATCTTTCTGGCGCCGCCTTGACCATCTGCCCTACCCGCATGCGGCTCGGCCGCTGATCCAAGAACAGGCCCGTCTTCTGTCCAGCCAAGGGCTCGGCCTCCAATCGGATTCCGTCCTCCTGACAGGGAACCTGGGTGCGCGGCTCGCCCTGCACCACCCGCGTCTCCGCGCCAAAACCCTCCACGTCGGCGAAGCTACCTGCAGCCACTTCGTAGACGGTCTTGGGGTGCAAGACCTCCTCGATGGCCTGCACGATCTCGTCGCGCCAGACCGCCATTCCCAGCGTGCTGACCTGGTACGCGGCCGCATCGCGGAAGACATCGATGACGAGGCCTGGCAGCGCATCACCTTCACTGTTGACGAGGCGGTAAGCATCGGTCCCACTCCCGGGCAGGCTCACGGAAGTGCGCAGAGCTTGCGCAGAACGCACCTGGCGCACGAAGAACTGCGCGTCCACGGGCTCATCGGTGCGGGTCAGCAGACGAACAGAAATCTGGGAGCGTGGGTTGTACGTACCTCGCCCAATCAATCGTCCATCATGGTCGGCCAGCGATACGACGCTGCCTGGGTCGGCCTTTCCTTCGACTCGATCGATCGCGTTCGAGTACACCCACGGGTGTCCGAACCAAAGCGGCCTCGCACGGCCGCGCTTCAGGACCACCTTCGCGGACGAGTCACGCACAACGGCATGCGGATCGAAATCGGACGTATCTGCGTTTCCTGTCATTGCTCGCTTGCGGGACATCGACGCATTATAGAGCGCACCCGCGATGCGGCCCGCAAGCATCTTTCCACTTCTGCCGAACATCTTCCCCTGGGCATGAGCCAGCTTCTCGATCATCGGTTGCTTATCCTGGCCGGCAAGGGCGGCGTCGGACGAACGACCGTCGCAGCGGCGCTGGCGCGAGCTGCGGTTCGCAAAGGCAAGAGTGTCCTCATCGCGCAGACCAATGCTCCCGAACGACTGGGCCGCCTGCTTGGGCGCGCACAGCCAATCGGGCCCGAAGTCCAGGCGGTCGACGAACGGCTCTGGGCCGTCAACATGCGGCCCAAGGAGGCCCTACACGAGTACGGCGTCATGCTTCTGCGCTTCGAGCCGATTTACCGTGCCTTCTTCGAGAACAAGCCCATGCGCAGCTTCCTGGGCGCGTTCCCTGGGCTCGACTACTGGACCATGCTCGGAAAAGCTTGGTGGCACACGAACGAGGAGCGCGATGGGCGTCCCAGGTTCGATCTCGTCATTCTGGATGGGCCAGCATCAGGCCACGCCGTGGCCATGCTGCGTATTCCCGATGCCGTACGCAGTGCCATGCCACGCGGCCCACTGGCCCGCGACGCCGAGGCGGCGCGAAACATGCTGTCGGATCCTCGGATGACCTCTGTCGTCCTCGTGACCCTGCCTGAGGAGCTTCCCGCCCGCGAGACCCTTGTCCTCGTGCGCGACCTGAAGGAGCTGCGCATCCCCATGGGCCCCCTCGTGGTCAACGGCATGCCGCCGGTGGAAGCCGCCGACCCCATCGTCGAGCGCATCGTCGCCGCCGAAACCAACGCGGCTGCTGCGCCGGCCCTGACCAACGTAGTCGCCGGCCTCTCCGTCCTTGGGGCCCGGCGCCGCGACGCCGAACGCACCGTCGCCAGCCTCGCCATCGATCCCGCTCTCCCCATGATCCAGCTCCCGCGCCTCCCCAGCAACGACCTGGGCCCCGAAGAAATCGCCCGACTCGCTGACATCCTCACCGCCGCCACGTAGAGCAGCTCCGTGCGAAGTGGCCCAGCATCGGGCCACCCGCCTCGGCTCGTCGGGCGTACGCGCCTCCGTGGACCCAGCCGGCCCCTAACTCTCCATGAAGCTCTTGAGGCGCTTGCTGCGTGAAGGATGTCGCAGCTTCCGCAGGGCCTTTGCCTCGATCTGGCGAATGCGCTCGCGAGTGACCTCGAAGTCCTGCCCGACCTCTTCGAGGGTGTGGTCCGACTTCTCGCCGATACCGAACCGCATCCGCAGCACCTTCTCCTCGCGCGGCGTGAGCGTGGCAAGCACCTTGCGAGTCTGCTCCGCGAGGTTCATCGAGATCACCGCGTCCGCGGGCGACACGATGCTCTTGTCCTCGATGAAGTCGCCAAGATGCGAGTCTTCCTCTTCGCCGATGGGCGTTTCGAGCGAGATCGGCTCCTTCGCGATCTTCAGGACCTTGCGGACCTTGTCGAGTGGCAGCTCCATCTTCTCGGCGATCTCTTCCGGCGTGGCCTCGCGACCCAGCTCCTGGACCAAGTAGCGGCTGGTACGGATGAGCTTGTTGATGGTCTCGATCATGTGCACCGGAATACGGATGGTGCGGGCCTG
>CAZYFU010000202.1:0-8518 GCA_964647025.1 uncultured Myxococcales bacterium | reverse complement strand
CCCCCGGTAACCCCGGGGGTCTTTCTTTTGCGCCGAGCCAGAATGAGGTAATCGGCGAGCATGAGGTAGGAACGAGGTAGCCGGGGGGGGGAGTTGGACCCCTGTCCTCGCCTCGTTGAAGTAACTGCTTGTACCTCCCAACCAGGCGACCAAGATGCCCATCATCGAGCAGAATCACGTGGTTGAGCATCTCGCGCCGTGCGCTGCCGACGAATCTCTCAACCACGGCATTCATGTCAGGCGCGCGCACCGCGGTCTTAATCACCCGCGTCCCCACGCCCTCGGCCACACGGTCGAACGACGCCCCAAACTTGCCATCCCGGTCGCGCAGCAAGATCTTCGGTGCGTCGCCGTCCATGGTTGCGTTGCGCAGCTGCTGCGCGGTCCACGCCTGCGTCGGGTTCCAACATGCCGCACACAACCTTGCGCGAGCCCAGGTGCACGATGAAGAACGCATACACCTGCCGGAAGAGGACGTCGTTCGCCTGGATGAAATCGCAGGCCCACGTGGCATCAGCGTGGTTGGCCAGGAAGGTGCCCCAGCTTTGCCCTCGATGATCCGTCCGAATGCCACGCATGTACTTCTGGATCGTGCGCTTGCTCACCTTGATGCCGAGCTTGAGTAGCTCGCCGTGAATGCGCTCCGCGCCCCACAGACGATCGCTCTCGGCCATGTTGCGTATCAGCTCGATGGTGTCCGCGTTGAGGCGCGCACGATTTACGGGCTTGGATTTGTGCCGCCACACAGAGACGGCGGGACCACAGCAAGGATCGATGTGCGGATCGAAGGCATGGTGCTGTTGGACCACGATCCCGGCAGCCGGTCCAGGTCCACCGAGACACATCTACCCTCGCGCAATGCCTCGGGATAAGAACAGTAGCCAGGACGGGAGTTGGCCTGGCTGTGGCGCCTACGGCACAACACCGGTGGCTGGATGGGGCAGCTTGAAGACGCGGAGAATGACTTCTGACAGATTGGTCGGTTTGCCTGACCAGTGCTCAAAGGCCCGAATGGAGCGCACCTTCAGCGTGATGGTCAGGTGCGTGAATTCCTCGGTTTCTTCTTCCATGGCGAGCGGGAGGTCCTCGACCTCAGGCACGTCGCGAGCCAATCGTTCCGCGTGTTCGCGCTCCATGACCTGCAGCTTTTCTGCCCTGGTCTTCACGGCAGCCAGGGCCTTCTCCGTCTTTGCCAGCGTTGCTTCGGGGTCAATGAAGGTGACGTTCTGATCGAGCAGCCTGTCGACAAAGAGGCCATTTTCGCCCGCATCCTCGAGAGTGACCAGGCGGTTGAGGATTCGGATGCGGTCGGGAATTGCGCTGTCCCCCAAGCGCGGCGCGAAAAATTTGGCTGCCGCGAGGGCACGATCTGGTGAACGAAATCGCATCATCATGGTGCCTGGCCTGGGGAACGAAATGGAGCTCAGAACGATTGGGCGGAATTCTTCGGGGACCTCGTCTGGGCGCTTCGCCAGTCCAATCGAAGTTGCCTCGTCCGAGTACATCCACATCCAGCCGCCGGCTCGTTCGGCGTCTCTCCAGATACAGCTCAAGCCTGCAAATGCTCGTCGCACCTTGGCCAGATTCGCAACCTTCCAGTAGAGGCGCGTCGGCTGCACGGGTTCGGACGTGTGAGTCCGTGGCGGCAGATGCAGAACGCTACAGTCAGCGTCTGGTCGACTTGCGCTTGGGTGGCTTCGACACTGGCTTGGTCTTCTTCGCTTGGATCTTCGTCCTGGGTGCCGGCGGTCGTCCGACGGTGACATTTGATGATCCCACCGCTTTGGCGGCTTTGGGCCGAGCCCGGCCCTCCGTAGCGTCTTCACCCATCTCCAGCCCGAACAGCTCCGACAGCCCGTCGTCGACAAGCACCTTCCTTCTCGCCGGTCCCTTCTTCGACAGGGGCAGCCCCTTGCCCGCGCTGGCGATGAGCGCCTTCTGGTCGACCCTGCGCAGCTCGAAAAGCAGCTCTGGCTTCTCGTCGAGTCGCGCGCCGATGCCGTAGAGCACGGCCGCGACGTGCTTGCACATCGAGGCCCAGTCGGGGCAGCTGCACGAGAACTCGATCTCGGCGGGCGAGGGAAAGAGGCCGGTCTTCTGCTGGCAGATCCGCTCCATCACGCCCTTCGAGAATCGTCCCTGAAGAAGCTCGACGAGCGAGTCGATGGCGCCGGCGCAGTCGGCGCAGATCGACTTCCACCGCGCGGCGGGCACCGACGTTACCCGTACCGCTACTTCGTAGAGCTCCGATCCGCTGACCCTGGCCTCGACCTGGCCAGGCGCGATCTGGAGATCGACGACGGAGCCGTTGCGGACGTAGGTGCGACCGCGCGGAATCCGATTGGCGTAGTCGCTGTACCGTTCGAGGTTGTCGCACCAAGCTTTGCCCCAGAAGGTGGTCGCGATGGTGCGACCTTCGATGACCACCGGCGCGACGGGATGCCCCTTCTTGCGCAGCTTCGTCATCTCACGGGCAGCCTTCGCGCGGCGGGCAGCCACCGAGACGTAGGGCCGGAACCCCCAGCCGCCGTAGTCACTGTAGTACGCCATGGCTCATTCCTTCATTGCTCGGTTGAGGTCGAGGCTGACGAGCCGGAGCAGCTCGTCGTCCTTCATCTCGGTCAGGTTCAGCTCCGCGTCGCCTTCTAGCATGTCGGCCGTCAGCGCCTTCTTCGATTCGATGAGCGCGTCGATCTTCTCCTCGACCGTTCCGCGGCAGACGAACTTGTGAACCAGGACGTTCTTGGTCTGGCCGATACGGAACGCGCGGTCGGTAGCCTGGTTCTCGACGGCGGGGTTCCACCAGCGGTCGAAGTGGATCACGTGCGAGGCCGCTGTCAGGTTGAGCCCGGCGCCGCCCGCCTTGAGCGACAGCACGAAGAATGGCACCGACTCGTCCTCCTGGAAGCGCCTGACCAGGTCCTTGCGCTTCTTCACCTCGGTCTCGCCGTGCAGGACCAGTCCGGCGCGTCCAAACACGTCGCCCAGGAACGCGGCCAGCGGTGCGGTGAGCTGACGGAACTGCGTGAAGATGAGAGTCTTCTCCTGCTTGGCAGCGATCACCTCGCCGAGCTCGCGCAGCCGCGCCCACTTGCCGCTGTCAGCCTCGTCCCAGATGGCATCTCCCAGCCACTGCGAAGGGTGGTTGCAGATCTGCTTCATGCGCATGAGCGCGGCCAGCACCAGCCCTCGGCGCTTGATACCGTCGACGTCTTCGAGTTGCGCGGCCATCTCATCGACGGCCTGCTGGTAGAGCGCGGTCTGCTTGCGGCTCAAGGAGCAGAAGGCTTTGAGCTCGGTCTTGTCCGGCAGATCCGCGATGACACGCTTGTCGCTCTTCAGGCGGCGAAGGATGTACGGCCGAACCAGACTGCGGAGCGGGCCGTAGGGGTTCTTGGTCTCGGCGCTCAGCCGCTTGGTGTAGCTGGTGAACTCCTTGGCCGATCCGAGTAGCCCCGGGTTGATGAAGTCGAAGATCGACCACAGGTCGGAGAGCCGGTTTTCGATGGGTGTGCCGGTGAGCGCGATGCGCGCGTCGGCTTGCAGTTGCTTCACGGCGCGCGTCTGCTTGGCGCCCGGATTCTTGATGGCCTGCGCCTCGTCGAGAACCGCGAGTCGCCATCGGGTGGAGACCAGCCACGGACTGCGCAGGAGCGTGCCGTAGCTGGTGATGACGAGATCCGCGGAGGCAAGTCGCCGATCGTCGATCGCCTTCAGCTCGCCGGCGGTCATGACCGAAGGGTGCGCGATCATGAACTCGAGCGTGGGCGCAAACCGCTCGATCTCCGCCGCCCAGTTGGCCAGCAGCGAGGCCGGCGCGACCAGCAAGCTCGGCTGCTTTGCCTTGCACGTCCGACGCAGAACCAACAGCAACGACAGAACTTGGATTGTCTTGCCGAGCCCCATGTCGTCGGCGAGGCACGCGCCGAGGCCCAGCCTCGACAGCAGATGCAGCCACCGAATGCCGGCCTGCTGGTACGGGCGCAGGGTGCCGGCAAGCTCGCGGCCGGGATCGACCTTGTCCAGCTCCTCCGGCGAGCGCAGCCCTTTGAGGGTCTCGGCCAGCCATGGCCCGGCAACCACGGTGGACCAATCGAGATCCGACCTATCGAGCTTGTCGTCGGCCGCGACGTTCGCACCGGCCAGCAGGCGCATCGCCTCCACGAACGAGAGACCTTCACGGGCAGCGAGCCGCTCGGCTTGCTTGAACCGATCCAGCGTGCGCTCCAGCCGCTGCTTGTCGACCTCGACCCACTGGCCGCGAATGAGCGCGAGTCCGCCGGTGTTCGTCAAAATCTGTCGGACTTCGGCCGCGGTCAGCGTCTGGCCATCGAGAGTGACTTCGGCGCGGAAGTCGAGCAAACCGTCGGTCCCCAGCGTTGAGGGCGCCCGCGTGCCCACCGTGGCGGTGACCTGCGGTCGCGACGGGCGACCTCCGTGCCACGTCGCCGGCATCCGCACCACCACGCCGGCATGCTCGAGCTCGGTCACGTTGCCGAGTAACTCGAACGCCTCCGCCGGCGACCAGCGCAAGGGATGAAAGATCTCGCCCTCGTCGACCATGCGGCGAAGCCACGCACAGTGCTCAGCCGCACGCTGCACCGGCATGAGGAGCGACAGCAACTTCTCCTTGTTGGCAGCGCCCGCGTACTCGCGCAGTGCCTGGCCGAGCGGCAGGTGCTGGGCCTTTCCATGTTGCGATAGCCGATGCGTATACGTGGCCAGGAACGCGAAGGGTGCTTCCTCGTCCTTGCGGTTTTCGGCGAGGTTGAAGTGCACCCGCCCCACGACGTTCCAGGCCGGATGCAATTGCTTGAGGAAAGCCTCGCGGGTGGCCTTCGCCTGGGCGCGCTCGCTGGCGAAAGCCACGCCCACCTCCCTCCACATCGTGCGCAACACATCGACGGTCAGGTACTCCGCGCCGGGCATGACGGGCACGGCTTCGACCAGGATCGCGAGATCGTCAGGCTCGGCGGGCTGGGCATCCGCCCGCTCGTACTGGTCAGGCCCGGTGCAAAGCGCCGTGACGAAACGATTGCCGAAGTCACGCCAGTAGGCAAACGCCGGCGGCATGATCTCGCCAATCTCGGCGCCACCAAGCCGCAGCAGCCCGTGTCCGGTCCCGCGCTCGAAAGCCCGCTCGATACGCTCACCCAGCGCCGCATCGATCGCGGGCGCATCGTCCTGCGGCATGATCAGTAGCCGACCGTGCGGGGTGAGTGACGGTGTGATCCGCAGGGTGGTGCGTTCAGTCATGGGTGACTTGCTCAACTACACAGTCGGTGCGCTTCGATCAAGTTGGATTTCCGACAGACTTCCAGGTCCTCAACGCTCCCGGCCGAACACGACGGTACGGGTGGACTCACCGGAGGACGCTGTGGCCTTTCGCGCCGATCCCGAGACCTGAATGGTCCTTAGCGTGCCGATGTTGCATGCAGAAATCTCGGAGATGTCCCCGCACGCAGCTGAGCTCAGCGAACTCCGGCCACCGCATATCGCCCCTGCACATCATCCCGGGCCTATGCTAGCATTGATAGCAATGGCACAACTCATCGTTAGAGATATCCCGCAGGAGGTGGTCGCACGCCTCAAGCAGCGCGCTGCAGAGCTCGGGCACTCGGCCGAAGCGGAGCATCGAGAGATCCTCAGGCGGGCATTGCTTGCCCCGGCAGCCCCATCTCTCAAGGCGATGCTCAACGACATCCCCGACGTGGGACGCGAATCGGACTTCGTTCGACCTCGACGTACCGGCCGACGGGTTGCGCTGTGAAAGGCTTTCTGATCGACACCAACGTCCTGTCGGAGCTACGCAAGGGCGCACGTGCCAACGCCAGCGTTCGACGTTGGTTCGACTCTCTGGACGAGAACGACATCTACCTCAGCGTCCTGGTCACGGGCGAGATCCGCCGCAGAATCGAAAACATTAGAAGGCGAGACTCTCGCGCAGCCGCCGCGCTGGACTCTTGGCTCGACAAGGTCGTCCGCGCACATGCCGACCGTGTTCTCTCCGTGGATGCTGCGGTGGCAGACGAATGGGGCCGACTCGACGCACGCGGTACCTTGCCGGTGGTGGACGGGTTGCTCGCGGCAACGGCCCGGGTCCACGACCTGACGTTGGCCACACGCAACCTCAAAGATGTCGCTCGAACCGGCGTGGCCCTTCTGGATCCGTTCGCGATCGCGCCCCACTGACAGGTCCGAATGAGGTGTGCCGAGCCAGAATGAGGTGATCGGCGAGCATGAGGGTGCTGCGTGCGCGGACATTTTCGACTTTCGCGTACGCAACAGCGGCAGGTCGAGAATCACTGTGGAATGCTCGATTCTAGCGCATTGGGTTAGTCACTCCGGCATTGCCAATGCCAACGTGTGACCTGCCTCGGCAAACGATGAACCGCGTTTCTGACGATCGTGTGTTCAGGCGCTGCGGGCTGCATCAGCCGCACCACCACGTTGGTGTCGAGCAGGTAGGTGATCACCTGTAGAGCTCGCCGCGATCCAGGGAGCCCGTCAACTGCACTCGGGGCATCCTTGGGATGGATGGAACGGGGGCTCGGTCGCTGGTCGGACCGTCCCCCGCCCCGGCTTAGCGCGCGCCGCGTCCGTGGCGCTTGTATCGTCGCGCTATTCCTGCAGTTCGTAGAAAATCGTGATGCTGAGGCAGTGAAACTCTCGATCCGAGCTCTGCGTCACGACTTTATCGATGATCTGCGCCTTGGGATTGTCCTGGATCCAACGGGTCAAAACCTCTCCCAGCCCATCACGATCCCTTGCTTTCGTGGCAGTGAATACCTTTGCCCCCATCATGCTCGCACTTCTCCTTCCGAACTGTCCTGCTGGACCCGGCTCTGGGCTCTCTCACGACCCCGCCTATACACTCACATACGACTTTGCACCGAAAATGTGAAACGCTTATTTTGGTAATTTAGCATCCTATTATCCCATTGCGAGTAATTCCTCGAAAACACCTTTTCCGCCGCTTGCTTGCAGGCTGTCGCAAAGCAGACCTGCGGTGACCAGATCGGCCGAGACACGGATGCCGACTGTGGCGCGGTGATCCAAAAGACGTCCGCGACGCTTCCAGCGGCGTCGCGCCGACCGATATCGACAACGCGTCCAAGCAGCAAGGACCTGGAGCCGCCCGACGAACCCCCCGCCCCTAATCCACCCGGCACGAGAACTTCTTGCAGGTCAGGCCGGTGGCGTCGCTGCCTGTCCAGATCTGGAAGCCACCGAACACGTCGGTGACATACCAGCTACGGTCCACGGCCATGCTGGTCTTGCCGGCGGACCTGTCGGCGCCGCCTTGGCTGACGGCGTCCACGACGAAGCTTACCAGGTCGAAGTCCAGGCCGGACAAGGTCGCGTCCTTGATCACGTAGGATACGACCGGGCGCGCGGGGTCATCGGTGCCGAGCGCAGTGCTGCCGTGGGGCCCGACCCACACGTCGAAAAGATGTCCTTCCAGCCTCGCTTCGCGTACGCGCTCGCCCACCGGCTGGCGGTGGCTGGGCTGGCCAAGCCAGATCGCCAACGAGCCCGAGATGGCATCGTCGTACGAACCCGCGACCGGCTTGCTCTTCGAGAACCAGATCTTGACGGTCGCCGCGAAGTCGCCGCCCTCTGAACCGCCCTTCCAGTTGAAGGATGTCTTGGCTCGCATGACCGTGCTGACTTGCTTGGGCAGCCCCGAGTCGTCCCAAGTCAGGTAGGCGCCGTTGGCGATGTTGCCGTTCCCGCCGATGTACACCGACGGAAAGGACGCGGGCTCGGTCGAGGTGGCGGAGCACGTGCTCGCGAGCACAGTGAAGCTGGTCCCCACGCAGCTCACGGTCTGGGTGCTGCCGGTCGGATCCGCGAAGTTGTTGTTCCAAACGACGTACTTGCGGCAATCGTCGCCGGTCACGGCATGACGCTCGGTCGAGCTGGCGTAGGTCGCGCTGCCACCAAGCGTGGCCTCGATGGTCCCGCAGGTCGGGTACGGATCGTCGTAGTGCACGTCGATGCGCGCATCGCCTGGGCCGAGGGCGCCGCCGCTGCCTGGCGACTGGCCGCCGCTGCCCGTGATACCGCCCGGGGCACCGTCGAGCGTGCTGCCGATTCCGCCGGCGCCGGACTGTCCCGCGCCGCCATCCACGCCGCCGCCTCCGCCGCTGCCTGCCCGGCCGCCGGTCCCGCTGGCATTCGTTCCACCAGCGCCGCCTGAGCTCGCCACACCACCGGCGCCGATCAATCCACCCTCGCCCGCTGGGCCTCCACCGCCGCCCCCGACGGCGACTTGGCCGACCGTGGATGCCACGTCTTCCTCTGCCGGCGGACGATCGGCCCCTGCGGCAGCGTCGGTCCGCACAGCCGAGCCCGAGGAGCAGGCGGAGCTGGCCAGGAAGAGAACGCCCCAGCATGACAAGAGCCGCGTCATGGGGACCGATCCTGGCCTTCTTGCCGAAGCCCTGGCAAGCGCGAATCCAACCCATGGCGCCCACACGCGCCCCGGATGTGACGGCGATCGAACGAGTGGTGG
>CAZYFU010000201.1:0-8732 GCA_964647025.1 uncultured Myxococcales bacterium | reverse complement strand
ACTAGCCTACCGGCCGACTCTCGCGCAGCGAAAACCGATTGAAGACGAGACCTGCCACCCCGGAGGCGTCATCGAGACGAACACGTCGCAGGCTTCGTCGGGCTCGCACACAGCCGGGCGCCGATCGTCAGCTTGCGTGGGAAAAGGGTTGGTCTTGTGCGTGGACTCGAGATCCTCGATGGGGTGGAGATTCCAGGACGCGTTCTGCACCAAGTGTGCCTGGGCGATGCCAGGCCTTGCTTGCGGAGCAGGCTCGTCCTGGATCCACTCAGCCAGGTTTCCCGCCAGATCCGCGTGGCCCCAACGTGCCCGGCTGCGCGCTTTGCCGACCGGCCATGGTTGGCGGGGACAGTCTTGGCTCGACTGTGCCTCCAGCTCGGTGTTTGCACACGTGCAGTCCACAGGCGCCCACTGGCCCCACGGGTATGCCAATCTCCAGCTTACGCAGTTGATCGGCAAGTCCTCGTGACCTGCCGGCGCGTCTGTCCAGGTGGAGTGCTCGTCGCACTTGAGCAACTGTCGAAGCTCGGCTGGAGTACCCGGAACCGGCTGCGACGATGCAGGATAGGAGCGCTGGAACACGCAGGTTCATCCGTTGGTGACCATCAGGTTTCCGGCGTGCCCCATTCACCTTTCGTGGGTATCGCGGCCGTGCTGCAAAGAGCTGAGCGTCGCCATGCGACTGCAGTACACCGTGGCAGAGTGGGCCGCAAGCGGGCAGAACGGAGGGCAAATCTCTTGCGGCTCGCTATCACGGAAGCTGGTGCTGGTGTGTACCGACGGGAACGCCGACGGGAACGCCGACGGGAACAGCTTGTTGCCTCCCTTCAGGTCATCTACAAGCTGCCTGACGGCGACATGCGCGACCGATTGCTCCACTGGGAGGCATGGAGAAGGAAGCGAGCGAGCCGGGCAGGGGCCTCTGCCGCCACGTCCGCCGGATGCTCACAGCCGTCCGCCGCGAGCCTGCACGACCAGCTGGAACCATGCGTATACGCGCCACGAGAGCAACGCCGCGAGCAGGGTTGGGGACAGAAGTCCAAGCGCCGCGCCGGTCTTCGGCAAGGGGCGCCCCTTCGCGAAGTGGAGCAGCAGATAGACGTAGCTTGCCGGCCAGAGCAGCAACATGAGCACGCCCCAGACCGGATGCTTGTCCCTGAAGGCGCACACGACCAGGACCAGCCAGACGATGAACGCACACAGCGCGGTGGCCACGAACACGTAGACGGAGACGCCCAGAAGTCGCGCCAGGCTTGCGCGCTCTTCGGGGTCGAGCGGCTTGGCCCCGGCGCGTGCCAGCCTCGAATCCACCATGCTCGCGGTGACACCGATCGGGTTCTTCCAGCTGCCACGACCAGCCTGGGCGCGCGCGAGATACTCCGTGCCGTCGCTCGCGGTGGGCGCGAGCTGCTTGATCATCTTCTCTGCCACGCCATCGTCCTCGGGTGGCTTCGAAGGCGGCGTCTGCTTGACCTCGTCTTGATTGGCCAGCGCACCGCTTTCCAGCACGACCTTGGCTTGCGGACGCAACTTGAGCGGCACTTGCTCTAGCCGGTTGACGAAGACGTCGCGCCCGGTCTTGCTGTCGCGATAGCGGTAGAAGGTGTCCGCCGCGGCGGTCGCCGAGATTAGCAGGGCCGCGCACAGGACGGCGCTGGTTGCCGCTTTCATGGCTCAGATTGAAGCGCGACTGGACAGCGGACGCAACAATCCGGCGGGATCGAGCAGGTGAACCGCGGAAGGCACGGAGTCGCGATCTGGCTCCGTGCCTTCCGCGGTGAGGTCTAGGCTAATGACTCGTCAGCGAAACACTGGCGAGGACGCTGCTCATGGCCGACACGTTCGCCACGCGCATCTGTGCGTTACTCAACCCATAGATGAAGTCGTCCATGAAGATGCTGCGCTTGACCAGCGACTTGGAGTCGGTCCACCACTTGTCGCAGTTGTCGGTGGCGGACACGCCACTCGCGTCCACGAAGGGCAGGCGGCCGTGCTCGGTGATGCCGCTTTCCAGCGAGATGTCGAACGCCATCACGCCGGCGAAGGTCAAGTTGGTGGCGTAGCGGCCGTCGCCGCCGCCCTCGCACACGGTGATGGGCAGGGCGAGCATTTTCTTGGGCGCGAAGTAGTTGAACGCCAGGTGGTTGGTCAGCGCCTCGGAGCTGGAGCCGCGCGTTCCGATGGTGTGCTTCCAGGCGAGCTTGGGGTTGGCCAGGTCGCTGACGTCGAAGATCTGGATCTGGATGCCGTCGAAGTAGGAGAACGACTCGTGCTCGTCGGCCGTGAAGCCGATGGCCAGCACGTGTGTGTCGTCGAGCCGCTGCATGTAGGTCGAGAAGCCGGGGATCATCAGCTCGCCCATGAGCTTGGGATTGGTGGCGTCGGTGAGGTCGAAGACGAACAGCGGGTCGGTCTTCTTGAAGGTGACCACGTAGCCGCGGTTTCCGTCGAAGCGAACCGCGCGGATGTCTTCTTGCGGTCCGATGCCGCCCACTTGGCCAAGCTGCTGCAGCTTGCCGGCCTGCATGCCGTAGGTCGTGAGGTAGCTGACCACGGACTTGTCGGGCACCCAGCCCTTGGTCGAGGCTACGCGCAGGACCCCGTCCTGCTCGTCCATGGCGAACTGGTTCAGGATGTGACCGGTCAGCGTGACGCTGCCCACGTAGCTGGTGTCGGCACCGTTCAGATTGAACTTGTGAATGAACGTGTCGCTCGGCTGGTAGCTGGAGTAGGTCGAGTAGCCGCCGCTCGCGTAGTCCCGCTCGTAGGTTCGGTCGACCGCCATGTACATCGCCGTGGGCGATGCGTAGACGTAGCCGGCGTTGGTGGCGAGCACCGTCCGGGTGGGGGCGGCGAGCTTGGTCAGATCGAACGCGTTGATGGAGACGAAGCTGGCGCCCTGTGCGCCTTCGGCAACGAAGGCCTCCTCGCAACTGGATGCGAGGGTGGTGGTCCCGTCGGGCTTGGTCATCTGTGACCACGGCAGGAAGTATTCGTCCGGAGTGGTGTCGATCTTGGCGTCGTTGTCCGCGAGGCGTTGCGTGTACTTGGCCTGGAGATCCTCGTAGCTCGTCGCCTGCAAGGCGAAGTCGAGGCCTGGGATCTGCGTGGCCCCGGTGTCGTGCACCACGGTGTACACGAAGGATCCGATGCGGCGCGAGTCCACGTAGCCGCCCGACAGCTCGTAGCGCACGAGCTCGACGGGCGTGGCGGGCGCGGTGACGTCGAAGACCATCGCCAGGGTGTGCCCGCCCTCGCTGGAGAAGCGGCAGCTGTAGCCGTAGGTGCAGCCTTGGTCGGAAGGATTGGCGGTGCCGGTGCTGCCTCTCGTGGCGGTGGCCTGCATGCGCGAGTAGACGACCAGGCGGTTGTCGCTGAAGAACATGCGACGCGGCTCGCCGGGCAGGCTCAGGTGCGCGATCTCGTGCATCTCGGCGGCGGGCCATGCGTCGATGACGTGCAGGCCGTCCTTCGCCAGCACGAACACCGTGTTGCCGTCGTTCTTCACGTAGTCGGCCTCGTCGACGCTGGCCACCTGCGTGTTGGTAGTCGAGTAGTCCGTGGCCCCCGTCGATCCGGCCGCGCCGCCCGCGCCGGCCCCCGCGCTGCCTCTGCCACCAGCGCTCGATGACGAGCCCCCCACGCCGGTCCACGATCCGGCGTCAATCGACGGAACGCTGCAGTAGTACGACGCGACCTCCTTGCCGTCCTTGTCCAAGCAGCGGTACTCGGTCTTGCTGCTGCAGTTGGCGTAGACGAGGCTGTTGCGTGCGCCGTTGAGCGAGCTCGCGGCTTGCGACTTGAGCAGCGGGCGGCGCAGGCTCGCCAGCGACTTGCAGTCCGTGGCGGCGAGCGACGCGCTCGTGGGCAAGGCAAGGGCTCCGCCCGCGCCGCTCAGAGGGGTGCTGCTGTTCGTGGGGCAGGTCCAGGCGGGCGGGAAGGTCAGGGTGATTTGCACGTACCCGCTCCCGTACGTGGAGGTCCTGGTCGCCGTGGCAGACATCGTGCCGGTGAAGGTGATGGTGGTGGTCGCCGTCGCCGTCACGGTGGTGGTCGCGGTCCCGGTCGGCGTCTCGCTGGCGGTCGTCGTCTTGGTGCCGGTCGAGGTGATGCTCATGGTCCCCGTGTTGGTCGACGTGGGGGCCGCGGTGCCCGTGTTGGTGGCGGTGCCCGTGTTGCTCGCCGTCCCGCTGCCGGTGGCGGTGCTGGCCACGGTGAGAGTCGCCGTCGCGGTCTTGCTGCCGGTCCCGGTGCTGCCGGTGTCCGTGCCAGCCACGGTGACGGTCTTGGTGATCGTGGCGGTGATCTCCGCCGTGTTCGTGACGGTCGCCACATTCGTGGGCGTGGCGGGGGCGCTGGCATCGGTGTCGACGCCGATCCCACTGTTGTCCACGCATCCGATGAGCGGCGTCCCCAAGGATGCTGCCAACCCTACCAACATCATCTTGCCGATGAGCTTTGTCGCCATGATGTCCTCCGCGCGGGCCTGGTTGCATCGCGCATGCCGAAACCCGTCACGGCATTACGCGCACTTAGGTCATGGTGGACGACGTTGGTCGGGCATTCTCGGTTGCCAATGACACGAATGTCGCGGCCAAGTCGCGCGTGGCCATCGTGGCTTTGGGCGCTATAGGCGCAGGCACAAGGGCAGCCGACAGAAGCTCGTGCAGCAGCCGGCCTTGCCGTTGTCTTCACCGTCATCGCATTCCTCGGGACCGCTGACCACGCCGTCGCCACAATGGGCGGCCAGTTTGCATTGCCGGGTACATCCGCCGTAGCTGTCGTCGAGCACGCCGTCGTCGCATTCCTCCGGCCCGTTCTTGGCGCCGTCACCGCAGTAGGCCGCGTACCGGCAGTTCGGGGCGCAACCTCCGTATTCTCCTGTGTTGAGCCCGATTCCGAGGTCGCACTGTTCGGGGCCATTCGCGATGCCGTCGCCGCAGAAGTCGCTGCGCTTGCACGTCGCCAGACAATGGCCGTAGCCGCCGGCAGGATCCGTGGCCGCGAGGTTGGCGGTGCCGTCGTCGCAGTCCTCTCCGAACTGTACCTTTCCGTCGCCACAGATCGGAACGCAGTCGGGATAGTCGACAGGGCAGGGATAGCCTGGCTCGAGCTCGCAGGCGGGCGAGCAGCCGTCGCCAGCGCTCGTGTTGCCGTCGTCGCACTGTTCGGCGCCCTCGATGCTGCCATCGCCACAGACCTGTGGTTTGCAGACGCATGCGCGCCCGACGACGCAGGTGCAACCGGGCTCCACGGTCCTGCAGTCGCCCGAGCAGCCGTCGCCAGATGCCCTGTTGCCGTCGTCGCAGCTCTCGCCCGTTTCGAGGCGTTTGTCGCCGCACACCGGGCTCTGCAACCCGTTCGTTCCAGAGCAGTTGCCGAAGCAGGGCTGAACTTCGCACGTGGCGCTGCAGCCGTCACCATCGCGCGTGTTCCCGTCGTCGCATTCCTCGCCAGGCTCGACCACGGCGTTGCCGCACACGATCGTCCTCGTACACAGTCCGCCCGCGCAGGTCCAGGTCGGCTCGAGCTTGCAGGCTCCGCTGCAGCCGTCGCCCGGCAACCCGTTGCCGTCGTCGCATTCTTCGCGCCAGTCGAGGATGCCGTCGCCGCACGCCTCGGAGGTGTACATCTTGCAGCCTGGCGGCAGGCGGCCCCCGCAACGTGACCCACCTTGACCCTGGGCGCCGTCGGCACTGGCGTCGTTCGTCCAGCCCAAGGTGGAAACGCCGCTGTCGCCCCCGCTGCCGAATACACCACCGCCCGACACCGTACCCGGGGCGTCCTGTGCACTGCCCGCGCCTTGGGCGCCGCCTGCGCTTGGGTCACTGCCGTTGGCAACGGTTCCACCGTTCCCGGCGAGAGGCGCATCAATAGGAGAGCCCGTAAGGCCGCTGCGGCTGCAGCTCGCTGCCAGGACAAGCGCGACCCAGACGATGCCATTGCTCCGCACGCTCATGTTCGGCACCTCCTCGCCAGCCATGGTCTCTCACCCGGGCAGCCGGCGCAACTGGCCTCGGCGGCGAGTGTCGGTGACACACGCAATGTCCGGGTCATAGGCAGTCGTAGATGTCCGGCTCCGGAGTCCCTGGAGGTCGGCGATGTGTCGTCGGCCCGCGACCCGGTACTGGCGCAACTGGCGGCTGCTGCGGTGGCCGGCTCCGTCGCACGCCAGGCAACTGATCGTCGGTCTCGTGGAATCATTGCCCGGCGCAGGTCTGCCACGTGACGTCGGCAGCAGCGCACGGGCTCACGGACGGCGACGGAACCTGAGGCGAGCAAGTCGGTGCCTGGCCCAAACACGCGAGGCGCGCCTGGTACTCGTTGGTGCACTTCGGGAAGACTTCACCGGCGATTGTGCAGGTCGTCGCGCAATCCGTCGCGTCGGCAGTCTCTGCTGCGCAGGCGGCGTTCCAGGCGGCGCAGTAGCCGCTGCAAGGGGCATAAAGCGGCGACAGCTTGGCTATCTCAACGGTTGCCTGCCAGACCAAACCGAGATCGACGGAGGTCGACACGGCCCGCTCGGCGTGAGTCGCGGGATAGAGCTCGGCACGCACGAAGGATTTTCTCTGCGTGACCGGCTTTCCCAGGGCGAAGGCTTGGACCAAATAGAATCCAAACTGGTCGTTGGTCGGAAGCGTTGCCTGGGGTGTCCCCTCGTGGCACGAGACAGCGTACCCTTTCGAGCCGAAGAAGCTCGGCTCGCTGGCGGCGAAGGCGAAGACTCCGGCCGCGCTGGCGTCCCCATCGACTTGGATCTGGCCAGCCGCGGTCGAGATTTGCACGGATCCCTCGGGACGTGCAGCGGGCAGCTCGAAACGGAGCGTCTCGTTGCACCCCTCTAGCACCAACGACGCCCCAGCGCCGAGCGGGCTCGAGAGCTGCCAGGCCGCGAAGCCGGTCGAGTCGCTGTCACGAGCAAGCACGGCTCCCCCCTGTTCCAGGCGAAGCTCGCTAACACAGGTCGGCGCCCAGCACGCCTGAAGGTTCGCCGGCTCCCAGTCCACATGCTGGCAGCCCATCTCGTCCCGGAACGGGCCAATGCTGCGACAGTCCGCGTTTCGGCCGACGGTCACCTGCACGGCCCGAGGAGCCACGAGAACTCGCAGCTCGAGAGGACCCGCCGCCTCTTCCTGCCGGTGGCAGGCGAGCGATGTCAGCATGCACGCCAGAGCGAGACCGTGTTTCCTTGTCCAAGACCACACCATGTCGTCTCTAATGCCGCCGACTTGGCGTTCCTTACAGTGACTCCGGCCACGAGTCACCCGTGCCGGAGCGAGAACACAACGCGCTGCCGCAAGACCACGCGCACGCCAACAACGCTCGCGATGCCGTTCACTCAGGCACCGTCGGCCAGCGCGGCGATCTCGCCGCTGCTCAGAGCTCGTCGGTAGATGCGGACATCGTCGATGAAACCATTGAAGAAGCGTTCCGTTCCGGAGCTGGCGGCTCCGATGCTCCAGGGCTCGCGCACCTCCACCGCCCCAACCGAATGCTTGGCCGATTCTTCCAGCACGCCATTGCGGTAAAGACTCCAAGTAGTCCCGTCGTAGATGCCCGCAAGGTGGATCCAGACGCCCACGTCGGCAAGCCCGGTGTCGGAAAGCACCTGGTGGTCCAGACCGTCGAACGAGCCGACGGTATAGGCGTTGTTCTGCAAGCGCAAGGAGACCTCGGCCCAAGGTTCGCTGGTGAATCCCTTGACCACGATGTTGCGAAACACCGCGGAGCTCGTGCTGCTCGACCTGGGGGCATCGGTCTTGACCCAGGCCGAGATCGAGATTGCGCCGGAGAAATTGGCCACTTCCGCGTCCTTCATGAGCACGCTTTGGCTGGTGCCGTCGAAATGCAAGCAGGCGAGGTTGCTGCTGCCGCGGCGCAAAGGGGCACAGTCCGTGCTCCATGTAGGGGCGTTGAGCAGGCTTCCCGAGATACCGTTCCCAGACGAGTCGTTCACGATCGAGCCGGCCCCCTCATCGAAGGTCCAATGCCCTACGAGACCCACGCTCAGGCTGGAGGCGTCCGAATCGCCATCCCAGTCAGTGACGTCCGGGGCGGCGTTGTCAGGGTGGGGCTCGTCCTGGTCCGGCTTGTCCGTCGGGCCATCGCAAGCCGCGCAAGCATCCGGCAAACCAGGCTGAGGCGTGTCTGCGCCATCTCCATCGAGGGCAGCGTCGGCAAGGTCCGCCTGCTTGGCGTCCGGCCCATCCGAAACGGACACATCCACCGCGCCTGAACCTGCATCGCTGCCCGGGAGGGCGGCTTCCAGGCCGCCGTCAACGACGAAATCGGTATCGGCCTGGCGGTCTGCCTCGGCCTGGCGGTCTGCCGGGCGAGCATCTTCATCGACGCTCGGTGCAGTGTCTTCGTCACGTGGGCTCGGAGCGCTGTCGGGATCCTGCGCGACCGTGCTGGCGTCGCGGACCTCGTTGGCCCAGGGGACCGTCAGATCCACACAGCCACCCATCGCGAGCAGGAGCACGATTCCAAGCCACAAGCGCTCATGGCAAATCAACGAGGGCAGTGCGGTCATGAAAGCGGAGGGGTGCATGGGCGAGCAATCCGTCGAGGCTCTGGCTCCGCGCTCGCGCGCAGACAACGGCAGATTAGCAGAACCGGTGTTGCTGGCTCGCACTTCTCGTGATGGCTGTCCTTGGCACAAGCACCGGGCGCCCAAAACCACGGTGGCAGCCATTCCACCGTTCCCGACGAGAGGCGCATCAGTAGGAGCG
>CAZYFU010000200.1:0-8809 GCA_964647025.1 uncultured Myxococcales bacterium | reverse complement strand
AAGAGCCCGGCCGGCGCCAAGCAGTGGGTGGCCAAGAACGTGGCCGACGAGGACATGGTCGTCGATGCGCACGACCCGGCGAAGAAGCATGCGCCGATGATGACCACGGCGGATCTCTCGCTGCGCTTCGACCCGGCCTACGAAAAGATCGCCCGGCGCTTCCTGGCCCATCCCGACCAATTCGCCGACGCCTTCGCGCGGGCGTGGTTCAAGCTCACCCATCGCGACATGGGACCGCGCACACGCTACCTGGGCCCCGACGTGCCCGCCGAGGAGCTGATCTGGCAAGATCCCATCCCGACCGTCGATCACCCGCTGGTCGACGCGCAGGATATCCGCGCGCTCAAGGCCAAGTTGCTCGCGAGCGGGTTGTCCATCGCCGAGTTGGTCAGCACCGCCTGGGCTTCGGCCTCCACCTTCCGCGGCTCGGACAAGCGCGGCGGCGCCAACGGTGCCCGCATCCGATTGGCCCCGCAGAAGGACTGGGCGGTCAACCAGCCGGCCCAACTCGCCAAGGTGCTGGACACCCTGGCTGGCATCCAGCAGGTGTTCAACGCCGGGCAGAGCGGCGGCAAGAAGATCTCGCTCGCCGATCTCATCGTGCTCGGGGGCTCGGCCGCGGTCGAGCAGGCGGCGCGCAACGCGGGATACACGGTCGAGGTCCCGTTCTCGCCAGGTCGCATGGACGCCTCGGCCGAACAGACGGACGCCGAATCCTTCGCGGTGCTCGAACCGCTGGCCGACGGGTTTCGCAACTACGCCAAGGCGAAGCTGCGCGTCCCGACCGAGGAACTGCTCCTCGACAAGGCCCAGCTGCTCACCCTCACCGCGCCGGAGATGACAGTCCTGGTGGGTGGTCTGCGCGTGCTCGGCGCCAACCACGGCCAGAGCAAGCACGGCGAGCTCACCAAACGCACCGATATGCTGACCAACGACTTCTTCGTGAACCTGCTCGACATGAGAACCGAGTGGAAAGCGATGGAGGACGGCGAGCACTTCGAGGGTCGAGATCGCAAGACCGGCGAGCCCAGGTGGACCGGCACGCGGGTCGATCTCGTCTTCGGCTCGAGCTCGCAGCTGCGGGCCATCGCCGAGGTCTATGGCTGCGACGACGGGAAGGAGAAGCTGGTGCGTGACTTCGTCGCCGCCTGGGCCAAAGTCATGAACCTCGACCGCTTCGACCTGCGCTGATCAGCGGGCACCCGACCGTGGGCAGCGACCTTCGCTGCCCAGTCGGGCTGCGCCGGCTCAGTCTGGTGCGTGTGTCGTACGTCTTCAAGAACACGGGCGATCGCGACGTGAAGACGAGGGTGGCGTTCCCGGTACCGGGGCTGCCCGTCTGCGAGAACGAGGATGCGGGGGAGTGCGATGGGGACATTCAGGTGCGCACGGGCAGCAACCCGATGGCGTTCAAGGTGCGCGTGGATGGCCGCGACGTCGCGTTCAAGACCGAGAAGAAGACCGAGATGGAACAAGGCTTCGGGACGGTCTTCTACACGCACCACTGGGAACAGGTCTTCCCGAAGGACAAGCCGGTCCGCATCGAGCACGAATACGTGCCCATCGCGGGCGGATTCTTCACCCGGACCGACGCCGACTTCGAGAAAGAGACGCGCGAGACCTATTGTGTCGGGCCCAAGCTCTTCAAGGCGATGTCGAAGCAGGAGCTCTACGTTCGGACGGTTCACTACATCCTGACCACGGGTGCGAACTGGAAAGGCCCCATCAAGTCGTTCAAGTTGACGATTGCCAAGGAAGCGCCGAACGACAAGGTCTCGGTCTGCTTGCCGGACACACGCAGGGCGACGCCTACCACGTTCGAGGTGGTGCGCAAGGACTTCCTGCCCACGCAGGATCTGAAGATCCTCTTCATCCCCGGCAGGCAGTAGGCCAGCGCGGCGTCCCGGACAATCTGGCCGAAGCTTCGCGCAGCATGCGTTGTCCGCGCTGCTGGCCGGGTCGGCAGATGCGTGTCCCGCGACCACAGCGCGACGCATCTCTCACTCGACGAATCCAGACGCAAAACATGGTTTGAGCCGTTCCTTCGGCCAAGGCAACTGGCGCAATGGATCCCCTTTCCCGCTCTGACCCCGAAGGGGGTTAGGGTCTACATCAGGCACAACACGATGAAGAACATCCCGCTCCACATCCTCCTCGGCTCTACCCTGCTGTCCCTCGCTGCCACCGGCTGCGGGGAAAGCGATTCGCCCGCCAGTACCGACTCCGGCATCCCCCTGGCCGACAGCGGCCCGGGCAAAGACACCGGCGCCCCGTTGCAGGCCACGGTCATCGACGACTTCGAAGACGGCGACGGCATCCCCCTCGTCGGGACCGGCGGCTGGTACATGTACGGCGACCAGAACCCGTCCGACGAAATGACCGGCAAATCCACGGTCGGCATTCCCGGGGTTCCGGGCAGCGAGCTCAACGTGATGAACGGCGAAGGGGCCAATGGCTCGCAGAAGTCTTTGCAGCTCGAGTTCACGTTCGACCAGAACAACCTGACCTACGCCCCCTTCATCGGATTCGGCGTGACCCTGGGGACCACCAGCAATCCCTACGACGCCAGCGGATTCGAGAGCGTCTCCTACACCTACAAGGGCCCGGCCCACATCATCCGACTGGAGCTCACCGAGGTTACGGATTACGACGAGTTCGGTACCAACGTGCCGGCCTCGACCGAGTGGAAGACCGTCACGCTACCCATCAATACCTTCGTGCAAGAGGGCTGGGGTAAGCCGGTCACCTTCAATCCGGCGCTCGTCAGGAACCTCAGCTTCCAGGTGCGCGGAAAGACCGGCGACACCGGGAAGATCCTGGTGGACGATGTGAAGTTCGTGGGGACCGCCAGCACCACGCCCGCCCGCCCCGACACGACCGTCGGACCCGTCGCCCCGCCCACCAAGACCGTCATGGGCGACATCACCATCCCCAACCCCTTGCAGGCCAAGGCCGCCGCCTACCTGACCCGTGGCTACAACATCACCAACTGGCTCGAGCAGGACGCGTTCAAGGACTTCGGCGACTACAACGAGACCTTCGTGGCCAACCTGGCCAAGGCCGGCTTCAAATCGTTGCGATTGCCCATCGACCTGGACCTCTACGCGATGAAGGACGCGACGACGAAGAAGTACATCCTGCCCATCTCCGTCGACGAGACCCTGTGGACGATCCTCGATAGCTTCAACGCCTGGACCAAGGCCGCCAAGATCTCGCTGACCATCGACTATCACACCTACGACAAGTCGCTATCCATGAAGGATGCGGACTCGCTCGAAGTCGCGGTGCAGATCTGGGGCAAGGTGGCAGAGCACTTCGCCGCCGAGACACGCGAGGATCTGTTCTTCGAGCTGCTCAACGAACCCGAGCTCTCGTTCTTCGACAGCGCACGCCCCACCGCCGATGAATGGGGGACGCTGGCCAACAAGATGGTCACCGCCATCCGCGCCTTCGACGCAACCCGCACCTTGCTGTTCGGCGACATCGACTGGTACGGCATCGGGGCTTTGGGCAAGCGCACGCCCCTCGCCGACACGAACGTCATCTACATCGTGCACTTCTACGAGCCCTTCATCTTCACCCACCAGGGCGCCAGTTGGGCCCAGCTCGCCTCCTCGCACGACATCCCGTGGCCCTACTCGCCCGAGCGCTGGTCCGAGTACTACAGCACCTTCGGCATGAGCTCGACCACCACACCGTCGTGGATCCTGCAGCAAGCAGATCGCTATGCCTCGTTGGGCACCAAGGAGTCGCTGTACAACGCGTTGGCCGAGGCCAAGAAGTGGGCCGTGAAGAACAACGTCCCCGTGATCTGCAACGAGTTCGGCGTGTACGAGCGGAGCTCCCGTATGGAAGACCGTGCCCGCTACTACACCGACCTCGTCGACGTCTTCGATGAGCTGCAGATCCCGTGGCAGATCTGGTTCACGATCATGGACGCCAAGACCGGTGCCGTGGACCCAGCGTACACGACCGCGTTCAAGCTCGGGATCTGACCCCCGGAGGCTGCTGCGCTGGGAGGGCGATTGGGTTCCATCCGCCCTCCCCGGCGCCCCATCGAGCCTCAGAACTGCGCCATGAACTTCCAGGCCAGCGGTGGAACGAAGGCCTTGAGCCCGTCATCGCTGGTCGAGCTTCCGTCATTCACGCTCGACGGGGTATGGCCGCCGTCGAAGGTGCACGCTTTGACGGGATAGCCCGTCTTGCACCCTTCGAAGTCGTAGCAGAGGTACTTCTTGCTACCGACCGTGGTGGTCTGGATGTTCCCGGGGATCGTGCAGCCGTTGGCCTGGGCGTGCTGAAGGACGCAGTACTTGCCGCCCTTCTTCTCGCCGTCGCTTTGCACCCACGGACACGTCCCGTCGCTCATGCCAGTAACGCCCATGTAGGCGATCAGGCCCGAGTTCGTGGCGCTGGGCATGCTGGGAAGGTTGTAGTTCGCCGCCGCCATGGTGACCGCCGCGCGCAGCTTCGTCTGGCGCGTGATCGACAGGGCATAGCTCATCATCGCGCCGAAGCTGAAGCCGGTGGTGAAGACGCGGCTCTCGTCGATGCACAAGTTCGCGTTGACCAGGGCCAGAAGCTCGTCGAAGAGGGCGCTGTCGCGCTTGAAGTCCCACGGGAAGTTACCGATGCCACCGGGCGCGACGAAGATGGCCGCCTGTTTCGCGTTGGTCGCTTCCCGACGGAGCCCGAAGTAGGCGTAGCTCTTGGCGTCGAAGTTGGGCCCATTGCCGGCAGGATACTGGCCATTCGCGTTGCCGGTGTCCGAGCCGTACGCCTGGTGCCATGAGAAGACCAGGCGATGCGGCTGGTCGGGATCGTAGTCGGCGGGGATGTCGATGATGTACTCGCGACTCGTTCCGCCGCTCGTGATCTTGAGCCGGGTCGACGTGGGAAGAGCGTTCGCCACCGACGAGCCGCCGGCGGTCAGGGTCTTCGCGCCGTCGGTCTTCCCGCACCCCGCGCTGCGAACCACGTCGCCACCGCTGCCGGCGCCGCCGTCTTTTCCGCCTCCGACGCCACCGCCGCTTCCGGTACTGCCGCCGGCCGCGGCGCCACCGTTGCCGGCCCCTGCGTCGGCCCCCACCCTACCGCCAGAGCCGATCGCTCCGCCCGAGGGCACGGTTGACGATCCGCCGCTCGCCGCGCCACCTGTCCCCGACGCTCCACCCGAGCCGGTGGCACCGCCAGTCGCGCGCTGGCCGCCCGAGCCGCTGCCGCCCGTGGCAGCGTTGCCCCCGGATGCGGAAGAACCGCCGGTTCCCGGGCGACCACCCGAGCTGGTCGCGCCACCTGTCGCGCTGGAAGCTCCGCCCGAGCCAGCGCCACCAGCCCCGCCTGTGTCGCTCGTTGAACATGCTGCCGCGGCGACTACGAGGGTTGTGAACAAGAATCGATGCCTGATCATGCGGTCCTCCGAGTGGGCGTCCAGGTGAATGCCGGCACGTCTCCGTGACCGTGCGTGGAGCCGACTACTTCGCAGCCTACGGGCCACGCGATCGTGGGACTAGGGTCTCGATGTTCGAACTAGGATCGCTCTGTGGGATCGACAGCCACTCCGACCTGCGTCGGCGGCTGCCGCCGCGCGCTGCCCTGCCGCGAAATCGGTACGGCCATTGCTTCGTCTGGCAGCATGGAAAACACAATGCAGCGATACCTGGAGCGTCATCGTGACCGTGTTCGCGAGCACTCGGCGGAGGCGGTCAACCGACGAATCGACCAGCGGACCGAGTCATCGGTCAACACCGCCACCCGCGGCGGACGCGACACGGTCCAGCGCAGGCTGACCGAGCTGGACTACGAGTGGGACGTGGATCGCGCGCTCATGCTCAACTTCGCGGTGCTGGGCGCGGCGTCGTTTGCCGTCGGCATGCGCCGCTACGCGAATTCGCCGATGCTGGGGCCCCGGCGCAAGGGGTTCCTGTACCTCTTCGGAGCCCAGCTTGCGTTCCTGGCCATGCACGCCGTGGTCGGGTGGTGCCCGCCCAGCGCGCTGTTCCGCCGACTCGGGTTCCGCACCAAGCCGGAAATCGAGGCCGAGCGTCTTCAGCTCATCCGTGGCGTGCCGCCGCTCAAGTGAGACGTCACTCGCCAAGCTCGCGGAGCCGGGCCGTGGCTTCGGGGTTTCCGGGCTCGAGTGCCAGCACGTGGCGATACTGGGCTCGGGCCGCGTGGCGCCAGCCAGCCTGCTGGTACTGCTTGCCGGTCCACAGCACGGCGTCGCGGTCGTCGCGATGGAACATGATGCGCAGGAAACGGTGCACGTCCTCGGGTTGCCAAGCCCCGGGACGCGCGAAGCTTTGAAGGAACTGGTAGTTGCCTTTGAACTGAACGTTCCGGTACTCCTCGACCATGACCCGGTTGCCGGGGGCGAGAAGTAGCGCGTCGCCGTAGCTGCCGATTGCGCGGTCGTGATCCCCGCGCAGGTGCGCCAGGTCGCCCTGGATGGCGAGCTGCGAGGCCTCGAATTGCCTTGCCAAGCTGGTGAAGAATGCCGCGCTGTCGGCGTCTGACGGTAGCGGGCGACAGAGCGGGCGCACACTGCCACGCGCCGGCGCGAGCGCCGCGAAGATCTGCGCGTGGTGGTTCACCGCGGGACCGTATTCCAGCACCGGACGGTCGTCGGTGTTCCACGGTACCTCTTGGCCGGCGAAGCGCCTGAGCGTCTCGCCTTCCATGATGAAGCCGTCCAGCACCTGCACGGGCTCGTCGATGCCCTCCTCCGCGAGGTCGGAGGCCACCGCCGGCTTGCCAAAAGCGGCGATGAAGCGCTCTGTATCGATCGCGAGTCGCTCTTGCGCGCCGAGGAGGATGGCGTTCGTGCTGGCGAGGTGCCCCGTGGGTTGAACGAACCAGAGCGAGGCGTGGGGAAAGACGTCGCTGAACGTGCGCAGGATGGTCTTGAACTCCTGCAGGGTCATCCCGTTCAAGGGCGCCCACTGCGAGATGAATCCGCCTGGACCGAGGCGGCTCTTGCACAGTCGATAGAACTCCCTGCTGTAGAGACTGGCGTTCCCGGCGTCCCACTTCGGATGGATGCTCTCCAAGGTGATGACGTCGTAGCTGCGGGACGAGGTGAGCATGAAGTTGCGGCCGTCCTCGAAGCTGAGCTTGAACTTCGGGGAACGGGTCACCCCGTGGTTCCAGCGGTCGAAGTAGTCGGCGGCCAGGGCCACGTCGGGCGAGAGCTCGGCGCAGTCGACGGACTCGAGCGAATCGAACTGCAGGGCCGCCCCCGAGGTCATGCCCGAGCCGAGCCCCAGCAGCAGCAACCGGCGCGGTTCCGGGTGCAGCAAGAGCGGAAGCTGTGCGATGAGGCGGTGGGCCCGCAGACCGACGCTCACCGGGTACGGCGAAGCGTTGAGCGATCCGTTGATGACGAGGTCGCGCGTGCCGTCGGGAGACTCCAGCACCTCCACGATGCCGGCCGCCCCCTCGCGGTAGAAGATGGATTCGGCCTTGGGCATGCCCATGCGGTTGGCGCTGCTGTAGATCTTGCCTCCCACCGGCAACACCGCCGCCGACACCAGGACCAACGCGCTCACGGAGATGGCCCACGCGGATCTTCGGCGCGGCGGTAGCTCGGGGGCGGTCAGGATCAGGACCAGGCCCAAGACCACCTGCAAGCTAGACAGCAGCAGGATGCCCTTCTGGATTCCGAGCCACGGGATCAGCGCAAGACCGACCACCGCGGCACCCAGCACGCAGCCCAGGGTGTTGACGGCATACAGGCTGGCGACACCGGTGCCGGTCGCAGTCGTGTGCCGCACGAAGAGGCGCCCGGCCAGCGGCAGCAACAGCCCCATCAGCACGGTGGGTACGAACATCACGAGGAACGCGTAGGCGAACTTGAACCACACGGGGGTGGCTGAGCTGTTGTCGAATCGCCCCGGGAACGAGAGCTCGGCGAAGATGACGATGCTGGCGAGCGCGCTCACGCCCACGAGGACCTCGATGAGCCCGAACGCGAGCCAGCTGCGAGAAAGCCGGCGCGCGAAGGTGCCAGCGAGCACGCCGCCTACCCCGAGCCCGAACAGGAACGTGGTGAGCATCGCGCTGAAGGCGTAGGCGGTGTTGCTGACGAAGAACGCGATGGCCTTGGTCCACAGCACCTCGTAGCCCATCGAGAAGAATCCCGAGAGCGCGAAGGCCGAAAGCAGCAGCGCCACCCGAAGAGCAGGCGCACGCGCTTCGGGAGGTTGATCGCCCACGGGTTCCGACGCGGGCGCGGACGCGGGTGTGCGTCGCACGAGCCAGAACGCGAGCGCGCCGGCCAGCAGATTCACGACAGCCGCGCCCCGCACGGTCCACGCGATGCCCAAGCTGGGAATCAGCAGGAACCCGGTGACGAAGCATCCGAACGTGGCACCGAGCGTATTGACCCCGTAGAGGTGGCCGAGGTTGCGCACCAGGCCCGGCCTGCGGCGCTCGAGATCTTGGGTGACCACGGGCAGCGTGGCGCCCATCATGGCCGCGGGCACCACGAGCGCCAGGAAGCACAGCGCGAACCGAATCGCATGCGCCCCGGCAGGTGAGGCACCGAGCAAGCGGTGAAGTCCCACGTACACGGGGATCAGGCCTTCCCACACGAGCGGAGACAACAGGGCGAAAAGCCCGACGCCCACCTCCAGGGATGCATAGACCTTGAGGGCGTTCGCCCGCGAGCGCGTGAGTCGACCGCCGAACAGGCTGCCCAGCGCGAGGCCAGACATGAACGCCGCCATCACCAGCGTGATGGCGTGCAGAGACGAGCCCACGATCTTGTGCAGCGTCTTGGCCCAGATGACCTCGTACACCAGGCCGCAGA
>CAZYFU010000199.1:0-8831 GCA_964647025.1 uncultured Myxococcales bacterium | reverse complement strand
CCGCATCTCTGGCAATTTTCTCGAGCCCTACGTGGGAGAACTCGATTGCCCTGAGGGGCGCGTGCATGTCGTGGCAAGCAGGCCGAACCAGCCCTCGGTGGCCGACTTCAGATGCCTCGCCACCTGGTTGGGCTTGGTTCGCCTCGCGCTAGGCTGCGCTCTCTCCGAGGCAAGGGGCGGATTCGCCGACGGCGAGGAGGCGGGCAAGCTCGTCGAGATCGAGCGCGGTGGGACGCGGACGATCGAGCCAGTGCGCGCAACCCGAGGATTCGAGGAAGAGGCATTGGGCTGGCAGCCCTTGGGCGCGGGCGCGCCACCCCGCTCCAACCAGACCCGGGACGCAAGCCACCCCCGTGATCCCTACGTCGCCGCCAGCGAGGCGAGGCGAGATGAGGAACTGCCGGAAATCCGAGCCGTGCTTGACGATGACCACCTCGGTTCCCGAGGCCTCGGCCACGCTGGTAGCGTTGGCGATGGCGCAGGAGGAAGTGCACTGCGTGCAGCGCAGCTCGGTGCCCTCGCGCGTCGCCTTGCACCCGTCGTCGTCATGCGCGCGGGCGCAGGCAGGCACCACCAGGACATGCCGGGTGCACGCGCGGTATTCGGCACGCCAGGCTCGGTTGAGCAGCTCGGCGCCTACCATGTTGAAGTGGTATTCCAGCCGTCCGCGGGAAACCTGGACCGTGTCTTCGCGAGGAGGGCGGGTGGGCAGAATCCAATTCACGAAGCGCTCCACCCGGCGCGTGCCCCGGCCCAGGATTTCTTCGGAGCGACGGGCGAAGGTCGCCGCCAGATTCGCGGCCCTCCGCAGGCGGCCCGCAGCTTCGTCGGGCGTGCGCTCGAGGAAGGCCAGCCAACCCGTCAGCCGCTCGACCTCGTCGTCGTATTCGCCCGAGGCCCACAGCCACTCGTACAGACGGCGGAAGTCGGCGAGAGATGGCGCTCCCCCGATGCTGTCCCGCCTCGTCAGCGGCGAGAGCAGGCAGGCCGTGCTTCCATCGCGTCGGCGGGGCAGCCCCGTGCGACGCTCTTCGATGATGGTGGCGATGAGCCCACCGTGCGCCAAGTGGGCCTGCGCGGCCTCCATCCCGCGTGCGCGCCACAGGATCCCCAGCATCAGCGCTTCCACCAAGTACTCGCCGTCACCCCGGCGGAGCTCCCAGCCGGTTTCCTGGACGAAGCCGCCGTAGTCGGAGAGCAGATCACCCAGGGCCGAGGCCTGGACGATGACCTCGTCGGCGAGTTGGCGGACATCCCGCATGGACGCCTGGTGTGGACCTTGATGGGGGCGCAGACAGTAGGTGGGGTGGGTCATGGTTGCCTGCTAGAGGAACACCGCAGACCCGAATTTCTGTCCCTCAACCCCCGCCCGGCAGAGGCGTGCGCGCGCAGCGGAAGCCGAAGATGTAGCTCGCGTCGGTGCCACTGCGGCCTTGACGATACGTGCGCGCGAGCATGTCGACGCTGACGCTGGTCCCCCGGGCGATGGAGTGGATATACGCGCCGCCCTTGGTGACCCTGCTGGTCGCATCCGTGTGGGTGGGACTGATGTAGGCGCTGCCGTCGACCGGGGTGTCGACCGTGCCGTCGTCGTCGGGGTCGTACCAGCTGAAGTCGTCGGCGGTCCACTCCGCGACGTTGCCGGTCAGATCGCACAGGCCGTGGCTGGTGTTGCCGAGGGGCTTGCTGCACACCTCCCAGGTCGAATTCTTGCCGCAGCCGTTCGAGCCGATGACGGCGCGGTCGCAATCGAAACCGCTTTCGTCGCCGTCGTAGTTCCGTGCGTAACTGAAACAAGGGGGTCTTGGAGGGGGCGGAGGCGGCGACGGTGTGCCGGCCGATGTGCTCGCCTGGACGGGGACGTCCCTCCCGGCGGCGAACCTTCTCCCCCCATCTTGGTAAGCCAGCCCGCAACGGGCGCTCTCTGGCGAGACCCGTGCCCCGCAGGCTCGCTTCGGCCTACTCGAACAGCTCGACCTGGGGGCTCGGGCGCAGGCTCGTGACCCAGCGGTAGTACGGCGGCGGCCGTGCCTCCGCTAGGCCGAGCGGCTCGGCCGCACTGTTGCCAAGTCGTCGTTGATCTCGAGGGCCTCGGGCAACAGGTGGACCACGCCTCGCCGAGCGAGGTAGCGCAGGATGCGCACGCGGGCGATTTGCAGGACGTCAGCGACATCGTCGGTCTTGAGCCTGGGCAAGGCGCGGAAGCTGGGCTGGCCGTCGGGGTCTGGGACGTACGCTCCGTCGACCGCGATGGCGTGCAGATGTGGATCGAGCTTCATGTCCGAGCTTGCGCGCTGGATGACCGTCACCACGCCGCCGCGCGCCTCGGGCACGCCCGGAGCCAGCCGGCGCCGGTACCAGCCCATGACCGAGTCGGCGAAGATGCGGGCCACCGCGCCCATGAGGTCGCGCTGGTAGGCCAGTGGCGCCCTCAGCTCGAAAGGCAGGGTGAGCACCCACTGGCGCAGCGGCACGGCGGGCAGCACGTAGGTCAGCAGGTTGAGGGTGCCTTGGCACATGCGGCGACCGAGGCACGACGGACAGAACCCGCGGCTGCCGCACGAGAACGCCACCAGCAAGGGGCGCTGACAGTCTTCGCACTGCAAGTGTGCGAAGCCTCGGCCTAGCACGCCACAATTGACATACCCCTCGAGGTCCGCGCGCACGAAGTCGGGCAAGCTCGCGCACTCGAAGCCGTGCTCCACCGCCGCGTAGAAGGTGCGCAGGTGCTCGCGCACGAGACGGTGCAAGGTCTCGCGTTCCGGGTCCCGGCGGGCGTAGTCCGGGCCGGTGGGTAACGGTCGGGCGAGTGCCGCTGCCTCCACCACGGAGGTTTCGGCCAACGGCCGGCCATGGTTGCGTGGGCTTGAGGTCGCGGCGCAGATGGGCCATTCCCTCGGGAATCCGGCCGGGGGCAAGCGGTGGCGTGGACCACGTCAACCACGCCGCACGAATGAAAGCCACCGCGTTGACGACGCTGATTCGGTTGGGTGGGACGGGTGGGACGCCAGCGTCGTCGGCGACACGTGCCATCTCCACCCGTACCCGCTGGCTCCCTGTCGAAGGGTTCCTTGACCCGGAAAAGCATGCTTCATTCGTTTGCCTCATCGCGGTAACCTGCTCGCCGCATACTCCTATTGACATTGGGGGGGGGGGCGGCGCTTATCCTGCCGTAGTTCGTTAGCTCTGGTCGGGCAGTTCTTCAGAGCCCAGACGAAAGTCGAAGGGAGGCTACCAATGGCGGTCCAACCAACAATCAAGCTCAGAACCAGCAGACGAGCCTCACGTTGGAGCACTCGACTCTGCGCGATCACCATTCTTGTGTCACTTCCGACCATAGGTTGCACGTCATCTCATAGCCCTGCCGAATCGTCGGTTACAGTCGAGTCGTCTTCAAAGGCCATCATTGGTAACGGTTACTTCGGACTCCTCACCACTGAGAAATACCAGGACACCTGGCAGGATCCTCACTGCGTCGACCACTGGTATTACCCGGAGGTGTGCTACGCCTGGGAGATGGCGTTCGCCTTTGGCGGCATAATGGATGACCACAACACCAATCTCTTCTCGGCAGGCCTCGATCCTGACACCGGAGCCTACCTCCAGGACGAGACCGATGGACTGAGTCCACGTGGCGTCGACTTGGTGGACGTGCTCTACCTCCAAACCCACGGCGGCGTATGGGACGACTACAATTCGGATTATGCGATGTGGATGGCCAATAGTAGCGTGCTCACGTCGTGGATGCGTTTCGGCGATAATGGCCGCGGCATGAAGCTGTTCGTGTCCTGGTCCTGCCATACCATGCAAGTGGACGGACACTGGTGGGACAGGCTTGGACCCCTCTTCAGGGGTGGGCTGAAGATAATGGTCGGAAGCCACGACCTGATATCCTGGGGCAACGACATGTGGGAGACCACTCGCGACTTCGCTGGGTACATGCTCGACCCGGCCTCGATCGACTACGCTTGGTACACGGCGAATTCCCACGCCGACTGGGATCAGGACGTCGCCATAACGGCGACCGGCACGACGTGTGATGACTGCTGGGCCCGTCAGGGTCGGACCTACGACGAGTTGCTCTATGATATCAACGGCAACATGCCAATCCTTCGAGATGGGCAGATCGGGTGCGCTTGCCTGGCCTATTGGGATGACCTTGGTGACGGATGACCGTGTTGCTTGGCCTCTGCCAGAAGGGAGAAACAACATGAGTAGACTGGTGTTCTCGATGACTCTCGCTTGTCTTGCATCCGCGTATCCTGTCCTCCCCGCTCAGGCGAAGAATTTCGATGAAAGGGAGTCTCTTCGGGCCAGGTCAAAGTCGGTCGGGCTAGCCGCACCCTCGGTCGAGGTCATGACTGTCGATGCATCCTTGGCCAGGAGTCCCACCAAGATCATGGCGAGCGCTCGCGCTGCTTCCCTCGTGCCTGGGCCCGCCGTCAAAGCTACCGCGAGAGGGAATCGGACCACTTTCATCGGAGATGGCTGGCGACTGGAAGTCTCGGACGATGGTACCGCAGCGGATTTTCGGGCTGTCAACCCGCCGTCGACCTGCAGGCCGCTGGAAGGGGCGTATCCCGACGATAAGCATCTGGAGGCTGCCGCTCGGACGCATCTCTTTGGCCACCTGGGCGACTTGGTCGGTATCGACGCGGAGGATGCTCTTGTTCCCTACAAGACCCGGCACGAGCTCAGGTCTTCCTGGGATACAAAGAGGTCGACCAGGGGTCCTACGGAGATCTGCTCTTCCACTGTTGTGTTCTCACGTCGAGTGGGCAGCATCGACGTGGTTGGTAGCGGGTCCAAGGTCCGGGTAACGCTGGATCCGGACGGCGTTCTGGTTGGGTGGAGCTTTGACTGGCCTCCCTACATGAGAACATCCTCGCGGCAGAGCGTGCTCGATCGGCCTCAAATAGAAGCGAGATCAGCCTTGGTTGGCGTTCCATGGGCCGATACCACCACACTCCACAACGACATGGAGTGTGGTCTCTACGATCCGGGCTACCGCGTCAGGCGTCCTTCTACAAGAATACAGGCGGGCTGTGTGGTCCACGCGCTACGCTACGATACGACTCGCAAGGAAGGGCGGCCGAACTCGAGCTTCATTGATGTGGTTCCAATTGGGGTGGAGGTCTTCGAGGATCCAAGCTGGGCCGCTGCCACACGATATTGCGGAGTCGCTGGATGTGCAAAGTAGTGAGAAGTCTCTCCGCGACGGGAATCCTGCTGGGCGGGGTTCTCCTGGCAGCGGTGCATGGCTGTGGCGGCGGCGGAACGGACCCTTGCGATGATCGCTGCAAGCGGTGTGCTCTGTCTCAATGGCCACAGCTCGTAGTCGGGGTGGATGGACCGATGGATGGCGGTGCGCTCGGAGCGGAACTGGAGATTCAGGTGCTGCTGCCCGGCGGGACCATGTTGAGTCTGCTACCAGTGCGCTGTCGCTGCTACGTCGGGGTTCCCGAGGTACCGCTGTGCACCGGCGCGTTTCACTTTGGGCCGGATACCCAAAGCGTCATCCTGCGAGTGAGTGCGGGAGGAATGGTGCTCGGGGAGCAGACCCTCTCTCTCCCGACGGGCAAGTCCTGCGGAAGGAACACGGCGTATGTTCGGATGTCAATCGGTACCGGTGGGGTCGTCCAGTTCGGGCCAGCGGTCATTTTTGACGCCTGCAAATAGGCACGCAAGGGTTCCTGAATGGGGGCTTGGGCAGCATCCTGGCCTGCCATGGCGCCCACGGCGCGCAGGCCATCGACCACGTCCGTACCCTCGCCTCTCTGCCCAGCCGGCCGCTCTTGGTGCGTAACTGAAACAAGGGGGTCTTGGAGGGGGCGGAGGCGGCGACGGCGCGTCGGCCGAGGGCTCGCCTGGACGGGGACGCCCCTCCCGGCGGCGAACCTTCTCCCCCCATCTTGGTAAGCCAGCCCACAACGGGCGCGCTCTGGCCAGACCCGTGCCCCGCAGGCTCGCTTCGGCCTACTCGAACAGCTCGACCTGGGGGCTCGGGCGCAGGCGCGTGACCGAGCGGTAGTACGGCGGCGGCCGGGCCTCGGCAAGGCCGCGGGGCTGTTACCTCGTGGGCAAGGGCCGCCTCCTGGTGGATCCGACCGTCGGACTACGCCCCACCAAGGTCAAATCGCGCTCGCCCGGCTACCTCACCGAATCCGAGTTCGCGCGTCTGCTCGCGGCCGTCGAGACCGTCACGACCGAGCACTACGCCGCCCGCGACGGTAATGTTCCACTGCGGCCTACGGATCTCGGAGGCCCTTTCGCTCACCCTGCCGCAGGTGAATCTTGAGGCGCTGCGGTTCCATGCGGTCGTCCGGAAAGGACGAATCGTCGAGGATGTATCCATGAACCAGACCGCGGCCGAGGCGCTCCGCCGGTGGCTCCTGTACCGCAAGACATATCCGCGGGCTGATGAGGCGGCTGCGCTTTTCCTTTCCGACCGTTCCCGACCCCTCTCCGTGCGGGCGCTCCAGCGCAACTTCGCCCGCTACGTCGCCGCGGCGGGACTCCGGGATCGCCACCTCACGCCCCATAGCCTTCGCCACTCGTGCGCCACGGCTCTCGTCGGCCATGGCGTGCCGCTCTCCACCGTCTCGGCCGTGCTCGCGCACAAAAAAATCGAGACGACCAAAATCTATGTCCGTCTCGACGGCTGTGAAAAGCGCGAAGCGGTGGCGCTGCTCGACCCCAAACCGAACCGGGCCGTCTTTCGAAAAAAATCAGGCCCCAAAAAGCGCAAACGGATCCAGCTTGACAGGGATCCCGGAGGGGCCACAATTAGGGTCCGATTTGGCGCGGAATGGCCCTTCCACGACGTATTCCGAGTCACGCATCCCATAGTGACCTCCACGTGATGTTCCCTGGAATCATGGGCGCCGACCGGGCCACCTTCAAGGGCAGGGCGAAGGTAGCCCGCCATTCGTGCAATCTCGCAGAACAGCGGGACAAGGCGCGCAGCATGATGAATTGCCGCAGACGGTGGCTGTTTCGCCGTTTCGTCGCAACAGACACCTGCTAGCCTTGTTGCGTGTTGCCAATCGACCCGAGTGTCATGGTATTTCTCGGTGATGGCATCGTGGGGGAAGTCTCCGACGCCGAGATTCATCAGTTTGGTCGGCAGCTCGACGAGTCTCTTCGTGGCTGCGCCTCGAGGATGGATACCTTCCTGCGCGACGAAGTGACGCTGGCATATCTCACGCTGGCGGAAGGCGTGTTCTACCTTCGAGGTTGGCGGAACTTGGACCACGACGCGCTGGTAGCACCGGTCCTCGACAATGTTCTTCCGCTGTACCCGGCGACCCAAGACGTTGACGACTTTGGTATCGAGGCGGTTAAAACGGTGGGTCCGTGGTTGCGTGCAAGCTCCGATTACCATGCCCTGACAGACGCCGTGATTCACGCGTTGCAAGGGCGTATGAAGTGCAGCATCACGGGACGCGGACGGCTCGTCTTCTACCCAATATCAAGTTTCGCTACGGAGGTCCGCAATCGATGGTTTGCCCAGCGTATGCACATACTCCGTGAAGCGCTCGGCCGCGACGGCGTCCTTGAGGATAACGCGGAGACACGAGCCATCATACGGCGGATCGATGCGCACGTAGAGTCCCAGGACCCAAACCTTCGCGAGACAGGGGCGTGCGCCATCCCGACCGAATCCTGGTACACAAGACACGCTGAAGGCATAGCCGACCGTGCACTTCGTCTTCAGTTCCTTCAGGTGGCAGACACGGAGGTTTGGGCGGGGCTGACAAAGGACCAAGTGATTCGAGCAATACGACCGTTGTACGTGCGTGCTGCCTGTCGGGCGTTTGCTCATATCCGGGTATTCGCTTACCTTCGCCACCGTTACTCGGCGACAGGGCCAGTCATCCGGACGATCATCGAGAAGGTTCGGCTCAACGACCTTGTCACCGAGTCTGCCGCGGCAGCCGGGATCCCGTTGGATCGTGCCGAGGTCTTCGTTCGGTCGATGGTTCGGGTTGGGCGCGAGGAGCGCTACGGGGTTCTCTCGTACCCCTTGATTCCGCTTTGCGGCGATCGTGTAGCGTTTCTCCCTTCCGCGATTCTCTTCACTGGCTGGCCATCGATCCGAGAGAAAGCCGCCACCATACTGAAGGGCGGAAACGAGTCCGTGTCACGCGCTCGCACTCGTCGGCATACTCAGGCAATCATCGAGGCTGCAGCCGCTGCTGGCTACGGACAACTAGCCAGTGAAGTGCCCCTTGTCGATCCCGTTACGAAGAAGACGCTCACGGATCTCGATGTCGTTTTGGTGAACTCCGCTTGCGATAGGGTGCTGGTCGTCCAACTGAAGTCCTTTCTGACCCCATCAAACCTGCTCGATATCGACCGAGCGGAAGAGGCCGTTCGGAATGCGTCGGACCAGTGCGATCGGGCAGCGGCTAGCCTGGAGCTTGTTCGAGCCACGATCGAGAAGCGGCTCAACCTTCGGCTGGCTGACACCTGGGTCCTCCGCCAAGTGATAGTCGTTGAAGCGAACACCGGGACGGGGGAACCATCCCAGAAGTACCCGGCCGTGAGCCTTGAGTGGTTGGAGGCGTTTCTGCGCAAGGGGCGACCGACGCTCGATGAGTTGTGGCAGGCCGCGCGGGACCTCCCTGACGCACAGACGTTCTTCGAATCGATCGCTCCGGCGTTTGAGCTGTTCGATGACAATCTTCGCGATCTCAAGACAACGCGTTCGGCCGCGGTATTTCAGTATGCCTCCGAGAAGTAGGCCAGGTATGGCTTTGGGGGCGGCGGCAGGTCCGCTACCAACGACAGTCGCCGGCTCACCCAGCTCTTGCTCTTGTCGAAGCGTC
>CAZYFU010000198.1:1828-8879 GCA_964647025.1 uncultured Myxococcales bacterium | reverse complement strand
AACGGGGGGGGGAGCTCGATGCCAAAGCGGGCGGGGCCAGGATGGCGGAGCGACCGTGCGTGCTGCCCGAGCCCGACTCGCGTCATTTGACGGTCTCGGGATACCGCTCTATCATCGCGGCGGCGGCTGGTATCTGGGCGTATCGAGAAGTCGTCCGGCAGTTGAGGTGACGTCCGCGGGTGCGAGGCCTTCGTCGCAAGGCGGAAACGCGCATCCGTTGGGCACAGTTCAAAACTTGGGGGCTGGATATGGCACCGATTGATTTGCGGGATGAGATTGCGAGACGTTCTCTGGGCTTGAGCAGGGAGAGGAAGTGCAGGAAGCTCGTGTCCGAGCTGGAGCGGAACTTGAACTACCATCTCGACAATCGGATCGAGAGTTCCACTGGCGAGATGGCGGCTGACTGGCACCATGCTTGTGTCTCCTTCGTGGACACGACGATGACCGATATGAGCGCCATCGACTCGCTGTCGGCTTCCGGCTTTGTCCTGCTTGGTGGTGTATGGATTGACGATCTGAAGAAGCACCTGGCGTTCTGCTACTGGATCAACAGTCAGAGCGACGACAGCTCCGAGTCCTTTCGAGAGGAGCAGTACTTGCGCGCGTGCGGGACGCTCGACTCGAGGCTCGCCGACCCGACTTGCAAGGCAGGTCCGGCTGCTCGGGCGGTCATGCTGAAGTACCTCATGGATACCTATCCGAGGAAAGGAACGGGACACGCCGGGGCGGAGCTCGTCGCCAGCAAGCGGAGGCGGCTGCCTGAGCACGCACAACACCTGGCCGCGGATTTCGTGGGCATGTTCTACCCGAACATGATCATTGCCACATCGGCGCACTCCGATGCGACGACGCGGACTCGTGCGACGCTGGCGGTGCTCAAAGCACTTCAGTTGGGTGGCGGCAGCGACCCCATCAAGCCCGAGATCGTAAGTGGCATGGAGGCGCTGTTGGCTGTCGGGCTTCTCGACGCGGACGAGGTCTCCCGCGCGTGGGCCGACGATCCTTCGACGATCCCGACGTTCTAGGATCGAGGTAGACCTATGAGAGGTGCAGACCGCACTCCGGGGGAAGGCGTGCCCGACGGTTCCGGCGTGTCCGCCGAGAAGACCGAAATCAAGAAGGTCGGCATCAGAGGGGCGCCCAAGGAGACACCCGAGGGTATCCCCAAGCTGTTTGGTTTGCCGCCGCTGACCTGGGTCGGGAAGGATCTATCCAGGGCGGTGCTGGGCATCCTGGCCGGATCGATCGTCGTGTTGATGGGCTACCTCTTCTACATGGAGGGCAAGATCGGCAGAGACGTCGGTGGTGCCTACACTTGGGCCTTGGAGGCGAGCAAGACGGCATCGGGACTCAGGTGGCTCGACCAACTGGAGAGTACGACCGCGGAGCTGAAGCTGGCGCGCAGCCGCGCCGACCGGCAGATGTCCGAGCCGGCGCTGCAGAGTGCTCAAGAGGTGCTACGCGTGGCCGGTAGGCTCCCGAGCCTTTCTGACGTACAGCGGGAGCAGCTCAAGCGTTGCATTCCGCTGCCCACGGACTCCACCCGAAATGAAGCGGTGGACCGTTGTGTGGAGATCCTCGAACGTATCGACCGCGAAGCCTTGGGCGCGTTGGCGACCACCAGCAGCGCCGGAATTGCCGGCGACTTCGCGGGCAGGCTCCACGAGCAACGGCAAGGCCTGCACCAGTTCTGGATTCAGGCGGCCCAGCTCATCCTGCTGAATCTACTCCTGCCTCTGCTCACGGCGTTGTTCGGGTACATCTTCGGTAGGCAGAACGGGGCCGAATCCAGATCGGCGGAGTAGCTGGGCCGACCGGCCCTTGGCATGCTCAAGCGGCGTCAACGGGGCTTGTCGGCCGCGCCAGGGGGGGGAATGTTCTCCAAGGAGGCCATCGCTAGCACCTTCACGTCCTCGCCGTCCTCGTTCGACGACAGGATCTGTCGGCCCTTCGCCTTCTCCTGAACCGCCCAGTTGAACAAGGTGAGCGCTTCGCGAGCGATGTCCGTCACCTTGACCTCATGCCCGAGTTTTGCCTGCAGCTTCCGCACAAGCTCCTCGGGCACATTCATCCTTAGCTCTGGCACGTTCAATTCTCCTCGGTGAAAGCTAGATCCGTAATTAGGTCGAAACCAGTCCAGTATAGCGCCGGATTCGACTCCGATCACACTCCTGATTAACTCCTCTTCGGCTCCGTCATATACATTCTTTAGAGTTCCCGCGCAAGGAACGCAGCTCGACCATGGCTCGAGCAAAGTGCGCCACCAGATTGTCCAGCACCTACGCCGATCTTCTGGTCTTCGGAAAGGCCGTGGCGGGGAGTCACATGATTGACGGTCGAGGACGGTACCTGCACTTGCGCGAACCCAAGGCGCATGGCCCACGGTTCGCGAGGCTAAGGTCGCCGCGAGGCTAAGGTCGCCGCAACACCCGGTTATCTCGCCGGCAGTCGGTGACAGCGGAGTACCCCGCCACGCTCGCCTGACTGCTTGCGCGGCTCACTCGGATGCCGCATCATCCCAGCGCGATGAAGCGACTCCAACCAACCTCGATGGGACGGCCGTCGGCCTGCCTCGCGCCACGTTTGCCGCGGGTCTCGTCCCTCCTGACCGCCCTGCTGCTCCTTTGCTCGTCCGTCGCGCTGGCCGCCGACAGAGAAGGGAAGGGCGCCGGCGAGGATCTCGACGTCAAGGACAAGGAACGAAGGGCCAAGACCGCCTGCCTCTCCGGCGACTACCAGACGGGGGTGGCCGTGTTGGCCGACCTCTATGTCGCCACCAACAACCTCACCTACCTGTTCAATCAGGCCCGTTGCTTCGAGCAGAACGGGAGATACGCCGATGCCGTGATCCGGCTGCGGGAGTACCAGCGCAAGAATCGCAGCGCCGGCAACGCCCCGGACGCGGAGGTGGAGCGCCACATCGCCGAGTGCGAGGCCCTGCTGGAGAAGGAACGAGCCCAAGCGGCCATGCCTCCGGCTGGCTTACCTCCGGCTGGTTCGCCTTCAGCAGGTCCACCGCCGGCCGCGCGCGAGCCGGCTCCCGTCGCCGCAGTCGCGGAGCAGACTTCCTCTCCTCCGACGTCCGCCGGAAGCGGCTTGCGAACCGCCGGCATCGCCGCGATGGTCCTCGGCGCGCTGGGCGTCGGCACCGGGGTGGTGCTGAACCTCGAGGCGAACAGCGTGGCGAGCGAGCTGACCTCCTCGCCGACCTCCTACGATCGCGACAGGGCGTCCACGCGTTCGACTTATGAGGCCCTGGCGTGGGTCGGCTACGGCGTGGGCGCCGCATGCGTGGCCGGTGGGGTCATCCTCTACGTCATCGGGCACAGTCAGAAGGATGCGACCACGACACCCCTGGCTTTCCAGCCCATGGTCGGTCGAGACGCGTACGGCGCGGTTCTGCGAGGTGCCTTCTGATGTTTCCACACGGTTCTCTTCGACAAGCGCTGTTGGTGTTGGTGGGATTGGCACCCGCGGTATTAGGGGTGGCTGGTTGCTTCACGAAGGCCGACGTGGACGTCACCACGCTCCGCTGTGCCGGCGACAAGAATTGCCCCGACGGCTACGTTTGCCGGGACAAGCAGGGCTCGCCGCCACTCGGGATCTGTGTGCAGCCGGGCGCAGCACAAGGCAGCGATGCCTCGCCCGCGCCGGATGCACAAAGCGTGATCTTCGCCGACGCCCCCGCTGGTGCAGATGCGGTCGAGGCCGACGCCCGAGGCGGGATTCCAGAGGGCGACGCGGGCATCGCCGCCGATCTGCCTTCGGGTCCCGTGGCCGCGACGTTGGCCATCGACCCGGGCTCCACCACCTTCCCGACCACCGCCGTGGGCGGCGAGTCGGCCGGTAAGGTGTTCACGATCTCCAACCGGGGTGGCAGCACCTCGGGCGCGCTCACGGCGTCCCTGCTGGGAAACACCTTCGCCATCAGCGCGGACGACTGCACGGGGGTGCCGCTGGCTGCTCAAGCCTCTTGCGAGATCACCGTGAAGTTCCGGCCGACGACGGCTGGCGACGCAAGCGCCACGCTGGAGGTATCGGGCAATCCGGGCGGCTCGGTCTCGGCCAGTCTGCAGGGCAACGCCATCGTTCCGGGAGCGCTCACCATCACCCCTGCGGAGGTCACCTTCCCCGAAACACCGGTGGGTAGCCGAAGCGACGCCGTCACCTTGACCGTCGCGAACTCGGGCGGCACCACGGCAGGTACGACCACCGCGCTGCAGGCGAGCTTCACCGAAAGCGACGCGAGCACGTTCGTCGTGAGCAACTCCACCTGTGGTGAGACGCTCGCCCCCGGCGGAACCTGTCTGGTCACGATCGCGTTCTCGCCGACCAGCGCCGGCTCGAAGACGGCCAGCCTGACCGCGACGGCATCGCCCGGCGGCTCGGCGGCCGCGGGGCTGTCCGCGCAGGCGAAGGCCATCTGCAGCACCACCCCCGATGGACTGTGCCCCAGCGGATGCAAGCCTTTGAACGACATCGACTGCGGGCTGGCGGACAAGGCCTTCTGCTCGACCGACGACGAGTGCAAGTCGGGGTCGTGCAAGTTCTTCACCTGTTGCGGGACCACCTGGTCTTGTCCCGAGTGCATGAACAGCGCACACTGCACCGAGACACCGACCAAGCCCGTCTGCGACGAGGGGGCCTGTCGGTCCTGCGAAGCCGATAGCGACTGTTCAGGGAGCACTCCGGCGTGCGACCGGACCGGCGCCTGCATCGCCGACGCCAAGCTGACCTGGTTTCCGACGGGCTCCGGGCTGGCCGGCAAGACGGTCGTGGGGCTCACCCGCAGCGGCAACAACCTGCTCGCCAGCGTCATGGGGGATGGCGTCTACATCTCCGCAAACAAGGGTTCCACCTGGACCGCGTCCAGCGAAGGACTCGAGAGCGCGACCAGCGGGCCCAACCGCTCCATGTTGGTCACCGGGGGCCACGTGCTGATCGCCGGCTCTTTCTATGGCGTCTATCGTTCTTCGGACGACGGGGTGACCTGGACGGCCCGAAACGAAGGCCTTCAGGCGGCGGGCTCGTCCTCGGTCGAGTTTCTGGCGGTCAGTGGTTCCTACGTCATGGCCGGCGTGAAGAGCCAACTGGCCCGCACGAGCGACTATGGTGACACGTGGGAGGTGCTACCCGGCTCCTATCCCTGGACCAGCGATCTCAGTGCCATGGCTGTGGCTGGAGGCACTCTATACGTGGGCACCAATGGTAGCGGAGCTTGGGCTTCCCGCGACAACGGCGCGACCTGGGCCGAGGTCAACACCGGTTTGGACGAGCGCCAGATCCAGAGCCTGGCAGCCAACGACCAGTATGTCTTCGCGGGCGGGGTAGGCGGGGGAATCTACCGTTTGCCCGTCGGCGGGAGCTCTTGGACCAAGAGCAACGCGGACGACGTGCCCCGAAAGGTAGGAGGAGCGCTGAACGTCACCACCATAGCGTTCAGTGGATCCACGCTCTATGCCAGCCGGGCGAGCACCGGCGTGCTCGCGTCCATGGACGGAGGCCTGACCTGGTGGCCGGCCAATCGCGGCCTCCCCGAGGTGCACGTCGAAACCGTCCTCGTCGAAAGCGACTTCATCTACGTGGCGACGCTCAAAGACGGCGTCTACCGTTCGCCTTTGCCCTGAGCACCCCCTCGTCACTTCACGAAGATCTGAATCTCGGTCACGTACTTCTCCGGATTTCCTGGAAAGATCACGCCCGGGCCCTTGTGATAGACGACGCGACACGGTACCAACGTCGTGTAGCCCTTGTCGTGGATGTGCTTGAAGACCAGCTCGTACGACCGACCGATGGTCTCGTGCGGTCCGCGGTGGGTGGCGGTGACGGCCCTTCCGCCCTCGAGCTCGCGCACGTGGATGTCGGGCGCCGGCAGATGCTTCGCTACCGGGAAGCCCGCTTCGATGTCGGCTTCGTCGTCCTTGTACTCGCCCTCGTAGTCCAGACTCATGGCCGGTCCGCAGATGCGTCGGCCCATGGCGCTGCTCACGAGCCCCAGCGACTTGCCGATGTCTTCGTACCTTCCCTTGTACCTGTGCCCGGCGAACAGGATGGCTCCGATTTCCTTCTCCTCGACCACAAGACCCGGCCGCACCTTCACGTCGCGCGTGGTCGCACCTCACGGCTAGCCACGCCACCGCCAAGGTCATCAGGATGTGCCCGACCTGTGCGAACAGGGCAGTACCGCTCCAGCCGAAGACGAAGAGTCCCCCGGTACCGAAGTACAGCATGGGGAAGATCGCCACGGTCATGAGCCACTCGTTCTTCCAGAGATAGCCCGCGAGGTACAGTCCCACCGATGGTGCGCACGCATTGAACGCCAGCCATGCGGCGAGCGGGAAGTGGGCCCTACCGAGGAAGTACCACGTCGAGTTGAGCGCGTTGAGTGCGTTGAGTGCGGCGAGGATGACGCCTGCGATTGCGAATGCTCTCTTGTTCATGGGGTGACCTCTTTGCCTTGGAACGGGCTCAAGGTGCAGTCTCCACCAAGGGGAGAGTCAAGCCCCATGCCGGGCAATCGCCGCAGGCGGCCGGCGTTGCTCGCGAACAGCGATCGTTCGTGAACGCATGCGGCTGACACTTTTGTGCTGGCCGACATGTGGATTGTGGAAAAGCTGCTAGAAGCTCGGACTCGTCATGCGCAGCTTGATCATCCTCTCGATCGTTTTGCTCCCGCTGGCGTGGGCGGAGTCGGCGCAGGCACGTTCCAAGGGCAAGCCATCGGAGGATCCCGAGCTGGTGGCGCGGAAGGCCTGCGCGGAAGGTGATTTCAAGAAGGGCGTATCGATCCTGGTGGACCTCTATGTTCGTTCGAAGGAGCCCACCCACATCTTCAATCAGGGGCGCTGTTACGAACAGAACCATCAGTGGATGAGCGCCATCGATCGCTTCCGCGAGTATCTGCGAAAGGCGCAAGGGCTGACGTCTGACGAGGTCAAGGAAACCAACGACCATATCGCGGAGTGCAAGCGACTCCTGGAAGAGGAGGAGGCGCAAAACGCCCCGCCGCCCGTGCCGCCTCCGGCGCCGTATCCGGCCGCACAGCCGCTCC
>CAZYFU010000198.1:0-1728 GCA_964647025.1 uncultured Myxococcales bacterium | reverse complement strand
GGCGGTGCGCTGAGAACGACGGGCATCATCGTCGGAGGCGTCGGTGTCGCGGCTGTGGCTGCCGGGGTGATACTGAATCTCAAGGCGAATCAGCTCGCGAACGACGGAGACGCCTCGGGACAGAAGTCCTATCAGAACGGCGCCGTCGCCTGCTACGGTGCAGGTGGTGCTGCGGTCGCCGCCGGAGTGATCCTCTACTGGGTCGGTCACCGAGCAGGCAGCAAAGCCTCCAGCGAGGTTGCTCTGTTCCCGACCTGGACGCCCGGTGGGGCCGCTCTGGCCATTCGTGGAGGTTTCTAGACAATGCGAACCAGACGATGCCGATCGCTTCTTTCCCGTGGTCTGCTGCTGGCGCTGTTCTTCTCGTCGACGGCGTGCTTCACCGAGGTCAAGCGCAAGGACGCCTCCGAGTCGAACGACTTGCGAGCGGGGGACGTCATCGGAGCGGGCGGGGGAGGGGGCTTCGTCGCTGGACCGGATGTCGCGACCGCAAGTGGGGGAAGCTTCGGCGTTGATGCGGCCAGCGGCGGCGCGGGCGGTGGCACCGGCAGCGGCGACGGCAGTGCCGGGGCCGGTGGCGCCTCCATTGATGCCCCGCTTGGAAGCGGTGGCGCCGGTGGATGCCAATCGGCCAACGACGGGACGCCTTGCGGAGACGGCATGGTCTGCAACGCATCCCAGTGCGTAGCTTGTCCGGAGGGTGGAAGCTGCCCGGTGAGCAATCCCTGCCACAAGGGTGTCTACTCCTGCGTGACGGGTACGCCCGTTTGCCAGGACAGCGGGAACGCCGCCGAGGGGACTGACTGCGGTGGTGGCAACGTCTGTCGCGACGGAGCCTGTTCGGCGTGCGTGGCTGGCCAAGAGTGTCCCCTGACGGGGCAGCCATGCCGCAAAGGGATTCTGACATGCTCTGCCGGCGTGAGCTCCTGCGTGGACAACGGGGCCAAGCCCGACCTCACCGTGTGCGACGACAACAACGCGTGCACCACGGGCGAGTCTTGCCACGGCGGCTTGTGCAACGGTGGCACGAGCAAGACCTGCACGGCCAGCGATGCCTGCCATACCGCCGGGACCTGCGATCCCTCGACGGGTGTCTGTTCGAACCCGAAGGTGGTTACCCCCAAAGCGAGAGACTGCACGTCGGCCCAGGACAACGACTGTGACGGCATCCCCGACAACACCCTGGATGGCGTGTGCCAGTGCAAACCCGGATCGTTCCGAGATTGCGATACCCACCCCGGCTTCGACGGGAAGGGCCCCTGCAGGGCGGGAACCCAGGAATGCGTGCTCGGTGCCGATCGTTCCACGAGTTACTACGAAGCCTCATGCGCGGGGGCCGTAGCCCCAGCGGTCAAGGACTCCTGTGACATCGCGATGGACGACTCGAACTGCAGTGGCACATACAACGACGGCTGCTCATGTACCCCCGCCAGCGCGGCGACTGTGTGCAATGACAACAAGGCGTGCACGGCTGATTCCTGCTCCAGCGGTCAGTGCCAAAACGCGGTGCAATCTGGATACTGTCTGATCGCCGGTGTCTGTTACAGCACCGGAACCGTCGACCCGAGCAATCCTTGTCGTCGCTGTGACTCGATCACGAGCGCGACTGGCTGGACCAACTTCCCCAGCGGGCAGAGTTGCGATGACGGCCTGTGGTGCAACGGCGATGCGGACAAGTGCGACGGCAACGGCGCTTGCTCGCACACCTATCCCAGCAACAACCGTTGC
>CAZYFU010000197.1:0-8925 GCA_964647025.1 uncultured Myxococcales bacterium | reverse complement strand
CTAGTCGCGCGTTTGCCGCGAACGCCAAAGGGCGTGTTGGCCAAGGCCGACACGCCTTTTTGCTATTTGGGGGCTGGAAGCCTCGAGACGTCGCTAGTCGCGAAAGCAGTCGCCGGGGATCAGCGCCGAAGGATTGCCGGTGGCGACGATCCACAGCTGGTGCGCGGCGCGCGTCGCGGCGATGTGGAACAGGTGACGGGATTCGTCGTCGGTGCCGTAGCTCGTTGCATTGGCATCGAGTAGCACCACGTAGTCGAATTCGAGGCCCTTGACCTGGCGGACGTCGGTCACGTCGACCCCGGGGCGGAAGGTGAAGTCCTGCGCGCGCACGCGACGCAGGCTCGCGACCTCGGCTCGACGCAGCCCCTCGAAGTAACGGTCGGCTTGTTCGGGGTAACGCGCAAGCAAGGCCACCGTGGCCCGGGGTTCCCGCACGGCCAGATCGCGGAGGGCCTCGGCCAGAAATGCCACGGCCGCGCCCACGGCGGGAAAGCGAAAAGCTTCCACCGGCGCACCGCTGCGTTTGGCTTCGGCGGGAACGTCGATGGGCAGCGGCCCCATCGCGTAGCGAGCCAGCTGCAAAATCTCGCGCGTCGATCGGTAGGCGATCCGGAGCGGCTCCACCGCCACGTGCGACAACCCCAGGTGTCCGAGGACCTCGTCCCAGGCGCCGAAGCCGTTGTCGAGGAACAGCCGCTGCGCGGTGTCGCCGGCCAAGGTCACCGAGGGCACGCGCGGCTTTGCTCCCTTGTGCGCGTCTGGGGCCGCCTTGCCGATCAAGGCAGCCAGGCGCATGGGCGACAGATCCTGCGCCTCGTCCACGAACAGGTGGCGCAAAGGGTTCTCCGTGGGCCGCAGCAACTGGGATGCGCGCAGCAGGATGGCCAAGTCGTCCACGTCGAGGATCGGCAGATCGTCCTCGGTACGCTGGCCGTCGATGCCGATCTCGCCACGCACGTTCTCGTCGTCGTCCACCTCGTCCCGCTCGACCTCCACGCGACGCACGTGCTCGGGTAGGTCAGCGTCGACGGTCTTCATCTTGGGACCGTCTTCGTGCCCGATGGAGGTCCATTCGGTGATCTCCGCCAGCTCCTCCCGTCGCGCCCGCGCCTCGCGGTGGCGGTTCTTGCGCGGCGCCTTCTCGGCCGGCCGCTCCCGCGGATCCCGTGCCACGATGGCCGCCACACGCGTGACGATCAGACGGTGCGCCTCGTCGATGTCGGCCGTCGACACCCGCAAGGCCGAGTGGCGATCGTCTTGTAGAAGCGACATCAAGAGCGGACGATCGGTGAGCAGGTCCGCCCAAAGATCGATCACCGCGTTTCGCCCCCGCTTGCCGCGGTATTTGCGCGCGCGGGCTTCGAGCTCACGCAGCAGCGCCGGATGACTCTTCACCCGCGCGACAGCGGGCACCACGTCGTCGGTCACCGTCGCCGACAGCCAGGGGATCACCCGCCGCAGCTCTTTCTCCGCCCACTCCTGATAGGTGAGCACGCGAACGCCAGGCACGCCCAGGGACGGCAGCAGCTCGCCGATGTACGCGGCCAACGCCGTTCCTTGCGTCACGACCGCCATGTGCTTGGCGGCGAAACGCTCTGGATACGCGAACGCGAGGTAAGCCAGGCGGTGCAGCCCGATGGTGGTCTTGCCGCTGCCCGCGCCACCTTGAATCACCACCACGCCCGACTCCCGCGACGTCATGATCTCGAACTGCCGCGGATCGATGAGCGCCGCGATCTCCGGCAAGTGGCGATCCAGGCGCTGTGCCGCCTCGGGGGCCGCGCCAAGCACGCCGCGGGCTGGTCGCACCGCGGTCCGCTCGCCGCCCGCCAAGGTGTGCGTTTCCGCGTCCACGGGTCGCCAGGTCTTGCCGCCGCCCGGGGTGGCGACCTTGCACCAGACGCCTTGGGGACAAGCCACACGCGTGAGCTCGCCGTCGACGATGGTCAAGGTTCGACGGACCAGCACCTCGCCCTCGACGTCACGGTCTCCGAAGGTCTCCTGGTAGTCGCTGCCCTCGCCGTAACAGTAGTAGAGCTGACTGACCGGCGCATTTCGCCAGTCGACGATGTACACGCGGGACTTCGCGTCGGTGAAGGTGGCCCGTCCCACGAAGACGTCACGTTCAACGACGCCGCGGCCGGGGACGCGCTCGCGCAGACGCAAATGGCCGAAGTAAGGCGATCGCGGATCGATCAACATGGTCTGCTGTTCCGCCCGGGTCAGCGCCACTTCCTGCAGGCGCTCCATCTGCGCCACCAGCGCGGGCACGTCCTCGAGTCGCGCCTCGCCGATCTCGTCGCGCAGGGCAAGCAGCTCGTCGTCGAAACGATGCGCTCGTCCCGCGCCCGCCGTTGGCGCGGCCGCGCGTAACGCCGAGGTGACTCGCTCGAGCAGCCGCTCCTCCTCGAGGGGGATCGCCGTATCGTCCGGTTCACTGCTGATCATTGGGTCCGGGGACTATAGCCCGTCCACAGCGGAGCCACCCGCTCGAATCCGCTCCGGGCGAGGGAATGAGATGCCGCGCGCACCGAGACAGTTCGCGCGCCAGCGTCGATTGCGCACACGCGATGTGAGCCGCTTCACCCGAGGAGGTCGGCTGGCCTTGCGATTGCAGCCGAGGGCTTGCATCGGTACCTGCCCATGGTAGGTGCACCAGCCATGACAGGGGACACAGTCAATCCCCAGCAATTGGGCAATGGCAACAGACAATTCGATGGATGGAGAGAATGATGAGGCGAGTTTCTGTAACGTGTATGTTGTTGGCGTTGGGGTTGTCGCTTGCCGGTTGCGGCGACGACGACGATAACGGAAAGCGCGACAGCGGGACGGGCCGTGACGGTGGCGGTGGTGCGGATGGGAGACGCGATGGCGGCAACGATGGGGCGGCAGATGTTGCGGCGGCCGATGCCGCGACTGCGGACACACAAATGGGCACCGACGCCGCGCCAGACGTACTGCAACCATACGACCTGGCACTGGCCGATCAGCGAGCCGACACGATTCAGCCACTCGACGGTGCCGCGGATCGTCCCAGCGACCTGCCTGGCGATGCAGCCCGCGATACGCGCGATAGTGGCCAGACGGACAGCCCGGTTGTCGTCGATGGGCGGGCTATCGATGGGGCTGACCAGGATGCCTCGACGACCGACGGTGCGTCGACCATGGACACGGGCGCATCGGAGGTCGCCGGGATCGATGCCGGCGTTGCAGGTGCATTCGTGGCCACGCTGCGGGGTTCCGAAGAGGTTCCGCCGGTAGCGACCAGCGCGACCGGTTCGGCGACATTCGCCTTGAGCCCAGACCGAACCCGACTGACCTACGCCGTGACCCACACAGTGACCGACGCGACGAACGCGCACATTCACTTGGGCGGCGGCGGCGAGGCTGGACCCGTGGTGTATCCACTTTCGCCACTCTCCACCTCGATGAGCGGAACCATCATCTTGAACGCCGGCGACGCCGACCAACTCGAAAAGGGCATGTTCTACGTGAACGTGCACTCGCAAGCGAATCCTGGTGGAGAAATCCGCGGACAGATCCTTCGCCCGGGCGACACGCTTTGGGTGGCGAACCTGACCGGCGGGCAAGAGGTCCCCTCGGTGGCCACCGCGTCTACCGGGCGCGCGTCCCTCGTGCTGAGCCCGAGCCAAGCCATGGTCCACTACCACGTGACCAGCACGATCGCGGAGCCGCTCGCTGCCCACATCCACAAGGGCGTGGCGGGGATGGACGGCCCGCCGGTTCATTCGCTGGTGCCGCTGGGAGCGACGATGCATGGGACGATCGCGCTCACGGAGGCGGACGCGGCGGACCTGGTGCAGGGACGTTGGTTCGTGAACATCCACACCACGGACAATCCCGACGGCGAAATTCGCGGACAGCTGCTGATGCCGGGCGAGGTGCTCTACGCCGCCGGGTTGAGCGGAGAGAGCGTAGTCCCGCCGGTCACGTCCTCCGCGACGGGCGGCGCCCAGCTCATCCTCAGCCCGTCGGGAACCTCGCTGAGGTACGAAGCGGTCGTCATGGGCGCCGCGCCCACGTCCGCGGAGATAGGCAACGCCACCACCGGCAACAACGGTCCCGTCGTCTTTCCGCTGACCTTCGGCATGGGCGGGCTCATGGGTACACTCACCGTGAGCAGCATCGACGTCGACAACCTCAACTCGGGCAGCTACTACATCAACATCAATACCGCCGCGAATCCGACCGGCGAGCTACGCGGCCAGATCATGCTGCAGTAGCGACGGCAGGGCTCGGACACACGGACAAACAGAGAGACGGAGAGCGCGAGGCGGAGAGGGGCCGACCCGATCCCCTCCTTTCTTCCGTCTTCCTGTCTACGGCTGCTTTGCGCCCGCCGCCCAGGCGCGCAGCTTCACCTTGCCGTCCTCGACGGCGACCTCCAGCCGCACCCGTTCGCAGCGCTGCTCGGCCAAGATCCGCGGAAGCTGCTTGCCAAGTCGCGAGCGGATCTTCTCTTTGGTGGCCGCATCGGCTTCACGGCCGAGCTGGCGGTGCGCGCTGAGGTAGCTTTCGTACGCGCTTTCGAAATCGGTTTCCGGCAGGCCCGGCAGGTCCGGCTTGGCCGCGCCCACCTCGGCCGTCTGCGGCCGCCGGGCGTGCACCGGGATGGGCGGCGGGGCCGCCTTGGGCTGCTGCGGCGCCGGACCATCGCTGGTCGCCGGGTTGGGCGCAGCGAGACCCTCGCCTACGGCCAGGTGGCTGTCCGTCACGGCCTTGAGATCCGAGGTGTTTCGCTTGGCCGCGTCCTTCTGCTGACGGGCGATGAAGGCCCTGACGCGGTTCTTGGGGATGCCTATGGCGATAGCTTCCTCTTCCGAGAGCACGCCGCCCCGCTGCGCCAGGTGGCGCTGCGCGCGCGCCATGTCCCGGCGGTAGGTGCCCGCTTCGATCTCGCGCATGGTGCGGTTCCAATAGGTCGTGTGCAACACCCACTTCTGCGAGAGTGCCTGGTAGCGAAAGCGCAGCGACGCGTTCCCGATGGGCACCTGCTGCAGCTCCAGCATCATGCGGTTCATGTCGCGCCGGAGCGCATTGGGAGGCATGCGCTCCATGCCCATGAAGTACGACTCGTACATCGAGCGCAGGCGGTCGACCTTCACCTCCAACTCGCCGATACGCGCCTCGATCCCTTCGCGGGTGATGTTGAAGGAGAAGCCGGGAGAGACCTTCTTCACCAGCGAATTTTAAGGCCGCTTCGCGCCGTGGTCTACATTGGACACTTGCAGGTACGGGCGTGCTAAAGAGAACCTTCCTATGGAATCCGCAGCCTCTGGGGTTTTCGCCGGTCGAGGGATCCGGCCATGACGCTCACCTTGTGGGCGATCGCCGTGGTCGTGCTCTTGGGCGCGCTGATCCTGGCCCACGAGCTGGGGCACTTCCTGGTGGCGAAGCTGTTCGGCGTCAAGGTCCTACGCTTCTCGTTCGGCTTCGGCCCGCGCGTGTTCAGCTTCACCGCCGGCGCCACCGAGTATCGGTTGTCGTTGTTCCCCCTGGGCGGCTACCTGCGATTGCTCGGGGAAGATCCCAGCGAGCCCGTCCCCGCCCATGACTATTCGCGCGCCCTGTTCGCGCGACCACTGTGGCAGCGCTACGCCATCGTCATCGCCGGCCCGCTGTTCAACCTCATCTTGCCGGTGGGCATCTACTTCGTGCATTACGTCGGCCAGAAGACGCTGCTGGCGCCGACCATCGGCACGGTGATCTCGGGTTTGCCGGCCGACAAGGCGGGGCTTCTGCCCGGCGACCGGGTGGAAACCGTGGACGGCAAGAGCGTGCACTATTGGGAGGAGCTGGAGGAGATCATCGCTGACGGGCCCGGCAAGACCATGCGCTTCGGCATCCGCCGCGGCAACGTGGCCGAAGAGCGGGACGTCATCGTGGCCACCAACGTGCGCAAGGGCCCGCTCAACCTGAACGAGACCGTGGGCTGGATCGGGGTGTCGCCGCGCTTCCAGCTTCCCGAGATCGGCATCATCGACCTGACGTCGCCCGCTGCGCAAGCCGGGCTCCGGACTTTCGACTACATCATCTCGGTCAACGGGTCACCGGTGTCCCATTGGGCCGAGTTCGACCGGGCGGTGGCCCGGGTCGGCGCGTCGCCGCTGCGGATCACCTTTTTGCGCGGCACGCATTCGGTGGTTCCGTTCGTCCACGTCGAGTTCCAACAACCGGGGTCGGCCGTGGTGCTTCCGCAGCCGGTGCTCGACCCCAGCGGCTCACGGCGCTTCGCCACCGGCATCGAGCCTTCCGAGCTCTTCGTATATTCGGTCGAGCCGGGCAGCCCGGCGGATCGCATCGGGCTGCGCCGCGGCGATCAGCTGCTCGAGCTCGACGGCAAACCCATCTTGCACTGGAACCTCCTGCGCCAGCGGCTGGCGGCCGAGCCCGACAAGACCTTCCGTGTGTCGTGGGTCTCGCCGGGTGGGGTGCACCACCAGGACAGCTTCAAGCAGGAGCTGCGGTCCGAGGTCGATGCCTACCGACAGGAGGAGCAGCGTCTGGTGTTCGGCGCCAGCAACCGCGCGGCGTGGAAGACGGCCGACCCCGTGCCCATCCGAAACCGATTCTTCTATGCCTTGGGCCACGCGCTCGCGCGCACGGGCGAGATCATCACCTTCACCGCCCAGGGCTTCTTCCAGATCATCCGCGGCGAGATGTCCCCTAAGACCTTGGGTGGACCGCTGACCATCGGATACGCCGCGGGCGTGGCGGCCGAGCAGGGGTTGGCGCAGTACCTCTGGCTCATGGCGCTGCTCAGCATCAACATCGGGTTGCTCAACTTCTTACCCATTCCGATTCTCGACGGCGGCGTGCTCCTGTTCTTCACCATCGAGCTCTTCAAGCGAAAGCCGCCCTCGGCGCGCGCCCGCACCATCACCACTTACATCGGCGTGGTCGTGGTGGCGATGCTGGTGCTGTTCGCCCTCAAGAACGACGTGGTCCGCTTCTTCCTGCCGCGATGACAAACACCAAGCCCATTCTCGCCTTCGACACCGCGACTCCCACGGCTCGGGTCGCCCTGCTCTCGCCCGATGGCACCTGCCTGGTGCTGCGACAGCGAACCGCGGCCCGACACTCCGCCAACCTGCTCGCGCTGTGCGACGAGGTCATGCGTGAGACCGGCACCGACGTGGGGGGACTGGCCGGAATCGTGTGCGGAGCTGGACCAGGCAGCTTCACCGGGCTGCGGGTCGGGCTGGCGGTGGCCAAGGGACTCGCGCTGCCCACGGGGTTGCCGCTGATCCTGGTGTCCTCCTTGGACGCGCTGGCCCACGATCTGACCGCCCAAGCGCCCGCTGCGCGCCAGGTTCTACCCTGCATAGACGCGGGAAAAGGTCAGGTCTATGCGCGCCTGTACGACGTGAACTCTGGCCGGCCCACGGCCAAGGGCGAGTCCGACTGGGTGCTCTACCCACAAGACCTGCTGCCCTTCGCCGAGGAGGCTGCCCAGGGTGGGCCCATCGCCGTCGGCGGTACCGGCCTCGACCGCTACCAGGACACCTTCGCTGGCCTGCCCCAGGGCTCGGTTTTGCCAATGTTGGCGGGCCCGTCGGCGCAGTCAGTGGGGCACCTCGGCCTGATTCGGCTGGCGCAAGGTCAGCTCGACGACATCGAGACGGCCGTGCCTCGCTATGGCCGAGCACCCGACATCACGCGCCCGAAGAAAGCCCTATTGTCGCCGTAGGATGACCGGACCGTGGGCGGCCAGGTTGACTACCCGGCGTGGCCCGCATAGGATTCATTTCAATCGATGACCGAAATCGATGCCTTGAGACAGCGGCACAAAGAGCTGGAAGAAGCGCTGGCGGCGATCGAAGCGCACCTCTCGCTGACTACCAAAGAACAAGCCGAGCGGGTGCAGCTGAAGAAGGAAAAGCTGGCCATCAAGGACAAGATTCAGATCTTGTTGTCGAAGGCCGTGTGACGTTCGTCATTGGTATCTGGCCCGCGATTCCCATAGCCCCTGCAGGGAGTGTTACTGATCTGCCATGCGCCACGTAGGATTCATCGCCCTCGCCCTTGTCGCCGTAGCTTGCGGACCTGATCCCAACGCCCGACTGCCCGGCTCGCCCGCGGTGGTCAACAATGGCGGTGCCGTCTCGAGCTCGGGCGGCGACGCCGCAGGCGGCCAAGGCGCAGGTGGCGTCGGCGCTGGCGGCGCCACGCAGTCGAACGGTGGCTCGGTCGGCTCCGGCGGAAAGTCGGGCGGCGGTGGCGCCGCGGGCAGCCCATTCGACACCGGCGGCGCAGCCGGCAGCAGCAACGTTGGCAAAGGCGGCGGCGCGGGCAGCTCGCCCTTCGACACCGGGGGTGCAGCCGGCAGCAGCAGCGGTGGCAAAGCCGGCGGCGGTGCGGTGGGCTCGGGCGGTGTCAGCAGCGGAGGCGGCACGACCGGCAGGGGCGGCTCGGGCGGCGGCACTACGATAGCCGGCGGATTCACCTTCCCGGAGGGCCCAGAGCCCTGCACCCCGACGATGAAAGACGTCTCGGGTGGCCAAAGCGGCCAGCTCGGAGAAGGCGCCGCGTGTTTCCGAACCGCGGACGAGATCAGCGATTGGAGCTGCAGCGGGGCCGACGATCGAACCGTCAAAGTCAACGGCACGGAGGTCACCAAGTGCGGCGCTGCCGTCAAGAAGGCGGGTAGCTTCTTCTACTTCGAGTTCAGCGCCGGAACGAACGCCTGGGCCAGCGTCAGTTGGTGGTGCTCGAGCTGCGGAGGCCCGGGTGCGAGGGCGGTGCCCAGCTGCGGGCACTACCCGCCCTGGGAGTCGGGCGCGACCGTCGCCCCATGCGCCGACGGCGGAGCCACGACGTCCACGCCTGGCGCTGCCGTCGACGGCGGTAACTAGTGCCGCTCGCCAGAAGTTAGGCCGGCGGATCACGCAGAGCGACTCCAGG
>CAZYFU010000196.1:4992-8951 GCA_964647025.1 uncultured Myxococcales bacterium | reverse complement strand
GGCTAGTCCTCGGGCAGGATCTCGAGCAGCTCGATGTCGAAGACCAGCATCCCGGAGGGGACGCCCGGCCGCCCCGGGGAGTTGCCGTAGGCCAGCTCGCCGGGAATCCAGAACCGCGTCTTGTCGCCGACCACCATCAACTGCACTCCTTGCGTCCACCCTTTGATCACGCTGTTCAATGCGAACTCGGCCGGCTCACCGCGGGCCACCGAGCTGTCGAACAGCTTGCCGTTGGTGGTCCAGCCCGAGTAGTGCACCCGCACGCGGTCGCGCGGATGCGGATGCTGCTTGCCGCTGCCCTTGACCAGTTTGAGGTAGGCCAAGCCCGACGCCGTCTTGGTGGCGGCGCTGGGAGGCGCGGCCACGTCGCCGGGTGCTGCGATGCCCCCCTTGCCGGCGGCGATATCCACGAGCTCGATGTCGAAGACCAACATGCCCGCCGGCTCGCCCGGCCCCGGCGACTCGCCATATGCCAGCTTTGCGGGGATCCAGAACCGTCGCGTCTCGCCCACCACCATCAACTGCAGACCTTCGGTCCATCCCTTGATGACGTTGCCAAGTCCGAAGGTCGCTGGCTCGCCATGCGCCGCCGAGGTGTCGAACATTTTTCCGTCGGTGGTCCAACCCGTGTAGGTGACGGCGACCTCGTCCCAGCTTTGTGGATGCCGCGTGCCCGTCCCTGGGCGCAACACCTTGGACGCGAGCCCCGACGCCGTCTTCTGCGCGTCGCTTGGCGGTGCCGCCACGTCGGCGGGTGCTTTGCGCGGATCGGCGGCGCTGGACGTCGGCTTTGCTGCGGTTGGCGCTTCCGACTTCTGCCAGCCGGACACCTCCACCCAGTACAGGTCTTTGTCGACGGTGAGCTTGGCCCCGGGCTGGTAGGTCCTGCCCTTCAGCGTCACCTTCTTGCGCACGGTCAGCTTGACCCCGTAGCACTGATACCGCGCGACGCCGTCTTCGTTGACCGCGATGTACCCGCCTTCGAGCGCGAGCTGTTGATCGTTGCCCCCGACGATCTCGGTGTCCGTCTGGCACAGCGGCACGCCGTCGGGGTAGGCGCTCACGACCTCCTCGTAGGTCGGTAAGGGCTTCGCGATCTCCTTCTTCGTCGCGCTCTTTGCGGCGGCCGACGTCGGAATGAGCAGCAGAACGGTGAGCGAAAGTCGTGCAGTACGTGACGCCATCGAATTTTCCCGCAGACAACGTAGCAGCCCATGGACAAAGTCTCCACGGCGCCGTTTGCGTGGCTTGGGTCCGTGTGCGCGCATCGCGCGCCGGGCCGAACCGCGTCTGGTCGATTTTTTGCGGCGGAGGCCGAGGTGGGGTCAACTCTCGTCATGGCACAGGCAAGGCTTCGGCAACTCCCGGTGACCCGGCGCAACCGACCCGCATTGCGAGGTCGTCTGAGCGAGTTCGGTCTGGCCACCGTCCTCGGGTTTCTGGATCTCGAACGGCGCTCTGGAGAGATCATCATCGTCGCGGGCGACAAGGTAGGCCATGTCTGGGTGCGCGGCGGCCAAGTCATCAGCGCCCGCCTCGAAGGATCGCGCCGTGTGAATCGCGCCGCCATCGACGAGCTTCTCGCATGGGGCGAAGGCTCGTTCACTTTCACGCAGGGCGAGCTTGCGTCGGCCGCAGACGAGATTGGTGTGCCGACCGCGTTGCTGTTGGTGGACGCCGCGCTTCGGACCGACGAAGCCGCCATGCCGGCCTTCTGAGCTTCGAAGCCGCGGCGCAGGCGGCCGAGGCGTCATTCGGCAACCGCGCTCGAGTGATCATTGCTAAAGTCGGCTCGGATGCACAGCCCGGCCGGACCCATCTTCGTTGCCGCCCTCTCCGTTGGATTGCTCGTCGGATGCTCGTCTGGACAGGCTGGCCGGGATGCGGGTCTGCCGTCGAGCCGGGCCGTGCGGGTCAACTCGGTCGGGTACTTCCGCACGCACCCGAAGCGGGTGGTGGTCGCCGCCGCTGCCTCCACCTTCGAGGTCCGGCGGGCTGACGACGATGTGGCGGCCTTTGCCGGGGCGCTGTCGTCCGTGCGCCACGACGAGGCGACCGGGCAGGATCTTCAGTACGGTGACTTCGATGGCCTCGGGGAAGAAGGCCGGTACTACGTCGACGTTCCTGGCGTGGGGCGCTCGGCGACCTTCGCGGTCTCCGCCGATCCCTACAGCGACGCGTTTCGCGCGGTCATGCTCGCCTTCTACGGCGCTCGCTGCGGAACCGCGGTCCGCTTCTCCTACGGCAAAGACACGTTCGGCCACGGCGCGTGCCACCTGAAGGACGGCGATCTCACGTACCTGGGCACCGCCGGGCAACGCGATGGAACCAAGGGGTGGCATGACGCCGGCGACTACGGCAAGTACACCGTCAACGGGGCGTTCTCGGCGGGCATGCTGCTCTTCGCGTGGGAGGACTTCGGCGACAAGCTCGCCACCTTCGACCTCGCCGTTCCCGAGGCCGGCGACGCCACCCCTGACTTCCTCGACGAGCTTCGCTGGCAGATCGCGTGGCTTTTGACCATGTCGTACGGGAATGGGGATGGCCGCGCTTCACACAAGCTGACCCGCTTGGCTTTCGAGGGCAACGAGATGCCCGAAGCCGACCTGGCCACGCGCTTCTTCGTGCCGTTCGGCAGCGCCGCGACCGCGGATTTGGCGGCCGTCCTGGCCAAGGCGTCGCGCGCGTACCGTCCCTACGATCCCGCGTTCGCCGACTTGTGCCTGCAAACCGCGCTGTCGTCCTATGCCTGGCTCACCGCCAATCCCGGCGACGTGCCCGCCGATCAGTCAGGCTTCTCGACGGGAGGATACGGCGCGCGTGATCCCGACGACAGGTTCTGGGCCGCCGCCGAGATCTGGGAGGCGACCGGGGATGCGGCTGCGCTCGCGGACTTCGAAGCGCGCGCGTCCGTGTACGGGTACCAGGTCGATCCGGACTTCGATTGGCCCAACGTCCGCAACCTCGGCGTCTTCACCTACCTGCGGTCGCAGCGCCAAGGACGGTCGCCGGTCGTTCGGGACGCTCTGGCGGCTGCTTCGAGGTCGGCCGCCGATGGGCTGGTGGCCACGGGGGCAGCGCACGCCTATGGCCGCGCCATCGACACATACTATTGGGGGGCGAACGGCTCGGTGGCTCGAGCTTGCATGGTCTTGCACCTGGCGGCCCAGATGGCCCCCAACCCGGCGTATCGAGAGACGTGCCTCGACCAGATCGCGTACCTGTTCGGCAGAAACCAGTACGGCCGTTCACAGGTCACCGGAGTGGGCGCTTCGCCGCCCCTTCATCCCCACCATCGCCCCTCGAGCGCGGACCGGGTCGCGGCGCCCTGGCCTGGCCTTCTCGTCGGCGGAGGCCACTCGGCGACTGACTGGGTCGACCAAGAGAGCAACTACGAGGTCAACGAAGTGGCGATCAACTGGAACGCGGCGCTGGCCTATGCCATCGCCGTGCAGCTCGGGCTTGGGGAAGAGCGGGCCCCGGCCGGAGTCACCGATGCCGGCGCAGTGGATGCGCCGGGCGCACCCGATCTCGATGCGGCGGATCAGAATGGTGCTAGCGATGCCGCGTCTGGATGGGACAGTGGGTTAGCAATCTGATGGTCTATTTGTTGTGACGCTCGTGACAACTCACTTCGCGTTCATCGCGTCGTTCGCCAGAAAGGGCAACAGAACGGCCAGAAATGTGAGGAAAAAAGCACAGATCATGGCAACGTGTGCACACACGAAAGTACCCTGGAGAATCCTCCAACAAACGGGCCCTAACGGGCAAACTCCCTACACATGGACCACGTCGCACGGCCGTGTAGGTTCCGAGCGTGCGCGCGCTTCAACCGAGGTCAGACCATGAACAGAGTACGAACATCGATAACCAGCGTTGGACTAGCGCTTCTTCTCGCGGCCTGCGGTTCCAATGGCGGAAGCAACAACGAAGGCCAGGGCGGCAGCCAGAATGGCGGC
>CAZYFU010000196.1:0-4892 GCA_964647025.1 uncultured Myxococcales bacterium | reverse complement strand
AGAACGGCGGCGCGGGTGGCGGGGAGAACGGTGGAGCCGGTGGCGGCCAGAACGGCGGCGCGGGTGGCGGTCCTGGAGGATCTGCGGCCGGCAGCAGCGGTACGCAGAACGGCGGCGCACCCGGCGGAGCCGGTGGAAGCGCCCCGCCCGCTACCGGTGGGGTGGTCGGCCCCACGACGGTTCTCGTGACCTCTGCCGCGAACGCATACTGGAAGACCGGCACGTGGACCGAGTCGACCGGCAACGCGACGGTCACGGTCAACGACGGCTCGGCCGCCCAGACCTGGGAGGGCTTCGGCGGTTCCTTCAATGAGCTCGGCTGGAAGTATCTGACCTCGGCGGACATGCAGAACGAGGCCATGAAGCTGCTCTTCAGCGCCACCGACGGCGCCGCCTTCGCCTGGGGGCGCATTCCGATGGGCGCCAGCGACTACGGCGAGAGCCGCTTCACCTACTCTGACACTGGAAGCGACGTCGTTCCGGACGGCAGCGAGAGCAATCGTCCGCCGGCCGACACGTCTCTCGCCAAGTTCACCCTCGAGCGCGACGTGCAGAAGCTGATCCCGTACATCAAGGCCGCGCAGAAGGTGAAGCCCGATCTCCGCTTCTGGTCCAGCCCCTGGACGCCTCCGGTGTGGATGAAGACGGGCTACAAGAAGGACAACGCCGGCAGCGGGACCGCCAAGAAGGCGTCCTACTTCGATGGCGGCAATTTCAAGAACGACGCCTCGTTCTTCACCGCCTACGCCGAGTACTTCAAGAGGTTCGTGGAGGGCTACAAGGAGCAGGGCATCAAGGTCGAGGTCGTCTCTCCCCAGAACGAGCCCGGCTACGACCAGAACTACCCGTCCTGCCTGTGGGACAAGTCGACCTACGTGTCCTTCATCAAGGTGCTCGGGCCGGTCATGAAGGAGATGGGCGTCAAGGTCATGCTGGGCACGATGTCCAATGCCGGCGACGCCGGAAGGAACGATCTCGACATCGCCAGCGCGGTCCTCGCAGACGGCACCGCCAAGGGCCTGGTTTCGGTGGTCGGTGTGCAGTGGGGCGTTCTCGACAAGGTGAACGGCGGCCAGACCTTCAGTGGATTGCCGGTTTGGGCCTCCGAGCACAAGTGCGGCAACTACCCCTGGAACCCCTCGGGCTACCCGTCCTACAACAGCACGCAAGCGCCCAACGACATGGCGTACGCGGTCGAGAGCTGGGGCTACCTTCGCGACGCGATCAAGAAGGGCAAGGTCACCTCGTACAACGCCTGGAACATGGTGCTCGACAGGCTGGGCCTGGGCAACGACACCTCTCGTGACTGGAGGCAGAACGCCCTACTGGTCGCGGACGGCGGCAAGGTCAACGCAACCCCGGCGTACTACGTGTTCCGTCACCTCTCGCAGTACGCGATGCCGGGCGCTACGGTGGTCGGGACCTCGGGCGGCGACGCGGTCGCGTTCAAGAACCCGGACGGCAGCATCGTGGCCGTCATGTACAACAGCAGCGGCGCGAACAACAACTACTCGGTCAAGATCGGCAGCAAGACGCTGCAGTTCGCGATGCCCGAAAAGGGCTGGGCGACCGTGAAGTACAAGCCGTAGGCGATCGGCGCTACGCATTGACAAGATCGAGTATCGGGCTCAACCACGCATGGATGGGAGGTTCACGTGTCCAAGACACTTCAAAGCGTAATTCTGGCGGGCGCATTCGCCGTCTGGGGCTGCGGCTCCAACAACAACGGCGGCGGCGCCGGTGGATCTCCCCAGTCCGGTGGGGCCGGGGGCGGAAACGGTGGTGCGGGCGGCAAGTCCTCGGCAAGCGGAGGAGCCACCTCTAACGGTGGTTCCTCGGCGAGCGGTGGTTCCTCGGCGAGCGGTGGTTCGGCCAGCGGCGGAACCACCACGAAGTCCGACGGCGGAAGCGCCGGGACCAGCGCTGGCGGCAGCAACGCAGGCGGCGCCACGGTCGGCGGCTCCACTGGGGCCGGCGGCGTGGCGATGGGCGGGAGCACGGGATCCGGCAGGGATGGTGGCGGCGCCGGGGCTCCCGGCGGCGCGGGCGGGGGCGGGCAGATCGACGCGAGTGCGGCCGGTGGTAGCGGCGGCGGTGGTGGCTCCGGTCCGGGGGACGTGACGGTTCAGCTCGACAAGGTCCGCCAGACCATTCAGGGGTTCGGCCTCAACACGGCGCTGGTCAGCAATTCGGTCCCGATATCCACGATATACGGTACCACGGGAGCCGACGGAATCGGCTTGTCTATCCTACGTGTCGGCATGACCTCCAGTGGCCAGCTGACGGGGTCGGGCATCTCCGAGGCGAAAGCCAAGAATGCGAAGATCATCGGGTCGGTCTGGAGTGCACCTGCGGACTGGAAGAGCAACAAGAGCGAGAAGCGTGGCGGGTACTTGCTCGAGAATTACTACGAACAGTGGGCTGAGAGGATCGCCAACTTCGCGAAGACCCAGGGTCTGTACGCCATGTCCGTCGCGAACGAGTCGGACTTCGCGTCATGCGAAGGTGTCCCCGTCTGCACCAATGACTACGAAACCATGACGTATACAGCCAAGCAAATGGTGGCTTGGGTCAAGGTGGTGGGCAAGAAATTCAAGGAAATCGCTCCCAACACAAAGATCATCGCGCCCGAAGCATCCGAATGGATCCACGGCTGGAGCAACCTCTCGGCCACGGGCTCGCTCGTCTCCAGCCATCCGAACAGCTCGGATCCTCACAAGTGTGGCTGCTTCTCGAACACGATCGATCCAGAGAAGGAGAAGACCTGCGACCCGAAGTGTCTCAATGGCGATGGCTATGACTACGGCCACTGGCTGTGGAAGGATCAGGAGGCCTGGAAGTCCTTCGACATCTTCGGCCTGCATGAGTACGACTCGCAGATCGCCTATGCCTGGCCGGCCGATGTCAACGATGGCAAGCGAGACAAAGAGGTCTGGCAAACCGAGATGTCCGGCGTCATGCACTGGCCAGAGCAGGGACCCTCGACCGACATCAACAACGGTGTCGCCGTTGCGGGATGGATTCACTCGGCGCTCACGGTCGGCGAGGCTTCGGCGTGGCTCTACTGGTGGTACGAGGCCTACTTCTCGAACGACAACGAAGGTTTGGCTATTATCCAGGGGAGTTCGACCAAGGCCAAGCGCTTCTACACGATGGGCAACTACAGCAAGTTCGTACGTCCGGGCTACGTCGCCGTCCAGGCTGCCGATGCTTCCAAGGACGTTCTCATCTCCGCCTACAAGAGCGAGGACGGAAAGACCGTCGTGATCGTGGCCATCAACAAGGCCAGCGGGGCGGCGTCACCGAAGATTGGCTTCGCCGGCGGGACTGCGCCGACGTCGTGTACGCCGACCGTGACGTCCGCGAGCGACAACCTCAAGGACGGCACCGCGGTTGCCGTGACTGATGGTATTCTCACGGCCTCGCTCGCTAGCAAGACCGTCACGACGTACGTCTGCAAGTAGTCAGCTAGTAGCTGGAAACAATGGCCATGAGGTCCGGATAGACCTCATGGCCATTCTTCTATGACGCCGACGATGGGGCGCAACTTGGCACTCCACGGGCACAAGCGCAGCCGGCGCCAGGCTCGCGCAGAGGTATGCCGCTCACCGAGTCTCGATCGCCGCGTCGACAGTATCCACGTTCGTCTGAACGCAGCCTAGGGGCCCCGGGGGAGCTAGAGAAAGGCAAAGAGCCCCCCTGGTCCGTCCGCGCTACCCGCCCCGACGCCGAACAAAGGACGGCAGCGAATGTTCCCAGCCGCTGTCCTACTTGCGCCGGGCGGCTGCTTACTGGCAGACGTAGATGGGGTAGTAGTCCGAATACCTGGTGCAGGTCAGTGGCGACGTGCAAGCACTAGCCAAGGGATCGCATACCGTGTAGACGGTGGAGTCCTCCGGCTTAGTTGCCTGGCATTTCGATTCCAGCCAGCCACGGACCGCGATAAGCCAGCATTGCTGGCCGGGACAGTCATTGGGCCCGTCGCAATAGAAGTGGGACGTGTTCGTCACTCCACAAGTACCGTCGTCGGTCTTGCATCCATCGCCCGCAAGACAGCGGGGCGATCCGGCGCTTAGGCAGGTGACGTAGCCAGGGAGTCCGATGGTTCCGTCGGTCCGGCAATTGTTGTTGATGCAGCCCTGGTCACAGTCGGTTATCGACACCACGCCGTGGCCACCAACCCCGCATGACTTCTTCTGGGTGACCGTTCCACAGACAGAAACCCCCGGATAGAAGCTCTTGCCGCTGCCCGGGGTGTCGTCGCAGTCGTTCGCATCCTTCACGTATCCCTCTTTGTCGGGGCACACCGCGGCTGATTGCGCGGGATCGCCAAAGCCGTCGCCGTCGGCATCCCGATACTTCACTTCCTTACTGACCGAGCACGTCCCCTTCTTCCCGTTGGTGCAGGTTGTCGCTGGACCGCACTCACATGGAATCGAGGTGCCATTCACGCACTCGCAGCCCTCATTGGATTGTCCGTTGCAGTTTTCGTCCAGCCCGGCAGCGTCGCATACTTCGGTGGCAGGCCCGACGGAGCCGGCACAGGCGCCCCAGCTGCTGGTCGTCTTGTCGCCGCTGGCCGTGCAGGTCTGGCTACCGGCCTTGCACAGCCCCACGCCGTCGTAGCCGGGGTGCTCCTGGCAAGCGCGGACTTGGGTGACTGGGCATGCGCAGTAGGTGGTTTCCTGGCTGTCGGGGGTGCCATCGCAGTTGTTGTCGATGTTCGATGTGCAGTCTCGCGGTTTCGGCTGACAGGCGACGGTTCCGCCCGAGCCGATGACGCCGCCCGAGCCGATGACGCCGCCCGAGCCGATGACGCCGCCCGAGCCGACGACGCCGCCCGAGCTGGCGACGCCGCCCATGCCATTGCCGCCGGCGGCAGTTCCACCACC
>CAZYFU010000195.1:1374-9143 GCA_964647025.1 uncultured Myxococcales bacterium | reverse complement strand
CCACTGCCGAGGCGAAGGGTCAATCGACGGTGGGCGCCACCACCGTACCACGTCAATGGCCCGCCCGGAACGTGCTGGCGAACCCGCGAATAGCCCGGCGCGCTTCGCAAGGTTGCCCGAGCAGCCCGGGCTCAAGTATTGTCGCCCGTCCCGAAGGCAGGGCCGGCTGGGCCTGTGCCGCATCGGCAATTCCCCATGACCAAAGACATGCACGATTCGGATTCACCGGCAGGCGTCCCGGACGCGGCTGCCCAAGGCCCGTCCGCAGCTCGGCGGTGGATGATGGCGGTGCTCATCGTATTCGCCACGGGGCTGGCCTTGCTCATGGTGCGTACGTCGGGCAGCGTCCCGCGAACGGATGAATGGGGCACGCCGGGCGTGTACCTCCTCGCCCATGCGCAGGGCACAGCGACCTTCGACGATCTCTTCCAGCAGCACAACGAGTCTCGCGTGATCTTCGCGCGGCTCCTCGCCGGGGTGATCGCAAGTCACTGGGGGTGGAACCAACACATCTTCCACGGCCTCAACTGGCTGATCACGGTCGGCACGGCCTTGCTGTTCGTGTTCCTGGTGCTCGGCGCCTTGCCGCGGGGCCGACGCCCCGGCTGGCCGGTGCTCGTGATCCTTTGCTCGACGGTGGCGCTGGTGTTCTCGCCCGTGCAGTGGCGCAACCTCCTGTCCAGCGGACAGATCATCACCATCGTCATCCCGTTCCTTCTGCTCGCGGGAGTCTCGGTCAATCGCAAAGTCTCGTTATCCGTCCCGTTGCGTTACACGGTGGCGGCCGTATTCGCGCTGGTGGCGTCGTTCTCGTTCGTAAACGGACTTCTGCTTTGGTTTCTGCTCTGGCCAGCCCCCTTCGTCATGGCAGAGACCCGAACCTTCCGACTCAGGCGCGCCGAGCTCTGGGCTTCCGTCCTGTATTTCGCGGTGACCTTCGCCGTCATCGCCGCGTTCTTCAGAGGCTACATCTCGGTGCCGGGCCACCCGCCCATGTCGTACGCCCTGCGCGTGCCCCATCGGACCTTGTTCTTCGCGTTGACCTGGCTGGCGGGGCCCATCGCGCCCGAGCCCATGTACTACTGGCAGGGCGTGACGACGAACACGCGCGCCTTCCTTCTGTGCTGCGGCTTGGCCGGCACAGTCGGGCTGCTGCTCATGGCTTGGTTGCTCGCCAACCACAAGCGGTGGAGGTCGGCGTGGTCGGAGAAGCCGAGCCTCTTCGTTCGCGTCTTGCCCTTCTTGCCGCTGCTCGGCTACAGCGTGGTGTCCGGCGGTGCGATCGCCGTGGCGCGAATCGGGTTCGGTGCTGCATTCGGAGCCACCTCGCGTTACACGACGGTCGCCATTCCGGCCTACCTTGGCATCGCGGGCCTGCTGGCCGTGGTCACCACCGAGCTCGTCGGCCTACGCGCACGCAAGATCCTCGCCCTCGTGGCCTTGAATTTCGCGGTGAGCGTGCTCGCCAGCAGCGTCGTGGGCGGCATGCAGTCCGAGCTGGATCGAAGCGTGGCCAAGCAGGCCGCGGTGTCGCTCGACTTCCGGGACGTGGTCCCGAACGACCCTTTCCTGACCAGCGTCTACCAAGCCAACGGCCTCGCCCAAGAATCGGAGAAGGTCGACCTCATGGAACGGCTGGGCCTGCTGCCTGCCCGGACCTCGCTGGCCTGGGTCACGGAGCAGGCGCCGGTAGACCGGGCCGAGGTCGCCTTCGACATTCGCCTGGTGGACGAGAGCTGGGCCTACTGGATGGTCACTGGCAAGGTGTCGCCCAGCGCCGGATTGGAGGAGGACGACGTGCTGGTCCTGCGGGATCGAACGTCGGGCAAGCCCGTCACGGTGATCTTGGCGCCGGCCGGCGGCAACTACCCGGGGAAGCCCGACGGTGTGTTCGAGCTTCGCTACATGAAGGCGCTGGCGCAGCCGCTCGACGTCGACAGGCTCGAGGCGTTGCTGGTCCGCCGGCGAAGCCACGAAGTCTGGAGACTGGTCACGCGATAAGGCCGATGGCGCGGGCCTACTGGGCGCGCGCGGGCTCGAACGGGTAGTCGATAGTGAAACCGCGCTCGGTCGTGGTCGAGGCCAGCGCGCTGCCGTCGCGCTTGCGCAAGAAGTACAGCGCCTCTCCCGTCTTGGGCTGGACGACCCGGCCCACGGCAAAGTCGGTCTTGAAGTCGATGTAGCGCCCGATGTTCTCGCTTTGCCAGACATTGGCGATCACGTCGTCGGCCGACTTGAAAGCCGGTTCTTTCCGTACCATCGGGACCATGACGTGAAAGTACTCGGGCGCGAGCTCGGGGTAGCAGGCCGCGCACGTCCTGCCGTAGTTCGGGCGGACGCCCTCGGCGTTACCCCGGGTGGCGATGATGGGGTTGGCCAGGCCCCACATCTCGATGATGGACGCATCGGTGTAACAACCGAACACGCCACCGTAGTCGCTGACCAGGCGCGCGCCGGTCGGCACGACCTGATTGAGGAACACGGCGGCCTTGAGATAGCTGCGCACGTTCGCCGTCTGGTCGGCGATCCCGTACAGCTTGTTGTTCTCGAAGCCACTGTTGACGAAGCGATGGTCCATGCGGATCACCGTCAACCCGAACAGCGGCACCGGCACCAGCCAAAGAATCCACCTCAGCCGGTGGCGCGCGCGGAAAAGGGCGCCCACCAGATCCGAGGCCGCGGCACACAACAGGACGAGCAGCAGCGGCACGGTCGCCAGCATGAACCTGCCGAACGGCATCCAGTCACCGCCGACCTGAACCACGTACAGCCAGTGCACGATGACGTAGCAGCCGAGCAGCGCCGCGGCCAGCCTGCGTCGCCACAGAAGCCAAAGCCAGCCAAGCAAGCCGCACCACAACGCGCCCTCGACCACCTCCGCCGTCACGTATTCGAAGCCACTGTTGGGCAGCAGCTTGGGTAGCAGCGCCTTGGCGTAGTAGGTGCTTGGCAGGAAGAGTCCGTAGTAGTTCCAGCGCCACAGGAACCACACCACGTAGACGGCGATGGCGGGGGCGACGGTGCGCACGAGACGCCAGGGCGCCTTCCTGTCGCTCTTGCCGATGGCCAGCAGGAAGGACCAGCCGAGCAGCATCCCCCAAGGCACGAACCCGTCGATGCGCATGAGCGCGACGGCCAAACCGCCCCACACCGCCCACTTCTGCCAGCGCTCGTCGGTGAACGACTGCACGGTGGCGGCGAAGGCAAAGGCGACCAGGGCGACGTAGGGAAGGGTCTCCATGCCCGTGAGGTAGCCGACCACGAGATCGGTGTTGAACGTCAGCAGCAGCACGCACGCCCCGGCCATCTTGCGTGACGCCCCACATGCGCGGGCGAGCCGGTAGGTCGACCACCCCAGCAACGCCACGAACGGCGCGCCCATCACCCGCGCCATCGCCAGCGGCGCCGCGCCCCGCGTGAAGACCAGGGGAACCGCGACCAGGACCATCCATAAGAAGGTGGAATAGCCCTCGGCGCGGACCCCGTGGCTGAACAAGGGCCCGTTGCCGAGCGCCAGGTTCTTCGAGAACGAGAACGTGATGAACGCGTCGTCGATGGTGACGTCGCCGATTCTAATGCAATGGGCGACGAACAGCCCGATGGCGGCGACTGCCAGCAGGGACAGCTTCCACTCACGGACAGATGTTCGTGCCCAACGGGCAACACATCGGAAAGGGCTCGCCATATCGGTGTTCTGCGCGGCAGCGACCGTCCACGTTTATCACGGATGAACGACGGGTGCACCCCGCCACGCTGGGCGACAGCCGGGCGGGACGGATGCTCGTGAGAGGTATCACAAGGCCACGACCGGCCGCCCGCGATTCGTCGTGGAGCACCGTCGCCCCTGTCGTGTAGGCTGCCCGGCGAACGAGACATGAATCGCACGGAAAGGATCCTCTGGACCTGGGCGGCGCTGCGCCGGGTCTTTCACAGGTTGCGCCACGATCGCGGGATCTGGTTCATCCTGCTCACCTGCATCCCGGCCTTGGTGATCCTGTACCGGCTGATCCAGATCCTGGCTTCGCGGGTCGCCTACCCGCTGGCGCTCGAGTGGTGTGAAGAGGGACAGCTGCTGCAGGCCTACCGGGTGCTGCACGGCATGGACCTGTACGTGAAGCCCAACCAGGGATTCATGCCGGACTCCTACCCACCGGGCTATTTCGTCGTGCTGGCGGCGGTGGGGGCGGTGTTCGGGCTCGACTATGCCCTCGCGCGCACCGTGTCTTGCCTGGCGATGGGCTTGGTCATGGTGCTCCTGGGCCGCGAGGTCTACCGGCAGTTCCGTCCCGCGGGATTTCCCATGGTCTGGGCGATCTTGGCGGTCGGGCTCATGGCCGCCGCGTTTCCCATCTCGGGCGGCTGGTTCGATCTGGCGCGCAACGATTCGGTCGTGTTCGCGATGGTCGTGGGCTCGGCGGTGCTGGTGTACGGCCGCGAGGAGATGAGCCGCCCGCGCTTCTGGGGCGCGGCGGTGCTGATGACGTTCTCGATGTTCGTCAAGCAGACCGCGATCTTCTTCGTTGCGTGGATCCTCTTGTTCGAGCTGTTCCGCCATCCCAGGCGAACCGTCCTGCTCGGGCTCACCATCGCGGGGCTGGGCCTTCTGGGCATGGGCGGGCTCATCCTCGGCAGCGAAGGCCGCTACATCTACTACACGTTCACGGTCTTCAAGAACCAACAGATCCACACGGATCGCTACATGCAGGGCCTGCGAGCCTGGCTGAGCTTCGCGCCCTACCTGCCCGTCTTGCCGGTCATCGTGGCAGCCTCGCTGTGGTTCAATCTCGCTTCGCTGCGCAGCCTGTTTTGGAGTGGAATGCTCGCGGTTGCCTTCCCGGCGTCGCTGCTCCCCTACGCCAAGCAGGGCGGCTTCGACAACAACCTGATGCCGGTCGCGCTCCTGGCCGGGCCGACCGCGTTGCTCTTGCTCGGCCCCCTGCTGTCCCGTCTCCCCCGCCACAGCGCCGCGACCAAGGTGCTCATGATCGGCTGCGCCTCGGCGGCGGCGTTCTACCTGGACGCGAGGACGTTCTCGACCTCCGGGTATGCCATCAAGGGCGACAGGTGGTCCGCCGCCCGGCTCCTCAGGCAAGAGTACCAGCGTCTGGGCAAGGATCTCCTCGACCTGCACCACCCGTTCTTCGCGATCAAGGCCGGCGCCCGCACCGACCAACTTCACGAAATGCCGTGGGCCGACGCCTGGCTGGCGAACATTCCAGATCTCACGCTGAGGCCCTTCCTCTCGGAAACCAACGCGAAGTACCTGGTGGCGTCGGGCGAGGAGATACCGTTGGTCTTCGACGCCATCGCCGACTTCTACGAGCTGGAGCGCGCCTTCCCGCCGGAGATGCAGGCCCGCCCGGTGACCGGCTTCCCGAGCTGGCCGCGCTACCTTCTCCGCCGCCGCCAGGTCTCGAAGACAAGGTCGTGTCTGTTCGAGTTCGAAAGCGCCGACTACACGGGTTGGGAGAAGACGGGCGAGGCCTTCACCCGGCCCACCGGCCGCTGGCTCACCGACCGAAAGACCGCCATCGGCATCGAGGGCCACGGCATGGTTTCGTCGGCGCCGTCGCGCGAAGAGGGGCCCACCGGCGTCCTGACCTCGCCGCCTTTCGAGATCAAAGAGCGTCGGCTGTCGCTTCTGGTGGGCGGCAGCGATCACGCCAAGGTCAAAGTCGAGTTGGTCATCGAAGATGAAGCCGTGTACCTGGCGCGCGGACAGGGCGTCGATGCGCTCGCCCGAGTGACGTGGGACACCGAGGACTACGTCGGCAAGACGGCGCGCGTGCGGATCACCGACGCCGATGCCGACGGGCACATCCTGGTGGACAGTATCTGCGCGGAGCCCTGACGGCACCAGCCGCGGGATGACCTGAGCGCGGTCGAGACGGTCAGAAGCCCTTCCTTCTACATTTCTGTAAGGTTGGGCGCGACCAAGAGACCAGTCAGGTTGTCGACGATGATCACCGCCATCGTCGGCACCTCGCCCGGGACGCTCGCTTCGGGCACACACGGCCAACCTCCCGCACGCAACCTGACTTCGAGGTTGGCAGGCGCAGGCGCTCGCGCGCCACCTTCACGCCGATTCTCCGTCTCCGGTCGAGGGCACGACACTTGCTCAGCCTCGGTGAAGGAGGGCCCCCATGAAGACCTATCTACGCAAGATTCGATGGTTGGTACTCGGCGCTGGACTCGTCACCTGCCTGTGGGCCTGCATCTCGCACCCGCTCGCGCAACCGGTCCCGCAGCCCGAACAACAGTCCGACGGTCAAGTCACCATCGTGCCCATGCGCCACCTGGATCTCCTCTTCATGGTCGACAACTCGCTGTCCATGAAGCCCAAGCAGGACAAGATGAAGGCGCAGTTCCCGCGGCTCATCGAGGCCCTACGCGACCCCATCGACGGCACCCTACCCGACCTGCGCATCGCCATCCTGGACAGTGACGTGGGCGCGGGCTACTCCGACGCCTGCGGTCCCATGAACCAAGGTGACAAGGGCAGCTTCCAGATGCGCGACATGGTTGGCTGCGGTGTCAACGACGATGCCAAGCCGTGGCTCGAGCTCACGAACGGCAAGCCGGTGAACTTCACCGGACAGATCAGCGAGGTCTTCGGCTGTCTGGCCAGCAACGTGGGCGTCGCCGGCTGTGGCTACGAGCACCAGCTCGGAGTCTTCCAGTGGGCCTTCTTCGCGGACGTGAACGCCAAGCAGTGGGAGTTCCTCCGGCCCGAGGCCTACCTCGGCGTCGTGATCCTGACCGACGAGGACGACTGCTCGGCCGCGCCGAACACGAACATGTACAGCAAGCGCGTGTTAGCCGAGGGCGGCAGCCTGCGCTGCACGACCCGGGGCCATCAGTGCGACAACGTCGAGCTCACCTTCCCGACCACGGGTCCCGTGTCCGTGCCGTACGCCTCGTGCCGCGCGCGCACCGACGCCACCTGCGACGACGCCAAGGTCGACACCACCGAGGCCACGAGCTGCAATCCCCTGACCAGCATCGCCGAGATAGTGAACGCCGTGAAGGAGCTGAAAGGCGGCGGCGAGTCCGCGGACGAGAAGATCCTGGTCGCCGCCATCTACGGCACCCCGAGAGTCGGCGACACCGGCACGCCCACCTACAAGATCGACTTGGTCAAGGACCCGAATCCGCGCACCGACCAAAACGGGAAGGTCTGGGACTACTGGCCGATCTGCTACGACCCCGACTACTTGCCGGAGAACGTCGGCCAAGAAGTCGCGGCCGAGCACGGCGCCACCGGAGGTCTGCGCATCGACGCCTTCTTGAACGGCTTCCCGGAGAGGAACCGGCGCGCCTACAGCATCTGCGAATCCGACTTCGGCCCGGCCATGGAAGGCATCGGCGACGCCCTGACGGTCCTGATGGGTGATCTATGCGTGCCCTTCAAGCTGGCCGACGTCAGCGACGAGCCCGGGCTGCAGGCCGACTGTCGCGTCGCCTACCGGATCCCTCACGAAGGCAAGGACAAGAACGGAAAGTGGCAGATGACATGGGATGAAAGCCCCGAGGGGCTGCCGTCGTGCGATTCCAACGGCCGCACACCCGACTGCTGGGAGGTCATCCTGGGAAACGAGAACGGCACCGCCGCCGAGCGGACCGCCGCCAGAAGCTGCCCCGCCGAGGGACACACGCCGAGCCAAATGGTCAACGTGGTCCGCAAGAAGGACTCGGACCTGCCCGTGGGCACGAAGGCCGTCATGCAGTGCCTGACCTGCGTGGACCCCACACCAGGCATCCAACCGGTG
>CAZYFU010000195.1:0-1274 GCA_964647025.1 uncultured Myxococcales bacterium | reverse complement strand
AAAGGGGCGCGGTCTGCTTCCACGCCGAAATTCTCCCAAACGAGGTGCAAGATGGCAGTCACTGGTTCTCGGCCTCAGGCCGGCAAATCGTTCCGCCGCGGACTTCTCCGGGCATCGATGATCACGTTGATCGCGGCAACCGCCGCATGCTCGGATGGCTCCGGTGATTCGTCCGGGGCCGGTGGATCCGCCCCGGCCAGTGGCGGCAGCAGCGCGACCGGTGGCAGCCGCGCTGGCAGCGGTGGCTCGTCCGGAGCTGGCGGCTCCAGCGCGATGAGCGGGGGCAGCGGGGGTGGCTCGTCCAGCATCGGCGGGGCCGGTGGCGGAAGCAGCAGCGGTGGCACGACCAGCAGCGGTACCGGCGGCGGCACGCCTAGCAGCGGCGGGACCACGGGCACTGGCTCGGGGGGCACGACCGCTTCCGGCGGATCGAGTGCAGGCGGCACGACCGGCACGGGCGCAGGTGGCGCCGACGCAGGTGCCGCGAGGCCCGATGGCGGTCTGGCCGGGCGGGACGGAGGCGCGGGCGGCATCGGGGGAACAGGCGGCGTGCGACCCGATGGTGGCCCGGGCGGATCATCGGGGACAGGCGGCACGAGCGCTGGTTTCCAACCGTGTCCGGAGGGGAAGGCCTGTGCCATCATGCCGGTCGGAGATTCGATCACCGAGGGGTGTTGCAGGGCGCCCATGGGGGGGTACCGCATCGAGCTGTACCGCCAGGCGCTGACCAACAAGAAGAACATCACCTTCGTCGGGACACTGACCAACGGACCCGACACGGTCGATGGTCAGAAGTTCCCCCAGGCTCACGAAGGCCACGGCGGTTGGAAGATCAGCCAGATTGCCGGTGTCATCGACAACGCCATCTCCAAGTCCAATCCGAACATCGTGCTTCTCAAGATTGGGACCAATGACATCAATGGCAACGACAACGTATCCAACGCACCCAGCCGCCTGGAGAGTCTGATCAACCAGATCACCAAGGATGCTCCCTCCGCCTTGCTGGTGGTATCCGCCATCATTCCCACCACCAGCGACAGCGTCGATGCGAAGGTGCAAACCTACAACACCGCCATCAAGGCCAAGGCCGAGAGCGCGGCCGCCGCCGGCAAGCACGTCGTCTTCGTCGACAACCACGCGCTCTTCATGCAGACCGCCAACTGGAAGACCGCGCTCATGGCCGACGGGCTCCACCCGAACGACGCCGGCTACAAGGTCCTCGGACAGTCCTTCTACAAGGTCATCAGCGAGCTTCTGCCGGCGGCGCCGTAGCT
>CAZYFU010000194.1:0-9256 GCA_964647025.1 uncultured Myxococcales bacterium | reverse complement strand
TCCAGTTCTCGTACCAGTTCTTGACGAACTCGTTGGTCACGTTGGCCGACTGCACGCCGTACGGGTACTTCACGTTCTGCGGGAACGGAAAGCGTTCACCCTGTTTCGGCGTGGGCGGGGAGCCCGTGCCACCTTGGCCCGGGGCGCCGCCCGAGGACGTCGTCGCGGCGTCTCGGCCCGGCATCCCGCCTACCGTCGTCGCTCCGCCGCTGTTCGGGCGACCGGCGACACCCGCCATACCACCCGAAGAGGTCACCGCGGCGTCTCTGCCCGTGATGCCGCCCGCGCCGGGGGCGGCTGCGTCGTTCTTGTGCTGGCCGCCCACGCCGGGCGCGCCACCAGCCCCTGCGGAACCACCGGCGCCACCGCTCCGGTCCACCGTCGTTGCGGTGGTCGATCCGCCAGAGGCTTGACTTCCAATGCTTCCACTCGCTCCGCCTCTTCCAATCTCTTGTCCGCCTGTCTGGCCCTCTTGAGACTGTCCACCATCGGAGCCGCCACAACCCGCGAGAATGAGCGTGATACAAATGCTGCTTGCTGCTACTCGAAGGTGCATGTGGTTCATCCTGGCGTACGCGTGCAATGAGTGCAAGCGTGTCCATGCCAACCAACGCACAAATGGAACTGTCTGTCTCAGTCGCCACGGGGCGCCATTGGCTTTGGCTGTCTGAAAGAGCACTGGACGGATCAGGCCGTCAGAATTGTGACCCGCAATCTCAATTCCCTGCCACGCGGCGATTGAGCGCGCTCCACCAGCTTGCCGGGGAGCCTGCGCTGCGGCGTGATGCGCGCGATGGCCGCGCAGACACCGTCGGAGTGAGTCGCGAGGCGCTCGACTGTAGTCGCGGTTTCGTCAGTCAATCCGGCGGCCTTGCTCGGCACTGACTGGCCGAACAAATCCGTCCGTGCGCCGTGCAATACCGGTTGACGATCGCGCCGTCGTTGGTTGAGCATGAATTTACCTCGCACCCACACCTGACGACAGACTTTTGTTTGGCAATTCGGGCTCGCTCGAACAATTAGCATCATCCCAAAGTTGTATTCAGGAATCGATTTCATGAAAACTCGATCTGCTCGCTGGCCGAGGCGGTTGTCTGTGGTATTTGCGCTTTCTGGACTCGTCGCTGGTCAGCTTCTCGGCTGCGCGGGCAATGGCTCCGGTGGGGGGGGATCGGGTGGCAAGACGCAATCGACCAGCGGCGGCGCGACGGGCGCAGGTGGGGGGACGACGGGCGGTTCCACGGGCAACGGTGGGCAAGGCTCGGGAGGTGCGTCGTCCGCCGGCGGCGGCTCGAGCACGGCTGGCTCATCGGGGACGGTCGCTTCGGGCGGCTCGTCCGGGTCGGGTGGCAAGACCACCGACGATGCGGGCGCATCTGCTAGTGACGTACCCCTCGGCGACAAGCCCATCGTCGCCATGGTCCAGTCGAGCAAGGCAGAGGCCTCGGAGCTCACGACCGCCGACGTCCAAGAGCTGGTGGAGAGCGCCGTGCAGCAGGCCGGTGGCCTCGATTTCATCAAGACGGGCCAGACCGTCGTGCTCAAGCCGAACCTGGTCACCGCCTACACGGACAGGTACCGGCAGTCGGCCGCAGAGCTCACGGCCAACGGCATATCCACGGACTGGCGCGTGGTCAAGGTCGTGGCGGACCTGGTGCGCGCGAAGGTGGGAAGCGGCGGCAAGATCCTGGTGATGGAAGGATCGACGATGCCCACACCGACGGCCTACTCCATGCTCGGGTACACGAAGACCAACATCGCTGCCGTCGACGAGTTCATCGCGCTCGAGGGTAGCTCGTGCACCGACCGGTCGACCACGGCGCTGGTTCAGAAGACCGGGAAGAGCGGCACGCAGTACTGGATCAACAAGCGCTACGTCGAAGCCGACGTCCTCATCAGCATCCCGACCATGAAGACCCACCTCATGGCGGGCATCACGGGCGCCGTGAAGAACCTCGGCGTGGGGGCCACCCCCATGGGGCAGTTCTCGTTTGCCGACGGCGGCACCAACTTCGACTGCACCCGGGCCCAAGTCCCGGGGGCCAACTCGATCGATCATACGAGCCCCGAGACGCTGGGCGCCTTCATTCGCGATTACTACAGCCTGCGCCCGGCCGACCTCGTCGTGATGGACGGCTTGCAGGGCATCCAGCACGGCCCGGCGCCGGCGTTCGAGGCCAAACCGGGCGATGCCGGGTTCTGGGACTATGCCTCTGGCAAGATGAACATGCGACTTATCCTGGCGGGCCGCAACGCGGTCGCCGTGGACACCATCGAGACTCTGGTCATGAAATGCGATCCGAAGAAGGTGCCGCACCTGACCAAGCTCGAAGCCGATGGGTACGGCCCCACCGACGCCTCGCAGATCACCTTGGTCGGCAAGCAGGTCGCCGAGGTGGCGAAGCCCTTCGCGTGCAAGCTGACTGACATCTGTCCGGGCGTCTGATGTAAGGCCGTCCGCCGCGGCTACCAGGGGGGGCCGTGCTGCCGACGATGGTGGCCCGGGCCCAAGCCATCCCCTTGGCAGGTGACCCACGCCCGGTCGCCGTTGCTGTAGACCTCGCGCTTCCAGATGGGGACGCTGGCCTTGACCGCGTCGATGATGCTCTCGCACGCCCTGAACGACTCGCCCCGATGCGCCGCGGTCGCCCAGACGCGCACGGCGACGTCTCCCGGGTGAAGGAGACCCACGCGGTGCATGCAACAGGCGGCGAGCAATCCGAAACGCTCGATGCTCTCCTGCCCGATGCGGGTGCCCTCGCGCTCTGCCAGCGCCGGGTACGCCGTGTACTCGAGCTCGACCACGGTCTTTCCCTCGTTGTTGTCCCGGACGACACCTTCGAAGCGGACGATCGCGCCTACGTCGGTCGTGGAAGCGAAGGGCGGCGTGTCAGGCAGAGAGCGCGACAGCAGCATGAACAGCGGGTGCGGACTCGTTTGCATGGAAGAGCGCACGAAGCTCATCCGCCAGCCACCGGTGAGACGAAGACGACGTGGTCGCCCTCGGTCAGCCGACGGTCCCAGGACGTGAGCTCGTCATTCACCGCGGGACGGATCTGTTCCTCCGCGTAAGGAAACTGGTAGCGGAGGGCGAGGATACGGTAGAGGTCGCGCAGGCTGTTGCTGACGACCTCGATGGTCTCGCGATCGGCGCCGCGCAGCTCGCGCAGGCTGGCGTAGTAGGTGAGGTGGATCTGCACGCCGGGTTAGCCTCCGATGTAGAACATTTCGATCTTCTGCTCCGTGTGTGACTTTGCCCGCAGCACCGAGTACTGGTCGCTGCGCTTGCGCCACAGGTCGGCAATCGCCTGCCGCGCTTGGTCGGGCCCCCCGCTGCGAAGGACCTTTCGGATGTCGAACCCGTCCTTGGCGAACAAACAGGTGTACAGCCTGCCGTCAGCAGAGAGCCGCAAGCGATTGCAGTCGTCGCAGAAAGGCTGCGAGATGCTCGCGATGAAGCCAATCTCGCCCGAGCCATCGGCGTAGCGATAGCGCCGGGCCGTCTCGCCGCGATAGGCCGGTTCGATAGGAACCAAGTCGCAGGTCTTGCTCAGTCGGGCAACGATCTCCGCGGCCGTGACCACGTCCTGCGCGCGCCAGTGGTTGAGCGTGCCCACGTCCATGTACTCGATGTAGCGCACGACCGTGTCGGGCCGACGAAAGCGGGCGGCCATGGCCTCGATCTCGTCGTCGTTGCGTCCTCGGATTACCACCATGTTGATCTTGACCGGTCGAAAGCCGGCGGACTTGGCGGCCTCGATGCCGGCGAGCACGCTGTCCAGGTGGCCAGCGCGCCCTGCGATGCTGGCGAAGCGGTCGGGGTCGAGCGTATCCAGGCTCACGGTCAGGCTGTCGAGACCCGCCTCACGCAGCGCGACTGCCAGCGGCGCGAGCAGGACGCCATTGGTGATTAGCTTGAGCTCCACCTCTGGCAGAGCGTTGCGCAGCATGCGAACCAGCTCGGGAACCCGAGGCCGGGCCAGCGGCTCGCCCCCCGTGAGCTTGATCTTGCGCACGCCCAGCTCCGCGAAGACGCGGGCCAGCCCGACCATCTCGTCGAAATCGAGGACCTGGGCCGGGGGCAGGAATCGGTGTTGCTCGCCGAAGGCGTGCTGGGGCATGCAGTAGGTGCAGCGAAGGTTGCAGCGATCGGTCAGCGAGATGCGGACGTCGCGAAGTATGCGCTGCTTCGCATCCAGCAGGGGGGGCGCTCGGGTCTTCAAGATGGGAAGCATCGCGGTCATGGGACTTGCTCGATCGATCGTGGATTGGATGCCGGTCCCCGCGTCTGGCTACGAAGCAGCGACACGAGCTCGGGACGGCAGCTTCCGCACCCGGTGCCGGCGCTGGTCGTGGCCATCAGCGCCTCCACTGTCCGGGCCCCCCGTTGGTACGCGCCGGCGAGCATTCCTTCGTCGACGGACATGCAGCTGCAGACGAGCTTTCCGCCGCCTGGTCCTGGAGCCCGACCGCTACCTCGCAGGAGTGTCGCCCGACGCTCGCCGAGCTCCTCGCCGCTGCGGACCAAGTCGCGCAACGCGGGAAGCTCGCGCTGATCCCCCACCAGCAGGGCCCCCACCAACCGCTCGTCGCGGACGACACACTTCTGGTAGACGCGTGCGCCGCGATCCAGGAACACGATCTCTTCGTAGCTCATGTCGTCCGCGGGCGGCCTCACCATGCCCACGCTTGCGAGCGCGAAGCCCGGCACCTTCAGAATGTTCTGCGCCGCCGACCCCGCGTACAGCGCCTGCACGTCCCCGGCCAGGTTGGCGGCGGCGATGGTCGCCTGTTCTTCGGCGGCAGGGGTGGTGCCGTGTAGCCGACCTTCGAACTCGGCCACCTCTCCCAGCGCGAGGATGTCGGGATCGCTCGATCGCATCGCCGCGTCGACCACCACGCCCCGGTTGACGTCGAGACCCGCGGCGGCGGCGAGCTCGACGTTGGGAACCGTGCCCATGGCATAGACCAGGGTGACGTCGCGCAAGGTCTCGCCGGACGCCAGGCTCAGCTCGTCAATCCATTCGGTCCCGTGCCACATGACGACTTGGTCGAGAAAGTGGATCCGGATGTCGCGATCGACGAGCTCGTCGCGCAAAATCTCCGCGGCGATCGGGTCGAGCTGCTTGTTCATGAGCTGTGCCGACCGCTGGACGATGTGCACCGGAAGCCCCTTCGAGCGCAACACCACACCCAGCTCGATGCCGACCAAGCCGCCGCCGACGATGACGACGCGGCGGCCGGTCCGCGCCGAGGCGATGATCGCCCGCGCGTCGGCGTAAGTGCGCAGCGCGTGCAGGCCTCGCTGGGTCTTGGGCGTGTCCGAAGGCCAAGCCGCGCGGCTGCCGGTGGCGAGCACCAAGGTGTCGTAGTCGTGAAAGCGGCCGAGGGCATCGCCGACGCGCTTGTGCACGCGATCGATGCGCGTGATCTCGCAGCCCTCCACGACCTCGAGGCGCAGCGCCTTCGCCTCATCGGGGCCGAGCAGCGCCAGGGATTCCCAGGCCGCCTCTTGCTCGACGGTCTCGGGCAAGCGAACGCGGTCGTAGAAGGCCAGCGCCTCCTTGCTGAACACGGTGAGCTCGTCGTGCTGGTTGTCCCGGCGGTAGGCACGTGCGAACGCGAGCCCGGCGGCCCCGGCGCCCACGATGAGGATTCTGCGTTTGGCCCGACGGTACGGGCGCACCTCGATCGTCGAGAACTTCAGGTCGGGTTCCTTGGAGATCGGATCCCAGCGGGCGCTCGTGAGGTTGTTGGCCCGCGCTTCCTCCCGATCGAGCATGCGGCCCCAGTGCATCGGCAGAAACACGACGCCAGGCTTGAGCTCCTCCGTGAGACGGGCGCGCAGGCGAACCGTGCCGCGATCGTTGCGTGCCTCGACCAGCATGCCATCGTCGATGCCGCGAGACCGCGCGTCCGAGGGGTGCATGTCCAGCCGGGCCCGCGGCTCGTGGGCGCGCAATTTGGCCACCTTCCCCGAGCGGGTCATCGTGTGCCACTGATCCCGGATGCGGCCCGTGGTGAGGACCAGCGGATGCTCGTCCGTGGGTGGTGGTGATGGGTTGTCGTCGGGAACCGCGGACAGCTTGGCCCGGCCGCCGGGGCGGTGGAAGCGCCCATCGGTGAACAGGCGCGGGGTGCCTGGATGCTCGGGGGCGGGGACGGGCCACTGCAGCGAGCGCTGGCGCCGCAGGCGCTGGTAGTCGAGCCCGGTGATGTCGATGTTGGTTCCCCGGGTCAGCGCCGCGTGCTCGCGGTACACGTCCGCCATGGAGGCGTAATCGAAGGACGCCTGCCAGCCCATCTGGTGGGCGAAGCGGATCAGGATCTCCGCATCGGGAAGGGCTTGTCCCGGGGGCTCGATGACCTTGGCCAGATGGCCAATCCGGCGCTCCGAGTTGGTCATCGTGCCTTCCTTCTCCAGCCACCCGGCCGCGGGAAGCACGACGTCCGCGTAGGCCAACGTGTCGGAGCGGCGAGAGATGTCCTGCACCACCACCAGGTCCGCGGCGCGCAGGGCGCGTTCGGCCTTTGCCAGGTCCGGCCAGCTCACGAGAGGATTGGTGCAGATGATCCACAGCACCTTGAGGCGACCATCGCAGAGCGCGTCCATCATCTCTCCCGCGGTGAGCCCGGGCGACGCTGGAACCGCCCGAACGTTCCAGAACCGCGCGATCTCGGCGCGATGCTCGGGATTGTGCATGTCCCTGTGAGCGCTCATGAGGTTGGCCAAGCCACCGACCTCTCGCCCTCCCATGGCGTTCGGCTGGCCGGTCAGGCTGAAGGGGCCATGACCGGGCTTGCCGATCTTGCCGGTCAGGAGGTGCAGGTTGATGAGCGCGAGGTTCTTGCTCACCCCCACCATGCTTTGGTTGAGCCCCATGGCCCACAGAGAGAGGAAGCCTCTGGCCTCGGCGATCCACTGGGCGGCGAGATCGATGTCTCGCTCGTCGATTCGGCAGATGGCCGCGGCATCGCGCAGCGAGCGGGCGAAGACCCGGTCGCGCAAGTCCTCGAAGCCCTCCGTGTGCTCGGTCAGGAACCGCATGTCGAGGGCGTCGCTCTCGATGAGCCGCCTGGCGATGGCGTGGAAGAGGGTGATGTCCGTCCCGGGCTGGATCTGCAGGTGCAGGTCGGCCATCGCCGCGGTTTGCGTGCGGCGCGGATCCACCACGATCATGCGCGCCGTCTTGCCGTCACCGTGCAGCCGGCCTTCGAAGCGACGAAACACGATCGGGTGGCACCATGCTGGGTTGGCGCCCGCGACCAGGAAGAGGTCGGCCAAGTCCAGGTCCTCGTAGCAGCAGGGGACGCTGTCCTCGCCGAGCGCGAGCCGGTAGCCCGCCACCGCCGAGCTCATGCACAGCCGCGAATTGGTGTCGATGTTGTTCGTGCCGAGGAAGCCCTTGGCGATCTTGTTGACCAGGTAGTACTCCTCGGTGAGACACTGGCCCGAGACGTAGAACGCCACCGCGTCGGGGCCGTGCCGCGCGACGGTTCCACGAATCGTGTCGACCACCCGCCCGAGCGCCTCGTCCCAGGTCGCTTGTCGTCGTGGCGATTGCCTGGTCTCGCGCAGCTCGGGGTAGAGCAGGCGATCGCTGCGATCCCTCACGGTGTGGAGCAGATTGAGGCCCTTCGAACAGAGTCGGCCTCGATTGACGGGATGGTCCGGATCGCCCTGCAAGGAGAGCGCGCCGGACCTGGCCTTGTGCACGGCGACGCCGCAGCCGACGCCGCAGTAGCAGCACGTGGTCAGGAAGCTCTGGCTGCCAGGTGCGGCGGACATGGGCCCCGCTAGAAGCGCACCGCTTCGGTCTTCGCGGCCCAGGTGCGACGCCATCGCGCGCTGACCAGAGAGAAGATGCCGAGCACGGCGAGCACCAGGAGCGCCACCGCGAGAAAGCCCGCCACGTGCTTTCCGGTGCTCTGCTTGAGCGGACCGAGGACGAGGTTGGTGAGCGCGAACCCGCCGAAACCGCCTGCGGCGCCGATGACCCCGGTGGCCACCCCGATCTCCTTGCGGAAGCGCTGTGGAACCAGCTGAAAGACGGCCCCGTTGCCCATACCGAGGCAAGCCATCATCACGCTGGCCACCACGAGCATCAGGAGGAACGAATGCGGCATGCGCGAAACCAGAAACGCGCACACGGCAACCGCGAAATACAGGCCGGCGAGGAAGCGCATGCCACCGATCCTGTCCGCGATCGCGCCACCCACCGGCCGGAAGAAGCTACCCGCGACCACCGTCGCGGTCACGAGGTACCCGACCTCGACCTTCGTCAGCCCGTCGGCCACCGTCTTGGCCCCGTAGATATCGAAGAACACGATGCCGAGGTACGTGGACAACCCGACGAAGCCCCCGAAGGTCACCGCGTAGAGCAGCGAGAACCAGGCGATGTCGAGCTGTCCGAACACGGCCAGGTACTCGGAGAGGCGTTTCGGCGGCGGACGGTTCGGGGCGTCCTCGGCCATCACCCAGAACAGCACGAACACGATGGCCAGGGGAATCATCGCGAAGCCGAACACGGCGTGCCAGCCGAAGCGCTCGGCGATGTGCGGGGCGAACAGCGTCGACAATGCCGTGCCGCTGTTGCCGGCGCCGGCGATCCCCATGGCGACACCTTGGTACTTGGGCGGGTACCAGCGGCTGGCGAGCGGCAGGGCGACGCCGAAGCTCGCGCCCGCGACGCCGAGCACGAGCCCGAAACCCAAGGCCTGATGGAAGCTGGTTCCGGCCAAGAACGCCCACGCGAGCGGCACGAAGGTGATGGCCATGCCGAGAAGTCCGGTGCGGCGACAACCGATGTGGTCGGCGAGGATGCCCATGGGAATGCGAAGCAGGGCCCCGCCCAGCGTCGGGATCGACACCAGCAGCGCCTTCTGGCCGTCGTCGAGCCCGAAGTCGGCGGCGATGTAGAGCGCCACGGCGCCGCACAAGACCCAGACCATGAAGCTGACGTCGAAGTAGAGAAACGCAGATAGCAGGCTCTTCCAGTTCCCCGCTCTGCGAAAGGACGAGAAGTTCATCGGACACCCTCCTTGTCGACCACGTCTTTGCTCAAACAGGAGTAAACATGTCCGCTAACGTGTATCGGCCCGGTTTCCTGTTTGTAATATCGGGTCGGCGACGGAGCTGGCGCCCTTTGCGTGGGCGTGTGACGAACGAGAAACCCGCCGCCGAGGTGCTCGCCCGCGCCGCTAGGGCCTGCTGGCCAGGCGGCGCGCCGCCGCGGGCGTGTTGCAGCCAAGCCAG
>CAZYFU010000193.1:0-9348 GCA_964647025.1 uncultured Myxococcales bacterium | reverse complement strand
AGGCGGCCGAGCCATCAAAGCGCACGCTTGCGAAAACGCAGCGTCGCGAAGGTCAGGATGGCGCCGCCCAGTAGGGCCAGCGCCGCCAGTTGCCCGCCGAGGTCGGAAAAGCCAGCCCCTTTGAGCAGGTTCGCACGCAGGATCTCCACGAAGTATCGGACCGGGTTGACGTAGGTCACCGCGCGCAGCCAGGTGGGCATCGCGGCGATCGGGGTCATCACCCCCGACAGGAGTATGGCCGGCATGATGAAGAGAAAGCCGGCCAGGAACGCCTGCTGTTGCGTCTTGCTGATCGACGAGATCAGAAGGCCGATGCCCAAGGTGCAGAACAGGTAGAACAGGGTGCCCGTGACCAACACCAGCGCCGGCCCGCGCACGGGGACTTGGAACATCCACACTCCGGCGGTGAGCACCAGGAAGACGTCGAAGCAGCCGATGACGAAGAACGGCGCCATCTTGCCCAGCAAGAGGACGATGGGGCGAATCGGGGTCACGAGGACCTGCTCCAGCGTCCCCATCTCGCGCTCGCGGGCGAGCCCCATGGCCGTGACCACGGTGGTGGTGATGACCAGCAGCATGGTCATCACGCCCGGGATCATGAAGGGCGCGGTGGCGAGGCTGGGATTGTAGAGGATGCGTGGGACGGCCCGAATGCTCGGCGGCGAAGCGCGTTCCGCGCTGGTCGGTCGCTGCCGCAGAAGCTTGGCGCTCGACTCCGCGAAGTACCGGGTCGCGGCGCTGGCGACCACCAAGGCGCGGTTGGGGTCGGTGCCGTCCAACACCACCTGCACCTCGGCGGGTCGGCCGGCCAGCAGATCGGCCTGCAGTCGCTCGGGGAACACGACCGCCGCGCTGGCGTCGCCGGCCTCGATCGCGCCCGTGCCCTCGCCCGCGTCGGCGCCGGTCCACAAATGCCGGAAGGTCGCGTCGGCCAACAAGCGCCGCGCGTGGGTGCGGCTCGCCCCGCTCTGGTCGCGGTCGATGACGACGGTGGGCACATGCTCGAAGTCGAAGTCGATGGCGAAGCCCAGCGCGATGGTCTGCAGCAGCGGCGCCGCGATCAGCAGAAACATGATCCGGCGATCGGACACGGTCTGGCGAACCTCTTTGCGAATCACCGCGCCCAGCTCGATGCGAAAGCTTCGCCTCCGGATCATGCCAGCCTCCGCTTGAACTTGGCCGTGGCCAGGACCAGCATCGCGACCGCGAACGCGAGCATGGCGACGAGATCCACGGCGATGGTCGAGAGCCCCCCGCCCTTGAGCATCAGCGTGCGGAGGGCCTCCACCAGGTAGCGTGCCGGCACCACCACAGTCAGGGCCTGCAGGATGCGCGGCATGTTGTCGATGGGAACGATCATCCCCGACAGGACCAAAGAGGGCAAGAGCGACGAGAGGGCGCCGGCCTGGGTGGCGACCAGTTGGTTGCGGGCGAGCACGGAGATGACCAACCCCTGCGCGAGCATGCCCGCGATGAAGAGAAAGCCGGCCAGAAACACCAAGAGCACGCTGCCACGCACGGGCACATCGAAGACCAGTGTGGCGAGCGTGAGCACGAGCAGAAGCTGCACCATGCCGAGCGCGAGGTAGGGCAGAAGCTTGCCGAGCACGATCTCCAGCCGGCCGACCGGGGACGCGAAGAGCTGCTCCATCGAGCCCCGCTCCCATTCGCCGGCGACGGTGAGCGCGGTGAGCAGGACGGCCGCGATGGCAAGCAGGTACGCCGCGAGCCCGGGGACCATGAAGAATGTGGACTGGCCCGTGGGATTGAACAACGTGTACACCTTCACGGCCAGCGGCGGATGTGCGCGGAAACCTGCCCGGGCCATGCTCTCGGCGCCCACCACCCCATCGAGCTTGGCCATGATCTGACGGGCCAGGTTGCCGTCGCTGCCATCGACCAGGAGCTGAACCTCCACGTCACGGCCGAGCAGCAAGGTCCGCTCGTACTGGGCCGGCACCACCAGCGCGGCCGCCGCTTGTCCTTGCCGTAGCAGCTCCTCCGCGCGTCCTGGGTCGACCTCGCCCGCGGGTGCGAAGGTGTCGCTGGCGAACACCCTGCGCACCAGCGCGCGGGATGCTGGCGAACGATCGCCGTCGACGACCAGCAGGCGTACGCGGTCCACGTCGAAGCCGAGTCCGAACCCGAAGAGCAGCAGCATCACCGCTGGCATTCCGAACGCCATGTACAGCGTGCGAGGATCGCGGCGGATGTGAATGATCTCCTTGCTGGCCATGGCCAGCACACGAACGATGAATCGCCGAAGCCGCTCGTTCACGCAGCCCCCCCGAGCGCCGCCAGGAAGACGTCCTCTAGCGAGGCCTCGCCCATCTGCACCACCAGGTCGCGCCCACCCGCGACGGCCACCGCACCAGCGACGCGGGCTTGGTCCCAAAGCGTGGCATCCGCTTGCAGGTGCAGTCCGGCGCCGAACGGCTCGACGGCGAGGATGCCCGGTTGAGCGCGCAGCTCGGCGGCGACGCGCCCGAGGTCCCTGCCCCGCACGGTGAAGACGCGACCAGGAACGTAGGCCCGCTTGAGCGCGGCGGGCGTGTCCAGCGCGATGAGCTTGCCCGCGGACATGAGGCCGATGCGCCGGCAGTACTCGGCCTCGTCCAGGTAGTGGGTGGTCACGAAGACGGTCGTGCCCTGTTCGGCCAGCTCGCGGATCACGCGCCAGAACAGGCGCCGGGCCTGGGGGTCCACGCAGGCGGTGGGCTCGTCCAGGAACAGCACCGAGGGCTGGTGCAGGATGGCGCACGCCAAGGCCAAGCGCTGGCGCAGTCCGCCGGGCAGGCCGCCGGTAGACTCGTCATCGAGTCCGCGCAGACCGCACTGGTCGAGCACGCAGCCGATGCGAGCGGCGAGCGCCTTGCCGGACAGGCCGTAGGCCCCACCGAAGAAGGCCAAGTTGTCCTTCACGGACAGATCGAGGTACAGCGAGAACTTCTGCGACATATACCCGATGGAGGCCTTGACCGACTCCGGATCCTGGCTGACGTCGAATCCGGCCACATGCGCCCGGCCGCTCGACGGCGCCAGCAACCCGCACAAGATGCGGATGGTGGTCGACTTGCCGGCTCCGTTGGCCCCCAGGTAGCCGAAGATCTCGCCCCGCTCGACCGAGAACGAAACGTCAGTGACGGCGCGGAAGTGACCGAAGGTCCTGCCCAGGTCCACGACCTCGATGGTGTTCATGACGACGGCGCTCCCGCCTCACGCTCGGCTTGCTCCAACCGGGCCAGGAACAAGGTCTCGAACACCGGCGCCGTGTCCGGCTGCGTGCGCGCGAAGTCGGCCAGCAGCGTCTGCGGCTCGCCCGAGAGCAGAAGCCGGCCCTTGTGCACCAGCGCCACCCGATGACAACGCTCGGCCTCGTCCATGTAGGGCGTCGAGATCAGCACGGTCATCCCTTCTTCGACCAGCTCGTGAAGCAACGCCCACAGCTCACGTCGACTGACCGGGTCCACGCCCACACTGGGCTCGTCGAGCAACAACACTTCGGGCCGGTGCAGAAGCGCGCAGGCCAGCGCCAGCTTCTTGTACATGCCGCCCGACAGAGCGTCGGCGCGGCGAGCGACGAACGGGGCCAGGCGCGTGATGTCGAGCAGCCGCAGCGAGCGCTCGCGGAACGTCTCCGTCGACAGGCAGAATAGGCGCGAGAAGAAGCGCAGGTTCTCGGCCACCGAGAGGTCGGGATACAGGCTCGCCTGCTGAGGCACGAGGCCGAGGCTCTGCCGCGCGGACGCGTCGCCGCCGGCGGTGTCGCGCCCTGCAACCAGTGCCTGGCCGCGATCGAGCGCGATCAAGCCCGCCAACGCGCGGATGGTCGTGGTCTTGCCCGCGCCGTCGGCGCCCACCAGTCCAAACAGCTCGCCCCGCTCGACGGAGAAAGAAAGCCCATCCAGCGCCAAGCTGGCCCGGAACCTGCGCACCAGACCGCGAGCCTCGATCATCGTCATGGCCGCTCCGTCCCCAGCAGAGCGATCTGGACCGGCATGCCGGCGCGCAGCTTGTCGTCGTGGTTCGCGAGCACCACCTCGATGGGGTACACCAAGCGGTCGCGGTCGCTGCGGGTCTGGACGTTGCGTGGTGTGAACTCGGCCTCGAAGGCCACGCTGCGGACCCGGCCGGAGAACTGGTGGCCCGGGTACGCGTCGGCCACGGCAGACACAGGTGCGCCGATCTTCACCACGGCCAGCTCCGCGTTGGGCAGATAGAAGGTGGCGCGAACCTCGCGGAGATCGATCAGCCGCGCCAGCACCGAGCCGGGCGCCACCAGCTCGCCCACCTCGTGCGGCAGCTCGACGATCCAGCCGTCGCGAGGCGCGCGCAGCTCGCACTCGTCCGCGAGCAGGCGCGCGCGTTGCAGGCTGGCCGCCACCGCCTGAGCATTGTCACGCGCCGCCTCGGCTTGCACCGTGCTGGCACGCCAGGTGGCGCCGGCGGCATACACCTGATCGTTGCTGGCCGCGGCTTGCGCTTGCATGGCCCGCACCTGCTGTTCCAAGGACGCGGCGCTCGAACGGGTCTGGTCTCGACTCGACAGTGCCACGTCGCTGGCCAGCGCCTCCAGCCGCTGGGACTGCCGCAAGGTCGCGTCTCGCTGGGCGGCCAACGCAGCAGCTTGCGCAAGTGCCGCGGCCTTGGCCGAGGCCGCGACCTGCCGGTTCCCTCGCGCGGCGCCGCTCGACAGCTCGGCCGCTCGCGCCTGCGCCTCGGCGGCGCGCAGGCGGGCCGCAAGCTCGCTCACCGACGCGCGGGCATCGGCGCAGTCCAAGGTGACCAGCCGATCGCCCTTCTTCACGGCATCGCCTTTGCGAACATGGATCTCCTCGATGCGAGCGCCCAGACGCGAGGCCAGATCGACTTCGGTGCCCTCGATCTGCGCCGAGCCGCCCGCCGGCGCATGCATCGAGCGCTGCTGCATGCGAAGTCGCACCCCGAAGAGCACCCCCAGCGCCACCACGAGCAGCGTGAACACGACGGCCACCCGCTTCACGACGCGCTCCGGGCAGGATGTTCTACGAATCCCGACACGCGCTCGACGAGCTTCAAGAGTAAGACCATCGGGACGGTCAACAAGATCGATGACAGCAGAAGGGCGCGGTTCATGCCGCCCGGAGCAGCAACCTTCGTGCCGACGAACGAGCGCGGATCTTCGCGCGGTAGCCTTGCGCTCGGGTGTCGCGGTGTAAGGATTTCCGGCAGGATGTCGGAAAAGCCGACGGTCTGGCACCACACGGGCTCGGATCGGCGCGACGTCGGGTCGGGAGGCGACGGCACCCTCTTTGCTTTTGGGTAGAGCGCCAACCGTTGCAAGGAGACGCATGACCCGATTCCTCTGCTGGCCGCTCGCATTCACGATGGCGTATGTGCTCGCCTCCGGACGCGCCATCGCCGACGAGCCGCGCACCATCGATCTCGGGCAAGCCTTGCGCGACCTCGACGATCACAACCTTTCCATCGGCGAAGCCCGCAGTCGCGTGGCGCAGGCCCGCGCGCTGGTGGGACAGGCCTCTTCGGCTTTGCTGCCGACGGTCCTGGCCGCCGGCGGCTACACCCGCAACAGCGACGAGGCGAGGGTTGGCCTCGGCGGTTTGTTCCAGAGCCTCGGCGTGCAGCCACCGCCGGGCACGGCGGGAACGCTTTACATCCAACCCAAGGAGTCCTTCACCGTGTCCGGCTCGATCAAGGTTCCGCTGCTCGCCCCCAGCGCGTGGGCGGAGCGGGCGGCGGCCCAGCGCGGAGCTGAGGCTGCATCCGCCGGCGCGCAGGCTCTGCGGATTCAGCTACGCGCGAGCTTGCTACAGCTCGCCTATGCCGCGGACGCCGGGCAAGAGATAGTCGCCGCGTCCGAGCGCGCCCTGTCGGTAGCGCGCGAGCATCGCGACACGGCGGCGCGCAGCGCGGACGCCGGGGAAGCCGCGCCGCTGTCCGTGCTGAAAGCCGACACCGAGGTGGCCCGTCGCGAGAGCGACTTGGTTCGTGCGCGCGCCGAGCTCGAACGCAGCCAGCTAGCCCTGGGCGTGCTGCTCGGACGCTCCGACCCGGTGCGCGTAAAGGTCCCGCCCCCGGCCAGCACGGACGTCGCGTCGCCAGGCGCGGACCTGATCAGCGAGGCGCTGGCCGCGCGGCCCGAGGTGCGCGCCAACGCCGCGAGAGTTCGCGTCGCCGAGGCGCAAACCCTCGCTGCGCGCCTGCGCCTCCTGCCCCAGATCTCGGGCTCGGCGACGGTGTTCGCTTCCGACATGCCCTATCCGACCGGCAAGAAGGAAGGCTGGCGCGTCGCTGTCGAAGCAACCTGGCTGCTGTTCGACGGTGGCCACCGTGGCGGTCGTCGCGACCAAGCCGAAGCCGAGGCCGAGGCAGCCCGCGCGAGCGCTGGCGCGACCCTCCTCGGCATCGCCCAGGAAGTTGCTGATGCCGTCCGCGACGTGGGCGTGGCCCGCGAGCGCCTGCGCCTAGCCGAACGTCAGGCCGCGTTTGCCGCCGAGGCAGCAGCGTCGGCCAGGCGCACCTTCGAAGGCGGCATCACAGGCTCGCTCGAGGTGCTGGACGCCAACGATCGGCTCTACCAGGCAGACGTGGCCGTGGCAGATGCCCGCGGGCGCGTGGGTGCCGCGCGTGCCGGACTGGCCAAGGCGCTCGGCCGGGACGTGATGCCTTGACTTCTCCCTGCCCTGCTTTTCGCGCCCTAAGGTCTAGGACCGGATAATCTGCCATGACTTCCCCAACGACCATGAAGAAGACGCCGCCCCCGGCCGGATTCGACGACATCCAGCGCGAAGAGCTCTCGCGTCTGTTCGGGCGCATTACGCACGTACGCTTGGCAGCGGTGCCGGTGCTGATCGCCATGGTGATCTGGCTGCTGGTCCATCCCGTGGCGCCGTGGCGGCGCGACGTGCTGGTGGTCCTGGGGGTGGTGGCCGCGACGCTCTTCGTTCATGAGGTCGTGCATCACCGGCGACACGGCCTGGGCAGGCGGGCGCTGGCCGTGAACCTGGTCTTCGCGGCCGTCGGGCAAGCGCTGGCGTCCTTCGCGACGGGTGGCCTGGAGAGCCCGATCTTGTTCGCGATGTTTCCCCTGGCGCTGGTCGCGGCCGCCGTCATCGAGCCCCCCTTCCTGGTCCTGACGCTCGCTACGCAGGTCGCGGCGCTGTGGCTGATGGTGTGGACGCACCAAAGCGACGCCCTCGCGCAGTTCAAGCCGGAGGTGCTAGGTGGCGCGCTCGGGGGCCGATGGACCCGCGCGCACGTCCTGTGGTTCGCGGTCCTCGGCAGCATTGGGCTTGGTGGGCTGACGTTCCTCGGGCGCGGGATTCGTCATTCGTTCGACGGCATGCTCCGCCGCGGCCTGCGCGCGCGGGAGGAGGCGCTGCGTGCGCACGCCGAACGCGCCCAGGAGCTTTCGGCGCTGTCGGGGGAGATCGCGCACGAGCTGAAGAACCCGCTCGCCAGCATCAAGGGGTTGTCGGCCCTGCTGGCCCAGGACGCGGGGCCGGGGAAGCCGACCGAGCGGCTGGCGGTCCTGCGCCGCGAGGTCGATCGCATGCAGGGCATCCTGGACGAGTTCCTCAACTTCTCGCGGCCGCTGGTGCCCCTGTCGGTAGAGGAGGTGAACGTCCTCGTGCTGGCCCAGGAGGTGGCCGCCATGCACGAAGGCATCGCACACGCGCGCGGCGTCCCCATCGAGGTGCACGGCGAGGCCAAGGTCGTCCGCTGCGACCCGCGCAAGGTCAAGCAAGCGCTGATCAACCTGGTGCAGAACGCGCTGGAGGCCAGCCCGGCCGGGCAAGTGGTCACCATCGAGACGGACGGCGACGATCCGAGCTGTCTGCGCGTGCTCGACCGAGGCCTCGGGCTGAGCAAGGAGTTGGGGGAGCGGGCCTTCGAGCCGGGCGTGACCACCAAACCGCAGGGCTCGGGGCTCGGGCTGACCATCGCGCGCGCCCTGGCCCGGCAACACGGCGGGGATCTCGCCTTGCACGCGCGCGAGGGCGGCGGCACGTCGGCGGTGCTACGCTTCCCGCGGGAGAAACTCGCATGAACCCCCGCGTGCTGGTGGTCGACGACGACAGTGGCATCCGCTACACCCTGCGCGAGATCCTGGAGTCGTCGGGGTTCATCGTCGACGAGGCCGCCGATGGCGAGGCGGCGCTCGCGTGCTTCGCGAGCACGCCGGCGGATCTGGTCATCACCGACTTGCGCATGCCGAAGCTCGATGGCATGGGCCTGCTCGCGCGGCTGCAGGCCGAGTCGCCAGCGCCGCGCGTGGTGGTGATCACCGCGCACGGTTCGGAACGCCAGGCGGTGGCGGCGATGAAGGCCGGCGCCCTCGACTACTTCCGCAAGCCGTTCGAGATGGACGAGCTCCTGGCCGTGGTCCGACGCGCGCTCGACAGCACGCGCCTGGCGCTGGAAAACGAGAAGCTCAAGTGCGAGCTCTCGCTGTCGCGCTCGATGGTGTTCGTGTCCGAGCCCATGGCCCGGCTGGCTCTCCTGGCCGGTCGGGCCGCGCCCCGCGACGTGACCGTGCTGATCTCGGGGGAGAGCGGCACGGGCAAGGAGCGGCTGGCCGAGGCCATCGTGCGAGGCTCGCGGCGGGCTGACAAGCCCTTCGTCCGCTTCAACTGCGCGGCGCTCTCGCCCGAGCTGGCGGAGGCGGAGCTGTTCGGGCACGCCAAGGGGGCGTTCACCGGCGCGATCCGGCCGCGCGCCGGGCTGTTCGGCGAAGCCGATGGCGGCACCATCCTGCTCGACGAGATCGGCGAGCTCGATCCCAAGCTGCAGGCCAAGCTGCTGCGCGCGCTGCAATCGGGAGAGATCCGCGCCGTGGGCGAGGACCGCGAACGGAAGGTCGATGTCCGCGTGCTCGCCTCCACCCACCGCGACCTCGCGGGCGAGGCGCGGCGCCGCCAGTTTCGCGAGGACCTCTACTACCGATTGAACGTCGTTCAACTCCACATCCCGCCGTTGCGCGAGCGGCCCGACGACATCCCGGTGCTCGCACGCCATTTCCTGCGCGTCTTCACGGAGCGGTTCGGCGTATCCATGCCCGCCGACCCCGAGCCCCTGGTCGCCCGGCTGTCGTCGAGGCCGTGGCCGGGCAACGTGCGCGAGCTGGAGAACGCCATCGAGCGGGTGGTGGCGCTCTCGCCCGAGGGGTCCCTGGACCTGTCCCTCCTGCCGGCCGACACCGATGCGTCCCTGCCCCGCTCGTTCGGGCTGCGCGAGCGGGTGGACGCCTATGAGCGCGGGCTCATCATCGAGACGCTCAAGGCCTGTCGCAACAACCGCAGCGAGGCCGCGCGCCGACTGGATCTATCGCGCGCGACCTTGCACGAC
>CAZYFU010000192.1:0-9389 GCA_964647025.1 uncultured Myxococcales bacterium | reverse complement strand
CAGCGTCGGCATGCGCCCGTCGGACAGCGGAACCTTGCGGCGGGTGTCCTCGAGAGTCGACCAGATGGCGTGCTTGATTCCGGCGGCCTTGCAGGCCTGCGCCTGGGTCCTGGCCTGGGCCATCTCCTTCTCGGGCGAGAGGTGCTCCCAGAAGTTGGTCACGCAGAAGGCGCCGTGCGCGCCGCCAAACGCCGCGTGCAGTCCCTTGGCGTCGTCGAGATCGGCGGTTACCACTTCCGCGCCCAGCCGCGCCAGCTCGCGCGCCTTGTCGGAGTCCGGCTTGCGCGTGAGCGCGCGAACCGCGAAGTCGCTCTGCGGGTCCGACAGGATCGCGCGAGCCAGCCCTCCGCCCTGGGCCCCGGTCGCACCTACGATCGCGATGATCTTCTTCGCCATGGTCAGTTCTCCCCGTTTGTGTGCGGGCTTGGATGCTGGCGGTCGGGTCCGGGATTCGGCGACTGTCCGCTTCCGGCACAAGCCACGTGTGACGATGCTGGGGCGCTGGATGGTCAGGTGTTCTTCGTCTTGCCGGGCTTCTTCGTTTCCAGGCCGAGCTCTTGCCGGATCAGGCGCTTCTTTTTCGGGGAGAAGCAGTCGATCCGCTTCAGGATCTTGTCCCACAGCTCCGGCCTCGAGATGCGGTCGACGGCGCGGGCCAGCGTCACCAACTCCTGCGGATCGTCGAGCGAGGTGGTCGATAGGTAGAACTCGAGTATCTCCTTGCGCATAGAGCCGACCGCCAGGTTGTGCTCTATGCCATACGAGAACCACTGCCGACAGAGTTGCTTGACGTCGGCGACCGCGATGGACATGAGCTCTCCACGCAAGCACTGCATGGCCCAGCCGACAAAGGACTCGATGGAAGCCGGCTCGGACGTCGATTTTTCCCAAGTACCGTACGAGGTATCGTAGCTTGCGACACTATCCGACCACGACGAGCTGGTGAACTCGTTACTGAAGCGAGCCACGCCAGCCTGCCAATCGACCTCGAGAGAGCCCGTGCCCGCCCGGGCGAGGACCACCCGGCCATTGTGGTCACGCTCGATGTGCAGCTCTTGGGACAAGCAGCGCTCGATTTCGGTACGACGGCCGGTGCTCATCGTGTCCTCACTCATACGGTTGATGGGGTGTCCCGGCTACGTGGCCTTCTTACCCGAGGGCGGTGCCTTTGCCAACCCTAGCTCCTTCCGAATCAGGCTCTTTCCCTTGGTCGGGAAGGCTTCGATGCGCTCCAGGATCTTGGCCCAAAGCTGGGGCCTCGCATCGCGATCGATCCCGCGCGCAAGAGCAACGAGCTCCTCGGGGTGCTCGAGGGAGATCGTCGCAACGTAGAATTCAAGCAGCTTCCTGTCCATCGCATCCACCGGCAGACCATGCGCAGTACCATAGGAGAACCAGGCGCGACACAACTCGAGCACTTCCGCCTTGGCACTTCCCATGAGGCCTTCGCGCAGTATGCGCAGGCCATCGTCGATGTACACTTGGAGGGAGCAAGACGCATTGTTGGAGTACTCCCAGGTACCAGCGGACCAGTCGCCGGTCGAGACACCGGCTGCCCAGACCGAGCTGCCGTGTTCATTGGAGAGTCGAGCCGTGCCGCTCTGCCAATCGACCCTGAGGATTCCTTTGGCTGTCTCCGCCAACACGAGGTGGCCGCTCTCGTCGAATTCCATACGCAGCTCTTGGGACAAGCAGCGCTCGATTTCCACTCGTTTTTCGGTGCCCATCGCGTCCTTCAGTCTTCGAACGGGTTGATACGGGTACCATCGGGCAAGTCGCCGAGCTCTCGCTCTCACCAGAGCGTCAGCTCATCTTGGCCGTGGGTGAGAATGGCCTGAAGACGATCAGTCCTTCTCGAGCTTGCCGGTTTTTTTCGTCTCCAGGCCGAGCTCCCGACGGATCAGGCGCTTCTTCTTCGGGGAGAAGCAGTCGATCCGCTTCAGGATCTTGTCCCACAGCTCCTCGTCGGTATCTCCCTCATGAGAATGCGGCTCGGCTACTCGCTCACGCCCGAGGTCTTGGTCTGGGGCGCATCCGACGGCCCTCTGCGCGCCGCCGGAATCTTGGTGCCGCCACCCCGAAGATAACCACTGTTCCTGCTGCCTTCACAGGCGCTCCATGCAAGCCGAGATGGCGTTCGTCGGTGCGGCGACGGTGTTCAGGAACTCGACGTCGCCGATGTGAAGCACGCGCCAACCCGCCGGTTCGGTGAAGCGCGTTCGCAACTCGCGCGAGGTCAGGGCACGCGGCACGTTGTCGATCGGAAACTCGACCGCGAACTCATGGAGATAGAGACGACCGCCTGACACGAGGGCGAGGGAAAGGTCTTCCACGTAACGATCCGTCTCTTGCTCGTCGAGCAGGTGCATGAAGCCAGAATCGAAGATGGAGCCGAACTGTCCGAGCAAGGATGGACGTCGACCGTCCGCGACTTGGAAGGTCACGAGCTCCGCCACGGTGCCGGGGAGCGCTGCGCGTTTGGCGTTTGCCTGCTCGATTGCGCGTTCGACGAAGTCCACCCCGAGAACTCGGTGGCCCAGACGCGCCAGGTGAATCGCCAAATCACCGGAGGAACAGCCGAGGTCCAACACGGGATCGCACGGTGGAAACTGCCCCAGGAGGCGTGCCATCGCCGGTTGGGCTCCGCCGATGTCCCATGGCGCTGCCCCTTCATGGACTGACTTGAAAAAGGCGTGGGGATCGGGGCCAAAGCGACTCATATCTGCCTCCTTGGATGACTCCGCCTGGGGCGGCGCACGCGGCGGACTTTACCGCTGTCGCCACCGCCGCAGAAGAAGCTCTCGCCGCCGTCGGCTTCGAGCCCCGAGACCATCGTGCCGGCGGGCATGGCCAAGCTCTCGACGACCTCTCCCGAGTCGGGGCTCACCCGGCGAATCTCGCTCTCGCCGCCTTCCCAGGTCGCATGCCACAGCTCTCCGTCGGTCCAGGTGACGCCGGTGACGAAACGACTCGACTCGACCACGCGCAGCACGGCACCGGTTTCGGCGTCGATTTGATAGAGCTTTCGTTCGCGATACCGCCCCACCCACAAGGTGCCCTCGGCCCAGGTCAGGCCGGAGCAACCGTGGCCTCCCGGGGCCGGAACGGTGGCCAGCACACGACCCGTTTGCGGGTCGATCTTCTGGATGCGATCGGCGGCGAGCTGGAACAGATGGCGACCATCGAACGTGGTGCCGGCGTCCGCGCTGACGTCGAGCGAGCGCCCCAGCTTCCCACTGGCGGGATCGAGGGCATGCAGTCGGTTTCCGCTCGCGAGCCAGACCTGCTTGCCGTCGAAGGTCACGCCGTGGACATGCTCGATCGACGCGAACGGTCCGTACTCATCGACGACGGTGGCGGGCAGGCGCTGCACGGGCTTCATGCCCGCTTGGATGCAGAAACGGCGCGGGCAGAAACAGGGGCGTGGTGAAGATGGGCGACGTCGGCAAGGTCCAGCGTCGCGCTGGTCCGTTGCCGAGGTGCTGCACCCTGCCGGCGGCGGCCAGGGCGTCGAGCGCGCGTTGCATGGTGCGCCGGCTGGTGCCGAGAGCCAGCGCCAGCGCCGAGCTGGACCAAGCTTCCCCATCGGCGATGCAGGCGAGCACGCGGGCGTGGGGCTCGTCGACCGGGCGCGCCAGCACGACCACGCGGTCGGGCGTCGGCGCCAGCACGAAGCCGCGCGCGGTCGCGGTTACACGGCTCAGCGGATCGAGCGCGTGCCGAAGGCGAGCCAGCTCCACACGCAGCCGGGCGCGATGAGAACGATCGGCGCGCCGACCGGCAAAGGCCCGTGCCACCAGGACCTCGCGCGAGACGTCCTCGGGCCAGGCTTCGGCCAGGGCCCTTACCAAGGCGAACAGCACCGGCCGTCTGCCGAACGCGATCTCGATGCGCCCGGCGCGCACCACGAATCGGATCGCATCGACCACCAGCGCCGACGAGGTCGAGAGCGCTTCGACCTCGTCGAGCCAGACCAGGCGCTCCTCGCCCCGTTCCCGCAGGCGTGCCGCCGGGACATCAAGCTCACGCGCGGCATTCGCAACCTCGGCGCTCAGCGCGGGCACCCCGGCCCGAGCAGCGGCCTGCGTGGCGCGACCGAACGCCGCACGAGCGGCCTCGATTCGCAGTCGCCGCACGGCGATGGCCGCGACGATCAGCTCGTGGGTGGCCTGCAAGGCGGGCGGCAGCAACGAGGCGTCGACCTCCGCGCTCGAGTGCTCGGCCTCGTCGAGGCGCCCGAGCAAGAGCAGACGTCGCAGCGCGATGTTGCGCGCGTGGCTGGCGTTGATGTGATCGCCGTGTGCCGTGAGCGTCTCGTACGCGGCGTCCAGCGCGTTCACGGAGAAGCCCAGCTCGCGCGTGGCCAGCGCGATCTCGGCTTCCGCGAGGACGCACCTGGCGCGTGCCACAGGCTCCCGCGAACCGAACGCCCGTACCGCCCGGCGCAACAGCAGCTTGGCTCGTACGAAGTCGCCGAGCTGGGCCAGCGCGATTCCTCGCAACGCCAAGGCGTCAGCGTCGTCGCGGAGGGCGACCCGGTCGAGGGCGCCCAGTGGGTCGCCCACCGCCAGCGCACGTGCCGCCGCCGCGCTCACGGCATCCATCGAAATCGCGCCACCCTTGTAACTCTCACTGCTGGAAATCCTGGATCAAGCTGGTCTCAGTGCAGAAGCAAACCATCTGACAGGAGGACACCATGGTAGATATCATCCACCGCATCGGAATCAAGGCACCGCCAGCGCAGGTGTATGCGGCCCTTTCGACGGTCGAGGGCGTGGCGGGTTGGTGGACCCGGGAAACCACCGGACAGTCCGGGCCAGTCGGCGAAGTCCAGGTTCGTTTTCGTTCCGCCGCGGGCGAGGAAATCGGAAGTATGACGTTCGTCCTCGACGAGCTGACCGCGAACCGGAAGGTGGGTTGGCGCTTCACGGCCGGTCCACCCGAGTGGATTGGTACCGAGGTGACCTTCACGCTGTCTCGCCAGGGCGACTACACCATCGTCGGGTTCGCGCACAGGAACTGGCGTGAGGCCGTCGAGTTCACCGCCCATTGCAGCATGAAGTGGGCGACCTTCCTGCTCAGCCTGCGCCAGCTGCTGGAAACCGGGTGCGGCAAACCCGCCCCCGACGATCTGAAGATCGACGACTGGAACTGAGGACGACTGCCGGCCAAGTCCGTCAGCGCCGCCGAACCGTGGGCCGCGCGGGCTTGTCCGGCCAGGGCCGCGGCCCGTGGATCTGCCCTGCCACCATCAAGTACACGACGGCGCCAGCGGCTGGTTCGCCCTCCTACCGCCACCCCATTTCGGGAACCGACGGTGTCTTCGAAGTGAAGGATTTCTTCGACCGGGCCGTGACCTGCGCGCTCGCCCTCTTCGACAGCATCGAACGCACCCTCGCCGGGGCCCCATTGTCCTTCCCCTGCCCCGTGGGCGCGCTGACCAGAACGTGCTCGCCCCGGGCGATGGCCGGCCAGGCGCGCTCTTGTGCGTCGGTGGGCGCAGCAAAACGCCCCCCGGACCACCGGCGCATCAGTGGATGGAAGAGCTGCAGGGCCAAAGCCGGCATGCGCCTAGCCTACGCGATCGTGCAACGAGGCTTCGCGCACCTTGCGTGCGAGGATTGCGGCTTGCCTCGACTGGTAGCCTTCACGTGCGCGGGTCGGGGCTTCTGCCCCACGTGTGTTGGCCACCGGATGAACCAGACGACGCACAACCTGCTCGCCCACGTCGTACCAGCGCAGCCACTCCGACAATGGGTGCTGACCTTGCCCTTCGCCTTGCGGGCGCCACTTGCGTACAAGCCGCCAAAGCCGCCACCCTCTGGCAAACGGTGTCGCTACATCAAGTGGGCGGAGCTGATGCGTCTGACCTTCGGCCTGACCGTCGAGCAATGCCCTGCCTGCGGGGGACGGATGAAACTGCGCGCCCTCGTGCGCGACCCCGAAAGCATCGAGCGCTTACTGGGCCACCAAGGCATGTGGTCGCCACCCGCAGAGGCCTCGGCAGCGCGCGCTCCGCCCTACCGCCGCGCCGTGACCCGCCTGGCCCCGACTCGCCAGCAAGAGCTCTTCCCCGAGACATGACCCACCAGCCACGGCGCGCCACGGGCGGAGCCTGCCCGGATGTCGCCAAAGGCAATCTGGCTTACGCCAACCTCATCGCAAGTCCCGCCGCCGCCCGACGCGTGCCTCTGGGTGCCGACTGCTCGAGACCGATCGCCACCCCGGATAGCACCGCCAGCCACTTCGTGGCGGTGTGCGGGGTGGCTCATATCGATTACGGACCAGAACGGCGGGCTGCTCTCTGAGAGTTAGTGGTCCTCAATAACCGGGCAGATCAGTAGGGCTTGGGCTTGAAGAGCTTCCCCTCGGATACCACCTTGGGGTTCGCAAGCCCTCGCCTTGTAATGCTTCGTGCGGGCGCCTGGCCCACAAAGTTGAGTGTCCATTCGACCCCACTCGGGAAACCCCGAACGTTGACACGCATGGCATTCGCCAGTTGCTGAAAGAACTCGTCCTTTCGCCCGGCATTGCACGCAACGAAAACCATTTCACCGCCGGTCGAGAAGCTGGCCGAGACGTCGACGTTGGCCGTGGATTGGATTCCAGAGGTTGTCAATCGTTGCCCGTTGCCAAACTGCAGCTCCCCATCAGCGCCGTGACCGAACCAATAGACCTTTGTAAGGTCTCTCTTGGTGCGAAGGAGCTGGATCAATCCGGCGAAGCTCTTGACGGGGTACGCCGGTGGATGACGGGCGGCCTCCGCCGCGAAATCAAGGCTGCTCGGCCACCAGTGCAGGCGAGGGTTGCTTGGATCAGCGGTTCCTATTCCGCCACCTCGGCTTCGAGCGTTTTCGCCCAGGCACGCAGCGAGTTCCTCCTCGTCGGTCACGTACAAGCGCTTATAGCCGCCCGCGAACGTGGACATTGCCATCGTGCAGCCTCCTCAAGGAATCATTGGTTGGGTTCCATGCATCTCACAGGTGCTGGTTGCAGCATCAAGCACGGCCTCACCAACCAGCGGTTGCGATTCGCCGGCGACGTCCGCGCTCGAGGGAGTTGAGGACGAACGTGCGGTTACTACCAAGCTCCGTGCACCGTTTGGCCAAATGAAGCGCACCTCTCGCGGTCTCGGGCCTCGTCCCTTTTCATCATCCTGCGGCAGTTCCCCGATCCTAGCGCAACCGCCGCTGTGGCCGGACACCTTGTGGGGCGCGAAGAAGATGGACAATTCTTCGATCCCAACCCTCATGTTGTCTGGTCCGGTCATCGTGCACCGGACAATGCGCGCCACTGGCGCCTTCAGCGTAATCGGGTCGTTCTTTGGACCGAATCGGGCCATGACAGCAGCCAGCGGGGAGAGCCACACGTGCGAAGGACCCGCCTCATCGAGACCGCCCCAGGTCGACAATCGGACTTCGACTGCCGCGGGTGACGCTATTCGAAAGTCGAAGCCGCCCTCGAGGTCGGTGTTCGTGCCGCGAATCTCTAGCAACGCTCGATCGAGGGCCGAGAGTGCACCTGGTTCGGCGGATTCAACGGAGACCAGGGCCGCGAGAGGAGCGCCGTCAGAGTCCACGACGTGGCCGTGCAATCGCTGCAGTGGCTGCGAGACCTGCAACGTGACCGAATACGAAGAACCGGCAGAGGTCACGATTGTGCTCGCCCCGACCGTCGCGAGCCTGCCCTCCATGCCACCTGCGGCCGAGAAGAAGGTGATTCTTCCTTCGGGCACGCCATCCGGGCCGAACGACATCCTGCCGAGGTCGTCCGAGCAACACGACTGATAGGCGAGCTGGATAGCCTCCGCTCTCTCTACGAACCATCCTCCGCCTGCCCCGCGCATCGGCTTGCCACTCGCATCCACCAGCGTCAACTCGACGAGAGGGGCACGTCGGAGCTTGACCGTGCGTTCGTGGAGGGAGCCCGCGCTGGTGAATACGTCGTTCGGTAGGTGTTGGGGCGTGTAGCCGGTCGCGATGAACGCCACCGAAGCGCCGGCCGCCGAGCTACTGTCGGCATTCCAGGTCAGGCGAAACCGTCCACCACCGTCCGTAATCGCGGAAGTCACCTCAGCGCCGCAGGTAGGGTACACGTTTCCCCGTACAAAGCTTCTGTGCGGCCCAACTCCGCAGAGCGCGACGTGAACCCCTGGAATCCCACTCCCGGTCCGTTCGTCGACAACAACCCCGTCGAGGAAGGGTTGCTCGGTGCCGCCGTTCCCAAGCCCTCGTGTTGCACACGCGAGAAGGCCAACCAGCACCGTCGCGCTGACAACTGCCAGGCCCGCGATCTTGTAGGCGGCTGAGCTATTCACCGCCAAAGGCCGCGCTCTCCGGCGCCCCCGAACGACAAGCCGCCATTCGATGCCCCACGTGACATGACAGAATCTCTAACACAACGGGCGAGTTGCGCACATCAAATGCCCATCCGACCTTGCACGCCGCCATGAATCCCCCCAGCCTCCGACTTCCGAATGATCCCGGACTCGCAGGTGCCTTCCGACGTGGCGCTATGTCGAGGTCAGAACCAGTTCGAATGGCGCATGGTGGTCGACGCTGATGGGCGCCATCTTCGAGGGCCGCACCAGGCGCGACCCTTTGCCCGTCGAGGACGTGGTGGAGCTTCGAAGCGTTCCAGAACGCCATGTCGCTGGACGTGGCCATGGGCGGGTCCACCAACACGGTGCTACACCTCCTGCTCGCTACATCAAGTGGGCGGAGAGCGCGCGCACCGCCCTACCGCCGCGCCGTGACCCGCCTGGCCCCGACTCGCCAGCAAGAGCTCTTCCCCGAGACATGACCCACCAGCCACGGCGCGCCACGGGCGGAGCCTGCCCGGATGTCGCCAAAGGCAATCTGGCTTACGCCAACCTCATCGCAAGTCCCGCCGCCGCCCGACGCGTGCCTCTGGGTGCCGACTGCTCGAGACCGATCGCCACCCCGGACAGCACCGCCAGCCACTTCGTGGCGATGTGATTGACGATTTCTTCATAGCACCCTCCGTCGAGAACGGCAGGGTCCCGTCCAAAATAGGTCCGTTTACCGTCTTGAATTCGGTCCGTATACGGACCATGATCCGGGACATGCGAGCCATCAAAGTCGCCGAAGACATCGTCCCTGTGGGCGAGTTCAAGGCGCAAGCGGCGCGCTGGCTCCGGCATGCCGCCGAGACCGGCCAGCCGGTTGTAATCACGCAGAACGGCAAGCCGGCCGGTGTACTGGTCTCGCCGACCGAGTACGATCGGCTGACCGAACGGGAACGTTTCGTGGAATCGGTTGCGCTCGGCCTCGCGGATGCCGAAGCCGGTCGAACCATGGACACCAAAGAGCTGCTGCGCCGGCTTGAGGAGAGGCGGCAGGCTGGACGCCAGTCTTGAAGGTCATCTG
>CAZYFU010000191.1:0-9779 GCA_964647025.1 uncultured Myxococcales bacterium | reverse complement strand
CCGGACCAGATCTCGGTGCCAGCGAACACGATGTTCAAGTACATGTTGCTGGTGATGCCGTACTTCTTGTTCACCGAGTCCTGGATGAACTTGTTGAGGTCGAAGGTCAGGCCGTCGATCGGTGTCGAGCTGACGTACGAGATGCAAAGCGGATCGCTCGGGTCCACCCAGACGTCCCACTTGCCGTCCACGCCATCGACCGCGGTGGCGGGATGGTTCGGCGTGCCGATGCCCTTCGAGTCCACGACGCCGCCCCTCGGCTGCCGGTCCTTGGGCTTGAACATCCACACCATGAGGTAAGCGCCGCCCTTGCCAGGGTTGTTCTGCCTGGCCGTGAGCTTCGCGTCGCTAGCGGTGAACCATACGTCGTAGGTGACGTTCAGGTTCGAGGTATCCAGCGTGCTGGCGTTGGTTTGGAAGATGGTCGGGACCGACTTGATCGCCGAGACCTGCTTGGGGAGGTTGCTGCCCACGGTCTCGTTGCCCGAGTAGGCCCCGATGAAGATGGTCGGAAAGCCCAAGGGGTTGCCGTCGGTGGCGGGCACCGACGCGCCCTGCGCGTTTCCGATCTTCATGGATAGACCTTCCAGCGTGACCGTCTGACCGCCGAACCTGTACCACCAGTTGCTGTTCGAGTAGTAGGTCTTGGTCGATCCGGTCACCGCGAGGGAGCCACCTTCGTATTGCTTGGTGAACGACAGCTTCGTGGTGGACACGTCGATGCAGTCGACGTTGGCCGACGTCCCGCCGCCTGCGCCGCCTGGCATCGTCCCCGTGTTGCCGCCGGCCGTGCCGCCGTTTCCGACGCTGGTCGAAGTCCCGCCGTCCACACCACCCGTGCCGGTTCCGGTGGAGCCGCCGACCTTGCCACCACTGCCCGGAACGCCACCCGCGGTGCCGCCGCTGCCGGCCTTTCCGCCGGAGCCGAGGCTTCCGCCGCCGGCCGCCGTGCCGCCGCTGCCGGCCGCCGTGGTCCCGCCTGCGGCCATGCTGCCACCCGACGCAGCCCCTCCCGCGCCGGTGCTCAACGATGAGCCCCCGGCCCCGCCGTTTGCGCCAGCCCCGCCCGACGAGACCGCGCCGCCACTTGCGGTCGTCCCACCCGAGTCGGAGCCGCCCACGCCGCCGCCACCCGATGTGTTCTGTGAACACGCGATAGCAGCGACCGCGATAGCGGCGCCCATGGATGCCCTTGCGAGGGCCCGTGCGAAAGCTCCAGCGAATGTCATCGTACTTCCTTGTTCTTGGGGTTCGCCGCCACCGACCGAAAGAAGGCTAGGAAGAGAGTTAAGGGCCGAATACGTTGTCTAACAGCCGAGAACGATGGTCTGAGAATGTTCACTCTCAGCGGGAGGGCATCGCTTCGAGCATCAAGAGCCGTTTCCTTTGTGGAATCGTCAAGAATCCTTCAGGCCCGCACAAAGGTCTCCTTCGCGGCCTGGCAAGTCTAGGACAAGCCGGACGAAGACGCGGTGTATGACCGTGACTGCGATGCGGTCTACGGACCCAGCAGCCCGGTCGACGCGATCCAGGCGTAGACGTCCTTCTGCAGGTCGATGAGCCGGCTCTCGCCAGCCTCGTTGCTGAAGTGATGATCGAGGCCGGGGTACTCGGCGTAGGTCAAGTTGGAAAGTCCCAGGCGCGCGAACTCGTCGCGCATGGCTCGCGCGCTCTCCACCGGCGTGGATTTGTCCGCGGTGCCTTGTGCGAGGAAGATGGGGATCGGGCGGGCAAGCAGGCCGTCCATCGACCTGAACCACAGGTATGAGCTCCACATGCGGAAGGGATGCCCGTACCAGAGCTCGCCGGAATCGGGAGCCGCCCGTATCGCCTCGTACTGCGCGTAGAGCTCCTCCAGGGTCGAGATCCCCGGAGGTGCCTGCCCGTGCTCCAGGAAGAATGCCATCTCCTCTGCCTGGGTCCATCCACCGCCACTGCCCATCATCAAAAGGTGCGTCACACGCGCGTCATGGGCCGTGACGTCCGCCGCCACCACGCCGCCGAGGCTCGAGCCCACCAGCAGGACCGGGACCCCCGGGGAATCCTGCAGGTAAGTGTCCATCACGGCGATCTGGTCCGCGACCCTCCTCTGCCGGGTCTCGTACTGGCGGAAGGTATCCAGGTCCACCGTCCCGTCGGGAGACACGCCGCGGGGTTGGAGCAGCACGACCACGAAGCCCTGCGCAATTCCCTCCGCGTACTGGGCCGCGGTGTTGGTCACCGAGACTGGCTCGGAGCCCGTCAGGTAGAACATCCACGCCTTGGGCACTTCGTCCCGTGGACGCCCCTTGAGGTGCAGATCCCGCACCGTCAGCACGAACCCATCGTCGGCGACCACGTTCCTACCGTACGCCACGATCCGCAACATGGGCATCGCCCCGTCGCAGGCCCCGACGAGGGTCACGAGCAGGGCGACGAGCCATGTCCGCCACCCGACGGTCGCCCGACGTTCTCCATTCTCTCGTGCACCGAGCTGTGTCGCTGCCATCCGCCACCTGGCGCACATCAGTATCACGGATGACGCCCGATGGTCGAAGTCTGCCTTCCCCCTCGGCCCGAGTCTTGGCGGGCCGACATGGATTTTCTTGTTACAGCCGCGGCGCCCGACTTACGATGTCATTCTTCGTGTTCTGCCTCAGCCGCGGGGCGAGACCTGGAGAGTGTGAATGACATCGTCCGATGATGCGTCCGTGAGGCCGGGATTGCTCGAAGAGAGTGCGCTCCTTCGAGCTGCGACGCGGATGGCCATCATCGCCACCGGTCTGGACGGAAGGGTCACCACCTGGAACACGGGCGCAGAGCGCATGCTGGGGTATGCGGCCACGGAGATGGTGGGCAGGCCAAGCTCGGCCGTGCTCCAGCTCCACCTGGCGAACGAGATCGCCGATCGGTGCCGTGAGCTCGGCGCGGAGCTGGGGGTGCCCATCGAAGGATTCGAGGCGCTCGTCGCGCACGCCCGGCGCGGCGGCTGCGACGAGCGCGACTGGACTTGCGTCCGCAAGGACGGCGCCCATCTGAGCGTGCGGCTGGCGGTCACGCCGGTGCAGGTCGAGGCGGGAGCAGTCGCGGGATTCCTCTTCACCGCCGTGGACATCACCGCGCAGAAACGGTCGGAGGCCGAGCTGCTCGAACGCGAGAAGCAGTGGAAGTCCATATTCGATCTTGCACCGTACGCGTGCGCGGTCACCGACACCGATGGGCGTTGCCTGATGGTCAACCGAGCCTTCGGTGAGGTGTGGGGAGGCACCCCCGCCGACGTCGTGGGGCGCAAAGCGGACGAGACGGGCATCGTGATCGATCCCCATGCCAAGGAGAAGATCGAGACCGAGCTCGCAAGAAGCGGCACCGTACGGATGCTCGAGGCGAACATCTCCCATCGTGGCGTCACGTCCACCTTCTCGCTCTCCATCCGCCCCATCGAGCTTGGGGGCAAGCCCGCGCGGCTGGTCGTGGCCGTGGACATCTCGGACAAGAAGCGCGCCGAGCAAGCACTGCGGCAAAGCGAGGAGCGCTTCCGGCTGCTCCTGCAGAACTCCAACGATTTGCTCATGATCGTCGACGAGCAGGCGCGCCCACTCTCGGTCCATGGTGCCTCCAGGGCGCTGACGGGACGGGAGCCGCACGAGATGCTTGGCGTCGCCGGGGCGAGCGACATCCACCCCGACGATCTCCCCGCGGTGATGGCGTTGCATGCGAAGACCCTGGCCGAGCCAGGGCGCAATCAGCGCATCGAGTATCGAATGAGGCGGAAGGACGGCAGTTGGATCTGGATCGAGGTGGTGGGAAGGAATCTGTTCGCCGATCCGTCGGTCAACGGCATCGTGATCAACATTCGCGACATCACGGGGCGCAAGCTGGCCGAGGCGGAGCGGGAGAAGCTCCAAGCGCAGCTGCTCCAAGCCCAGAAGATGGAGTCCATCGGGCGGCTGGCCGGCGGTGTCGCGCACGACTTCAACAACATGCTGGGAGTCATCCTGGGTCACGTCGATCTGGCGCTGGACAGTGCAGGGCTGGCCCAGGATCTGCGCGAGGATCTCGAGGAGATCCGCAAGGCGGCCGATCGCTCCGCCGACCTGACCCGACAGCTGCTCGCCTTCGCACGCAGGCAAACCATCGCGCCCAAGGTGCTCGACATCAACCAGACCGTGGATGGCATGCTGAAGATGCTCCGGCGGCTCATCGGCGAGGACATCGAGCTGGTGTGGCGGCCGGGGCGGGACGCCGACCTGGTCAAGATGGACCCGTCGCAGATGGACCAGATCCTGGCCAACCTGGCGGTGAATGCCCGCGACGCCATCTCGGGCACGGGCAGACTGGTGATCGAAACCAGTCGCACCACCCTCGACGCGAAACAATGCCTTGAGCACGTGGGTCTGGTCCCGGGCGAGTACATCCGTCTGGCGGTCAGCGACGACGGCTGCGGCATGGACGCAGAAACGCAGAAGCACCTGTTCGAGCCCTTCTTCACCACGAAGGAGCGGGGCAAAGGCACGGGCTTGGGGCTGGCCATGATCTTCGGCATCGTCAGGCAGAACGAGGGGTCCATCAACGCTTACAGCGAGCCCGGACGAGGCACGACCTTCACGGTGTACCTGCCCAGACACCCGGCCCCCGGCGAACAAGTCCAACAAGCGGGCGCCACGTCCACGGCAGCGGGGAAGGAAACGGTGCTGCTGGTCGAGGATGAGCCCGCGATCCGACAGGTGACCGAGCGGATGCTGCGCCGGCTGGGCTACACGGTCATCGCCGCCAGCACCCCGAGCGAGGCCACCGACCTCGCACGCGAGCACGTCGGCGAAATCGACCTGCTCGTGACCGATGTGGTGATGCCCGAGATGAATGGGTATGACTTGGCCCAGAGGCTCCTGTCGATCCGCCCCGGTCTCAAGCGCCTGTTCGTATCGGGCTACACCGCGGACGCGATCGTCCACCATGGCGTGCTGGCCGAGGGCGTGCACTTCCTGCCGAAGCCCTTCTCGATCGAGGCCCTGGCGGCCAAGGTGCGCGAGGCGCTGGCGAGAGCGTAGCGCTATTGGCCGGGTAGCTTCGGCGTGGGGTGAACGCCGGTCATGATGAACAGATGCTGGCCGAAGCGGCCGTTCGGGTGGTGATCGAAGTAGTAGTAGGTCTCCGAGCGGGCGGCGCCGATGCGCTGTTGATTGATGAGGGCATCGACCAGCAAAGCGTCGCGTTCGTCGGACTGGGCGCTGCCCGGGAAACGCCGTCGTGCTTCTCGCGCCAGCGACTCGGCCAGCTCGGGGTTGCTCTTCACGCTGTCGCGTAGCTGCTGCATCAGCGCGGCCTCGTCTTTCACCGTGACGCGAAGATCCGGCCCGGCATCGCGGACCACCGGTGCGGGCGCCAAGCGAGGAGGCGGTGGTGGCGAAGCTGGGCTCGGCTCCGGTAAGGACGATGCCGGCGACGCCGCCAGGTCCTTCGGCTGCTCGGGCGCGCGTGGATACAGGACGAAGATACCCACCGCCACCAAGACCAGGATCGCGATTCCCGCGAGCTTGCGCATGACCTACGGCTTCTGCTCACCGGGTCCGAGCCGCACGGGATGAACGCCGGTCATGCTCGCGACGTCTGCCGAGTAGGGACCATTCGGATACCGATCGAGGAACTCGTGCGCGCGCGACCGGGCCGCGCCGATCTCGCCCATGTTGACGAGCGCTCGTATGGCCAGCGCGCGCCGCTCTTCGGCGAGGGTGGAGTCGCCGAAACGGCGCTCGGACTCGGCGAGCTTGGCCAGCGCCGCGGCCGGCGCCCCGGCCAACTCGACCTTGGCCCTCGCGATCAGGGCAGGCTCGTCGAGCTCGCCGGCCATCGGCTCGCCGTGTGCCCTGCAGGCGCAGGTGGCGGGTTTCGCCGCCTTGCCACCGCTGCTCGCGCAGCCTGCGACGAGCGACATCAAGAGTACGATTCGCAGCAACGGACCGTGCACCATTTAGTAGTGCGTATAGCACGCGTGGGCGGCGGCCCAAGCCTTGACGTCGGCCTTGCTGGATGTCCAGCTGAACGCACCCTGGGTCTCCGAGAAGGCCCACCCCTGTGCGCCGGCGTAGCCCGCCGCAAACCAGTCGTCGATGAGCTTGCCGTACTTGATGCCGCCGAACGATTCTCCGGAGCCGTCGCTGGCCGGCACCAGCGGGAACTCGCCCACCACCACGGGCTTGTCGTCGACCTTGTACTCCGCGGGGGTCTTGGTGTGTGGGAAGTACTGGTCGACCCAGCCGTACCAGTGGAAGTCGTAGTAGTCGAGCCCCACTTTGCTCCACGCCTTGGCCCACTTGACCGCCGCGCTGCCGACCGTGACGGGCGCGCTGCTGTTCGCGTGCAGCGCCGTCACCACGTCCCTCACGAAGGTCTCCATCTGCGGGAACGTGACCTGCCCCATGGTCCTGCCATCGCTGCCCGTGGACTGCGGGTCGAACTTCTGGTCGCCGTAGCCGTCTTCACCCGTGATGGACCACTCGGGCTCGTTGATCACGTCCCAACTGATCATCCGGTCCTTGTTGGGGCTCGCCTGCACCGCCTGCGCGACCGGGACCACGATCTTCGAGATCAACGCGGCCCGCTTGGCGTCGTCGATGATGATGGGCTTCAGGCTGGGGAACGTCACACCGCCGGTGACGAACTCGTTCCAGAAGCTGTCGAAGGAAAACAGGGTCAGCTTGACGTGCATGTCGAGCGCGGCCGCGATGTCCAAGGCGGCGTTGATGTCTTCCACCAACGTGCCGCCGATCCCCGACGGGGTCTTGTCGCCGTCGAACTTCAGGCCATCGCCCGCCAGCGACGGGAACATCCACCAACGCACGACGTCCACGCCGTGGTCTTTCATCTCGGTCATGTCGACCGTGCGGGCTTCCTTGGTGGCCGCGACGCCCTGCTTGTTCCACGCGGACAAGCCGCCGAAGTCCGAGCCGAAGTTCGCGCTGTTGTTGGTGCTGGACCACGCGTAGTTCACGCCGTACATGAAGCGCTTCTTGCAGTCGATGGTGACGCCCCCGCTCGGCGCTGGGCAGGCGTCCGACGAGCAGCTTCCGGTGCCGCCACCCTTTCCGGTCGCGCCGCCCGATACGGAGCCGCCGGTCCCCGGTCGGCCCGCCGCACCGCCGGTGCCGCCCGCGACACCGCCCGCCCCCGCACCACCACCGGTCCCCAAGGACAAGCCGCCATCGCCGCCAGACGTGCCACCCACGCCGCCGCCGCTGCCGGCGTCGGGGGCTCCTCCCGAGCCAACCCCGCCGCTACCCTTGCCCGCCGCGCCGCCCGAGGACGCGCCGCCCGAGCCGCTGCCGCCGCTGCTGGAAAGGCCGCCCGCGCCGCTGCCACCCGAGCCGCTGGCCGAGCCGCCCGCGCCGCCGCCAGCCGAGCCGCCCGTGGCTGTCACCCAGTCCGCATCACCGTCGGACGTGCATGCGCCTGCGAGCAAAACTGTCGCGCAGGCAGCGAAGGAGAGAGTCTGGAGCTTCCGCATAGCCAGTAGTGTCCCGACGGTCGCCGAAAGGCTCAGAGCGACTTTCGTGCCAGGCGAGCGCGTCCCCGCCTGACCGGCCGCAGCACATCGCCGCACGCGGCGGCGGAAAATGCACAAACGGCAGCCGCCTGTCAGGACGGCTGCCGCGTGTGTGTCGATGGTTGCGCGCTAGCCCTCGACCTTGCACTCGACCACGGTCGCGACCTCGACCTCTTCGGGATTGGACCAAGCGCCGGTGGCCAGCCAACGAACCTTCACGCCGCCCAGCTTCCCGGCGATCTTCAGGCTGCACTTGGCCGTGAAGCGCTTGAGCGAGTCACGGGCCTTGCCCTCGGGAGGCTCGGACTTGTACCGCTCCTGCAAGGCGGGTTGCGTGAATAGGCCCGGGATCAGGTAAAGGTGACGGTCCACGGTGTAGAACGGCTTGAGCTTGTTCTGCTCGTCACCCTTCCAGGCCATGTTCTCGTCGGTGAAGCCGCAATGGTAAGGCTCGACCGCCGTCGCCGCCGAGCAGTCCACGTCCGCGCGATCCGACGTGATGAGGGTGATGTCAGCCTCCACGGTGTCTCCCGTCGACACTGACGATTGCGGGCTGCGCTGCATGGCCAGGGCTGCCCCGACGATCACCACCGCCGCCACGCCCAGCCCGATGAAGACTCTGCGACGAGAAGCACCGGCCCCCGCGTTGTTCTCGTCCGCCGTGTTGGGCACTTCGTTCTGCGGTTCGGCGTTTGCCTGCTTGTCCTGTTCGGTGTCCACGTTGGTGTCCTTTCCTGTTCGGAGGGCCGAGGTCCTTCGCCGTGGGCTGACCGCCAGCCCGGCCCCTTTCGACGCGACATGGACACGACCGGCGGTCTGCCGTGCCCGCCCGCTAGGGTACTTGGGGAGAGCGACTTTGGGAATGGTAAGGTGAGCCCCTGGCGCGATTGTCGGCCGCCAGGCAGGATGGCCACCCCGATGGAAATGACCCCCGGAACAAAGACCGCGCCACCCGCTTCCCGAAGCGCCCGCCCCTTCGATTCGATGCGGTTCGCCATCACCGCGCTGTGCATCGGGCTCATTTGCCTGGGGGCGTTCTGGCGCTTGGTCGATCTCGACTACCCGCGGACGTTCAGCTTCGACGAACATCACTTCGTCCGTAACGCGCGCAACTACATCGCCGGTCAGGCGGACTGGAACGACCACCCACCGCTCGGCAAGTTGGTCCTCGTGCCGGCCATGAAGGTCTTCGGGGACCGCGGTCTCGGCTGGCGCTTGTCATCGGCGTTGCTCGGGCTCGCCATGGTGGGGCTTTCCGGACTGATCGCGGCCAAGATCTTTCGCGACCGCACGGCTGGCCTGCTGGCGGCGACCTTCGTGGCCGTGGACGGATTCTTCCTCTCATACGCGCGCACCGCACTCATCGACAACCCGCTCACCGCGAGCATCTATGCGGCGCTGGCCTTGATGCTCTATTCGCGATCGCTGGCCTGGTTCGCGTGGGCAGCCGTGTGCGTCGGGCTCGCGGTGTCGAGCAAGTGGACGGGCGTGTGCATCCTTTTGTTGGCGCCCATCCTGCTTCGCAAGAAGGGGCACTCGGTCTTCCACGTGGTGTGGATGTTCGCCGTGGCGTCAGCGGTCTACGTCGCCATCGGCGCCTTCGCCCTCGAGCTCACGCATCAGCCGATCGCCATGGACGGGATGATGCGGACCAACTGGGACCTGCTCAAGCACCACGCCGGCTTCACCGTCTGGGACAACGCCGGCAGCTCGAAGTGGTACACGTGGCCGATCCTGACCCATCCGCTGGTCATGCACTTCGAGCGCGTCGGTCCCAACGCCGTGCGCGCGACGTCGACCATCGGGAACCTGCTCTTGTGGTTCGGAACCACGGCGTCGATCCTGGTGGCCATCGTCGGCTTGCTTCGGGCGGCTTGGCGGTGGATTCGCAGCCGCACGCCCATCGCGCCCGAGCACGGCCGGGAGGCCTTGGTGGTCGCCGGGATGGTGGCGCTGATGCTGCCGTTCATACTCACCCACCGGCAGTCTTACATCTTCCACTACCTCGGCGCCTATGGGCTCGGCCTTGGGCTCCTGGCGTCGCGGATCTCGCGCCTTCGCGAGCGCAGCTCGGCGGTGGTGCTGGGCTTCCTGCTTTGCACGGCCGTGGTGTCGTTCATCTACGTCCCGCTGTGGACGGGGTCGGTACTGACGAACCAGGGCTTCGAGATGCGGCTGCCGTTCTCGGGCTGGCGGTAGGGCGGGCCTAGAGCACCGAACGGTTTGAAACACCGGTGATCACGCGGCCATCCGGCGGTCG
>CAZYFU010000190.1:0-10030 GCA_964647025.1 uncultured Myxococcales bacterium | reverse complement strand
CTAGACGTGGGGGGCGGTCATGGCTTCTGTCTGGTGGAACATCTCGACGTTGAGCGGCTTCGTGCTGGGAGCGCCGTTGCTCCAAGTGCTGCTCGCCACGTTGATCCTTTGGTGGGAATACATTCTCTTGCCGCCCTATTGCGTGCTCATGCGGGCCATCTATGGTTCCGCGGGTCGGCCGCTTCCATCCTACATAAAGCCCTTGCCTGTGTTTCTCGTCATTCCCACGCTCCTGCGCAAGCGGGACGAGCTCGTGAGTCTGCTGAGCACGCTCGACAGTATCAGGCACAATGGCTATCCGGGACCGCTGACTGTCGTCGCCTCCATCGACGGAACCCAGGACTCGCCCGAGCTCTATAGAGAGCTGTGCGCGTGGGCGCACGCGCGGCGGTCGACGAAGTCCTGCTCGTTGTACGTGACGGGTACGCCCGGCAGGCGGGGCAAGCCCATGGCGGTCGAGCACGCCATCGAGATGGTGCATGGGTTGGTGGACAGAGGCGTGATTCCCGAGTTTCCTCCGGTCCTGATTGGCACCGATGCCGATGCCGATCTCGGGCCGCGCTCGCTGGAGGCGTTGGTGTATCGGCTGCAACGGCGCAACTGGTTCACCGGGGCCCCTGCACGTGCGGTCGCCGGTGCGCTACATGTGCGTGACAACGCCCGTTCGCGCGGTTGGCGAACCTTCTTCTCGGTCTCCGGCCAGCTCAACCTCCAGGTCGCGCGCGACTATTACGTCAGCAACGTCACCCGATACAACATCCGGTTGCTTCCAGTGACGGGAATTCCCGGGGCCCTTTACTGCACGTGGTCCGAGATCTTCTTGGCAATTCCCTCCCTCTTCGGCTACGCGAGGACACTGCGCAGGCGCCACTGGCTGCGCTGGTGGCTTGGGATCCAGCCCCCGAAATTTTCCGACAGCACGGCCGAGCCCATTCCCGAGCTCGTGGCTGGCGATACCGATGACACGGTGACGGCGTATGCCGCCACGATGGCGCGCTACCGAAATGGCCATTTCTCTTTCGACCCTCCGAGGACGCCGCTTCACGCCATCTACTACATGCTGCGCGGCATCTTCGTCGACCGGGCCATCCAGTACGCGCCCGAGGCACGCGTGTACACGTCGTCCCCGGTGACGATCAAGGCCCTCTTCAGGCAGCGGAAGCGGTGGAATACGGCTCGCATCGAGCTCACCGGGCGGTTCTGGCGTTTGCTTGGCTACAACTGGGAGCTCGGGCTTCCCGCCATCATCGTGAAGGCGCTCATGGCCCGTTCGTTGGTCGGCGGGCTATTGGCCTACATGCTGATCCCGATGGCGTTCTGGAAGACTCATATCGTCACGGCACTCGTCGCTGTCTACGTGTTTCAAGTGGCGATGACCGCACTTCTGACGGCCATCACCTTGGTCATGAATCAGGAGCCCGGCCAGTGGCGACTGTGTCTGGCGTTGCCGCTGGCGCCCGTCTACGGATTCTGCTTCAAGCTGACGCCTGGAACGATCGGTGCGATCTGCGATGTTTTCCTCCTCGGGAACAAGACCGGATTCGCGCCCGAGGCCACGCTCAAGCGGGGCGGATCGGTGCGAATCGCATTGTTCTTTCGCATCCGCCGGGCTTTTGCCCTGCTCCTCCGTTCCGTGACCTGCGGCGATGTTCCCCTGGGGGCCTTCTGGTTCGGTTGGTCCGAGACACCTTGGACGCCGAGTGGCTTCGAAGGATGGACGTCCAAGCGGAAGCCCGGCCGTATTCTGCCGCCGGTGCGTGAGTGGTTCCGTCGGCACCGCAGGAAAGCGGTCATCGTGGAGCTGCCCCGCCGTGCAGAGGCCAGCCCTGTGCCTGGACCGCGCTTGGAGCCCCATACGACCGATTTCTCGACGCGAGACAGCCCGTCAGTGGATGGTCGCCCGAACTAGCCTGACCATGACGGCTGCGCTCTTGCTTTGCTCGTGCGAGAGCTCCGACAAGCTGGCCGGCTGCTGTATACTTTGTTCGCCAGATTGGCGAACGACCTTTGCGCTGCATGCCTTTTGTCCCAAATTTCGTGAAGACGACCGCCACGCTCCCAACGAATGCTCGCGCCAAAGCCGGGCGCTCGATTGGGGTCGTGATCCTCGGTGCCGTGCTCGGCTGTAGCCAAGCAGGAGGCACGGTCGTTGGATCCCCTGGAATGCGAGGCGGAGCGGGTTCTGGCAGCGGTTCGAATCACGGGGGCGGAGGAATGGCGGGTAGCGGTGGGCGCGGCGGTTCGGGAGGAGTCTCGAGCGCAGGTGGGCACGGTGGCGGTGGGGATACATCCAGCGGCGGTGGAGCCTCCAGCAGCAGAGGCGGAACGTCGAGCGTCGGCGGACGTGGTGGCTCCGGCGAGGGAGGCGTAGCGGGGAGCGGTGGTCGCGGCGGTTCGGGAGGCGCATCGAACGCAGGTGGACGCGGCGGCTCGGGAGGCGCATCGAACGCAGGTGGACGCGGCGGTTCGGGAGGCGCATCGAACGCAGGTGGACGCGGCAGCGGAGGCGTAACTGGCGCCGGAGGGACATCCACCCAAGGGGGCGCATCCGGCGCAGGTGGAGCGCTGGACTGTAGCTCGAGCTCGCTGGCCTACGACGAGGTGATCCTGTGTGACAGGCCCGTCGCATACCTGGCGATGAGCAGGCTATCGGGGAGCGAACCGGACTTGACCGGCAACGGTCACGCCGGTTCGTATGAAGGCGGCAGCACCAACTCGGCCACGTTGCCCAACGGAGATCAGGCCGCCGACTTCAACGGCTCGAGTCAGTTCCTCACGATTCCATCGAGTGCCGCCTTTTCCATTCCCACCACGGGCAACTTGACCTGGGAGGCCTGGATTCGGCCCGATGTCCTGCAGTTTCCGAACGCCAACAGCGGCTATGTCAATTGGCTGGGCAAGTGTGACAGCTTCTCGCCGACTTGCGAGTGGCTGGCGCGGATGTATTCCACCACGAACCCCGAGAATCGCTGCAACCGCATCTCTGCCTACGTCTTCAATCCCACGGCGGGGATGGGCTCGGGAGCCTATTGGCAGGCGAGCTGCGGGAGCATCGTGGAGGGCCAGTGGTATCACGTGGTCGGCCAATACACGATGGAGTCACAGCCCTCGGCCTGTCAGAATGCCTCCAGTTACCCCGGCTCCGTCGACATATGGGTCAATGGAGTCAAATGGTCGCAAGCCTCCCATGGCGAGACGGGCTGCTTCAGTCAATACAAGGTCGTTCCGAAGGCCAACAGCAGCGCCGTCAACGTGGGCACCATGGCCAAAGACACTTGGTTCCCGGGGGCCATCGGAAAGGTGGCCTTCTACGATTTCCTGCTGACCCAATCGCAGGTCAGTGCCCACTACACGGCGATGACGGGCAAGAAACCGTCGGGCAGTTGCGCGGCCACGTGCAGTTTCTGAGGGGGAGGTTTCTCCAGGCCGTGCCTCGTGCGCGGGCCGCTACTTCGGCGAGACCGTCACGGCGCTGCCGTCGTACTCGACCACCTGGTCGGGCGTCGCGGTTACGTCGAGGCCAGTGCCGTGGTCGGCCCCCACCCAGACGATGTTGAAGGTCCGGGTGGCCGGCATGTCGGGGTAGCTGCCCTTGCGCGCGCCGATGCTCAGCTTCTGGCTGGCATCGTCCCAGGCGAGCTCAATCGTCGCGTACGCGCCGGTCTCGTAGTCGTAGCCGTCGCCCGCGTCGTCGTACAGAGTGAAGGACCCGTTCTTGCCCTTGTAGATACGGATCTCCAACGGATCGATGCTCTCGGTGGCGTACTGGATCATCGGGCCCATGGGAACGATCGAGCCCGCCTTGACCAGGATCGGAATCGAGCTGAGCGGAGCATCCATGGTGCTCTTGCCGCCGCCCTCCTTGGTCGCGCCGGTCCAGAAGTCGTACCAGGTCCCCTTGGGCAGGTAGACCGAACGGCTGGTCACGCCTGCCGCGGTGACCGGGTTCACGAGCAGGGCAGGCCCGAATAGGAACTGGTCCTTGATGTCGAACACGTTGGCGTCGGTCTGGTAGTCGAAGACCAGCGGACGCATGATGGTTGAGCCCTCGCTGGTGACCTTCCAGGCCAGCGAGTAGATGTACGGCATCAGGCGGTAGCGAAGGTTGTCGAACTTGAGCAGGTTCGCCTTGGTGGTCGCGCTCCATTGGTTGCCGTATAGCTCGCGCGAGCCGCCGCCGTGCACGCGGAAGATCGGGCTGAAGGTGCCGTACTGGAACCAGCGCGTGAACATCTCGTTGCTTGCCGCCGTGGTCCAGTCGATGCGTCCTTCGTGTCCCCAGTAGCCGCCGATGTCGGTGGTCCAGTAGGGGAAGCCAGTCGCCATGAAGTTCAGTCCCGCGGGGATCTGCTTGGCATAGGTCGGGAAATCGCAGTTGATGTCGCCGGACCACATGGAGGTCCCATAGCGCTGCTGCCCCGCCGTGGCGCTGCGGGTGAGGACGTAGATGCGTTTTTCCTTGGGCCCGGTCGAGCGCCACCCCTCGTACAGCGACTTGGCGTGTCCGATGGGGAAGGCGTTGACGACCAGAGCCATCTTGCCGAGAGCGGTGTTGGCCGTCGCCCGGTTGATGGTGCCCGCGGGATAGTCCTGCGGCTCGGTGTTGTCGGCCCAGATGCCGTCCCAACCGTACTTCGAGACCAATTGCTCGTTCTGCTGCCGCCAGAACATCTTCTGCGCCTCGGGGTCGTAGGTGTCGAAGAACTGGTGCCCGCTGCTTCCGCCCTTGTCGAGCAGAAAGCCGGCCTTGTCGAGCTCGTCGAAGTTGGGATTGTTCTTGTCCTGGAAGACCGGCCAGATCGAGATCATCCCGTGGATGTTGGCCGCGTGGAACTGCTCGAGCATCGCCTTGGGATCGGGGTAGCGCGAGGGATCCATGACGTGCGAACCCCAGCCCGCGGGCGACCAGTAGTCCCAGTCCTGCACGATGCAGTCGATGGGGATCTTGGCGTTGCGATAGCCGTCCTTGACCGCCAGGATCTCCTTCTGACTTCCGTACTTGTCCTTGGAGTGGAAGAGGCCGTAGGCCCACTTGGGGAACAGCGGCGCCCCGCCGGTGGCGTTGCGGTAGGCAGCGACGACCTCGTCCAGGGTGGGGCCGTAGAAGAAGTAATAGTCCACGCCCTCGCCGGCTTCGGACGAGAAGGTGGTCGCGGTGCTCGTGCTGCTGAAGTTCGACGTCGAGTAGTTGTCCCAGAAAAGACCGTAGCCTTTGCTGGAGACCATGACCGAGATGTGGATCCACGAGTTGTCGTTGTACAGGCGCGACGTCTTTCCCTTCATGTTCATGTTGCCGTCCTGGCGCTGGCCGAGCCCGAAGATCCCCTCGTCCGCGGTCGAGGTGAACGCGGTGTCGATCTTGAAGGTGCTCGTGCCCTGGACCGTGGCGGCGGTGGAGGACTTCTTGGTCTCCGCCACGATGGCCTTGTCATCGAGGTCGAAGTAGCTGACCAGGCCGGTGCTTTGGTTGACCTTCACCTTGAGCCGGCTGGTGGTGATGGTGAGCGCGCCGGCGGCTTCGGTCACGCAGAAGGCGGGTGGGGGCTCGAAGGCATTGCTGATCGAGAGCGATGCCTTGGTGGGCAGTGTCGACGTGCTTCCGTACTGGACGCGGATGGTGTCGTCCGCGCAAACCTGGACCTTCATCTTGCCCGAGCCCACGGTGAAGGTGACCCCGTTCTTCTCGACCGTGTAGCCCGTGCCCGTGGGTGCGGGCGTGGCGCACGTGATCGAGCCGCCAGCACCGGTCTGGCCACCGGCTCCCTGGCCTCCGGTGGCGGGGGGGACGCCGGTGCCGCCTGCGCCGCCGCGACCGCCAGAGCCGATCCCGCCCGTGGCACCCACCACCCCGCCCGAGCCCGTGCGGCCTCCGGTTTCCTTGGTGCCCCCGGCCATCGATCCCGCGGAGCCGCCAGTCGCCAGGCTTCCGGCGATTCCACCCAAGCCGCCCCCGGGCCCGCCTGCACCCCCGCCCGTGCCCGGCTTGCCGGCTCCTCCACTGGCGCCCGAGCTGCCCGCGATGGCAGTCCCGCCCGAGGCCGAGCCGCCGGTCGTCGACGTGGACGCCGTGGGCGTGCCGTCCGAGCTGCATGCCACGCCCAAAATGGCCTGGGCAGTCACGAAGATACCTGCGATCGAGAGTGCACGTGGTCTCATGGCCACTACTGCCCGGCCGCGCTCGGTTGTGCAAAGGAATGTGCTTGCGACGCCCGAGGGTGGGGCGGACAGGCCGCAAAGCCCGCGGCAGGGGCCTGCGAGCACCCTCGAACATGCTACGCTGCGAATCCTCATGACCGATCCGCTGATTCCCCTCCGTTCCCGTGTGGATGCCGCCGTGCGCGCCGCCTTTGGCGAGCTGGCCGACGGTGCCGACGCTGCCTTGCACCGCTCGCAGCACGCCGACTATCAGGCCGATGTGGCGCTTGGGCTGGCGCGCAAGCTGAAGAAGAACCCGCGCGAGGTGGCCACGGCCATCGTGGCCAAGCTGCCGATTGACGATCTGGTGGCCCGCGCCGAGGTGTCGGGGCCGGGCTTCATCAACCTGACGCTCGGCAATCAGCACCTCGACGCCGCGCTCGCCGCCATGGCGCAAGACCCGCGCTTGGGCGTGCCGCTGGCCACGCCGCGTACCGTGGTCATCGACTACTCGGCGCCCAACGTGGCCAAGCAGATGCACGTGGGCCACCTGCGCAGCACCATCATCGGCGATGCGCTGGCGCGCGTGCTCGAGCTGCTCGGCCACAAGGTCATTCGCCAAAACCACATCGGTGACTGGGGCACGCCCTTCGGCATGTTGATCGAACAATTGCTCGACGAGCAGGCCGCGGGCGGGGAGGCGAGCGTGCGCGAGCTGGCCGCCTTCTACAAAGCGGCGCGGGCCAAGTTCGACAGCGATCCCGCCTTCGCCGAGCGGGCGCGCAAGCGCGTGGTCTCGCTGCAAGGCGGGGACGCCGAGACGCTGGCGCTGTGGCGGCGCCTGGTCGACATCTCCATGGAGCACTTCTCGGGGTACTACCAGCGCTTGGGCGTCACCTTGCGGCCCGAGCACGTGGCCGGCGAGAGCACGTACAACGACGATCTGCCCGGCCTGGTCGAGGAGCTGCTCGAGCGGGGCTTGGCCAAGGAGAGCGAGGGCGCGATCTGCGTCTTTCTGCCCGGCTTCACCGGCCGCGAGGGCGAGCTGGTGCCGCTCATCGTGCGCAAGCAGGACGGTGGATACGGCTATGCGACCACCGATCTCGCGGCGCTGCGCCGGCGCGTGCAGAAGCTGGGCGCGAGCTGGGTCATCTACGTGGTGGGGGCGCCGCAAGCGCAACACCTCGGCATGGTGTTCGCGGCCGCGCAGGCTGCTGGCTTCGCCGGCCCCGAGGTTCGCCTGGATCACGTGGCGTTCGGCGCCATCCTGGGCGCGGACAAGAAGATGTTGAAGTCGCGCGCCGGGGAGGCGCTGAGCCTGGGCGCCCTGCTCGACGAGGCAGTGGAGCGCGCCACCAAGATCGTCACCGAGAAGATCACGGAGCTCGACGAGCAGTCGAAGGCGCGCGTGGCCGAGGCGGTGGGCATCGGCGCGGTCAAGTACGCCGACCTGGCCAACGATCGCATCAAGGACTACGTGTTCGAGTGGAGCCGCATGCTGGCGTTCGACGGCAACACGGCCCCCTACCTCATGTACGCGCACGCGCGCATTCGGTCGATCCTCCGCAAGGGCGGCATCGCCAGCGACGCGGTGTCGGCCGTGCCCAGGGTCGAGGCCCCGGAAGAGCGAGCCTTGGCGCTGGCGCTGCTGCCCTTCGGGACGATCATCGAGCGCACCGCGGACACGCTGCAGCCGCATCGGCTTTGCGCATACCTGTACGACGTCGCCACCGCGTTCACCGGTTTCTACGAGAAGTGCCCGGTGCTCAAGGCCGAGGGCCCGACCCGCAATGCGCGCCTCGCGCTCTCGCTACTGGCCGCGCGCGTGTTGGCCCGAGGGCTCGATGCGCTGGGCATCGCAGCGCCCGAGCAGATGTAGGATCGACGTATCGCGGACGGAGCGCGGCTGAGGACGACCCGGGCGGATCCGTCCTGGCGACGCAACGACTTGACCCAGTCACGCCGCTCGTGTGGTAATCCTCGTAGGGCGGTCGTCGCTCAGGTTGTCAGCCAATCCACGGATTGCCATGCGTATACTCATTTTGTTCGACACGGACATGGATCCCCCCGAAGGGCAGGATTACTCCCGTCAGCTCGAATCCAGCGACGAGGCTGAATTCGACGTGGCTCGTGCTCTCAAGAGCTTGGGCCATGAAGTGCGCCTGTTCGGTTTTCGCGCCGATCTCGAAGCCCTGGTCGCGGGCGTGCGGGCCGAGCCGGCCGACGTGGTCTTCAACCTGACCGAGCGCTTTCGCAACTTGTCCGCGCTGGACTACGCCGTGTCGGCCCTGCTCGAGATGCTGGGAATACCCTACACGGGAGCCTCGGCCGCGGGGTTGATGCTGGCGCGGAACAAGGCCCTCACCAAGATGGTGCTGGCGTACCAGGGGCTGCGCATCCCGCACTTCTTCGTCTGCCCGCGCGGGCAGCCCACGCAGCGCCCGAGTGACGTGCGATTCCCCTTGATCGTGAAACCGATCGACGAGGACGCCTCGGTCGGCATTGCGCAGCGCTCGGTGGTGCGCGACGACGTCGCCTTGGCCGATCGGGTCAGCTTCATCCATGCCCGGCTCAACACCGACGCCATCGTCGAGGAGTTCATCGCGGGCCGCGAGCTCTACGTCGGCGTGATCGGCAACGACCCGCCTCGCGCCCTGCCGCCCATCGAGATGGTGTTCGCGCAGGACACCAGCGAAGAGAGCCGGATCGCCACGTTCAAGGCCAAGTGGAGCCACAAGTACCGGGAGTCCCGCGGCATCGAGAACTGCATCGCCGACAACCTCACCAAAGAGCAGCGTGACAGGCTGGCCGACGTCGCGGTCCGCACGTACAAGGCGGCCGGTCTGCGCGACTACGGTCGCATCGACGTGCGATTGGCGCACGACGGAGAGATCTACGTGGTCGAGGCGAATCCCAACCCCTACCTGGCCGACGGTGAGGATCTGGCCTGGGCGGCCGAGGAGGGCGGCGACCTCTATCCCCAGCTCATCGAGAAGATCGCCGAGATGGCGGCGGCGCGTGGCAAGGATCGTCCCGGCTGAGCCCGCCGTGTCCGGGCAGACACGCCCCACGTCCGCATGGCTTTGGCCGGTGGCCTTTGCCCTGGCCATCGTGGCCCAGTCGTCGCACGCCGCCGTTGCGATGCCGGCCGAGCTTTGGAACGGCGACAAGCTGGTGCACTTCCTGGCCTTCGGCCTGCTCGGGACTGCCATCATTCGGGCGCTGGGAGCACGGCGTCCGTGGCCGCGAGCGCTCATCGCCACCGCGCTCGTTTCGCTCTTTGGCGCCAGCGACGAGATCCATCAGCACTTCACGCCCGGACGCAGCTCCGATGTGTTCGACTGGGTGGCCGACACCTTGGGCGCGGTGACCGCGGCGGCTGCGTATCTGCTGTGGCCAGCATACCGACGCTTGCTGGAGCTCAAGCTGGGGCGTCGTCGATAGCCGAACGGCGCCCGTTGGCTGCCGGCGGCGGCACAGCGCCGCGATTTCCAACAAAACGCGAAGAGGTCGGGCTTGCCCGGATCATAGTAATGGGCATGCACATCGCCTTCTCCCCAGGCTTGGCCATTCGACTCTCTTTGCTGACGGTCCTCGGCGGATCATGCGCTTCGTCGTCCGTACTGCATCAGGACGCCGCGACCGCGGACGCCAGCGTGGCCGATTCGACGCCGGACTTGCCGCCTCCGGTCTCCGGATCGATCGTGGTGTCGGCCGGGGCCACCTTCCGCACGCCGCGCGCAACCTTGGGCATCGGCACCAGCTATTGGCAGTGGTCGCCCACCTGGGGCGCCTTGATCTCAGGCACCGAAGCCCAAGTGGCGGCGCTCAAGCCGATGGTGATTCGCATCGGCGGCTACAACAACGACGCCAACACGCCCGATACCTTCGACAA
>CAZYFU010000189.1:0-10253 GCA_964647025.1 uncultured Myxococcales bacterium | reverse complement strand
AGCGGAAGACGTGGGGAAAGCCGAGGTGCCAGTGGAAGAACTTGTACTGGCCGGCGAGGCGCTCGACCTCGGCTCGCATGGCGGGCGGCAAGGCGTTCGGGTCTGCGGACAGCTTGCGGATGGTGTCGGTGGTGATGGCCTCGGGCGTGGTCTTCTTCCAGACGAAGGCGGCGCACCAGGCGTCAGCAACCGCCCTGGCGTGACCGAAGGCAGCGGAGTGCTCGAAGACTTGGTAGGCCTGCTCCTTGGCGTGGATGCCTTGGATCGAGTCATCTGGCAGCGAATCGACCTGCGCAGCTTCCTGGGACAGGACCTTGGCCGGCCGTACGGTCGTGCCTTCGACGAACATGTCGGTCTGGCCGCCCAACTCGGCCTTGTTCCGCTTCCTGAGCTGGCTGACGATCTTCTTGTCGTCACCCTCGATGGCCTGGAAGGCGTCCTCGGGGATGCCCTTGGCGACCAGGGCCGGGGTGGTGCCGATGAGCGCGTTGCCGACGCGGATCTTGGAATCGAGGAAGCTGAGTGGCTTGCCGGGCTCCAGGGCCTCCATCCACAGGCTGACCTTGCACAGCTCGACGGCCATCTCATTGATGTCCACGCCGTGGATGCAGTGGCCGATCACGTCGCGCAAGGCGTGGCGGACGTCCGCGGGGCTCGGCTCCTCGTCGCCGGTGCGGACGAAGGCCAGACGCTTGGCGATGCGATGGGCGGCGGCGATGAGGAAGTGGCCCGAACCGCAGGCGGGATCCACGACCTTGAGGCCGAGGATGGCGGCCTCGGGCGCGGGCTTGTGGCTGGCCTCGTCGAGCACGGGGTCGAGGGCGGAATCGAGCAGGCAGGTGACCAGGCTGGTGGGAGTGTAGTAGCTGCCGGTGCTCTTGCGCTCGTTGCCGCTGGCCACGCGGAGCGAGAAGGCGCCTACGCGCACGTCGACGTCGGGATGCAGCTCCAGGAGGGATTCGTAGATGCTGCCCAACTCCTCGGCGCCGAGGTTGCGGTAGTCGACGAAGCGACGGATGCCGTGGTCCTCGGTGTGGTCCAGGGCGCGGATGGCGTTGAGGAAGGCGCGGTTCGCGATCTGGCAGGAGTGCAGGATGCCGAGCGCGGCCGGCGACCACAGGAAGCTGCCCAGGGTGGGCAGGCCAAGCTCGGAACAGCCTTCGTCGTGGCCGAGTCGGGCCATGACCAGGACCAGGGCCTGCCAGAGATCGCCGTGGGGCGTGCCGCGCACGGTGCGTGCGATGCCGCGCAGGCGCTGGGTGGAATAGAAGCGCCGGAAGCGCGCCTTGGCCTCGGGTGGAGCCGAGGGCATCAGGAGCAGGTCGCGGTCCTCGGCGACGCACAGGAAGATCAGGCGATAGACCAGGCGCAGGAGCTGCCGGTAGTAGTCCTCGCGCGGCAGGGCACCGCTTTCCAGGGCAGCGCTCAGCTCGCGATTGGCGGGGTGCTGCAGGAAGCCCTGGCCGAGGACGGTAATGGCTTGCTCGACGCCGTCGCGGAGCTGGTCGAGCGCGCGGGTGCCCAGGGCCTGGGCGGCCTTCGACCACTTCTCCAGCCAGCACTCCTCGGGTCGCTCGGCGCGCACCCGCGAGGCGTGGCACAGCATCCAGAAGAGGACGAAGTCCGGGTAGACCTCGTCGCGTAGCATGGCTTCGAGGTCGAACTCGACGAACGACTGGCGGGTCAGGGCAGCGTTGTCGCGCAGGATGCGGAGCTGGAGACCGTTCGAGACGAACGCCCACAGGTGCGCCTTCGAGCGATTGAGCAGCTCTTGCACGAGGCCGTGCGGTCGCATCTTGGGACCGTCGGGCACGGTGGGGGCGGGTTTGTCCAGCTCCTGGCGGAAGCCGACGAGGTGGATCAGCGTCGAATATTGCTCGTGCGAGACCGGGTAGACCTTCTCGTCGAAGACGTAGGGCTGGACGGTTGGCAGAAGGCCGTAGTCCAGCTCTTTGAACAGGGGAAGGAGCCACTTCTCGCGGACCAGCCGGGCGCCGTCATCGGTGGTGGGCAGGCGATCCTTGGCGTCGCGGAAGTTGGCCCACAGGGCGCGGGCGCGCGACCAGGCGCGGCTGATGACCTCGTTCAGCTTCTCGCCGGGCAGCATGTAGCTCTCGGCAGATAGCCCATCGAGGTCGCGGGCGTTTTCGGCGACCCGCTTGAGCAGGTCCGGGGGCAGGATCGCGCCCTCAACGGTGATGGTGCTGAAGCGGTCGGCGATGCGCATGGTGGTCAGGAGACGGCCGGAAGCAGTACGAAGAGACCAAGCAGGTCAGGCTCGCCCGCGGCCTGGATGCGATGGCTGGTGCCACGGGCGCGCGCGGCCTCGCGCACGCGCTGGTGGGCGTCGAGCAGCTCGGCGCCGCGGGCATTCGCCATTTCCTTGAGGTGAGGCTTGATCACGGCCAGCGCGGTGTCATCGAGGGCACGGCGAAGGAAGTCGCGGGCGCGATCGGGGTTGACGTTGCCAGACGGGGCGGCTGTCAGCAGGGCTTCAGCATCGGCCTGGGGCAACCACTCCGCGGACTGGGCGGCGCCTCGGAAGCCGAGGACCAGGCAGTCCTCGGCGAGCAGGGGCCATTCCTCGGTTCCCCGTTTGGTCAGGATGTGGAAGCGCAAGCGAACCAGGAGCACGGTCGTGCGTTTGGCCACCGCCTTGGTCTCGATGACCCCCGAGCGTTGGGCAATGGCCGCGCCACCCTGCGTATCGAGGGCAGCGCTGAGCACGTGACTGGCCAGACGCTCGACCATTGGATGCGTGCGCTGGAGGTGGATGACTCCCTCGGGAATGGGCAGCTCGAAGCGGGCCTTGAACCCCTTCTCTTCGCCAAGAGCCTCGCGAATCGCCAGCGGCGCACCCTTTAGCCCAACATCGATCGTGCCGTCCTTGCTCGCCACGGTCGCGCCGTGGCTACGTAGGACGTCGCCGACGAAGCGAGCGACGTCGGTGCTGGAACCGATGGCGCTCTTGATGGCGGCCAGCTCACGGGCGACGTCGTCGACCTTGATCGTGCCCTGCTTGTACATGGTCTGCGACCGCTTCTCGCGGCCGGCGACGGCCTCCCACTCCTCATGCACGGTCTTGCGCTGGGGGAAGACGACGGTATCGGCGAACAGGGAGAGTTGCACGGGGTCGCTGCCGAAGAGGTCGAGTTGGTCGTGCTGGGGTGCGAAAAGCCCCTGGAAGACCGCCTCCAGCACTTCATTCGGCGCGCCGGGAACGGGCACGGAGATACCGAGCGCGGTGCGGATAGACTTGTGCTTGCGAAGCAGAACGTCGAGCACGATTCCGTCGATGTGGTTGTCCTTGCCGTAATAGGTGAGCACGCGGACAACCTTGCGATCCTGGCCATAGCGGTCGACGCGGCCCTCTCGCTGCTCGTGGCGGGTCGGATTCCAGGCCAGGTCGTAGTGGACCACGGCATCGAAGTGCTCTTGCAGGTTGATGCCCTCGCTGAGGCAGTCGGTGGCGACGAGCACGCGCTTGGCAGCGTGGGCGAGCTGAAGCACGCGCTGTTCGCGGTCGGCCGGTGGAAGCTCGCCGGTGACGGCCTCGACGGCGACACCCTTGAGGTGCTTGCGCAGATACTCGGTCACGTACCCAGCCGTGGGAATGAACCGGCAGAAAACGATGGGGCTGTAGCCATCGTCCAGCACGAGCTTCTTGAGCAGGTGCGCGACGCGCTTCAGCTTTTCGTCCTTGGCGCCCCGTAGGGCGTCCGCGGCCTCGGCCATGGAGAGAAGCTGTTTCCGGGTCTCCGTTTCGGGGCCGTCCTCCTCGGTCTGGCTTCCTGGAGCGATATCCACCTCGAAAGCTTCGTCGCCCTCCTGGTCCATGATGGTGCGGCGGCCGATCTCGTCAGCGGCCTCGCTCGATTCGACGCCTTCCTCGTCGGCGCGATTGCGCAAGGTCTTGGCAGCGGCGGCCGGGCTGGAGGCGAGCGAGCGCAGCAGGCCCAGCGCTGCCCACCACCGTATCCGCTGCCGTTGCGTACCATCGTCGGCACTCCGGATGGTCTCGCGGGCGAAGGCGAGGACACGCTTGAAGAGAGCGCGGTACTCGGGCGAGAGATCGTAGGTGTCCTCCTTCTCCTCGCGCTCGGGGAAGGGCGTCGCGGTGTCGAGGTACTGCTTGAGATCACCTCGGCGGCGCTGGACCACGTACTGGGCGAGCTCGCGACGCTGCCTCTCGTTCTCCTCGCCGGCCAGGGTCTCCGGCAGAGCAGCGAATTCCGGACGCAGCAGGGCGAGCAGGGAGCGAAATGCTGATTCCTTGCCGCTGTGAGGCGTTGCGGTAACCAGGATGAGGTGCCGGTTCGCGTCGGCCGCGAGCCCCTTCAAGAGCTGGTGCCGTTGGTGGCGCCCGGTGCCAGTGCCGCCGTCGAAGGCGCAGGTGTGGGCCTCATCGACGATGACGAGGTCGGGGCAGGCACGCAGGAAGTCGTCGCGGCGCCGGTCGCTCTTGATGAAGTCGGTCGAGACGACCACGTACTTGTACAGCTCGAAGAGGGACTGGCCGACTCCGCAGTGCCGTTCCAGCCGTGGGGCGGTGCTGGCCAGGACCAGCTCGGTCTCGATGTGGAACTTGCGGCTCAGCTCTAGCTGCCATTGCTCGGCGAGCGGCGGGGGGCAGAGCACGGCCAGGCGCTTGGCCTCGCCGCGGTCGAGAAGCTCGCGGGCGATGAGGCCCGCCTCGATGGTCTTGCCGATGCCCACGTCGTCCGCGATGAGCAGGCGGACGATGTCCTGGCGCATCGCCATGAGCAGGGGGACGAGCTGGTAGGGTCGCGGCTCGACGGCGAGCTGGGCGAAGGAACGGAAGGGACCGCTGCTGGAACGGAAGCCAAGACGAACCGCATCGCGCAGCATGCGGCACGAGGCATGATCGCCGAGGAGGTCCCGGCTGGGCGGCGGGAACGTGGCGGGCTCGACGGATTCGAGGGGAAGGAAGACGCCGGCGATCTCTTCGTCCGTGCCGCCCAAAGGGCGTAGGACGAGCAGCTCTTTCTCGGACTCGGGCAGGACGACCCACTCACGGCCGCGGGCACGAACCAAGGCACCAGGGGCGAAGCTCATGATGACTTGCCGAAGATAGACGGAAATTGCGCGAACTTCGCGGGCCAATCGTCTTGGTGGGAGAAGCGGATCGCCTGCCAACCAGCATCGAGCAGGGCCTCTTCTTGCTGGAGATCCCGGTTGGAGCGCTCTGGGAAGTCATGAACCGGGCCGTCGACGTAGATGGCGACGCGGTCGGCCTCGTAAAGGAAGTCGGGACGGGTCTGGCATGACTCCATCAACTTCTGGGCGGCAGAAGGGAGACGCAAGTTGTTCGCTTCCAGGTGGTGGAGCCACCTTCGTTCCAGCTCGGACTCGGCGAGGTTGATCAGGGTTTGGAGATGATCCGCGCGTGGGACGGCTCCAGGGGCCGCGCGCACCGTTGCCGTCGAGAGGAGCGAGAGACGTTCCCGGACGAGGGCGCGGTCGAGAATCTCGTGGTCGCCCTGGTTGCCGTAGCTCATCAGGCAGTCGTAACAGGCGGCTTCGCAGTCCTCGCGGGCATTGAGCGCACGGCGAAGGTCGGCCAGTGAGGTGGGATCGAAGTGCAGGAGCGAAAGGGCTTGCTTGCAGACGTCGCCGAAGGCCGCGCTGTCGTCGACGAGGCGACGGAGCACGCCCGCGCCCCCCTCGGCGGCCTCGTAGAAGAGGAGCAGCCGGCGATCGGCATAGGTCGGCATCGGCTCGGCCGCCAGTTCTGACTCTTCTAGTTGGTACTCGACCTGGATGGCGTTCTTGAGGGCCGCCTGGAGGGAAGCCATCACGCCCAGGTCAAGGGACTGCTCGGGACGGAAGAGAAGGCAGTTGCGCCGGTCCTCGACGTAGGGCACGACCCGCTTGCGGCTGCCGCTCAGGGCGTCTTCGGTGTCCTCGTCGTCCAGCTCGTTCTTGGCCCAGTACCCACGCTCTTCGTCGAGGATGAACCCCAGATCTTCCTTGTTCCGCCGCCGTTTCCAGCCCAGGTTGATGCGCCAGATGATGGCGGCGTGGCCGTAGGTCAGGGTTGCCAGCTTCTCCTCGCCCCGAAAGACCTCGGCGACTTGCGCGCGCAGACCGCCATCGCGATGCTCGAAGCGAACCGCGGTGCGCAGGTCGTAACCCATGCGCAAGCGCTCTTCCTCGTCGGAGTTGATACGATCCCGTCGACGGGTCGAGACGTTCTGCAGGCGAAACAGGCTGCGCCAGGACATGGGCAGCTCGGCATTGCAGTATTCGCAACGGTCGGGGCCGGGCGCGGTCAACACTGGATGGAGGTAGCCGCACTCCTTGCACTGCTTTGCCTCGCCGGTCGACAGCTCGCCGGATTCGCGGCTGCTGAAGATGACCTTGTTGATGATGTAGCGAGAGCCCTCGTGGTACACGATGGCACGCGGGCCGAACTCGGAGATGGCAAGAAACCGCGGGCGAGAGAGGTAGTTGTCGGCCTTGCCCTTGGGGGTGCGCACCTGCCGGCCAGGCAGGTAGGCCGACAGCGGCAGGCGCGGGAAGTTGTAGCCCGGCAGGAAGCCTTCGCTGGCGAAGTAGCGATAGCTGTAGAAATCGGATTGGGCCAGGCTGTCCACCTCGGTGAGCAGCTCGATCTGGGCCTCGGCTTCGCGGCGTAGGCGACGGGCCTCGTCCTTGTCGGCCGCGCTCCGGGACACGTCGCTGATGATGCGGTTCTGGAGATCGCTCTGGCTGCGGGCGGCGCGGAACAGGGTACGCCAGCGTTCACAGGAGCGGTCGAATTCGTCGAGGGCGTGCGCGAGGACGTCATCGACCCAGGTCGGGGTGTACCAGTCCGACGCCCGGAGAACGCTGTCCACGCTGGTGAGCACGCACGCGGTACGCTGACGGGCTCGTTCGACGTAGGGCCCGTGCTCCATGCTGCGGCGTACTTCGTCCTGGACGGCCAGGGTTGGGCTCTCTCCCTGCACCTCTAGGATGTCCTTGAGCGACTTGCCCAGATCCTTGCCGGTCTCGGCCAGCCAAATGGCGTGGATGTGGGACTTGACGAGGTCTTCGTTCCCAAGATCGAGACGCGGCGGCGCGACCGCACCATGGACCATGGCCTCGGGACGCTTGAAGAAGTACTGGTCGTGATGGCTGGAGGTCGAGCAGTACGAGAAGACCAGGGCCGGCTGCCCGCTGCGGCCGGCGCGACCGCTGCGCTGGGCGTAGTTGGCGGGCGTGGGCGGGATGTTGCGTAGGTTCACGACGTTCAGCTCGGAGATGTCCACGCCAAGCTCCATCGTGGGTGAGCAATAGAGGATGGGCAGGTTGGCCTGGCGGAATTCGTGCTCCCGCTCCTGGCGCTTCTCGGAGGCGACCTGGGCAGTGTGCTCGCGCGCCTGCAGGCCGACGGCGTCGAGGGCGTCCCCGCCGTAGAACGCGATGAAGAAGGGGTTGGCGTGCGCCCCGTCCTTGGGTGGTCGAGGCACGCGAAGTGGATCGAGCCGGACCGTGCTGGCGTCGCCGGCCACCCAGCGAAACGCCGATGCAGGAACCTGGTAGCCAGGGGCTTCCCCCTTCTCCTGAACCACGATCTCAGCCAGGCCGGCCACGCGAAGTGCCTTGAGCAGATCCTCGATGATGGTTTGGCGCTCGCCGCTGTCGAGCTTGCCGCCGGTCCAATCGGGGAAGGTTCCGGTCCGTCCGAGATACTGACCAAAGCTGCCACGCGGGGAGAGGAAGACGTTTTCGCGGCGTTCCTTCGGCTGGCGCGCGCGGGGGAAGCTGACCGAGGCACGTTCGAGGCGCTCGTTCTCGTCGATGCCCCAAGGCTCGCGCAGCTTCTGGCTGCTCTGCTGGCGCAGGCGGTCCTGCGTGTTCTCGTTCAGGTAGTCGACCTTGATGGCCAGCTCGCGGCGCATGTAGTCCAGGAGCACCTGGGCGATCGCCATGCGGGTCTCGGGGCGCGCGCCGGCCAGGGTCGGGTGCAGGGTCGCCCAGACGGACGAATCGGCGCACAGCTCGGGGAGCGAGTTGTAGGCGATCTCCAGCAACCCGCACTGCTCAAGGTTGGGCGAGGTCACGCGCCAGCCTCGGCGCAAGTCGCGGTAGAGGCGATAGCCGAGGACATCCTTCAGAGCACGCTCGGTGTCTGCCTTGGCCTGGTAGCGGACGTCCGGGTCCACGGCGTAGAGGGAGAGCGGCAGATTCAACGCCTCGAAGACGCGCTCGGTGAGCACCTCGTGGGTGAGGCCACCGGCACGCCGGCATGCCAGGTACAACGCCGAGCGAAGCAGGCCGATTTCGACGAAGTCGTTGAAGTGGCCCGCCTGCAAGGACGCATCCTGTCGGTTGTCGGTGAAGCTGAGCAGCTTCTTCGCGTGCTTGGGCAGGTTCTTGTCCTGCTTGAGTCGACGGATCGCGGCGAGGGTGAGGACGGTCGTGGCGGTGCTCCGGCCTTCCGAGCCGAGCACTGTCAGCTTGCCGAACTCGGAGCGCTGGCGGCTGCTGTACGAGACTCCGCATGCCAGGCAGAAGCGGAATACCCCGGGGATGAAATGGCACCGGATGCCGGAGGGTCCCGGGCGGGCATCCGGGCCGACAGAACATGGAATAGGCAGATCGTCGTCGCGAGAATCACGAAGACGCATCCGGTTCTCGTTCTTGTCCAGCCAGTCCTCGGGCACGCGGTCGAGCATGTCCTCTTGCAGCTCGGGCCAGGGATCCGTCGTGCTGACGTAGAGGTAGCCAGCGCCGTCCGAGCGGTTGTCGAGCAGCTCGCGCGGCTCGAAGACATCGACACCGCCCTCGCCGGCCGTTCGTTTGACGACGTAGTATTCCTGGCCGCACTCCCGGCAGAAGGCCAGCGGCAGGAGGCGACGCCCGCGATCGCCGGGCACGAACTTCTGGCGCTGGAAGGTGATGTGGCGCCGGTCTTCGGCCTCGATGGAAGCGTAGACGGTGTCGCCTTTGCTGATGAACTGGTGCAGGCGGAACGCGAAGACCGGGAACCCGGTCGTGGGGTCAGGGGTACCGTACCCGGTGAGGAGCGCCCGCTTGATCGCGGACTCGCACCGGGGGCGCGGAACGCCCGTAAAAGCCGAGAGTACTGCGCAAGCGCCGTCCGTGCCGCCGATGCGAAGCGGTTTTGCCCGCACCAGGCGTTTGGATTCCTCGCTCCATCGCACGCCGAGGGTGCTCTCGATCCAGATGGAGAGCGGATCGGAGACGAAGGCATTGTAGCCAGACGGCGGCGGAGCAGCCTCATCTGCAAGGCGCCCCCTCAACTCCTGCCGAAAGCTCGGCTCCTCCAGGTTCCTGTCCTTGGTCGCGCGGCGTAGGGTTTCGCCGATCACGTTCTCGGGCTTGACGGTGGCGCCGAAGAGCTGGGAGGCGACGCGCGCAACCTCGGTCTGCTGCTGCTGGAACGTGCCCTGGCTCGACATGGTGGCCGAGGTCCCCACGCAGAGGAGATTCTGGTCGCCAACCCGATCGCGCACCCGCCGCGCTAGCATGGCGACATCCGCGCCCTGGCGGCCACGGTAGGTGTGAAGCTCGTCGAACACCAAGAACCGCATGCCCTCCGCCCGCCGGACCAACTTGGCCTCGCGTGGCCGGGTGAGGATCAGCTCCAGCATCACGTAGTTGGTCAGCAGGATGTCCGGCGGGGTCGCGATGATTCGGTTCCGCTGGTCCTCTGATTCCTGCCCGGTGTAACGCGCGAAGGTGACCGGGCTCGCGCCCTCCGGGAAGCCCGCCTTGAGGAACTTCTCCAGCTCACCGGCCTGGCTGTTGGCCAGGGCATTCATGGGGTAGACCACGATGGCCTGGATGCCCTTCCCCGACCCATGGCGGAGGACGTGGTCCACGATGGGCACGATGTAGGCCAGGCTCTTGCCCGAGCCGGTGCCTGTGGTCAGGACGTAGCTCTCGCCAGTCCTCGCGCGCCGGACCGCATCCGCCTGGTGGCGGTGCAACCGCAACCGCTTGCCGCGCGGATCGGCTTGCGACTTGCCCGCACGGAAAACGGCGTCGCACCCCTCGTGCAGCACTCCCTGCTGGCCCAGCTCGTCGATGTGCTCGCCCGCCTCGAAGGCAGGGTTGAGCTGGATCAACGGCTCGGGCCAGAGCAGCCCGCCATCCAGCTCCTCGTCGACGCGACGCCGGATCTCAGGGTCGCGCACTCGGATGAAGCTACGAACGTAGCTCCCAAAGTCTTCGATCAGCCTTTCGCGAAGTTCAAAAACGTCCATGGCCGGGTGGCGGGA
>CAZYFU010000188.1:0-10256 GCA_964647025.1 uncultured Myxococcales bacterium | reverse complement strand
GGTTCGTCTGGAGCCGCGGATCCGAGAGCTTCTTGCGTTCGCTGGGCGACCAACATCGTAGCCCCCGCGCACGTACAAGGAGGTTGTGTTCGCGCGCGAGCTTGCGGACGTCGGCGGCTTTCATCGAGAAGCCCTCAGCGATTTGCTCGATGTTTTTGCCAGCGGCGATGAGACGCGCGATGCGGCGTTGCTTTGCAACAGGCGACCACTGCTTGACCCCAGGACTCGTATGGCGCTTCGTGATCGTGATCTCCGCGGCGTCTCGCGATGGCGCGATATCACAAGACATTCGAGCCAAGCTTGCTTTCAAGGAGTCGGAAGCCCCCGGAACCCGCTTCCTGACGCTCAACGGCGCCAACGAGGGGTCGAGCAGCAGCTGGCAAGCGCAGACGCGCCTGTTCCCTTCCAGCACAACATGCTGCTCATCGTCTTCGACGACGATGATGCGCTCACCCGCAAGGAGGCCATCCGCTTCTACGATGCTTTGCGCCAATTCAAGCACGCCTTCGTTCTCCAGGAGCAGGGCACGAATAGCTTCCTGGCCAGCACCTTCCTGTGCATCTATCCTTGGGTTTTCAGCGTCTAAGCAGAGCGTCATCGTATCAAGAGGCAAGGTCTTCCACGATCGCGAGCTTTGTCTGGCCATTGGGTGGAATCTGAGACGCCTTGGTGGCAAAAAGTCAAGAATGACGGGCTGCTGGGCCCAGGCAATCTTCAAATCGACTGGCCACGCGGAGCGCAGCGTCACGACAAAAGAGGGGCAGGAACCAGGAGAGGTTTCTGCCCCTGATGCGAACGTGCTTATTTCGCTTCGCCCAACGCCCTCCGAATTGCCCGACGCTGGGCCTCGCGGACTATCGCCTGGATTAGAGGCATGGCCGGATTCTCGTCGTAAATCGCGAGGCGGAATGTATGTTTGCCACGCCTGATCTGCAGCTTGCGCACATCCCCCGATTCGAGCCCGATGGTCGTGCGACGGCTTGTCATGACGGCATCCTGGCCCAAGACTCCCCGATCCAGTGCGTAACTGAAACAAGGGGGTCTTGGAGGGGGCGGAGGCGGCGACGGCGTGCCGGCCGAGGGCTCGCCTGGACGGGGACGCCCCTCCCGGCGGCGAACCTTCTCCCCCCATCTTGGTAAGCCAGCCCACAACGGGCGCGCTCTGGCCAGACCCGTGCCCCGCAGGCTCGCTTCGGCCTACTCGAACAGCTCGACCTGGGGGCTCGGGCGCAGGCGCGTGACCGAGCGGTAGTACGGCGGCGGCCGTGCCTCCGCCAGGCCGCGGGGCTCGGCCCACAGGTTCTGGTGGCGCAGGAAACGCTCGATGCTCTCGCGGTCACGCACCAGAGCGCGCAGCTTCATGCGTCCCCCGCAATGGGGGCAGGTGTCGACGGGCAGACCCAAAGTCAGGCGCATCAGCTCGGCCCAGGGCCAGTAGCGTCGGCGCGGTCCCGTGCGGGGCGGCTTGGGTGGCGGCTTGGTGGGCGCCGACGGCACAGCCGGCGTCTGGGGTGTGGCCGCGGGTGCCGGCTCGGGCTGCGGGATGACCAGGGGCCGGCAGGGACTGGCGGGTGCGAGCACCCCGCTGTAGCGGACCAGGTGGGCCCGCGGGGGCGGCACCGACGCCGCGAGGCGAGCGAGCAGGGAGAGGACGTCCATCTCGAGCGCGTAGGTGCCATCCCTAAATGGCCGCTTCAGGTCCAGGCGCACACGGTGGTCGGGCAGGAGGGTGAGACGCTCCTTGGCCAGCGGCGGACGGAGGACGTAGCGGACCAGACGCTGGCGCGCGGCGTGGTCCTCCGCGCCGGCCACGCTGGCGGCGTGCAAGTTGAAGCCGAGCTCCTGCACGACCAGCGCGCCCATCGGGGTGGGGCCCGCGCTGTCGGTCCGAGCGAGCCGCACGGGTGGTCGGCAGCGCAGCTCGGGACCGGCGGGCGGCAGGCCCGAGACCGCGGCGGCGGCGAGCTGGGCCAGCACCGGGTCGCGGGCGGCCAAGTCGTCGTTGATCTCGAGGGCCTCGGGCAACAGGTGGACCACGCCTCGCCGAGCGAGGTAGCGCAGGATGCGCACGCGGGCGATTTGCAGGACGTCAGCGACCTCGGTGACAGTTCGGTGACGATCGCTGGGCCCCGTGGCAGGGGGGATCCTGAAAATGGCGGTTGTTGTGCTCCTCGCCCGGCGCATCGTGGATCACACGGAGGCCTTGACGTAGGAAGGCCCCTGGGTGAGACCATCCCTGATGGCCGCCGCTTGTGGGATCGATGTCGAATATGCGCGCATGAGCCTCCTGTGGCTCGCCTGCCTCGCCTTGGCTTGCATCGCGCCGTCGTCGCGCGCGGAGCCCCTTCCTACTTCGCAAGGCCCGTCGCCGGACGTCTCGGTGGCCGATGCTGCGAATCGAGGGCAGCCAGGCCCTCAAGCCACTCGATCGGGTGCCGCCATCCATCCGGTGCGGCCCGCGGCGGGCAGCTTCGCCCCCGCCGGGATGATTACCTCGCCGTGTGTCCTCCACACGGCACAAGTCGAGGTCCGTCGACGGGAACGAGGGGGGCCAGGCGGGCAACCTGTCCGCTCGATCGAGTCGGCGCGCTGCTCGATCGATGCCGAATGCGTCGAGGAGCAAGGCAAGGCGACCCAAGGTGATGGATTGGTCAGCTTGGCGTGCAAGCAGCGAGCGTGCAGGTGTTCCATCGAGAGGCTCGGCACCAAGGTCAGCCGGGGCCAGAAGCGGAGCTTCCGTTTTTCGATCGACCATCTCTGTTCAGAAGCGGAAACGGCGAAGACGCTGCTCATCGAACGCTGCATGCCGGGAATGCAGCTGGTGGAAGATTGACGGGCAGTTCTCGATGTCGCCCAGGGGCCTGCGGTGCCCCCGCCCAAGGATGTTGCTCTGGTGCACGGGGTTGGCATAGGCTGGCCCGTCATGTCAGACGAGCAGTCGATGAATCAGAAGGTGGTGTCGTGGGCTCTCCACAAGGTCGGGCACCAGGTGGGGCGTGGTGAGTGCTGGGATCCCGATCGATTGGAGGCTCTTCGTCATCGCGCGGCTCCCCATTGTAGGAGCAAGGTGATTCAGAACCTCACCGCGAGGATGACGTTTTCGCCGATGTCCGAGAGGAACAGCTCGCCGGTCGGTCCGAACGCCAGCCCGCGAGGGGAGGCCAATCTCGCCGGAAGCAGCCCGAGGACGACCCCCAATAGGTTGGGCGAGCCCACCACGGTGGTGACGGCTCGGGTGCCGACGACCACCTTACGAATCGTCTGGCCGTCGGCAACGAAGAGGTTGCCGGCCCCGTCGCTCGCCATGCCATAGAGGCTGCCGAAGCGTATCTCGGAGCCACCCCCGTCCACTCCAACATCGCTCACGGGCAGGCCGACCAGGGTCGTGACTTCGCCGGTCGCAATGACTACCTGGCGAATCGCGCCGCTATCGGCGACAAAGAGGTTGCCGGCGTCGTCGGTCGCCAAGCCGCTCGGCTGGGCGAAGCGCGCGGCCTCCCCGGTGCCGTCCCGGCGGCCCGCCTGGACTCGGGGTGAACCGGCCAGGGTCGTGACAGTGCCCGTTGCCACGACCACCCTTCGGATCGTGTAGTTTTCGCTATCCACGACGAAGAGGTTGCCGGCCCCGTCGCTCGCTAGCTCGTGCGGATGATCGAATCGCGCCGTTGCGCCTGTCCCGTCAGTATGCCCCCTCTCTCCGGGTGAACCCGCGAGGGTGGTGACCTCGCCGCTGGCCACCTCCACCTTCCGGATGGTGGCGTTGCTGTCCGCAACGAAGAGAGCACCCGTTCCGTCACTTGCGATACCGTGCGGGTAACTGAATCGTGCCGCGGTCCCCGCGCCATCCTGGCTTCCGCTTTCTCCGGGTGAGCCCGCGAGGGTGGTGACCTCGCCGCTGGCCACGACCACCTTTCGGATCGTGTGGTTGTTCGTGTCCGCGACGAAGAGGTTGCCGGCCTTATCGCTGGCCACGCCACGCGAAGTATCGAAGCGCGCCACGGTCCCAATCCCGTCGTCCTTCCCCTCGTGTATTACGGAGCCGGCGAAGGTGGTCACCGCACCTGTGGCGATGACCGCCTTGCGGATGGTGTGGTTGTTCGTGTCCGCGATGAAGAGATTGCCCGCCTGGTCGCTGGCGATGCCGCTCGGATCGGCGAAGCGCGCGGCGCTGCCAACATCGTCGCGATACCGTGCCTGTCCGGGTGAGCCTGCGAATCGTGTGACCTCGCCCGTCGCGATGACCACGCTCTGGATGACGGATCCGCCTTCACCGGCGATGACGACGAAGAGCTTGCCGGCCCCATCGCTCGCCAGGGCCAGCGGTTTGTCGCCCCGGGCAGCCGATTCGAGCAGGCGAGCGACGGTTGTGACCATGCCGGTGGCGATGACCACCTGCCGGATCGTGCGGTTCTGCGAGTCTACGACGAAGAGCTTGCCGGCCCGGTCGGCCAGTATGCCGGTCGGCATACTGAAGCGCGCGGCGACTCCGGTCCCGTCGGCGTTCCCCAATTGGCCGGGCGAACCTGCCAGCGTCGTGACCTCGCCGGTGGCGATGACCACGGCCCGGAGCGTGTGGTTGTAGGAGTCCGCGATGAAGAGCCGCCCCGTCCCATCGCTGGCGATACCCGACGGATAGTAGAAGCGTGCGCTCGCGCCTGTCCCGTCGCTATCCCCGCGCTGTCTGGCCGAACCCGCCAGTGTCGTCACGGCGCCCGTCGCGACGACTACCTTCCGGATCGTGCTGTTGTAGGTGTCCGCCACGAAGAGGTTGCCGGCCCCGTCGCTCGCGATAGCAGCCGGTTCAAGAAAACTCGCCGCCGCTCCGATCCCGTCCGTGCTTCCCTTCTGCCCTGGCGAACCGGCCAGCGTCGTGACCTCGCCGGTCGCGGTGACCACCCTCCGGATCGTCGTGCGGTTGTCGAGCATGAACAGATGGCCGGCTCCATCGCTCGCAATGCCGGTCGGCAGATTGAAGCGCGCGGCGGCGCCGATACCGTCGGCCGATCCAGGCCCACCCAGGTGACCGGCCACGAGCCGCAGTCCCTCCCTGCGGTCGGAAGCCGCTCCCGAATCGTCCTGTCGGCGGCGGTCGCTCGCGCCATCGCCCTTGGACAACAGAGCGCTACGTCCGCAGCCCATGCCCAGTATCACCGTGCCAGCCCACAGCAGGCCCCATCGTGGTCGAAAGTGATTGAGGCTACTCGTGCGAATTGGGCTCTGTCCTCGAGTGCGGCTGGGCATGGACGTGGCTCCTTCCTTACGCCTACGAATCGACCCTCTGGGCGGAGGACTCCAAAATGCCTTAACCTTCTCGCGAAAGAAACTCCCATGCCCAGCGCCAACCTCCTCGCCCTTCTCGACGATATCGCCAGTATCCTGGACGACGTTGCCCTCCTGACCAAGGTGACCGCCAAGAAGACGGTCGGCGTGCTCGGTGACGACCTAGCACTCAATGCCGAACAGGTTTCGGGCGTGCGCGCGGAACGCGAGCTGCCCGTGGTGTGGGCGGTGGCCAAAGGATCGCTGGTGAACAAGGCCATCCTGGTGCCGGCGGCGCTGCTCATCAGCGCCGTCGCGCCTTGGGCGATTGTTCCCCTGCTCATGGTGGGCGGCGGCTACCTCTGCTTCGAAGGTTTCGAGAAGGTGCTTCACACCTTGTCCCGCCACAAGCACCATGAGACCGCGGCCCATCCCAGCGCCCTGGGGCTGGTCGCGCCGATGCTGGCCCAAGCCGATCTGCGTCGGCTGGAATCCGAGAAGGTACGCGGCGCCGTGCGCACGGATTTCGTGCTCTCGGCGGAGATCGTCACCATCAGCCTCGGCTCCGTGGCATCCGTGCCCTTTGCCGCCCGAGTGCTCGTGCTTTCGGCCATCGGCATCTTGATGACCGTCGTGGTCTACGGTTTCGTCGCCATCATCGTCAAGACGGACGACCTGGGCATCGCGCTCTGCCGGCGGAAGGAGCAAAGCCGCCTGGCAGCAGGACTGGGCCAGGCCATCCTTTGGGTGGCTCCCCGACTGATGAGGAGCCTCACCGTGGTTGGCACGGTCGCCATGTTCTTGGTGGGCGGCGGGATCATCGTGCACGGTCTGGCCCCGCTGCAACCCCTCGTCCATGGCCTGCAAACAGCCGCCCATCCCTTCAGCGGCATCATCGGCTCGATCGCAGCGGGTCTGGTCGGCGTCATCGCGGGCAGCCTCATCTTCTCCGCCGTGCTGGTCGGCAAGAAGATAATTGCCCGACGCTAAGAAGCTCACTTGCTCAAGCTGTTAGGGTGCGCAGGTCCACGGCTCGGGCACGCGCACCGTGCGCTCGGCCGAGAGTGGCGGTGATGACGAGGTGGTCACCCCGTAGGTCCAGGTGCCGGCGGCCGTGGCCACCACGCGCCAGGCAGATTGGACGGTCGTGAACGCGGAGATCTCGGGCAGCGCGTGTGTCGCGGTCTCTCCGTCGGCAAGCGCCAGCCCGGAGGTGGCGAGCTCGAGGGTCAAGGACTCTCCAGTTTTGGGTGTCGGGCCATCGTTCTCCAGATAGGCGACCACGGTGAATGGCTGCGGCGTCCAGGCATTGTTGCTCAGGCGCAGCTGTGCGGGCCCGCTGATGGCGAGCTTGCCGCTACCCGAGAGTCCGCCGAGGCCGTAGTAGGTGATGCGCCGAAGGGAGGCGCCGGGATCGATGGGCTGTGGATTCCAGTACAGGAGCACGGCACTGTCGGGGTAGTAGGGATTACCGAACCAACCGCCCGGCGTGATCGCGTAGTCCCAGTACGTCTGCGATGCGGCCCACCAGTACACCATGGCCAGGCGGTCTGGCCGCGTGGCGTCCATCCCGCTCAGGGTTCCCTGCACGACGTGGGTGAGATCATCGAGACCGAAGAACGCTTGGTAGTGCGATGGCACGTCGGTGGCCAAGAACTCGGTCTCGCCGGTGATCGGGTCGGCCTGCGTCGGGACGCGGAAGGGGGCGCCGTCCTGACTGTTGATCATGGTGTCCATCAGTATCCGCAAGCCGACCTCGTGGACCTCGGAGTCGAGGTTTGCGATGTCGAACTGGACCTTCACCATGTCCGGATTGCCCGTCATCGGATTGCCCACGATCCGCAGGGTCTGCGTGACAGCGATCGCGCCGGTTCGCCAGGTGGTCACCGTGGTGGCGGGATCGGCGACGTAGGGGTATTGGATGAACTCGTTGTCGCTCCCGAGCTCGCCGAATCGGCGATTGTTGCCATCGATGCGGACGCTGGCCGAGGTGGTCCAGGGGTCGCCGGGCCAGCCATAGAGGATGTTCCATGGCGTGGGATCGCGGACCCCGAGGGTGAAACGGCCATCCCAACTCACGTCGATGCCAAGTACCTCGCCGTTGAGCGAGATGGAAACCGGCTCGTTCGAGGTCGCGGGCGCAGGCTCGGGGTCGGTCTGTTCGCTGAGGAGGCGGCATACACCATCGCCCACACAGCTGCCAGAGACGATCGAGTGACTGCACGTGCCGTCGCCATTGCAGGCGTCGGTGGTGCAGGCAAGGCTGTCGTCACAGACGTACGGTGTGCCGGCACAATAGCCGGCGGTGCATTGATCGTCGGAGGTGCATGCGTTCTCGTCATCACACGGCGTCTGGTCCGGTGCCGGCGGATTCGAGCATAGACCGGTCACCGGGTCGCGAACCCCGGCCACGTGACACACATCGAGGGCCTGGCAGCACGCACCACAATCGATGGTGCCGCCGCAGCCGTCCGAGATGACTCCACAGGTGGCGCCAGCGGCGGCGCAGGTGGTGGGCGTGCAGGTCGAGCCGCACTGATGGGCAACTCCACCGCCTCCGCAGGTCTGGGGGCTCGTGCAGGTACCGCAATCGAGGGTTCCTCCACAGCCGTTGGGCAAGTCGCCACAACCGACGCCCAGCTCGGCGCAGGTGGTGGGGACGCACGATATGCAGGTCTCATCGTCGGAGAGGAAGTCGTCGACGTGGTCCGCGTGGCCGTTCGTGCAGACCGAAACGCTCACGCTGATGTGATTGTAGGGATTCTTCTTCGAGCTGGTGGCGTGGCAGATGCCGACCTTGCCGTTGACCGCCCGGGCCTGGCACTCCAGGCTGGAGAACAACGCGGACGCGCTGCTCTCGATGTTGCCACCCGTCAGACCGTTACTCGTGGGATTGGCGGGGGAACAGGCCGCGATCCACGCTGCCCCGCAACAGAGGGCGAGATGATGGAGAAGGTTGGATTTCGCCCTGAGCCCGTATCGCATGGTCATCACCGTTTCCTCCTGCAATTCCTGACAGACTGCTCATGGCCTCCGCAGATCGCGATTCAAGAAAACACGCGGCGGGATGCCATGGGCCGTCACGCACGAGCGTGCGGCCACGCTGATTCTTCGACCGAAGGGGGACCCGACTTTACGGGTCGTGGAGGTTGCCGGGTGATGTCGGCTCATCCTCGGGCCAGTTGGTCGCCAGATCCGAGTCCTCGTCTTCGTCGTAGACCAACGCTTCGCTGAAGCGCAGGTCGAAGGTCGTGCTCGCTGCGACCATCTCGTCGATCTCGATCTGGTTCTTGGGATCGATCCTCCGGATCTTGATGGCGTGCTCCCAGTGATCTCCTTGATCGGACTTGCTCAGCACCAAGCCTTCGAGGCGAATGCTTCGGTCGAAACGACCGCTGATCTCCAACTGGACCTGTACCCGATCGTTCTTCTCGAGGCTGGCTGCGGTCCTCAACAGGATTCCCGTGGCCGATATGTTCAGCACGTCGAAGGCAAGCTCTCGCTCGTTCTGCCTGCCATCCATCACGGTGATGACCCCCGTTCCGACGAGGCCTCCTCGTGGATACTGTCGTTTGAACTCCATGCCCAACCCTCCTTCCTCGTCACCAAGCAGATCGTAAGCCTACCACTCGAAAGCGACGGTCGGTCCGGCCTTCGCTGTGCAAAGCTTGCAACGCAAACCGGGTAGGCAAGCGTAAGTCTCGCTCTTCAGATCGTGTCCGGCGTGACTGGCGCCGTTGGGCGAGTCGATTGCACCCGATCGCGGACCATCTTCAGGATCACGAACGACTCGCGCTCGCGCTCCTCCAGGGCCCCCGCGATGTACCTGATGGTAAAACGGAAATTCGGAATGAAAATACGCGACAGGGCGTTGCAGCGGCGCTGGGTCTTGCGCAGTTGCTCGGCCAGACGCGAAACGGCGGCGGTCAGCTCGGCCAGCTCCGTGAGCTGGGGCAGCAGCGTCCTAAAATGATCGGCCGCGGGATCCAGGCTGGCTGGTGTGCCATCGACTCCAGGCCCTCGGCCCTCCTGCGCCAAGGAGAGCACCGCGTGCGGCACCATGAAGCCCATGAGCGGTTGGCCTGTCACTTGGACGTCGTGACCGCGTGCCATGCCCAGGCTGGCGCGGTCGATCGCATCGCTGCCGGCGTCGAGCTCGGCCTCGCGCAGGGCCGCGAAAGCCAAAGCCAGCTCGTGCTCCACCTGCGTCTCCAGCTTGCGGGCCCGCTCCATGCGCCGCATGAGCTCGAACACCAGAATTTGCCGTTTCTGCTCCAAGAGCTCGTAGCCCTCCTCGGCGAAGGCGAGCTGGCGCCGCAGTGCCAGCAGGTTCGATTTGGTGGGCGCGAGGGTGAGTCGCGGCATCACGGTCCTCGCATGGCGATGGCTTCTGCATCGGCCGCGCGATAGTGCGCGACCAGCAGGGCCTCGCTCAGACGATGCAGCTCATCGCGGGGGAGCAAGCCCAGAACCTCCCAGCCCAGCTCCAGGGTCTGCTCGATGGTGCGGTTCTCGTCCTCGGCCTGGCTGAGGAAGCGGCGCTCGAAGGCCTCGCCAAACGCCAGGTACAGTTTGTCGAGCGGCCCGAGTTCGCCTTCGCCGACCACGTCGGCCAGCCCGCGTACGCGTTTGACCTGCGCATAACAAGCGAAGAGCTGGCTGGCCAGCGCGGGATGGTCTTCTCGCGTGTAGCCCTTGCCCACGCCGTCCTTCATCAAACGCGACAGGCTGGGCAAGCCGGCGATGGGTGGGTAGATCCCTTTTCGGAAAAGCTCGCGATCGAGGACGATCTGGCCCTCGGTGATGTAGCCGGTGAGATCGGGAACCGGGTGGCTGATGTCGTCCGACGGCATGGTCAGGATGGCCATCTGGGTGATGGAGCCCGGGCAGCCGTCGATGCGCCCGGCGCGCTCGTAGATGCTGGCCAGATCCGAGTAGAGATAGCCAGGGTATCCCTTGCGGCCGGGAATCTCGCCCCGGGCGGTGCCGATCTCGCG
>CAZYFU010000187.1:0-10272 GCA_964647025.1 uncultured Myxococcales bacterium | reverse complement strand
TTCAAGAAATTCCGCACCTCCTGCCGTGTCCGCAGATCACGACCGGTGATTTAGAAAGTTACCGCCATCTGGGCTGTGTAACTGCGAATGTCGGACGCCTTGTTCTCGACGGTCGAGCCATCGACGGCCGTGCCGGCCACGCTTACGAGCGGCATGAACTGCGAGTACTCGAGCTTGAGCACCAGGAATGCAGACGGCCTGATGTTGAGACCACCTGCCAGGATCGAAGACTTCTCCCAGGGCTGTTGGTCGTTGAGCAGATAGCGCTCGTAGTAGAGATACGGCGTCACCCGCACCGACGTGTGAACCAAGTCGTCGAGCGGTATCTCGTAGGCGGCCAAGCCATAAATCGACGTTCCGACGAAGCTCGGGTAGTGATGTTTCGAGGCGGCCATCGCGCTTATGCCCAGGGTCGCCGCCTCGGACGGGGTCATCGATGGGCTCACACTGTACTTGACCAAGCGGCGCACGAACTCCGACTGCAGCCGCAATCCACGGATCTTGATGAGGAGATCCGTGGCCGAGATGTACTCGTCGTAGACCGAGGTGGGCGTCACCTTGATGTGGATGTCGGTCGTGCCGGGCCCCATATACATGCCCTTCTTGATGTCGGTGTACTTGCCGTAGTACGCGTATTCGCCGAGGGCAATGCTGATGGAGTCGAGCTCGAGGTTCAGGCGCAGTCGCAAGCCGAGCGCTTTGTTGTTGTCGTAGTCCATGGTCGAATCCACGGGGCCGCGCCCGTTGGAGACCGTGACGGCGTAGTCCACTGACAGCGTTGGCACAGGGAAGACTCGCCCGAAGAGCTGCACGCCCGTCTGTGTCAGTGGCACAGTCTCGCGTTGCTGCATGTAGGGCGCCCTCACCATCAGAATGACCGGCGACCCGTGGTCCACGTTCCAGATCCCGTAAGGGGTCAGGAAGTGTCCCGCGATGATCTTGAAGTAGTCGGCGAGGGTGTACGTCAAGTGCACGCGCTCCAGCGTGACGCCGCCTTGGCGATAACGCATGAGCGTGAAGGGATCCTGCACGGTCGTGTCGACCCGGGAGTAGCTCGATTTCAGGTCCATCGTGCTTCCGTCGGGCATGACCACGTACGATTCCTTGCTGGACTCGTGCCCCAGGGGCTGGAACGAATAGCGGAACTCGGCCAGCATGCCCAGACGTTCGGTCATCTGATTGGCGACGTAGAGATTGATCCCCGACATCATGAAGCTGGAGTTGTTGTTGTAGAACGAGTTGTAGATGGAATTGTCGCCATCCCAACCGATCTTGGTGAACAGCATGTCGAAGTAGCCGAACACGCGTGTCCTGCCGAACATGCTCTGCACCTGCGAGAGCGGTGAGCTCTGGGCTTGCGTGTCCTCCACCTCTGTCAATCGCTCGGCGAGCTTCGCATTCTCGTCTTGCTTCAATTGCTTCTTGATCTCGTCCGAAGACGTGGGCTCGGATGCCGGCGCGGCCAAGTCCGGCGCAGCGGCGGTGGTCTCGGTTGGTGCCGGCGCGGGCGAATCCTGGCTCTGCGCAGACGACGGCACGAGCAACGATCCCGCGAATAGCATCATGGCAATGTGTTTGGTCATGGCGTTCCCTTTCCCCATCGCGACTCCACTCGACGACGCGAACCTCATGAGCACGTGCACCCCATCATGCTGGCAAGCAGAGTGGCATCGGATGCCTTGCTGCAGTACTTCTTGTCGATCGGCATGGGGCAGTCGCAACACTTGTAGCTGGCGGGGCAATTGGCTGCACAGCCCGTGTTCGAGCAGTATCCCGTGGCAGCCCCATAGGACTTCACGCAGTAGTCGGCCACGCTCGGATCGCAATCGGCATCTGCCGCGCAAGTTTCGCCGAATCCTGCCAGGTTGCTCACGAGCGCGGGCTCTGCCCCACCTGAGTCGAGCACTGGCAAGAGGTCAATCGCAACACCCTGATCAATGCCAGTGGCTTGCGCGTCCGGTGAGTTGACGACCGGCAGGTCCGGCGACGGAATCACCGCCGCGTCCGACTCCGGCACCGGGATAGCCGCGTCCGGGATGTCGATACAACTGCTGCTCTTCGATTCGTACATCATCCCCGAAGGGCACCGATCAGAATCGGAAGGTGTACAAGAGCCGCCGAGCACAACCAACAAGACCAAACTGATACGCCGATAGCAGTCCATGGAACCCTCCTCACAAGGTCACGCTGCAACTCCGGAGCCCGCCTTTGCTCGAATTTTCGAGGGCGCCCGCGGCATATCGGCAATATCAAAGGGAACTTTGGAGATGAGGCCGCACCGAGGTCGAGGCCGCGCGAGGCCGAAGCTCAGCACCCGCTGCCGGCACCGTCGACTACACGATCAACAGCTTCTCCTTGGGCACGACCATCGGTGGCGCGAGCACCCCGGATGGCCGCCGGGCCACCGAAGGAGCTCGGCCGGAGGGCGTGTCAGGTGGTGCCCCCCTCCCGTCTCAGGAACGCTCGATAGGCCCTGAGACGTCGCCCTCTGTCATCCCGTTGCGCATGTTTGGTACTTCGCGACCTCGTCCAGCTGTGCGACCGGACCCATTTGCGCCGCAGGATGCGTCTTGAGAGGCGTGAACCCGATCAGGCCGCCTCCGCCGTCCTTCTTGTTGACCGGCCATGGCGGCCCTTTGGCCTTGATCACGAACGCCGCTCCGTACTGACTCGAGGCTTTGCCGACCAACGACATGACAGTCTCCTTTCTCTTTGTGCCACCCGCAGGAGAGTTTGTGCGAATGCGCCCGCCTGCACCTCGCCGCAGGCCCCGCGATCCGCACGGAGATTTCGTCGAGCGGGGCGACCGGAGCATCTCCAAGGTCGAGGTTTCGTTCTCTTGTTGCAGGCGGGCACAGGTCGGTAAGATCCAGCGGGGAGGGGCACAAAATGGCGTAGTATCTGGACCGAAGGTGCTCTACACCGTCACTGCTTTTCAAGTCCCCAACCCCGATGGAGGCACGTTGTGAGTCGAAATTTCCTCTGCACCCAAGTCTTCTCGCTGGCCGTGTTGTTTGGCGCGGTCGCCTGTTCTTCCGACAACTCCACGACGGGAGGCGGTAGCGGGGGCCAAGGCTCGGGTGGTCTGACGTCGAGCGGAGGCTCGGGGAGCGGTGGTGCTGCTGGCGCGGGGGGCGCGAGCCAATCGAAGCCCGGAACGGGCGGCTCGGGCGCCGGGGGAAAGGTTGCCACCGGCGGCAACACGGCGGTCGCGAGCGGCGGTGCAGCCAGCACTGGGGGAAGCAGCGGCAAGGGAGGAACCGCGGGTTCGGGCGGGACCACCGGCGGCGGCGAGGACGGAGGCTCGACCAGCCCGCGTGACGGAGGCACCGGCTCCGGTGGGACGATGTTTGTCCGCGACGGAGGCTTTGGCTTTGGCGGTCGCGATGGCGGCATGGCGGGCAATGGATCCGGGGGACAGAGCGGTGGGAGCACCGGTACGACCGCGACCGGCGGCTCCAGCGGCGAGGGCCCGTGCAAGGCCAGTCCGTGCGTCATCATGCCGCTCGGGGACTCCATCACCCACGGTTTCAATTCGTCCGACGACGCCGGCTATCGCTCGGGGCTGTTCAAGTTGGCCGTCGCGGCCGGCCAGAACATCACGTTCATCGGCTCGGTCACCAACGGCCCCAGCACGGTCTCGGGCAAGACCTTCCCCAAGACCCACGAAGGCCACGACGGGATCTCGGTCAGCGGCATCATGAGCTACGTCCCGCCCAAGAAGGCGTTCCCGAGTACGCCCCACATCGTGCTCCTGCATATCGGGACCAACGACATGACCAGCAACGCGGATCCGACGGCGACGGCGAACCAGCTCGACACGCTGATCGGTAACCTCGTCGATGCGGCTCCGGACGCCCTCATCGTGGTGGCGAAGATCGTCCCGCTCGGCTACAGCAACAACAACTACAACAGCTACATCGCGAAGATCCCCGATGTCGTCAAAGCACGCGCCGACAAGAACCAGAACGTGATCATGGTCGACATGAGCACGCTGCCCGCGTCCGATATCCGAGGCAACGGCAACGTCCATCCCACCGACAAGGGATACTCGGACATGGCGGATCTCTGGTACGGAGTCATCAAGGACTACCTGCCGAAGTAACTGAACGGCGCGAGGCCGAGCGCAGCAGGCAAACAGTCTGGCGATTGGCGTTGCGGCCGGGCCCCTGGCGGCGGCAAGATTCCAAGCCATGTGCCAGGTCGTCTCGTCGTCGTTGGAGTCCGTCACCGTGTACCGCGCGGGGGCCGTGTGCGTCCGACGCGCCAGCGTGTCTCCGTCGGAAGGTCGCCGGGTGCGCATCACGGGATTACCGCTGTCGATGGATCCGGCCTCGCTGCGCGTGGGCGGGCCGGATGGAGGCGTGCGTGTGGTCGAGGCTCGGTCCGAGATCGATGTCCAACTCATCGACGAGGTCGACGTGCCGACCGAGCAGAAGGCCCTCGAGCAAGCAGAGCAGAGCCTGCATCGCCTGCACGCGACGCACGCTCGCCTCGAACGAGAGATCGGCGAGCTACGTGGCTTGCGTCCCCGGTTCGGCGAACGACGCCGAGGCGAGCCTCCCGCGGATGCCCAGGTGGGAGCCCTGCTGGCGCTGACCGACTTCCTCGCCCAAGAGCTCGGCGCCCGGCAGCCGGCGCTGCGAGGCCTGGAGCGCGAGATCGAGGACGCCGAGCGCGAGGTCGAGCTGCGGCGCCACCGGCTGGCTGAAGCCTCGACGACCCTGCGCGGGGAGCGGACGCGGCTTTCCCGCGCGGTGGTGGTCGCGCTGTCCGAGGCGCCACGGCAGGCGGTCCTGCTGTCTTTGGAGTACCAGGTTCGCGCGGCCCGCTGGGTACCGGCCTACCAGCTGCGCCTGCAACCGGGCATGGCCGCTGGGCGGCTGGCCATGCGCGCATATGTCGCCCAGTGCACGGGCGAAGACTGGACCTCGGTTCGACTGGCGCTGTCCACGGCCTCGCTGATGACCGCCGCCGATCTGCCCGAGCTGCGCTCGCTGCGCATCGGACGCGCACAGCCGGCGCCGCCCCGCTCGGGCTGGCGCGAGCCGCCCACCGGCCTCGACGATCTGTTCACGGCCTACGACGAGTCCAGTCCAGCCACGCGGGAGGTTCGGCATCCGAAACCCTCCGTGGTCGCGGCTGCCGCGCCCGCGCCAGTGTCGTTCGCACCCGCACCGGCGGCCGCCATGCCGGCACCGGAAATGGCGCTGGAAGAAGCCGCGTCTCCGCCCATGATGATGCGCCAGTCACGCGCACCTGCGCGCCCGCGCGGCGGGATGATGCCGGCGTCGCGCGCGACGGTGGCCGAACCCGAGGAGCCGCCGCCGCCCGAGGAGCCGCCCGTGCCCGAGCTGGAGCTCGGCGATGATTTCTCCGACTACGGACGCCTGCGCCTGGCCGGACCCGATAGTCCGCGGCGCGGTCGCTTGCAGCCGCTGTCTGAGCGGGAGCTTACCGTGGTGACCGGCGTGACCGTCGAGGTCGAGGTGGTCATGCAAGCCACAGTCGCGATCCAGGAGACGGTCGCCTACCTCGACCGCTTGCCCCTGCCGGCGCAGGTCTGCCCGGTGGGCCCGGTCGCGAGCTTCGACTACCGCTACGACTGCGCCGGCCGTGCGACCGTGCCGTCGACGGTGGCTTGGACCGGCGTGGCGGTCGGCGACTGCGACGTCGGGCTCGGGGCGCGCTACCTGTGCGTGCCGGGCGTGGACGAGAAGATGTACCGCGCGCTCGACGTGCAGAACCGCTCCCGGCACGCGCTTCTGCCCGGGCCGGTGGACGTCAGCCTGGGCGATCGCTTTCTGCTCACCACGCAGCTGCCTGCCATCCCGCCCGAGGCGGCGTGTCCGCGTCCGCTCGGGCTCGGCGTGGAAGAAGCCATCAAGGTCGCACGCCAGGTTCACTTCAAGGAGAGCACGGGCGGCCTTCTGGGCGGGGCGACTCAGTTGCAGCACGAGATCGAGATCGAGCTGCGCAACCAGTCCTCCGTCGCGGCCACGTGCGAGGTGCGTGAACGCGTACCATGGGCCGACCCCGACCACGAAAAGGACGTGAAGGTGGAGGAGACCGACGTCGAGCCGGCCTGGCAAGCCATCGAAGAGCCCCTGGACGGAGAGGCCGTGGTGCATGGCGCACGGGCATGGCGCCTGACCTTGCCGCCCGGCAAGCGCCAAGTCTTGCGCGCACGTTTCATCATTCGCATCCCGTCGGACCGCATGCTGGTCGGCGGAAACAGGAGGAGCTGACATGGCCACCACCAAGCTGCCGGTTGTTCGCGTCCTGCTCATGGAGGATCGCGCGCAGGTCGCTCACGAGGCCGAGGTCTCGCTCGCCCCCGGTGCGCAGGCCGTGAGCCTGGAGGGTTTCTCGCCCCTGCTCGTGGATCGGTCGCTGAAGGTCGAAGTCCGCGGCGCCACCTTTCTCGATGCCCGGATCGAACGGCGGTTCAAGGAGAAGCCCAAGGGCGGTCTTCCCGTCGACGCCAGCCTGCTACGCCGCCGCGTGGACGACTTGCGGCGCGAGCTCGATGTCGCGGCCGACGAAATCTCTCGGCTCTCGTTGCAGGCCGAATTGCTGGCGGCCACCCGCGGCGATCTGCTGCGCGCCATCGCCGAGCACGCGGGAGCCGGCAAGGCCGAGACCGGCCGCTGGCATGACGAGCTGGCGACGATCTCTGTCCGGCAGGGAGAGAACGACGTGGCTTTGCACGAGGCTCGCCACAGGCAGGACTGCATCGAAGTTCGCGCGACCGAGGCGGAGCAAGCCTTGGCGCAGGCCGAGGGGAAAGAGCAGGACGTGGAGTGCGCCCTGGCGGTCAACGTGGAGGCTGCGGCCGCAGGCCGCGCGACCTTCGTGGTCGAGTATCTGGTCCCGTGCGCCGCGTGGCGCCCGAGCTATCGTGCGACGCTGCTCGGGGACCGTGTGCGCGTGGAGGCCGAAGCCGTGATCTGGCAGCGCACCGGTCAGGACTGGCACGACGTGGCCGTGCGGCTCTCGACCATGCGCCCGACGCTGGGCACGGCGCCCCCGTACCTGGTCGAGGATCGCCTGCAAACCCGCGACAAGACCAGCCGAGAGAAGCATGAGGTCGGCGTGGCCGTGCGCGAACAGGCCATCGCCAGCGCAGGCGAGGGCGGGGCCGCGGTCGAGCTGCCCGGGCTGGACGACGGCGGCGAGGCGCGTCTCCTCGATGCTCCGGCGCGAGCGAACCTGCCGTCCGACGGAGAGCCGCACCACGTGCCCCTCTTCGACTTCGAGGCGAAGGTGGCGACCGAGCTTTGTTGCCCGGCCGAGCTCGGGCCGCAGGCTTTCCTGGTCGGACGTTTCAGCAACACCTCGGGCCAGGTCCTGCTGGCCGGTCCCGTCGAGCTGGTGAGACAGTCTGGCTACGTCGGTCGCACGCGCTTGAAGTTCACCGCCCCGGGCGAGACCGTGAAGCTATCCTTCGGGGCCGAGGACGGTCTGCGCATCCAGCGAACCGTCGAGGAGAAGACCGACGAGTCGCGCCTGACCGGCCGGCGTACCGTGAGCAAGACCATCACCCTGCACGTCTCGAACCTGCGCCCGCACCCGGCCAACCTGGTCGTGGAAGAGCGCATCCCGGTTTCCGAGGTGAAGGAGGTCGAGGTGCAGCTCAACGAGAAGCGTTGTGATCCACGGCCTTCGCCTGCGAGCCCCGACGGCATCGTGCGCGTCCCGTTGGAGCTTGCCGCCCAGGGCACACGCAAGGCCGTCTTCGCCTGGGAGCTGTCCGCGGCCGCGAAGGTCGCCGGCGTCTGAGAGTCGACGTCACCGCTTGCGCTTTCGTGGCTTGGGCCGCGAGAAGGTCACGCTGCCGTCCGGGTTTTGGGTCTTTGTCCATCCCTCTTCGATCATCTGCGCCCACGGGTCGAACTTCCCCGTCTCGAGCGTGCGCAGCGCGGACTTCGCGTTGTAGGCGACCAGGTAGTTGAGATCCGCGGTCGCCTCCTTCAAGGCTGCCCGCGACTTCGGCGTGTCGATGTATCCGAGCGCGACGGCGGCGGCGATCCGTGGCGGGTCCAGGCTATCGGCCTTTCCCTTCGGACGGCCGGTGAGGAGCACTTCCGAGATCACCTCCACCGCGCGCTGGTCATGGGAGATCCGCCACAACGCCGCCGCGGCGGCTACCCGCATGGTGCCAGAGGTGCCAGGTGCGAGGAGCGGCTCGAGCAGAGGTTCTGCCGCCTTGCCGCCAAGCTCGCCCAGCGCGCGGAGCACCCAATCGTCGGCCAGGGGCCGCTGCCTCAAACGGTCGAGCAGCACGGCCTCGACCCGCGCGCGCTCCTCGGTCGACATCTTCGCCAGCGCATCGATGTCCGGGCAACCGTCACGCCAGCTCGACGCTCGGTCGTCGAAGTGTTCCCAAAACCGTCGTTCCAGATCCGTCATGGCGAGCTCAGATCACCTTCGCGAACAGTCCATCGAGCCCAGCCAAGTAGGCTGCCTGCACGTGCGCCGCGGGGACGGTGACGTTCCCGTGGGTCAGGTCCTTCGTGGCGGTGGCGTCGCCAACCACCGCGCAGTCGAATCCCAGGTCGGCCGCCGCGCGTACCGTCGTGTCGATGCACATGTGGGTCATCATCCCGCAGAAGCGGAGCCGCGAGATTTGCCGGCGGCGAAGCTGGTCGAGGAGCATGGTCTCGCGGAACGCGTTGGGGTGGTGCTTCTGCATGAGGAGCTCATCTCCACGCGGAGCCACCAGAGGGTGAATCTCGACGCCCGTCGTGCCCGGCAAGAAGAACGTGGCGTTGGGGCGCAGCGAGATGTGCAGCACATGAATGACGGTGTCGCGCCTCTGGCGAGCATCCTCCAGCACCTCGCGCGCGACCTGCACTGCTGCCTCCGCCCCGACCAGGGGATTGCGGCCGCCCGGGAAGTAGTCATTCTGGATGTCGACGAGAATCAGCGCGGAAGTGTCGCCCATGGCAGGAATCTACGCGATCGCGCGCAGGTTGAGCAGGTCCTGATGCTGCGCCGGTTTTCGGGTAGGACGGACCCACGGGTACGCTTCGAAGAGGTGCCCCTACGGCGACTCGAGCAGGGCTTGCGTCACTGGATGCGCGGCGATGCTCGATAGGTCGCACCGAATGGAGTAGACGTCTGGCAGTGGCGCGTTCACTCGGCTGCCGTAGAAGTTGAGGACCTTCAATCCGCAGGCACCGCCAATGGGCGCCGCGAACAGCACGGCGAAGTTGCGAATGAAGTGATGGTGGTCGGCCGAATAGACCAGCTTCCAGTAGTCCGTTTGGGCGAAGGCCGTCCCGCCCAGCGTGCCCGAGGCCGCGGTGAATGCCGAGGTCATGACCGCGACGCCCACCTCCCCAGTGATGCGGACATCGAATACGACCTGCCCACCGTCGAACGAGATGGTGTGGCGTTGCAGGGGATAGTCTGGATTGCAGGCCTCGAACTTCAGGTCTTCGGCTTGGTCATCACAGTCGGTCCCGCTGCAAAGCTCCAGGTCGTTCAAGTACCCAGGCGTCTTGGCCTGCGCCGGAGTGGGCAGGTCGAGGATTGAGCCATCCAGCCGGGGCGGCTGCGGTGTCCCCGACCACGTCCAATAGCTGAGGCGCATGGAGAACATCCAATCACTCGAGCCCGCCACCGAGATGGGCTGCGTGACAGCGTGCCCGCAGCTTCGATAGGTGTCGACGCTGCTCGATTGGGGGATGGTCTTGACCTTGCCGGCCCCGGCAAAGAACGGAATCGCCGCGCCCGGCGGACGCTCGAAACACACAGGCAACGTGAGGTCGTAGGTGCCCGCCGTGTTCGCCAGGCGATAGGTTCCCGCCGCGATGGTCAGCTTGGCCTTGGCGGCGAACTCCTGTTCGAGGTTGCGGATCTCCTTGAATGCGCCGCAGTACGTGGCACCTAGGGTGACCACCAACTGGTCAGGCCAAGCGTCGTTGCCCACGTATCGTGAGCTGTCAGGGCACATCAGTGACGTGCCGCCGCCCGCCCCGGTCACGCCTCCCGTGGATGCTCCGCCCGATCCCACGAGCCCCCCACTGGTCACTGCAAAATTCACACAAATAAAGGATTAAAGTCTCTTTCCAAAATTTTCAAACACGTTATTACATATAACGATGATGTTATAGACGGGAATCGTATTATAAAAGGAAATATTGCTAATTTTTATTCTGAACCAATAAAAAAACAAGTGGATTTTAATAAAAAGAAGTTTATCACTATGGTTACAAATTATATAAATGTTTCTCAAATAATAGACATGCTAAATAATTTTAATAA
>CAZYFU010000186.1:0-10404 GCA_964647025.1 uncultured Myxococcales bacterium | reverse complement strand
TGGGTGGCCGAGGGGCTCACCGTGGCGCTGCTGGGGGAGACCACGATGCTGGTCAGGGTTTGACTCACGGTCACGGTCACCGCGCTCGTCGCCGTGAGATTGCCCTGATCCATCACGGTCACTTGGAAGGCGTAGCTTCCCGCCTTGGTGAACGTCGCGGTGGTGGCCTTGGCCGCGTTGGTGCCGTTGGCGCTGAAGGTGACGGGCGCCGGCGGTGTGCCGGTGGTCGCCCAGGTGTAGGTCAGATTGCCTTCGCCACCGTCGTCGTCGCCAAGCACGGAGAGCGCGGTGGTGTCGGCGATGACGGGACTGGGGGTGGCGATGGCGGGGCTCGCAATGGTGGGCCCCATGTTGGGCTGCACTATGGTCACCGAGGCGCTGCCACTGGTGGTGCCGCTCGTCGCGGTGACCGTGTAAGGGCCACCCGCGGAGGCGCCGGCGGTGAACAGACCACCCGAGGAAATCGTTCCCCCACCGCTCACGCTCCAATCCAAGGTCGGCTGCGTGGCCATGGCCGTGGCGAACTGGTCGCGGGCGGTGGCTGTGAACTGCTGGGTGGCGAGCGGCGCGACGGAGATGCCGGCAGGAGTGAGCGCGATGCTGGTCAGGGCCTGATTGACCGTGACCGCGACCGTGCTGGTGGTCGAAAGCCCCGGAGCGTCCTTCACGGTTGCCATGAGCGCGTAATTGCCGGCTTTGGTGAAGGTCACCGTGGTGTTCTTGGCCGCGTTGCTGCCGTTGCTGCTGAAGGTGACGCCGGCCGGTGGCGTGCCGATGGTGGCCCAGGTGTAGGTCAGGTTGGCCTCGCCGTCATCGTCGGCACCCAGCACGGCCAGGGCGGCGCTGGTGCCATTGACCGGGTCAGGCGTGGCGGACGCTGCCACGGCGATGGTCGGCGCATAGTTGGGAGTCGAGGCGATGACCTCGATGCCCACGATGCTGGCGTTATCGGTGACGGTGGTGAAACCGATCACGATCTGGCCAGACGAGCTCGCCGTCGTGGTGAACTCGCGCACCAGCGCCTTGTACCGGGCGCCCGCGGCGGCGTAGATGTCGAAGTTCGAAAGCACCGTGGTGCCGTTGATGGCCACGTTGAACTTGCGCTTGCCGGTCGCGGTCCAGTACAGCTCGGCGAAGTGCAGCCGCACGGTGTATTGGCTGCCGGCGGTCAGGTTGGGCAGGGTGTAGGTGCTGGTGCCGTAGCGCTCGGACTGATACACCGCCTGCGGCGCGGGGTTGACGACGCCGCTGAGGTTGATGGCACTGGTGACGGTGTACTTGGTGCCGCCGCTGACGTACCGGTCGGCGATGAAGGGAGCCGTGGCATTGCCACCGCAATCGATCTGGTAGACCGTGGTCGGGGTCGAGGACACGGTCACGCTGGAGCTGCCGCTCACCCCGCCGCTGGTGGCGGTCACGGTGTGGGGGCCGCCCGCGACGGCGCCCGCGGTGAACATGCCGGTCGAGCCGATGGTACCGCCGCCGCTCACGGTCCAGGCCAAGCTGGGCTGCGTGGCCAGGTTGGCGCCGAACTGATCGCGTGCCGTGGCGGAGAACTGCTGGCTGGCGGCGGTCTTGACCGTGGCGTTCGCCGGAGTGACAACGATGCTGGTCAGCATCTGGTCGACGTCCACAGTGACCTGACTCGTGGTGGACAAGCCGGGCTGGTCCGTGACGGTGACCACGAAGGTGTAGCTGCCCGCTTTTGTGAAGGTGACGGTGGTGTTCTTGGCGGCGTTGCTGGCGTTGGCGCCGAAGGTGACCGGAGCAGGCGGGGTTCCGTTCGTGGTCCAGGTATAGGTGAGGTTGGCCTCGCCACCGTCGTCGTCGCCCAGCACCGAGAGGGCGGCGGTGCTGCCGGTGACGGGATTGGGGGCGGCCGCGGCCGGCGCGCTGATGGTCGGTCCGAGGTTGGGGAGCACGACAGACACGGTGGCGGCGCCGCTCGTCGCTCCACTGTGGGCCGTGACCGTGTAGGGGCCACCGACCTCCGCTCCCGCCGCGAACCTGCCGCTGGCGTCCACGGCCCCGCCGCCGGTCACCTTCCACGTGAAGTCCGGCTGGGTGGCCAGGGCCGTGTGGAATTGGTCGAGGGCCGTCGCGACGAACAGCTGACTGCCGAAGGGCGCGACGCTGGCGCTGGTCGGAGACAGCTCGACGCTGGTCGGGGTCTGCGCGACCGTGACCGCGACGGCGCTCGAGACCGTGAGGCCCTGTTGGTCACGCACGGTGACCTCGAGGGTGTAGGTGCCGGCCTTGCTGAAGGTGGCGGTGGCGTTCTTGGCCGCGTTGGTGCCGTTGACACTGAAGGTGACCACGGCCGGCGGCGTTCCGCTTGCCGCCCAGGTGTAGGTCAGGTTCGCTTCGCCGGCATCGTCGGCGCCGAGCGCGCCAAGGCCCGTGGTGGCGCCGGGCACCGGATTCGGGCTGGCCGTTGCCGCGGTCGCCATGGTGGGCGGGGCATTGGGCACCAACGGGGAACGCCAGACGCCGGAGTCCGTCGCGGCAAAGACGTTGTCGTTTGTCACGGCCAGGGACCAGATGCGCGCGCCGGCGGGCAGGCCGGTGTTGAACGCCGTCCAGGTCGCGCCGCTATCACTCGATGAGTAGACACCGTCGGCCTCGGTTCCGGCCAGCAGATCCGCACCCAGCGCGACAAGGGCACCGACATTCGCGAGGCCGGAGCTGTCCGCCGCCCAGCTCGTGCCGCTGTCGCTCGACACGAATACGCCGGTCAAGGTCACGGCGAACACCTTGTCGCCTACCACTGTCAGCTGCGAAATGCGGGTGTCGGTGAGGCCCCCATTGGCCGCCGCCCAACTCACGCCGCCGTTGGTCGTGCGGAAGACGCCGGCGCCGTGGCTACCGGCCAGAATGGCGCTTCCGCTTGCGACGAACGAATTGACCAGCGCGCTCGCTCCGATTCCCGAGCTGACGTCGGTGAAGGTCGCGCCGTCATCCGTGGATTTGTAGACGTGGCCGATGGTGCCGGCGAAGAGCGTGGTGTCGAGCTTGGTCAGCGACCAGATGGCCGTGTCGGCAGGCAGACCGGTGGGGTTGAGGACGTTCCAGCTCGCGCCCCCCGAGGTGGACAGGTAAAGGCCATTCCAGGTGCCAGCCAGCAGGCCGCTTGGCAGGGCCACGATAGAGAGAATGTCCATCTCGTCATCGGCGGACCCAATCTGCACCCAGCTCGAGCCACCGTCGACGGTGAGGAACATCCGTCCGCCGTTCTGACCATCCCAGACCCTGGCGAAGGCCCGGTCCTCTTTCGCGGTGAGGGCGAAGAAGCTGCTGCCGGCCGACCAGTTGGTCGCGGTCCATTGTGCCTGTGACAGCGTGTCCGCGCGAAGCGCCGGCAGAGCAGTGGGGTTGCTGACGGCCGCGTCCAGCGCGGCAACCACCGCGAGCCTGGCGCTTTCGGCGGCGACCGGCGCTTGGTCGGACGTGCGCGTCGAAGAGCAGGCGAGAACCATTCCCATGCACAGGCCGATCGAGCCGGTCTTGAACAAGCGCATTGTCAGAGTCCTCCAGGTGCTTTGAAAATGACGAAAACGTCAAGCGCAGTACATCGGCGGCCCCCTTCAAACGAAGGGAGCCTCTGCATCCAAGCCACTTCCCGAGGGTGCCCCGCCTGCCCGCCGCCAACCGATTCGGCGGCATCCTGGTGCCTCCAGCGACCGTCGGCGTATCCGGAGCGGGGCCGTTCCAACCACGTAGCGGATTCTACACCATTACGGCGGCACCCAGGCTGTCCTCAGTTGAACCCGCTGTCGCTGCCCATTGGGTCGGCCCCCAACCTGCCCGGCGGTTGGACCTGGAATTGCCATGGCTGGGGGGCCTGGGCAGGCCTGCGACGAGGTGGGATAGTATTGTCCATGATCGATCCCTCCGTCGAGGCCACGCAAGGCGCTCGCCCCGAGCCCTCGGAAACGACCTTCCGCAGTTGGGAGTACGCCAAGCGGGGCGACTACCATCGCAACCTCGATCCCAATTGGTCTTACACACCGACCTATCTGCGCAAGATGGCCTTCGTACGGCAAACGCTCGCCCGGCTGCTGGCACCGGGGACGCGCATCCTCGATGCGGGTTGCGGCGAGGGCGTGCTGGTGGAGGAGTATCGCCAGCAAGGCTGCGACATCGTCGGTCTCGACCAGAACTACGAGAGCGCGCTCGTGCACAAGGGCGACATCCTGGCCATGCCCTTTGCCGACGCCAGCTTCCATATCGTGCTCCTGCTCGACGTGTTCGAGCACATCGCCTTCGCGGAGCAGGCCAAGGCGCTCGCAGAGATCCGCCGCGTGCTGGCGCCAGGGGGACACCTCGTGCTTTCGGCGCCGAACCTCGCCCACTTGAACTCGCGCTTCGAGCTCATGCTGCGCGGTCGAGTCGATCGCAGTGACAGCGACGTGAACCATCCCGGCGAACGCCCGCTGCACGAATACCGCCGCCTGATCGAGGCGCAAGGCTTCACGATCGAAGAGACACGGGGGATCACCCTGACCCTGCCCATCATCTACCGGAAGATGATCTGTCGCTGGCCGGCCCGCCTGCGTTGGCTGCACGACCTGCTCGAACCACTGGCGGTACCGGCCCTGGCCCTGCTCGACGTGTTCGTCTGCCGCCGGCCGTGAGTTACGAGCGGGAGAGGTCAGGCCGGATCCTGGCCGATCCCGCTGAGCGAGATTTTCCTGCTGAGGGCTGCGCGACCGTGTAGAAGGCGTGGCGTTCTCGCCATAGAAGCACCGTCCTTGCCCAGCACCGCGTCCCCCACCCCATCCTCCCAAGCTGCTCTCGTCGCACTGGCGTCGTCCACGTTGTTCGCGGCGATGGCGATGCTGGCGCGCCTGGTCTCGCGGACCATCCCTGGAAACCAGGTGGCCTTGGTTCGCTTCGTCACCGGTGTGGTGGTGACGGCGCTGGCCTGCTTCTTCTTGCGCTTGGATCTGCGTCCCAGGCGATGGGGGTGGCTCGTCTCGCGCGGGGTGTTCGGCGGCGCGGCGGTGCTGCTCTACTTCAAGTGCATCGAAAAGATCGGCGTCGGCATGGCCACCCTGCTCAACTACACGGCGCCGGTGTGGTCGCTGCTCTTCGCGTGGTTCTTCCTGGGCGAAAAGCCTCGTCGTCACGCGGGGGTCGCCCTGGCTTTGACCCTGGTCGGCGTGGCGCTGGTGACGAATGGCCAGGCGCACGCCTCGCGGGTCGACGGCTGGGTGATCGGCGGGGTGCTGTCCGCCGTGTTCTCGGGCATGGCCATCACCTCCATTCGCGCCACGCGGATGCAGGATGCCGCCGGAGCCGCGGGCGAGAGAAGCTGGACGGTCTTCGCGTCGTTCACGTTGTTCGGCTCGCTCATCACGCTGCCCACCGTATTCACGTCGATGGGGCCTTGGGTCGCGCCCACCGCGTGGGAGTGGCTCGTGCTCGGGGGCTGTGGCCTGCTCAGCGTGGCGGCCCAGCTCCTCATGACGTCGTCCTTGGGCCGCCTCACCGCGGTCGGGCTCGGTATCATCCAGCAGGCCGCCGTGGTGCTGACCATGGTGGGCGGTTGGCTCCTGTTCCGCGAGCACATCGGCCTGCGCAGCGCCATCGGTAGCATGCTCACCATCGGCGGCGTGTTGTGGTCGGTGATCGCCGAACGCGCGGACGGCGACGGCCAGGCCCCGGGCTAGGGACCGCCGCGCTTGCCGATCACCAGGCGGCCTTGCCGGTGCGCCACGGGGAAGTGTTTCGCGATCAGTGCCAGCGCGGGCGCCGGCGCATCCCAGACCAGCACGTGGGAGTAGCGCTGCTCGGCGCTCGCGAGGTAGCGCTCCCAGGCAGCGGTCCAGGCGCGCTCGCAATCGTCGGGCACGGTGCTGGTCTCGCGTAGCAGGGTCTCGCAGAAGCGCTGCGCGGACGCCATGGCGCGTGGCATGTTCTGGATCACGTCGTGGTGGAAGCGCGGTGGCGGCAAGGTCCGGTACTGAACCGCATCCACGCCGCGCGAGGCCCACAGAAGCTCGGCGCTGGTCTCGCGCTCGATGGCGTAGTGGCCCCACGCGTGCAGCACGGGCTCGATGTTGTCGCCAGGAGATTGCACCGAGAAGAGCAGCGGCAGGAGGCGCGCGCGCTTCTCCACGAAGGGAAGGCCAGAACGGAACTCGGCCACGTCCGCGTCCATGCGAAGCAAGGCCAGGCCATTGCCCGCGGTGCCCGCGACACCGGCCGCGGCGATGACCGCCACCCACGCGCGGGGCAAGCGCTCGGGCAGGCGCAGCAGCATCGCCACCCAGAGGAACGGCACGAAGCGCGTGTTGAAGTAGGCCCAGATGGGGAACATGAAGCTGGGCAGGAAGAGGTAGCCCGCGGCGAGCACGGCCACCGCCACGGTGGAGAAGAGCGGCAGCCGCCGCTGCCCGCGCAGGATGACGACGGGCACGAGGGCGAGCGCCGGGACCAGCGAGGCGATGCCCCAGTAGCTCGCGCCGAGCACGTAGTTGCGCACCCCCATCCAAAGTAGCTGGGGGAGCCCCAGCCACTCGGTCTTGCCGAGGCCCGCGAGGCGCGTCCCAGCGCCGTCCACCGCCGGAGCCATCAAGAAGCCCAGCCCCACGATGAGTCCGGCCGGCACGAGGGCGAGCACCGCGCGCCAAGCCGCGGGCAAGGCCGGTCGATCGCCGAGACGGGCGTGCGCGAGATCGCCGAGCGCGATCGCCCCGATGGCCAGCAGGGGAAAGCTGTGGGCAAACCACGCCACGGCGCAGAGCACGGCGATGCCGACACCCCGGGCGTGCGACCATGCCGCGCGCTGCCTGGCCAGAAGGCCGAGGATCCACAGGCTGATGCCGAAAGACAGCGAGAAGTTCAGCATCCCCATCACCACGAACCAGTGCGAGACCAGCGGGACGGCGAAGGCGCACGCGATCCACATGCGCCGCTGCCCGCCGACGGTGCTGAACAGGAAGGCGTAGCCGAACGCCGTGATGGCCAGGACCGCCATCACGAAGGCGCGCGCCGCGCCCATGTACCCGAGCAACGGCGCTACCAGGTGCAGCCACGACAGCAACGCCGAATTGGTGCGAAGGCCGGTCGCGGCGACGTACTCGGGATAGGCGCCGAGATGGTCGGTCACGTAGGCGGCCGCGACGTGACCGGGCAAGTCTTCGTGGGGCAGCTGGTCGAGGACGAACAACGGCCACACCGCGAGCAGCCACAGGATGAAGCCCGCCAGGGCCATGCCCGCCAGCCGGCCAAAGCGCGGCGCACGGCTCGACGGCGAGCTGGGGGTCGGCGTTACGTCCATGGCCGCTCCTGACTACCATCTCGTCAGACGGCACACAACGAATCGCCCCTTGGAAGCAGGCCCGGGAGAGTGCGACACTCACTTCCGCCCCAAGCCCCCTCCCCGAGCCGTGTCCGCCAATTCACAAGAACAGCCCCAAGCCGATCCGACCAGCCATCGACGTTGGTTGCTGCTCGTGCTCGCCGTGTTCGCGCTGGGTGCCTTGCTGCGGCTGCCGACCTTCCTGCGGCCCCTGCTGTCCGACGACGAGGCCATCTACGCCACCACGGCGGACGCGCTTTCCCGCGGCGACCTCCTGTACCGCGACGTGGTCGATCACAAACCACCGCTCATCTACCACGTGTACCAGCTCGGGTTCGCCGTGCTGGGCCCCTACGACACCCAGGGTGCGCACGCGATGGTCGTGCTCGCCGTCTTGCTCACGGCCGCGTTCCTGTTCGCCGCGAGAAAAGCGGAAGACGCGCCGTCGGCGTTGGCCGGCGCTGGGCTCTTCCTCGTGTTTTCGACCACCTGGCACGACTACGACGCGCTGGCGGCGAACTGCGAGCTGTTCGTGCTCGCGCCCCAGACCGCGGCGGCGTGGCTTTTGCTGCGCGACTTTCGCAAGGGACGAGGCGGCGCGGGCACTCACCTTGCCGTGGGCTGCTTGGTCGGAGTGTCGGCGCTGTTCAAGTACCAGGGGCTCACCTTCCTGGGTGTCTCGGTCGGCATGCTGGCGTGGGCCCGAATGGCCGGGCGGATGACGTCGGCACGGCTGGTGGCGCTCGCGGCGTGCCAGCTCGTGGGCGCGGCCTTGCCGGGCTGCCTGTACCTCGTCGGCTGCGCGAGCGCCGGCAACGCAGAGGCGACGCTCTATTGGTTCCGATTCAACTTCTCGTACGTGGGCGCCGGGCTCACGGGAACGGCAGCGCTTTCGCGCGGGCTCGCCCGCCTGGCCATGATCGGCGGCACGGCCTTGCTTGCGTACGGCCTCGGGCTGGCGGCGGCGGTGTCGGTCGCCATTCGCGCGGTGAAGGCGGCGCGCCCGAGCGCCGGAGTCGAGCCGCCGTCTCCCTCTGCCGTCCTCGGGCTGCTGTGGCTCATCACCTCCGCCATCGCGGTCACCGCGGGCGGGCGGTTCTTCGGGCACTACTTCCACCTGGTGCTGGCGCCCCTGTGTCTTCTCGCGGGCCCGGGCGCGCTTCGGCTGTGGCGTGCCGGCCGGGTCCAGCGCGCGGTCGTGGTCGCCCTTTGTGCGGTGCCTGCGCTCACCTTCTTCGCTCTCGCCAGCGTCGCCAGGCCCCTCGCCGCCGAGCTCGACGAGCGCGAGCCGTCGTACGATAGGGTCGCCGCGCGTATTGCCGAGCTCACGTCGCCCGCCGACCGCGTGTTCGTCTGGGGCAACTCACCCCAGCTCTACGTGCTGGCGCGACGGCCAATGGGGACCCGGTTCTCCTTCTGCAACTACATGACCGGCGAGAGCCCGGGCACCCCGACCGAGACCGGACAATGGAGCGCCGACGGCAACCAGTTGCCGGCCGCCTGGGACATGCTGCTTGCCGACCTCGAATCCCGGCGCCCTTCCCTGCTGGTCGACGCGGCCGCGGCCGGCTGGGACGGGTATGACAAGTTCCCCATGGCGCGCTACCCGCGTTTGGCGAGCTACGTGGCCGAGCACTACGCCTCGCTCGAGACCGTCGACGGCGTGCCCCTGTACCGGCGCGTCCGCTAGTGAACGGGCCAAGGCCCAAACAGGGCCGAAGTCACTCAAGAAATCCGGCGGAAGGGCCGATCCCTACCGGGTGACCAGCCAGCGCTCGTCCGCTCGCATCGCCTGGATCGCCGCAGCTGCGCTGGTCCTCGTCGACGCGTGCTCGTTCGACGAAAGCAAGCTGCGCCGCCATCCCATGGAAGACGCCGCGGGCGCGATGGACGACGCGGCAGCCCAGGCCGACGCACCCTCCAGCGTTCGCGACGACGTGGCGACCAGCGATGGCCGCGACACGACCACGGACGTGCCACAGGTTTCCGGTCCCGATGGATCCCGCGAGGCTTCCGCCGCCGACCTCGACGGCGGACAGGGGGGCGCAGGAGGTGTCGGCGGAGACGGCGGGGTCGATTCTGCGCCCGGCGGTGGCGGACAGGACGGCGGAGAGGCGGGGAGCCCCCCACCCATGGACGCGGTGGTGGTGGACGACGGCTCCGTGGACTGGCCCGTGCCAGGCGAAGACTCTGCCCTCGAAGACGCGGGACCAGACGATCTCGGGGGAGCGCTGCTCGACGCATCTGACGAGGCGGACGTGGCAGCGACGCCTGATTCGGCCGACAGCCCAACCGACAGCGAGGTCGGCGCCGACACGCTGTCGGTCGACGCCCGCGGCAAGAGGACCTGTCCCACCAGCATCAGCGGCGCGCTCGACCGGACCGACCCGACCCAGGTCGGGCGGCTATCCCGTGTCGACTCGGCCTCGGTGTGCGGGACGATCAAGCCGTTCCCGGGCAACGGCGCCGACAAGACGTATTCGCACCTCTACGACGCCTACAGCTTCATCAACGTCACCAGCGCGCCGGTCTGCTTCACCTTCACCTTGACCCACGGCGCCACCCAGGAGCTCTACCTCTCCGCCTATTCGACCTTCGATCCCAAGGACATCATCAGCGGCCATATCGGCGACTCGGGCGAGACGACGAGCTCGCCGCATACCATCGGCATCACGGTCGGCGCAGGCGAGACGATCGATATCGTGGTGGCGGCGGTGGCCATGGGGACGGATCCCGCGGGCCGATACACGCTGGCCTGCAGCACCGAATAGGGCCCCCGCCTCGTCGACTAGGACCGCCGCCGCCGCGACCTGACCAGGTACACGGTCGTCGCCACCAAGGCCACCGGAATTACGTGGGTCAGGTGATAGGTGAGCGCGTACAAGACCGCCACGTCGCGCGCGGCCGATGCGCGGAGAGAGTCAGCGCCCCCTTCGTTTGGCTGGGTGGCTGACTCATCGGGCAGGGCAATGTGGATGCTGAAGCCAGGACGGGTGTGCGAAGGACTAGACTCGGCGTGACATGCTTGGTAGCGTCCCCGTCAAGATGGCCTCCGTGAGAAAGAACGCTGTTCTGTTCATTGGGCTCAATCCAGACTG
>CAZYFU010000185.1:0-10460 GCA_964647025.1 uncultured Myxococcales bacterium | reverse complement strand
CCCTTCACCCAGGTGTCGCGTCCAAGCAGTGCCACGAGGAGAGCTACTCTAGTCGATGGTGCCCACGCGTCAAGGACGCGAATCTGCTCAGTCGATGGGCTCGATGTCGAGGTACTGCAAGAAGGTGTAGGCGTAGTCGCCGGTGCGGGCCGAGCGGCCACCCGCCACGAGCGAGAGCGAGCCGTCGGTGATCTCCAGATCGGCGCTGCGGCGGAAGGTTCGGGCGGCGTCGCTGGTGGGCTCGTCGTCGATGATGCGCTTGCCCTCGATGATCACGGTGTGGGGATCGTTCGGGTAGGCACGGGCCGGACGACCGGCGCCCACGGTGACCCGGTAGCGGCCTGGGGCCAGCGCGTACTCGAACAGGTTGTCGCGACCGTAGTCGTCGTAGATGTAGCTGCGCTCGATCTCGCTCGTGCCGGCTTGGTCGTAACCGTAGAGCGCGATGGAGGCGTTCTTGATGTTCTCGCCCGACCAGCCGTAGCCCTTGCTGGCGTCGTAGGCATCCCAGCCGATCTTCTGGTAGGTGTGGCCGTCCACCACCAGGGGATCGGCGGTGGGCTTGCCCTTGGGATCTTGGAAGTTCAGGTAGTGGGCGACGCGGGGAAGTCCGGTGGACGGCGCCTCGATCACGGGCATGGTGGTGCGGCTGCCCTCGATGTAGCGCCCCAGCTCGATGCGCAGCTTGGTGAGCGCCGACGGATCCTTGGTGAAGCTAGACAGTCCCGAGGCCACCGAGGCGACCGCGGCATCCACGGCTTCGCTCGCGCCCGGCACGGGCGACTTCTTTCCGTTGGCGAGCCACAGGTACTCGTAGTCCTCGAAGCCCTCACGCAGAAGCTCGGCGCGCACGCCGGGCCGCCCCGACGGGAAGAAGCGATCGACGTCGTAGTACGCGAAGCCCGAGGCGCGGATGCGCCATGCCACCCACGGGATGATGCGCGCGTGCAGGCCCGAACGGTCGACGCGCGTCGGGTTGAAGTAGGGATCGGGATCGTGATCCAGGCTGTAGATCCAAACCGCCTCACCGTGCTCGCGTTGCCGCTTCCACGCGTAGTCCTGCTGGTAGGCGCGCACGTGGGCGATCCAGATGTCGTAGCCGCAGGCCCCGTCGCTGCGCTCGGCGATCCCGGGCTTGGGCTCTTCGCTGATGGCCAGGCGCAGGTGGGGAGCGGCGGCCTTCGTCAGCCGGCACAAGTGGGCGGCCAGGGCGTAGTCGGTCTCGTTCTGGGGCTCGTTCTGCACGTAGTAGTAGGCCTTGCTGGCCATGCCGTGACTCTCCAGGTAGCCATCGAGCGAGGACAGGTACTCCGACCAAGCGATGTTGTAGTCGGAGGTGCCTTGGTGGCTTCCGCGGCTTACCCCACAGAAGGTCGCGGGCCGCGGCGTCGCGTTGTCCACGAAGTGCAGCACCTCGGCGTTGGGATAGCCCACGCCGTTCCAGCCCTCGCCCAGGATGTAGCGTCGGGCCAGCGTGCCGATGGAATACTCCGCGCCTTCGGTGGGCTCGTCCCACAGGCTCGCGCACCGACCCGAGGCATTGTCCCAGGTGATCGACGGCGCGAAGCCGCTCGGCCACGTGGACGAGTCCGGGGTGAAGCGATGCTCGAAGAGCAGCGTGTGTGCGTCGCGGGCACCGCCGCCCGAGGGGACCAGCGCGCCGACGCTCACGTTCATTTGCGAGGCGAAGTGGATCTGGTCGGGCAGGGCGAAGTCGAACACGGTCAGCACCACCGGCACCACCAATTGGCCGCCGCCGGCCAGGCTCAAGGTCAGGCTGGCTTGGTGATCGCCTTTCGGTGCGTCCTTGGGCACGAACACCGTGAGCCACAAGGCCACAAAGCCGCTCGGCAGTGAGGCCCCCACCGGCGTGAGCGTCTCTCCCCAGCCGTCCACGAACCCCACTTGCTCTAGCGACACCCGCTGGCCCGCGCCCAGGTTGGGAAAGGTCGCCATCCTCGCCGCCACCACTTGGTGCCCGGCGGCCAGCTCCAGCAGCCCGGGCTCGAATTCGTTGCGGGCCGCATGAAGGTGCAGCCCGGATCCTCGTGCCGCGGGCGCGACGTCGCCGGTGGTCGGCTTGCGCGTGACCGGCGCGGTGAACAGCGTGACCGCGGCCGTCGACTCGTCCAGCGTGTATTCCAGATCGGTCGCACCCGGCACGGGCGTGGTCGGCACGGGCGTGGTCGGCGAATCCGTGGCCGCGTCGGCTTGCGCGTCGTCGGTGGACTTCTCGTCACCCGAGCAACCCAGCGCCAGCATCGGTCCCACCACCAAGAAGAAGGTCGTCCATCGGGTCATGGCCGTCCCAGTATCTCACGCGTCGGCGTGAGCGTCTCGCCTTCGCGACGTCGTCGCCGGCCGTTGTTCGAGGGCGCGCTCTTCGTCGGACAACTACGGGCCGGAGCCGCTCCAAGTCGCGGTTCCCGTGCCAGTCACCGTACCGGTCAACGTCGCGGTCACCGTGGCCGTGCCCGTGCCGGAGCAGGTCGCGGATGCACCGCCGCCGGCGACGCCGGTTACGGTGAGCGTGACTGTGGAGTTGGACACTCTGGTGACTGCCGGCTTCTTGTAGAGATCGCCATTGGCCGCGGCGCCCCACACCTCGCCGGTGGGCGCGACCGCAAGGCCCCACCAGTTCTGCGGGGTTTGTCCCAGCGGTCCGAATTGGCTAGAGCCGGCCCGCTGTCGATAGACGTCTGTACCGGACCCTGCCACGTACACGTCACCATTCGGCGCTGCCGCGGCCGCTGTCCAGTGTCTCGCTTGCCCAAGAGCGACGAAATCGCCGACGCCGCCCGAGCGCTTGTAGAGGTCAGAACCCTCCGCGACATACACATCGCCGTTGGGTGCGACAGCCATGCCGCGCCAGTCTCTCGCGGTCTGGCCCTGCGCCACGAAGTCTCCCGTACCTCCCGTCTGCTTGTAGATGTCTCCACCGTAGACGGAGGCGTAGACGTCGCCGCTCGGCGCCACGGCGATGCCCTGCCAGTACTGCTTCCCCAACCCGAGTGCGACGAAGTCCCCCGTGCCGCCCGTCTGTTTGTAGATGTCATCGCTCGTGACGGCGGCGTAGATGTCCCCATTGGGGGCTGACGCCAGCTGGGTCCAGTACCTCGTGGTCTGGCCAAGCGGGGTGAATCCGGTCTGACCAGCTGGTTGTTTGTAGATGTCTCCGTTGTGGAAGGCCGCATACACATCGCCATTGGGTGCCACGGTGATGCCCCACCATGCTCCAATCAGACCAATCTGCACGAAACCGCTGCTCGATAGGGTATAGGTTCCGCTGCCTGTGTCGGTGGTCGTGCGGGTCGCTGTCCGCGAGTGCGTCACGGTGTTGCCGAACATGGTCGAGGTCGAGCTGGCGGTGGCGGTCCAAGTACGAGTCGCGACGGCGCTGGTCGTCCCGGTCACCGTCGCCTCTGCGGTTCCGGTGCCGGTATTGGTGCCACTGAGTGTGACGGTCCCGGTTGTGTGCGGCCCCGTGCCAACGGTGGTGCCAGTTCCGGTTACGGTCCCGGTCATGCCAGCCGTCACGACTCGGCTCTGCGTCGCCGTGACTGTGTACGAGCCCGTCTGTGTGCTCGTAATTCGCGCGGTGAACGTGCCGAGGGCCAGAGAGGTCGAGGTGTACCGGCCCGTCCCGGTGACAGTGCGGGTGCCTGTCGCTGCACTGGTCTCTGTCCAGGACATGTTCGGGCCGATGTCCTGATCTTCCGCGGTGTGCGTCGCAGTGGCTTGCGCGGTGATGGCCGCGCTGGCCGTGGCCGTCGCGATCGGGGCTTCGGCGGTTAGCTCGGCCGTCATCACCGAGGTCCGGATGGCTGTGAACGTGCTGGAGCCCGTGAGCGTCTCCGTGCTAGGGCTGCCGCCCGTGCCGCTGGGTGCGTCCTGCTTGGTTTCGATGGCTGCGTCCGTGTTGCCCGCACCGCCGCTGCCAACGATTCCACCCGCGCCACCGCTGCCAACGACGCCCCCCGCGCCGCCGCTGCCGACGACGCCCCCCGCGCCGCCGCTGCCGACGACGCCCCCCGCGCCGCCGCTGCCGACGATGCCGCCCGTGCCGCCGACGCCACCAGTCGAGACAGGGCTATCCTCGTTCTCCCCACTGTCCGTCACCGTTCCGGCGCCTCCGTCGAGCTCCGCCGTGCCCTGATCCTCTGGCGCATCCGAACCTGCGTCCCCGGGGACGGCGACCTCGCCTCTCACTTCCAGGCCGGCGCTGTCCGTTGCCCCATCCACGACTTGCACGTCCCTTCCCCTCACGTCGTCGCTGCCCGCCTCGGCCAGGGCTGTCGGCCCATCCGCCACTCGACCGTCTGGGCGGCTTTCGGGAGCCCTATCGGCACCCGCGTCGCGGTTCTTGTAGCTCGGAGAGTATCCGCAACCCACCACCGTCAGCAGCAGGATGATTGTTGTCGAGAGACGGCGCCGCATCAGAATGCACCTCGGGCAGAAAGGCCGGCCAATCCCGGGCCGACGAGTGGGGCGAACCCGACCGACTGCTCTGTTTTGCCCGCCGCCGACCGGCCAAGCACATAAAGCACGGTTCCCGTGGTGAGGGCTGCGGCGCCCACGCCGTAGAACACCCACTGCATGGTTTCGGCACGCCTGCCCGCGTCCTCGTCCGAGGCAACTGGAAGGTCCTGGCCGGAAACCTTGTCCGAGTAAGAGCGGGCGCGCGTGTAGAAGTAGATGGCGGTGCCGACCGAAGCCAGTCCACCGGCGGCGCAAGCGATGCCCGCCACGCGCAAGCCGCTGCCGGGGTTGGCTTCGGACGATGCGACGGAGGGCGCGGGTTCTTCCACCAACTTGGCCTCCTCGGGTGGGGGCGGCGGGCTTGCCGGGCTCGGCGTCGCGTCCTGCGGCGGACTCGGGGCTACCACGGGTGCCTGCGCCTCGGTTTCTTTCCCCTTCCCGAGTAGCCGCAGGCAACTCTCGATGTGTTCCTCCGTTTCGATCCGATCTGCGCGCGAGATGTTGGTGGCTTTCCTCAAATACTCCCGAAACCGGCCTACCGCATCCTCGTAGCGGTTGCTCTGTTCGTAGCAGCGCGCTTGATTGTAGAGGTGGTTGACGTCCTTGGTATCGAGGAAGAGATCGGACAGGATCTCGATACCCTTCACGTAGTCGCCCGCCAGGCAAGCCTTGCGTGCAGCCCGCTCTTTGGCACTCAGGTCGGCGGCGTGAACCGGTCCGACGGTCACCAGAAGGAATGAGGCTGTCAAAGTTGCTAGACTAACTTTGTGCATCAAAGTCGTCTTCTACCCCTGGATTCGGCCCCAGTCCAGGTAGCGACAGCCGGCATCATCGCGTCACCGCCAGCCTTGGAGAGCCGTGCGGTCCCTCACTCTCCACGCGAGTCCTCGCTTGATCGCCCGCCCGTTCGATCCTCTGATGCTTCCCTTCCACATCGGGAACACGCGTGCACAAACGCCCCCACCTTCGGTCGCCGACCCTCTACGGCGTCGACCTCGTCCTCGTCACCGCGCTGGCGACGATCGTCGCCATCTGGGCAAGGCTCGCGTCTGGCGAGACATCCGTGGCGGCTTGGCTCTGCTGCGAGGCTGTGTTCCTCTCGTTTTACCTGGCCGGCTCCTTCGCCGCCGCGTGGCGGCCGCTAGCCACGGGGATTCTCTTCGATCTGCCCCTGCGCTTGCTGGCGGGATATGCGCTGGTCAACACAACGTTGTTCCTGCTGGCCTGGATTTGCCCGCTCGGCCTGGCCGGCAATTTCGGCTTGGTGTTGGTGCTGACGGTCGCCTCGCTCCTCGCGAGCCATCCCGTCCTTCGACGAGGCTGCATCACCTCGGCCGGCTGCTGGGCCGTCTTGCTGGCCGTCGTGGCAGCGACGCTGTGGTGCCAGGATTCCTTGCATCCCATCGAGACGAACGGCCCCTGGCTCGTGGTGAAACCGTGGACCGATGGATTCATCCACGCGTCGCAGATCCGCATGCTCAGCGTCTCGCATGGTGCGGCCTCCATTCAGGACTACCGCATGGCGGGCGTGGCGGCACGCATCTACCATTACTCTGCCTATATGACGCCGGCGCTGATCAAGAGCGTGTCGGGGCTGTCGAGCTACGCCGTCTTCGCGGGGATCCTCGTCCCCGTGGGCATCTTCTTCACCGGCCTCGGTGCGTACATCCTGGTGGCTTCTTTCTTCGGCCCGCGATCCGGGCTGGCCGCGTGTGCGGCACTCCTGCTCCTCCCCGACGGCGCCCAGCAAGGCGTGCGGACCACCTTCTTGTCGTACCACTGGCTGGCCCAGATCTCGCCAGGAGCAACCTTCGGCCTGTCCATCGCGGCGCTGGCCTGGCTGTTCGTACTGCGCGGGTGCCTGAGAGGAAGCTTCCTGCAAGTCGGCCTGGGATGGTTCGTCGGCGGCATCCTCGTCTTGTACAAGGCTCAGCTCTTCGTTGCGGTCGCGCTCTTGCTCATCGTCCTTCCGCCGCTGTTCTTCCGCCACAGGCTGAAGCCTTGGATCCGGCTGGCTTGGCTGGCCACGGCGGTCGGCCTCTTCGTGGGGGCCGTCAGGGTGGCGGACGCGGTGCCCGGCGTTCCCCTCATTCGCCTCGATGGCTCCTCGACAGCGGCGCTGATGAAGATGATCGTCTCCTATGCGGCCCCGACCGAGCTCTCACGCTATCTCGCTCGCCACGTCGGTGAGCGCCACCCCTGGACGTCGAATGTCCTGTACGGTGGGCCTTACCTCTTGCTCGCGGTCTCCGGATTGGTCCTGCCCGCGGCGGTCGCCTTGTTGGTGTATTTGCGCAAGCGCATCCCGGCCATCCTGGCGCTGTTCCCCCTGGCCATCACGGTCAACTTCGTGATCATGGCGCTGGGCATGGCGTTCGACGACCGCCACGTGGGAACGTCCGAGGAGCTTCAGCATCGCCCGCTCTTGTGGATGCACTTCGTGCTGACGGCCTTCACCGGTGGGCTCGCCGCGGTCGCGTTCGCGGGCATGCGACGGGGGCGCCGAATACGGATCGTGCTGACACCGCTGATCCTGCTGCTCTTGGCGGTTCCGGCCGTGTTTGGACGTGGCTCTCAGCGGAACCCGACCATGCCCAAGGAGTCCGACCTGCGCATGCCGCCCGCGTTCTTGCGGGTCACGGAGTTCATGCGCACTCACGGGAAGGCCTCCGATGTCTTCCAAGCATCCTCGCTCGACCCGAGGCACATCATCGCCGCGCTGGCGGATCGGCAGCCATACTATGGCCGCCAGCTGCTATGGCTGCGCGACAGTGAGCGGGCCGTGATGAACGCCCGAGAGACTCAGGTGCGGTGGCTCATGCAGCTCACCGATGCGACCCTGATCAACGCAACGGCTCGCAAGATGGGACTGAAATGGTTCCTGTTCGTGCCCGGGCAACCCCTGGCCTGGCCGACCTCGATGGCGGCGCAGGTAGCCTACCGTGTGGGCGGGCTGGAGCTTTACGCCTTCGATTGACTCGAGCGTCGTGGGGGCGCGGCCTCGGCCAATCGTGAGTGGTCAGCCGAGCCCAAGCCCGAGGTGTCGCGTCTGCTGCAATCGGTGTCGGGCGATGACGTCCTGGCGGTCGGTATGATCCACTCCACTCCGCGGCCTGGCGGCCCCTGCGCCAGCAGATCCTATCCATCGAGATCTTTCGCAAGCTGTCGCAACAGCACCCGTGGCTCGCCAGCGAGGATCCATGGCAGATCGCGGAGGCCGTGTTGGGGACCCGCCCAAGCGGGACGCCGATTTCTTGACGGGCTGGGATCACTCGCGTCCGGTGGCCATCGCCTGGCTCGACGAGGCCCACCGCGCCTTCCTCCAGCACAGCCACGCCATCCTGTTCGACCACGAGGTGTTGCCCCTGCATTTTCGGGTGCTCGTCCCCGCGACCAACGCCGACGAGCTCGTGCGTTCCCTGCAGCGGATGCTGGCCAGTCTGCCTGGGGTCGGTGCCGCCGCCAACGGCTTCGTGTTCGAATCCAGCGAGGGCGGCGCCTGATGTTGGGAGGTCCGTACGAGATCGCCCGGGTCCTGGCCGATACCGCCGTCGATCCACGCATGGTTGTTACCCTGAAGGCCAGGGGTGTCGGCGAAACCGCCATGCCGCCCGACGCGCCGGTGGCGGTTTCGGTGGCCCTGCCCCGTCTGGGCACGGCGCCCGTCCCCGCGCTGCTCTTGCCCGGTGCCGCATGGTCACGAATCGTTGCCAAGGCAATCGATCCGTCCGATCCGCATCTCACGCAAGACAAGCTGATGCGGGGGATCAACACCGTCATGAAGGACGCTGGAAACAAATGGTGCGAGCGTTGTGAGTTCTTCCGCCGGCACACACCGAGCGCCTCGTGCCCATCGAACTGGACAGACGGGAGGCCCCCCCGCCATCGTGGGCGACCTCGTGGTGCAGAGGTAAGGTGGGCACCCGACGCCTTGCCGGTTTTAGCCGGTAGGTTTCCGGGATTTCACCCACCCGAGCTTGAACTGCTCGACCCTGACGCTGGCACAGACGAACAAGGTCTGGTGTCCGTTTCTCCAGTAGGTGGCTCGCTTGCCAGGACGCCGTTGCGCATACCGGTCAAGCGCGCGAACCGAGGAACCACAGTGCTTCTTCCGTAGCCATCGGTAGATGGTCCACCACACATAGTGGTCGAGCGCGCTGAAGACACGCTTCGCGCCCCATGCATGACGGTAGAAGGAGCACCAACCTCGGAGCATCAGATTGAGCAGGTGCAGCCGATTCTCCAGCGACCTATAGATCGTCTTTCGTTGGAAGACGGCCTTGATACGCTCTCGAAACGCCTTGCTCTTGTCCCGCGGAATGACGTTTGCGACCACCAGCCGGCCATGTGTCGGGTGGCGCCGCACTCGGATGTTATGCCCAAGGAAGCGTAGCGGGGCTGTCACCGGGGTGACCATCGTCTTCGCCTCCGAGAGCTCCAATCCGAGTTCATCCCGCAGATCTGCTGCAAGGGCGTTCTTCTCGTTGGTCGCGTGGCTTTGGGCACGGGACTCGGGGTCTGCGCCTGCAGGAGCGCCCACGAGACGAATGAAGTCATCCGCATACCGGATCGGGATGACGACCGGCCTACCGGCGTTCCGGTCTCGGTCACGATTCACCTTGGCCCGATGTACGATCTTCGCTGCGTCGGTGAGCAGGTGTGGTTCCTTGCGGGGCCACACATGCTGTTTGTACCGTTCCTCAATCGCGGCAAGCGCGATGTTGGCCAGCAACGGAGACAATATGCCGCCTTGGGGGGTACCACGGTCACTGCGGAGGCACCTCAAGTCCTCCAGGACCCCGGCATGAAGGAAAGCCCGCACGAGGCGAGTGACCTTCGTGTCGTTCACGCGTCGACGAACTCGCGCCATCAACTTGTGATGGTCGATGTTGTCGAAGCATGCCTTGATATCGCCTTCGACGGCGTATCGGTATGGGAGCCAACGCTCTTGCCCAGGTGCGGTCGGTCTCATGTTCAAAGTGGAGACCCTTGGTGTGGTAGGTGGTCGACTCTGCCCCTGGCGGCTCTGGCCACACATCGAATCGAGTTGGGACGGTGGCACACCCATATCGGGTGCACCCGACCATCGGGTGCGCCTCCGGCTGAAGCGGCCGTGGAGCGATGGCACCTATGCGCTCGAGCTGGACGCGCTCGCCCTGCTTTCCCGCCTCGCAGCCTCGGTGCCTCCGCCCCGCCAGCACGTCGTCGTCTACGCAGGGGGGGTCGCCTCCAATTCACGCTGGCGGCCGATCGTCATCCCTGCGCCCGCGGAGCAGGGCACGGCTGCCGCCGCCACCGAGCACGGCATCGCTTCGGAAGAGGCGCCCCCCCCAGCCCCGCTCGCTCACGCCCCGGCAGCCGCTGCCGGTGCATCCGATGGGCAGAGCTCATGCGCCTGACCTTCGAGCTCGACGTCGAGCACTGTCCCGCCTGCGGCGGCAACACAGACGTTCCCCTTCGTCAGTTTCGCCAGCGGTAGACGTACTTGAAGGAATAGGCTTCCAATCGGATCCATACCGCCTTGGTGCTGTCCGGGGCCCCCTCGGGGAGCACCTTCTCCGTCTCAATCACCCCTTCGAACTCGTGGAGGTAAGCGGAACCGTTCGCGTCGACGTAGGCAATCTTGGATGAGGTCGCGTAACCCGCGCTGCTGAGGTCGTCCCTATCGAAATGCGCCCCAAGCCCACTCTGCCCCCACGTGCTCCCCGAGTCCTCGTAGTGCCGTGACACGCGCAGTCTTTGCAGGGCTCCGGGCGCAAGGTAGGTGGGGGGATCTTCCCAGGTGCTGACGCTGCTGGAACCCGCGATATGATTTCCGTGTTCATCGACCCGCCAGTACTTGACCCGGAAGCCGTTCTTCGTTCCCGTGCCCTCGGAGTAGTCATAAAGGCCGGCCACGGCTTTGTGGTACCCGTTCTCCTGAAGAGTGACATCGATGGGCGCGATGATGTACTCCACATTCGTGAAGTACCATCCGGGCT
>CAZYFU010000184.1:0-10648 GCA_964647025.1 uncultured Myxococcales bacterium | reverse complement strand
CACGCCTGCCTCGCCTGCGATGGCACGGGCAAGCAGCGTCTTGCCGGTCCCAGGCGGTCCCATCATCAGCACGCCCTTGGGGATGCGGCCCCCCAAACGGGTGAACTTCTTCGGGTCTTTGAGGAAGGCGATGATCTCCTCGACCTCGTCCTTGGCTTCCTCGATGCCGGCCACGTCGGCGAAGGTGATCTTCTTCTGGTTCTCGGACAGAAGCTTGGCCTTCGACTTGCCGAAGCTCATCGCCTTGCCGCCGCCGACCTGGATCTGGCGCATGAAGAGCAGGAACACCACGGCGACCACCAAGATGGGCAACCACGTGATCAGGATCTGCTGCCAGAAACCGCCCTCGCTCTCGCGGACGATCTTGTAGGCGATGCCGGACTTGTTCAGTCTCTCCAGAGTCTGTTCCCCGATGAAGCCGGTCGTGACGAACGGCTCGTCATTCTTCTTCAGCATGCCCCGGAACTCCGCGTGGTTGCCGTTCATGCGGATTTCGAGCGGAGGCGCCGGTTTGAACTCACCGGGCGATTTCTCCACCTTCTGCACGAACTCGGAGAACGTCAGCTGCTGCTCGATTTGACGGGGGTTGATGAGCTGCCAGACGACGATGAAGGCGAAGATCATCATCACCCAGACAAGGATGGTTTTGTGACTATTGCGCACCGGTTTCCTTATCCAATGGTTGTACCCCCAGATATTGACATCAAATGGGGTATCGTCAACGCGCCACGCGCACCTCGATCCATCCTCGCGTGTCGAGACCGGGACGCCCTGCTTCCGACGGACGCAGACCAGGAACGAACAGTATCGTGCCCGATCCGTCGCAGAGCACGGGCAAGGCCGCCCTGTCCCGTCGCGGGATCTTGGCGTCGATGAGCAAATCGGAAAGCTTTCGGCTTCCGCGCCCGGATCGTGGCGCCATGCGGTCACCGGGCTGCCATGCCCTGACCGACAGCGGCCACTCGAGCCTCGACACATCGAAACACGCGCGATTGCCGCCGTCCGGCCAAGGGCCGCGCTGCTCGGGCAGGATCTCGAGAGCAGGGGCCGGCGGCCCGAACAATCTGAAGCATCCCCCAGCCGGGGACACAGGAGCGGGGAGCCCATCCACGCACGGCTGGGCCATGGCGTCCGACGCCTTCTCGAACTGAGCTCGTCCGTAGCGGACAACGATCTCGCCGTCTTTCACGGCGATCCGCTGCGTGCCCCCTGCCCGCACCGCGCGTTCGACGCTGTCCGCTGCGCGCCTCGGCAGGTACAGGCCGTCAGGCAGGCTGCGACGCCAATCGTCCGTGGCATGCCCTTGCGCCTCTCGGGAAAGAGCGAGCAGAGCCTCGACCACGCGCGGGTTCTCGCGCCCGAGCATGGGCAGGACATCGTGACGAATGCGCGATCGCGCATACCGGCGGTTCGCATTGGAAGGATCCGAGAAGAAAGGTAGCTTCCGCTTGCCGAGGTAGGCCAGAAGCTCGGCGCGACGAACGTCGAGCAGGGGACGCACGAAGGAGTCGCGCTTGTAGGGGATACCGGCAAGTCCCACGAGCCCCGTACCTCGGATGATCCGGAACAGCACGGTCTCTGCCTGGTCGTCCGCGGTGTGCCCGAGCGCGATCTTGTTGCAGTCGACCTGCTTGGCGACCTCGACCAACCCTGCCAGACGGACGACGCGAGCTGCCTCCTGGATCGAGACGTGTGAGCGCCTTGCCTGCCCAACATCCACGCAGATGGTTTCGCAGCGAATACCGAGGCTGCGGCAACGCTCGACCACCACGCGAGCCTCCTCGGCGGACTCCAACCGCAGTCCGTGGTCGACGCAAGCCGCTGCTACCAGCACACCCAATCGATGCGACAGGGTCGCCAGGGCATGGAGCAGCGCCGTCGAGTCCGGCCCACCGGACACCGCGACGAGCACACGATCGCCGCGTTCGAGCAGCGCGTGGTCGCGGATGGTGCGCAGGATCCTGGATAGCACGCGCGAATCCTAGCAGCTTGGCTTTCGGCCCGATCTCCCTATGCGCCGAGCGCCTTGGCGAGCATGTAGCCGCACGCGCCGATGATGGCGGACGCCGGGATCGTGAAGACCCATGCCCAGACGATGCGTCCTGCGACCCCCCAGCGCACCTTTCCCCGATTGGAAAGCGAGCCAACGCCCACGATCGCGCCGGTGATGGTATGCGTGGTCGAGACCGGAATGCCGAGGAGCGTGGCGCAGAAGATGGCCACTGACCCGCCGCTTTCGGCGCAGAAGCCGCCGAACGGACGCAGCTTGGTCAGGCGCATGCCCATGGTCTTCACGATGCGCCAGCCACCCGACATGGTGCCCAGGCCCATGGCCAGGTAGCAACCGATGACGATCCATTTCGGAATCTCGTGGCCCGAGGGGAACTCGGTACCCAGATAGCCCTGGGAATACAGAAGAACGACGATGATCCCCATGGTCTTCTGGGCATCGTTGCCGCCGTGATTCAGGCTGAACGCGGCGGCCGAGAGAAGCTGCAGACGCCGGAACCAGCGGTCGACACGTCCCGGATTGACCTTCCGCAGGATCCACGAGCAAATCACCATCATGAGCGCCGATCCCAGGTAACCGATGACCGGCGACACGACGATGAACAAGGCGGTCGTGCTGATCTTGGACCAGCCGAGGATGCCAAAGCCGGCCTTGGTCACCCCCGAGCCGATGAGGCCGCCCACCAACGCGTGGGACGAGCTCGAAGGTAACCCCCACCACCAAGTCAGCAGGTTCCAAGCGATCGCGCCGCCCAGCGCCCCAATGATGACCGGCATGTCGACGATGTTCGGATCGATGATCCCCTTGCCGATGGTGCTGGCCACGTGAAGGTCGAACACCGCGAACGCGATGAAGTTGAAGAACGCCGCCCAAAGCACCGCCTGAAACGGCGTCAGAACGCGGGTCGATACGACGGTCGCGATGGAATTGGCGGCGTCGTGGAAACCGTTGATGTAGTCGAAGATGAACGCGGCGGCGACGATGGCGCCGACCAGGATGAGCCTGTGATCCACGAGCCTCCTAGGAGTTCTCGAGGACCACGCCCTCGATGATGTTGGCCACGTCCTCGCAGCGATCGGTTGCGGTCTCGAGCAGCTCGAAGATCTCCTTCCATTTGATTACCTGGATGGGATCCTTCTCCTCCTTGAACAGCTTGGCGATGGCGCCGCGCAACTGCACGTCCGCTTCGTTCTCCAGCCGGTTGATCTCGACGCACTTCTCCAGAATCAGATTGGGGTGCTTGAGGTTCCGCATCCCGGTCACCGCCTCGCTGATCCGCTCGGACCCCGACTGCAGCACCCGCGCCAAATCCCAGAGCTCTTTGTTGTTGCCGTTGACCTCGTAGAGTGCGACCCGCTGCGACGCCGCCTCCACGAAGTCCATCACGTCGTCCATCTTCGAAATCAGGCGAAAGATGTCGTTGCGGTCGATGGGCGTGATGAAGACCTTGTGCAGACGCTCGACCACGTGGTGCGTGATGGCGTCGCATTCGCTTTCGATCGCCTTGATTCGAGGGCACGCCTCGGCGGTCGGTAGCTTGCCTTGGGCGAGGTCCACGAACGTACGGCAGCCCTCGACCGTCTTCCGCGCGTGCTTTTCGAAGTCGTCGAAGAAGGATTCGTCCCTGGGAAGCAGTCGCATGGTTGCTCGGCTGTATCGCCGAAGCTCATTCCACTGTCAATGGCAATGGCAATGGCAGAAACACATCGACGCATGGGCCACAAACGCGTGAAAGGCGCAACGCCCGTGGCATAGTGCACCCGTGACCGCCGAGAACGATCCGAAGGACCAGCCAGACAACATCACGCATTTGTCGCAGTACCGTGCGCGCCTGGCGCGTGGGCAACGCGCGCGACGACGCGACGAGATCTTCGCCAGCGCCGATCCGCCTGGCGCCATTCGGGCACTGCCTGGCGACGAGTTCTTCTACCTCATCCACGAGATTGGTTTCCCCGAGGCCATGGAAATCATGGTCCACGGCACGGCCCAGCAAATTCAGACGGTGCTCGATTTCTCCATCTGGGACAAGGATCAGGTTTCGCTCGACAAGTCCGACGACTGGTTGGCCGCATTGGTGGAGGCGCCGGTGGAAGCCCTCGGGCGTTGGGCACAAGGGATCGACGTCGAGTTGATCGCCCTCCTCGTCCGTCGACGAGCCCGCATCTACGATCTGTCTCTCGAGGAGGCACCCGAGGATCCCGAGGGCACGCTGTGGGACAGTCCCGACCGACTGTTTACCATCGAGCTGCTCGGCGGTCCCGACCAGGTTCGCGTCACGCAGCACCTGATCGACAGTCTGTATCGGTTCTCGCCGATTATGATGCGCAAGCTGCTCGTCGGCGTACGCGCCGAGAGCGATGCCGAGCTGGAGGAAGAAGCGCTGCGCTGGCGTGCGGGTCGTATGGCGGACCTGGGATTCGTCGACTACTTCGAGGCCTTGCAGGTCTACCAGGAGCTGGACCCGACCTCGGTGCACATCGGCGAGAGCCCGGCCCCCCGGGTACGCCCCGTCGACGACACGGCCGACAGCAGTCACCTGCGTCTCCCGGCGGTGATGGCCGAGAGGATGTCCGGCAGAGGTCCCTTCGCTCGCGCGGTGGGCCAGCTGCAGAGCCGAGAGGAGGTCGCGGACCTGCACTTCGCCTTGGTGGCGCTTTCGAACCGGGCGCTTGCGGCAAACCGCGTGGAGCCGAGCGACGACGAGCGCATCCGCGACGTCCTCGACCGGGTTTCCGCGACCTTGGACCTGGCCGTAGAGTTCTTGGCGCGGGGGAATGCCGAACAGGAAGGTGCGGCGGTGCGAACCGTTCCGCTGCTGAAGCTGCATCGGCTTGGGGTGAGCCTGGTCGGCAAAGTCCGCAAGCTCGCGGTGGCGCTCCTCCGCGGTAACCCCTTCGCCTCCCTGTTGCCGGCACTGGACATCCTCGAAGGCGACGACAGCCAAGTGCTGCACGCGCTCGCCAAGCCACAACCGATGTTTCCCAGGCTCTTGGACCAGCCTCCAGCGGCTGGAGAACGGCCGTTCGCATCGCTCGCCGACCTGGCCACCGCCACCCAAGCGGTCGAGCGCGCTGCCGCTGCGGTCGCGCTCCTGCGCAGGCTCGGATTCGAGGCGAGACACCTGTCGCCGGATGGCTTGGCCACGATGGCTCGAGATGCTGGATTGGAGCCTGGCAAGGGCACGTTCGATCCCGCGGCCATCGACGTCGGCGTGCTGGCCAGGACGGTGCTCGTGAGGCACCTGCTGGGCTTGCCGACGAACCCGCCGGCGGCGCTTCCCAAAGTGGCGATCGAAAAGTTCAAGTCCAGCTTCAGCAACGGCAGAGAACTCGATGAGAACGCGATCAAAAAAGCCTTCGAGCTTCTGACAGCCACGGGTTCGAATCAACCTCTCGCGGGTGCCAGTCTCGAGGTCGCTTCGCGCTGGGTTTTGGGACTGTGTCCGCTTCAGCCCGTTCTCGGTGCCTACCAGGCCGAGTAGGCACGCGCCGCCGCCGGATGCCTTGACTTTCGGGCAGGTCCCGCTGTACGTCAGAACCGCGCAAAAAAACGCACCCCTTGGGGAATAAGCCGACGCAGGCATAGGTTAAGCGCCGGCACATCGAGCGAGGTAGCCATGGCAGACGTGATGATCAAGGTCGACAACCTGACCAAGGAATATGGTCCCTTCCGGGCCGTGGATCAGGTGTCCTTCAACGTTCACAAAGGAGAGGTCCTCGGCTTTCTGGGGCCAAACGGTGCTGGCAAGTCCACCACCATGAAGATCCTCACCTGTTTCCTTGCCCCGACCTCGGGAAGCGCCCAGGTGGCTGGCTTCGACGTGTTCGACCAGTCGCTGGAGGTTCGCCAGAGGGTCGGGTACTTGCCCGAGGACACACCCCTCTACAAGGACATGACGGTGCTCGAGCACCTGGAATTCGGTGCGCACATGCACGGCATGAGCGGCGACCGGGTTTCGTCTCGTATCAAGGAGATCGGCGGACGTTGCGGCCTGTCGAATGTCGCCGGGAAGCTGGTCGGTGAGCTGTCGAAAGGTTACCGGCAGCGCGTGGGGCTGGCCCAGGCCATGTTGCACGACCCGGACATCCTGATCCTCGACGAGCCCACGAGCGGCCTCGACCCAAACCAAATCGCCGAGATCCGCGACCTCATCAAGGAGGTCGGCAAGGAGAAGACGGTCATCCTGTCGACCCACATCCTGCCCGAGGTCCAGGCGACGTGCAGCCGCATGCTCATCATCAGCGGCGGCAAGTTGGTCGCTGACGGCACCCCCGACGAGCTGCGTGCCCGCGAGAAGGCCACCCGCTACCGGATGGTGGTGGAGTCGAATGGCGTCGCCGCCGAGGCCCTCAAGGAAAAGCTGACCAGCGTTTCAGGCGTCGCGCAGTGCCAGAAGGTCACCGGCGAGGACGGCGCACACACCTTCGACATCGATGGCAACGCCAAGACGGACCTGCGCAAGGCCCTCTTCCGGGTGGCCGTGGACAACAAGTGGTCGCTGCTCGAGCTGACCCGCCAAGCCGCGAGCCTGGAGGACGTGTTCCGCAACCTTACGACCGGGGAAGAGAGCAAGTCATGAGCACCGCAACCACCGTCGCGAAACGCGAAATCAAGACGTACTTCAACTCGCCCGTGGCCTACATCGTGGTCATGGTCTTCATGTTGATCACGGGCTACCTGTTCTTCAGCCAGCTCTTCCTCGAGAAGCAGGCCGAGCTCCGCTACTACTTCACGCTCACGCCGCTGGTCTTCACCTTCATCATCCCGGCCATCACGATGCGCCTCATCGCAGAGGAGAAGGGAAGCGGGACGCTGGAGATGCTCATCACCATGCCGGTACGCGACTGGGAGGTCGTACTGGGCAAGTTCCTGGCCGGCATGACCATGCTGGCTGCCATCATCGGGATGACCCTCTTCTATGCCATCACCGTGGCGGCGCTCGGTCCGGTCGACCGGGGGCCCATCATCACCGGCTACCTGGGCCTGATGCTCATGGGCGGCGCCTACGTCTCCATCGGCGTGATGGCGTCCTCGCTGACGCGCAACCAAATCGTCGCGTTCATCCTGGCGTTCGCCATCTCGTTCGGTCTTTTCATCTTCGGGCAGGTCGTGCAGTTCGCGCCCGAGTGGCTCGGGCCCATCCTGGCCTACCTCAGTATGGGTAACCACTTCGAGTCCTTCAGCCGAGGCGTCATCGACACGCGCGACGTTCTGTTCTACGTCTCGCTGATCGCAGTCACCTTGGTCATCGCGACCGCGTCGCTCGAATCGCGCAAGTGGAAGTAACGGAAGGGAATTGCCCCATGTCGACGATCTCTAGCAAGAAGAAAAGCTACGCCTCGAACGCACTCCTCTATGCCTTCTTCGTCGCCGGCGCGCTGGTCCTGGTGAACCTCATCGGAATGCGTGTCTTCGGCCGACTGGACCTCACGGAGAAGCGCATCTACACGCTGTCGCAACCGTCGAAGGACTTGGTCAAGAAGCTCGACGATCCATTCATCGTCAAGGCCTACATCTCCAAGGATCTGCCGCCTGAGATCAAGCGTCTGTCGCGCGACGTCCGTGACAAGCTGGACGACTACAAGAACGCGTCGAACGGCCGCTTCCGCTGGGAGGCCCTGGATCCCACCAGCGACAAGAAGGCCGAAGAAGAGGCCTCGCGCTGCAAGGTTCAGAAGGTGCAGATCCAGAAGCTCAGCAACTCGAAGTTCGAGCTGGGTGCGTACTACCTCGGGCTCTGCCTGCAGTACCACGACAAGACCGAGGCCATTCCGCAGATCGTGAACGACGCCGGCCTCGAGTATCAGCTCTCGTCGCTCATCAAGAAGATGACCATCAAGAAGAAGAAGATCGCCTTCACCACCGGCCACGGTGAGTTCGACCTGAGCCAGGGGTTGCAGGCGCTCAAGAACGACATCGAGCAAGAGTACGAGACGACGACGGTCAATCCGTCGAGCGCCGAGATCGGTCCCGACATCGACGCCCTGGTGGTGGCCGGACCGCATCAGCCCATCGACGAGAAGGGACAGCGCGAGATCGACCGGTTCATCATGAGCGGCCGTGGCGCGGTGATCATGGCGCCCGGTATGGCCGCGGGCTCGGCCGGCGCACGCGGCATGGAGAGCCTCAAGATGCTGCAAGGCAACGACACCGGACTCGGTAAGCTGCTCGAAGGCTACGGGTTCAAGGTCGGCCAGGAGATCATCGTGGATCCGCAGGCGGCCGCGCCAGGCGTCATGGACGTCGGTGGCGGTCGCCGGGCCCTGCTCACCTCTCCTGCGTTCGTGGGCGCGGCTACCGAGAAGGCTCCCGATCTCTCGGTTCTCGAGGGCGTCCGCGGGCTGGTCTTCCCGTACGCCAGCCCGGTCGATCTGGTCGGCCCCTTGGCCAGCGGCACGGCGCCGGCCGGTGGCAAGCTGTGGAAGATCGCGTCTTCGTCCCCCGCCAGCTACAAGCACTCGGGCTTTGCCATCGTCGGTCCGGACATGAAGTTCGAGCAGGGCAAGGATGCCCCGAAGTCGTACGCGTTCGGCTACGCCTACCAAGGGCCGCTCAAGAGCGCCTTCATCTCCGAGCCAGCCGCGTCGGTGTCCACCGACAAGGCGCCCTTGTCCGAATCGGAAAAGCCCGTGCGACTGCTCGTGCTCGGCAACTCTGCCTTGGCGTCCGACGAATGGACGCAGCTCGCACGCTTCATGCCGGTCTTTGCCGCGGGCGCACAGCTGCTCTACAACGCCATCGGCTGGACGGTAGAAGACGAAGCGTTGATCCCGCTGCGCTCGAAGAACATGGACAGTCGGCAGATCGCTGCCGCCTCCGAAACCAAGGCCAGCATGGTCCAGTGGGCGAACGTCCTCGGACTCCCGCTTGCCTTCTGCCTGTTCGGCGTCGCACGTTGGCGCGTGCGCAAGTCGAACCGTGCGAACCAGAGACTCTAATACCATTCGAGGTAGACGATGAATCGGAAGACCCTGATTGCCGGACTTGTCTTCGCTGGGCTGATCCTGGCCACCGTTGTGCTGATGCGCTCGCCTGAGAAGGGCACGCGCACGCCAGAGTCAGCACCCCGCCCCATCGCCAAACTGACCGCGGACAGCTTCGACACGATCGAAGTCACCAAGGCGAAAACCACCACCGTCATCAAGAAGGACGGCGAGGCGTACAAGATTGTGCAGCCCATCTCCTACCCGGCTGACAAAGACGCCGCGAAGCTGGTTTTCGAAGCGCTCGCCAAGATGGAGTTCGGCGACGTGGTGTCCGACCAGAAAGCACGCCACGGCGAGTTCGAGCTGGGCGACGACAGCTTGCGCGTGGTCCTGAAGAAGGCCGACAAGCCGGTGGCCGACCTGCGCATCGGCAAGACCAACAACCAGATGACCATGACCCGTGTCGAGGGCAAGGACGAAGTCTGGACGATGTCCGGCCTGTTCAAGTACCAGCTCGACAAGGACACCAGCGCCTGGCGAGACAAGAGCATCACCAGCTTCGAGGAGAAGGACGCCGCCAAGCTGCAGATCACGAGCAAGGCCGACGCCAAGATCGTCCTCACCAAGCCGGCCGCTCCGGACGCGGGCCCGGCCCCCGACTGGCAGGTGGTCGAGTCGTCGGTCAAGGTCGAGCCGTTCGACAAGAGCGTCGCGGCCGGCGTGGCATCGCAGCTCGCCACCTGGAAGGCCAACGAATTTGCCGACGGCGCAAAGCCCGAGGAGACCGGCCTGGACGCGCCCGAGCTGACGGTCACGGTTGGCCTGCGCAACGGCAAAGAGCACACCGTCCTCGTCGGCAAGAAGAAGGGCGAGGAGGACTTCTACGTCAAGACTGCCGACAATCCCCAGGTCTATCTGGTCAAGAAGTACAACCTCGATCGCGTGAACAAGCGTCCTATCGAGTTCCGCGACAAGATCATCTGCAACCTCAAGGGCGACGAGCTGATCGAGATCGCGGTGGGCCGCGACAAAGACGCCTTCACTCTGTCCAAGCAAGGCAAGGACTGGAAGGCCACGAAGCCCGCCGGCTTCACCGCCGACGACAGCAAGATCTCGAACATCACCAATGCGTTCTCCGAGTGGAAGGCGCTGGGCTTCGCCGAAGACAACTCGCCCAAGACGACCGGCCTCGCGAAGCCGACCGCGACCATCGCGGCCAAGTCCAGCGTCAAGGGGCACGCCTGCCAGCTCAAGGTCGGCGGCGAGACCAGCGACAAGAGCAACTACTACGTGCAGGTGGACAACCAGCCAGACATCTTCACGGTGGCCAAGTGGTCCGTCGACCGCATCATCGTCAAGCTCGATGACCTGAAGAAGAAGTAGTCGCAAATCCGGGCTCGGCCGAAAGGCGCCGGGCTGGAAAAGCCCCAGAGGAAAGGGCTGAGGATCGCGAGATCCCGGCCCTTTCTTCTTGTGCGCCTAGCATGAACGTCGTCTTGGCGGTGAGAGTCCGCCCGAAAGGAGACCATCCCGGACGAAGCGAACTGCAACTGCGGAAGGGCGACCAACCGTGGGGAGGAAGCAGGGAGCGAAACCGCGGGCCGATGTACAAGAACCGGATCGGAGGCGACGCCGAGCGGGGCGAGCGGGCAAACGACCGACAAGCCTCGATGGTCAAAGCTCGGGCGGCGTAAATCCGGCGGTCGTGCGG
>CAZYFU010000183.1:6282-10797 GCA_964647025.1 uncultured Myxococcales bacterium | reverse complement strand
GTGCTTCTGGTCGCCTACTCGGCGCTGGCGGGCCTGGTGTACGGCCTGATCTAGCGACCGCGGCCGGCGATGAGGTCGAGCACCCGGGCGTGTAGCTTGCCGTTCGTGCAGACGATGTCCGCGGTCTGCGGCCCGATGGGGCGGCCGGCCAGGTCGGTGCACTTGCCGCCTGCCTCTTGAATGATGACGGTCAAGGCGGCGATGTCCCAGAAGCGGATGTGCGCCTCGACTACGATCTCGGAGCGGCCGGTGGCGAGCAGGTGGTAGGCGTACGCATCGCCGAACCCGCGCGAACGCCCGGTCTTCGCCGTGAGGTCCAACAGCGTCTGGGTGCGCCCGTGGTCGAGGAAGTAATTGAGGCCGCCGAAGCTGACCTGCGCGGCCGACAGCGACTCGGTACTGCTCACGGTGAGCCGCTCCGTGCCCAGGAACGCGCCCTTGCCCGACTCCGCGAACAGCGTCTCGCCCATGGCTGGCATGCTCGACACGCCGAGCACCGGAACGCCGCCGCGAGTTAGCGCAATCTGCGTGGCGAACAGCGGAATTCCCCGCATGAAGTTGCGCGTGCCGTCGATGGGATCGATGACCCACATGGGGCGGTCGCTCTCGCCCGAGGTGCCGCTTTCCTCGGCGAGGAAGCCGTAGCTCGGGAAGTGCGCTCGCAGCGTGGCGATGATCGCCTCTTCGGCTTCGATGTCCGCGTCGGTGACCGGCGATGCATCGACCTTGAGGCGCGCCGCTACCGCGCGGCCAAAGTAGCGCATCACGATCTTTTCGGCCTTCGCCGCGGCTTCGAGCGCCGCGGAAAGCTCGGGGCTTGGGGAAGTCGTCATCGCCGGAACGGTACCAGGAGAAGCCCGCCGAGGATAGCTGGCTGCGCGCCGGTGTTGTGGCGGTCAGGCCTTCTTGGCGGCCGGCTTGCGGGCCAGGTTCAGGGACACCGCGCTCCTCACGAGGGCCCGAAACGCCTTCTCATCGATCTTGTCGCCCGCGCCGAAGTCGATGGCGCGTCGGGTGTTGCCGTCGAGGCTCGCGTTGAACAGGCCCTTGGGGTCGTCCAGCTGTGCGCCCTTCGCGAAGGTCACCTTGACCTTGTCCTTGTAGCTCTCCCCCGTGCACACGATGCCTCCGTGCGACCACACCGGCACGCCCCTCCATTTCCACTCTTCGGTCACGTCGGGGTCGGTCTGCCGGATGATCGCGCGCACCCTGCCCAGGGTCTCACCTCGCCAATCGCCGAGCTCCTCGATCCTGGCGTCGATGAGGCGGGCCGCCTCGTTCGGGCTTCTCGTGACCTTCTTGGTCGATGCTTTCATGCCGTTCTGATGTCGGCCCGCCCGCCCGGATTCGACTACGTCGTCCTTCGTCGGATGGCACGCGTGACCAGGTAGTCGCGGGGCTGATCGAACCCCAGGCTGCTGGCGAACGTCTCGTGCCAGGCGACCATGTTTCGCCGAAGCTCCTCACGACGACGATCGTCGAGGTTCTGGGCCAGCCACTTGGTCGGGCCGTAGTGGTTGACCCAAAGCTGCCATGCCTCTTCGCCCGAGCCGTAGCGGAAGTGGTTGGTACCGTCCTCGAAGGTGAGGTCGAAGGCTCCGCCCAGAAGCTCCTGGACGCGGCTCATCTTGCCCCACTCGAAGGGCGAGGGCAGTGCGGGCTGCGCAGGCGGGGCCATGAACGGCTTCATCACTCCGAACATGTGGAACACGTTGCTGTCCGGCTTCCACGTGGCGAGCACGACGCGCCCGCCGGGACGGACCACCCGTGCCAGCTCGGCGGCGACCGCCTCGGGCTGCGTGGCGAACATGGCACCGAAGGTCGAGACGACGCCGTCGAACTGGGCGTCGGCGAAAGGAAGCTGCTCGGCATCGCCCTGCTGGTATGCGATGTCGAGCCGCAGGAGCGTCGCCGTCCGGCGCGCGTGCTCGAGCAGCTGATCCGCGATGTCGAGGCCCACGATCTTGACGCCCTCCGTACGCTGGGCGATGACCCGCGAGCCCCAGCCCGTCCCCGTGGCGAGATCCAGGATGTGCTCGCCGCGGCGGGCCTGCAGCCGCTCCACCGCGTGCTCGATGGCGTCGGCGATACTGCGGCTGATGTCGTCGTAGCGTCCCGCCGGAGAATTCCATACTGCCTGTGCCTTGAGATTGTGCTGCCTGATGTCGCTCATGTTCGTTACCTCCTGCCGCCGAGAATTCTTGACGCGCGTGGTAGGCGGCGTGGGAACCGGCGTGGAAACTCCAGGCATCATTCGCGCGGTGACGACATCCAACCCCAATGGAAGACGTGTCCGGGGCGAGCGCCGAAGGCGCTGCATGGGCCGGGGTGGACGGCGAGGTGCCGAAGTCCGCGCGCCTTCGGGTTCACCTGTTGGGGCCGGTGCAGGTCTGTCGCGACGACGTCGACCGCCCGCTGCCGCGTTCCCGCAAGGTGCGCGCGCTGCTGACGTTCCTTGTGGCTGAACCGCTGCCCAAGTCCCGCTCGCGACTGTGCGACCTTCTGTGGAGCGAGCCCAGTGATCCGCGCGGCGAGCTGCGCTGGTGTTTGAGCAAGCTGCGATCCGTGCTCGACGATCGAGACCGGCAGCGCGTGGTGGCCGCGCCACAGTCCCTGGTTTCGCTCGATCTCTCGGATTGTCTGGTCGACGTCACCGAGGTCGACCGCTGCGTGGCCGCCGGCATCGGTAAGGTCGCCACGGGCCGCCTGGCCCAAGTCGCCGACCTGTTCTCCGGCGATCTCGCCGACGGGCTCGAGCTGGACGCGGCCGAGTTCAGCGGCTGGCTCGCGGCCCAGAGGCAACGCTACCGGGCGGCGCGCATCGAGATCCTCGCAGAGCTCGTGCGGCGCTTGCCAGGCACCGATGGCAAGACCCTGCGCAGGCTCGACGCCTGGTTGCAGCTCGCGCCCTTCGATCCCAGGCCGCATCAGGCGATGATCGAGGCCCTCGCGCAGTCCGGGCGGAAGCACGACGCCGAGGCCTACGCCAATCGCACGATCCATTCCTTCGAGCAGGAGGGTGTCGATTGGTCACCCGTGCGCGCCACCTGGCAGGCGCTGCGCGAGTCCGCGCGGTCCACGATTGTCGTCGATGACGTTCGCTCACCGGAGGTCGTCGCGCCGAGCGCGGGTGCCGCACGCCCGGGCTCGGTCCTGGTCATGCCCTTCGCCGCCGATGCGTCCGACCTCGTCCCCGCCGCCAACGGGCTGACCGACGACCTCATCACCTGTCTCGCGAAGCTGCGCGTGTTCTTCGTGATGGCGCGCGGGACCTCCTACGTAAGCCAGGCCCGGGGAATGTCCGCGGCCGAGGCGGGCCGGGTGCTCGACGTCGCGTACGTGGTCAGCGGTCGTGTGCTTCGGCAAGGCGAGGCCATGGCGATCCACGTCGAGCTGGCCGAGACGCGCACGGGCCGCGTGCTTTGGGCGGACCGCGTGGATGGCGCCGCCCGAGATGCGCTCGCGCTGGTGGATTCGAGCATCAGCCGGATCGTCGCCGCCATCGCCGAGCAGATCGAGCAAGCCGAGTGCAAGCGCGTGGCCGGCAAGCTGCCGAGCTCGCTCGACGCTTGGGACGCCTACCACCGAGGGCTTTGGCACATGTACCTGTTCACCGGCAGCGACAACGAGCGCGCCGCCGAGTTCTTCCGCGCGGCCCTGACGGCGGACCCGACCTTCGCGCGTGCGCACGCCGGCCTGTCCTTCACGCACTTTCAGAACGTCTTCCTTGGCCTCAGGCCCGACCGCCAACAAGAGGTCGCCCTCGCGCTTTGGGCCGCCCAACGAGGCGTCGCCGCCGACGACCGGGACCCGGCGGCCCACTGGGCCATGGGCCGCGCCCTTTGGCTCGCGGGAGACGCCGACGAGTCCGTGGTGGAGCTCGAGCGCAGCGTCGAGCTGAGCCCCGCCTTCGCGCTCGGGCACTACACCCTCGGCTTCGTGCTCGCGCAGAGCGGGGACCCGAAGGTGGCCATCGCCGCGACCGATCACTCTCGCGCCTTGAGCCCGTTCGACCCGCTGCAGTTCGCCATGCTGGCCAGCCGCGCCCTCGCGCACCTGCGCCTCGGCCAATCCGACGAGGCCGTCGCGTGGGCCGTGCGCGCCAGCCGCCGCCCCAACGCCCACGTGCACATCCTGGCCATCGCCGCCACCGGCCTCGCCTTGGCCGACCGTCGCGAGCCGGCCCGCGCCATGGTCGGCCGCATCCGGGCCCACTTCCCCACCTACGACGTGGAAGAGTTCCTGCGCGCCTTCCGTTTCTCGCCCGATCTCACCAAGGTGGTCCGCCAGGCCGCACGGCGGATCGGGTTTGGCTGAAGCCGTGGTCGCCGTGCTCACAGCCGCACCCGGCGCAGCCTGAGGGCGTTGACGATCACGGACACCGAGCTGATGCTCATGGCGGCGCTGGCGATCATGGGCCCGGGCAAAAGGTGCCAGACCGGATAAAGCACGCCCGCCGCCAGCGGAACGCCGAGCACGTTGTAGGCGAACGCGAAGAACAGGTTCTGGCGGATG
>CAZYFU010000183.1:0-6272 GCA_964647025.1 uncultured Myxococcales bacterium | reverse complement strand
CGGTGATGCCCAGAACCGTGGTCACAAGGAACACCGCCTTCAGCCCCAGCGCGAACGCCAGGTTCTGGCGGATGTTGCGCATGGTCGCCTGCGAGAGCATCCGGGCGCGCGCCACGGCGCGAAGGTCGCCTTGGGTCAGCGTGACCCCGGCGCTCTCCATGGCCACGTCGGTCCCCGTGCCCATGGCGATGCCCACGTCGGCCGCGGCCAGGGCAGGGGCGTCGTTGATCCCGTCGCCTGCCATGGCCACCTTCCGCCCTTCGGCCTCGAGCCGGCGCACCACCGCGGCCTTCTCCTCGGGCGAGACCTCGGCGAACACCTGCTCGATGCCTAGCTTGCGCGCGATGGCCTCGGCCGTGCCTCGGCTGTCTCCGGTCAGCATGACCACGCGAACCCCGGCCTTGCCCAGCATCGCCAGCGCTTCGGGGGTGGTCGCCTTCACCGGATCGGCGATACCCAGAATGCCGGCCACACGCCCGTCGACCGCGACGAAGACCACGGTCTGTCCCTCCGCGCGCAACCGATCCGCCTCCGCCGACAGATCGTCGCCCGTGATCTTCATGGCCTCGAACAGGCGCCGGTTGCCCACCGCCACGGCCTTGCCGTCGACCATCCCGGTCGCACCTTGCCCCGTGATCGAGCGAAAGCCCTTAACGTCCGCGACCGGCACGCCATCCTCCCGCGCGCGCTCGACCACGGCTAGCGCCAAGGGGTGCTCGCTGGCGCGCTCCACGCCGGCCGCCAGGCCCAGCACCTCGGACGCCTGCGTGCCCCGCGCGGTCACCACGGACAGCACCCGCGGCTTTCCCAGGGTCAGGGTCCCGGTCTTGTCCACCACCAGCGTGTCGACCTTCTCCAAGGTCTCGAGGGCCTCCGCGTTCTTGATCAGCACCCCCACGGCCGCGCCCCGACCGGTGCCCACCATGATGCTCATGGGGGTGGCCAGCCCCAGCGCACACGGGCAGGCGATGATGAGCACCGCCACCGCGTTGACCAGGCCGTGCGCCAGCCGCGGGTCCGGACCCAGCCAAGCCCAAAGCCCGAAGGTGAGGAGGGCGATCCCGATGACCGCCGGAACGAAGTAGGCGGCCACCGCGTCCGCCAACCGCTGCACTGGCGCCCGGCTGCGCTGGGCCTCGCCGACCATGCGCACGATCCGCGCCAGCACCGTATCCTCGCCCACCCGCTCGGCCCGCATGACCAGCGCCCCCGTGCCGTTGATGGTCCCGCCGGTCAGTTTGTTGCCCGGCTGCTTTTCAGTGGGCATGGGCTCGCCCGTCACCATGGCTTCCTCGACCGCGCTCGTCCCCTCGAGCACCACGCCGTCCACCGGGACGCGCTCGCCTGGTCGCACCCGCAACCTGTCGCCCACCTTCACCTCGGCCACCGAAACGTCGGCCTCGTGTCCGTCGTCGAACATGCGACGGGCCTGCTTGGGGGCAAGGCCGAGCAGTGCTTTGATGGCGCCGCCCGTCCGACTGCGCGCGCGCAGCTCGAGCACCTGTCCCAAGAGCACGAGCGTGGTGATCACCGCCGCCGGCTCGAAGTACACCGCGACCTCGCCGCCGTGGCCGCGGAACGCCGCCGGGAACAGCCCCGGCGCGAGCAGCGCAACCAGGCTGTATCCGTAAGAGACGCCCACGCCGAGTCCGATGAGGGTGAACATGTTGAGGTGTCGGCCGACCACCGAGTCCCAGGCCCTGCGGAAGAACGGCCAGCCGCCCCACAACACCACCGGCGTCGAGAGCAAAAGCTGAATCCACAGTGCAGCCCTTCCGCCGAACGTGTGCAGGAACATATCCGCCATTCCCATCCCCAGCAGGGGCAGCGTGAGGATCGCGCTCACCCAGAAGCGCCGGAGCATGTCCCCGACCTCCGGATTCCCCGCGTCGTCCAGGTGAACCGTCTTCGGCTCCAGGGCCATGCCGCAGATGGGGCAGGCCCCAGGCTCGGAGCGGACGATCTGCGGGTGCATCGGGCAGACGTACTCCGTCGCTGCCGCGGTTGGCCCGCGCGCCGGCCCGTGATCGTGCCCCGCATGCGTGTGAGCCGCATCGGAAATGTGGCTGTGCTGTCTCGAGTGTGTGGCGTGTTCCATGGTCGCTCCCCTTCCATCCCCGCTGACGAACCAACACCCGGACTCTTACAGTCCTCGAACGGAAAGCTACGCCGTGGGGCGGCTGCACCCGCAATTCCGACAGCCGTGCGTCGCGCAGGAACCGCACACCTCTTGGACGCGTTTTCGTAACGCCCGCCGCGCGCGGTGCAGGCGCACACCCGCGTTGCTCGGGCTGATGCCCAGCTCGGCGGCAAGCTGCGGAACGCTGGCGTCCTCGAGATCGATGCGCCGAAGCGCGTCCGCGTAGTCTGGCCGCAGCTCGGGCACCAGCGCGCCCACGCACTGGCATGCCGCTTCACGGAGCTCGTCCGGATCCACGGCGGCCCGCTGTTCGGTCGCATAGCGATCCGCCACGCCTCGCTTGCGCTGGCTGGACCGGTGATGGTCCACGATGGCGTTGCGGAGCACGCGAAAGAACCAGGCGGCGGCGCTTTCGCCGTCGCGGAGCTCGCCGCCCTTCTGCAGGCTCTTGAGGTAGGCGGCCTGCAGGATCTCCTCCGCCAGATCGTCATCGCCCAACCTGGCGGCCAGGAACCTCAAGAAGCGACGTCGATCGCGTACCAGCACCTGGGTCGTGATCTCGCCGTTGGACTCGACCGTGTGGCTACCTGGCCTTGCGGGCATGATGATCTTCGATTCTCCCGGGCCAAAGACGTTTCCGCAGGGCCCGTGTGATCGGGATCGTCGATGCGGCGCGCGTCGGGCGGCTTCGTCGTGGTCGGTGTCAGTTTTCTCCGAGGCAACCGGCGCGGCCCGCTTCATTCCGGCGAAACGGAGGGCCTTTTTCGTGCCACGCGAGCTCGTGGTGCAGGCATCGGACTTGCACGATGCCCGTCCGCGCTGCCATCCTGCCGCCAACAAGGAGCTCTCGTCATGTCAAGCACGCACTCTCGTCACTTGTTCACGTTTGCCACCGCCAGTCTCGTTCTGACTGTTGGAATCGGTCGGACGGCCGTGGCCAAGCCCTGCACCGCCGACTCCGACTGCGGCGCGGGCTACCAGTGCAACCTCGCGCCCACCAAGGGCGGCTCCAGCGGCGAAGGCGGCTCGGCTGGAACCTCGACGCCAGGCTTCGCGCCCCCTGACGTGGTGCCCAGGTCCATCGATGCGGGCGTCGTGACGAAGACCCCGGTCTTGGATGGCGGGGACTCGACGTCCGTTCCCAGCACGGGTACGTGCGCGCCCAAACCCATCGTCTGCGCCAGCACGGCGGATTGCCCAGCCGACTTCGAGTGCGAGAAGGCCTGGAGCACCGCCCCCTGTCGCGCCGGTGACCCGAACTGCGGTTCCGAGTCGCAGCCCAGCGAGACCGGCACCTGCAGGGCCGTGCCCCGTGCTTGCAGCACGGCCGCCGACTGTCCCGCGCCCCTGGTCTGCCAGTCCCGGGGTGGGACTTGCACCGGCGGCGCCGAGGTGGGGCCCAACGGCGAGATCATCACCATGCCAGAGGTCTGCACGCCCGGGACCAGCGTCTGCACCTTCACTCCCACCGTCTGCAAGGACGACAGTGTCTGCGCGGATTCGTGGCAGTGCGTGAAGGTCGGCCAGGGCTCGCAATGCTCGGGCTCGAGCGGAACATGCACGCGTACCGAGACCGGCACGTCCTGCACCCCGACCGAGCCGCCCGTCTGCACGACCTACGACGTGATGAACTGCGTGCCCAAGCAGATCCCCTGTGTGGCCGGTCAGGCCTGCCCGTCGGGTTGGAGCTGCTTCGACATGTCCAGCCTCGACGAGGTCCTGCCTGGTTGGACCGCCAACGAAAACCCGATGGCGTGCCTGCCGGACGGGCTCATCCTGGCCGCCCAAGGACACGCGGCGGGCGGTGGAGGCTCGGATTCCATCGGCAGCTCGGACGGGGACAAGGGCACGGTTTCGCTTCGTGGTGACGCCGGACTGACTGGCGCCGCCGAGGTCGGCGGTTGGACCAGCTCGGGCCCGGAAAACGCCCTACCGCCGTCGGCTATCCCCTCGGGGCTCGATGCCGGCGCTGCCGCGGGAGACTTGCCCGTCGTCGCCAAGGACGATGGATGCGGCTGCTCGCTGGGCGCCGCGGCTTCGCCCTCGACCAGCCCCTGGCTCATGCTCGGACTCGCGGGGCTGGCCCTGCGGGTGGCCCGTCGCCGCCGCTAGCGTCGACACCTGCGGTTCTTCCGACGACACGGTTCGCAGCAGGATCGGATACGATGCCGGGGCCGGAAACCCCGGCATTGTCGATCTGCCCAAGGAGTATCCGTGTCGCACAAGCATGCTTCCGTCGCGCAGTGTCTTCCCGTCGTGGTGACCGTCGGCGTTCTGATGATGCAAGCGTGCGGCGGCTCCGGCTCACAGGGCGGCGCCGACGCAGCTTCGGGCGCTGGCGCGAAAGACGCGCCTTTGCAGTCCATCGACGGAGGATCGCAATCGCAGGGCGGCGCCGGCGGATCAATCGGTCCGCAGGGCACGGGCGGAGGCCAAGGCGGCAACTGCGGTTTGCCTGGCATGGCCTGCTGCGACGGCAACGCCTGTTCTGGAGGCGGGTGCTGCGTGTCGGGCATCTGCATGATCCCGGGCGGTGCCTGTTCCGGCCTGGGCGGCGGCCTCTGCAGCGCGGGCTCGTGCGGAAGCTGCGGTGGCCTCGGGCAACCCTGCTGCCAGACCGCCACGGGCGCTGGCGCGTGCACCGCGGGCGGGACCGCGTGCCTCGGCGGCACGTGCGCCCAATGCGGCGACCTCGGATACCCCTGTTGCAGCGGCGCGGGCGGCGGAAGCGTGTGCCTCGGCTCAGGCACCGTGTGCGGCAACAGCCTGTGCGTCGCGTGCGGAATGCCCGGTGGCGCGTGCTGCCCCGGCAACCGTTGCTCGGGCGCGGCCTGCTGTTACGACGACAAGTGCGTCGCCGAGTCGACCGCCTGCGCGGCCACCGCCGGTGCCTGTCAGGCGGGCCGGTGTTCCGGCTGCGGCAGCGCCGGCCAGCCGTGCTGCGCAGGCACGTGCTACGACGCCCTGACGTGCAAGAGCGGCACATGCGCCCGCTGCGGCGGCCTGGGCGATCCCTGTTGCGCCAACGACGTGTGCAACGAGGGCTGCTGCTCGGCCGGGCGGTGCCTGGTGGGCAGCTGTGGCGCACCTGACGGCGGCGTGTCTATCGATGCCTCACCCGACACGGCCATCGGCGCTGGCGGGCGGGCAGGGACAGGCGGCGTCGTGGGCGCGGGCGGCGCAGTCGGCAGCGGCGGCAAGGCCGGCACGGGTGGCATCGCGGGTACGGGTGGCGTCGTCGGGAGTGGCGGCAAGCCCGGCACGGGTGGCTCCGTCGCCAGTGGCGGCAAGCCCGGTACGGGTGGCGTCGTCGGCAGCGGCGGGAAGCCCGGCACGGGCGGCGTCGTCGCGACTGGCGGCGTGATCGGCACTGGCGGCGTGATTGCCACCGGCGGCGTGCCCGGTACGGGCGGCGTGGCTAGCACCGGCGGCACCGTGGGCACTGGTGGAACCACCGCGTGCACCTCGACCAGCAACACCTGCGGCACGAACATCTGCGGTTTCGCCGTCGACAACTGCGGCAACGAAGTCAGCTGCGGCACCTGCGCCGGAGGCCTCGAGTGCGCCAACGGCACCAAGTGCATCACGCCCACCCTCATCGAGGACTTCGCCGACTGCGACACCGAGATCTATCCCGTGGGCGGTCGTCTCGGCTACTGGCACTCCTGGGTCACCCCCGACGTCACCGAGTCCTCCGTCGGCACCCAGCCGCCCGTCTCCTGGGGGCCGCTTCCCCAATGCGCCGCCTGGATGGGCGGCAACGCGAGCCCCGCGGACAAGGCCGGCGTCGGCTTCTATCTGAATACGCAAGCGTTCTACGACGCCTGCGCCTACACCGGCATAGAGATCACCTACGCCAGCGTCGAGCGCGTGACCGTCGCCTTCCGGCACGCCCGCTCGAACAAGCCCGACTGGATCACCTACACCGCCATCGACAGCAGCTCCGCCACCAACATCTCGATCACCCGCCGGCTGCCCTTCCCCGAGAGCACCTGCACCCAGCTGCAAGAGATCTCCTTCAGCCCCTACACCGGCACCGCCAGCTTCGCGTTCGCGATCTACAAGGTGACCTTGTACTAACGGGCGCCCACGGCGCGATCAGCCCCGCCACCGCCAAGTTGCAGACCGGCCG
>CAZYFU010000182.1:0-10812 GCA_964647025.1 uncultured Myxococcales bacterium | reverse complement strand
CTAGTAGGCCGTTCGGCCGGCGGGCTCGCTCTGCTCGGGCGAGATAGGCAGGTTCGGGGCGTCGGGTGCCATCACGAAATAGGTGGCAGCCCAGAGCAACACCGCGGACAGCCAGAAGAGGCGCCTGCGGTGCTCCCTACTCACGACGCCTTCTCGCCGTTCGCGGCGGCGGCGCCTTTCTCCTTCTGGTAGCCCACCAGTGGCTGGGTGCCGTTCTGGATGGTCTCCTCGCTGATGACGACTTCCTTGATGGGTGGCTGCGCGGTGGGAATCTCGAACATCATGTCGAGCATGGTCTGCTCGAGGATCGCACGCAGCCCGCGGGCGCCGGCCTTGTGCTTCTGGGCGTCCTGGGCAACGGCCGACAGCGCGCCCTTGGTGAAACGCAGCTTGACGCCGTCCATGTCGAACAGACGCTGGTATTGCCGGGTCAACGCGTTCTTCGGCTTGGTCAAGATCTCGATGAGGCTTGCTTCGTCGAGCTCGTGCAGCGGCGCGATGACCGGCATGCGCCCCACGAACTCGGGAATCATCCCGTACTTGAGCAAATCCTCGGGCTGGACCTCTCGCAGAAGCTCCCAGACCCGACGTTCCTTGCGCGAGGTCACCTTCGCGCCAAAGCCGATCTGCTTCTGGCCGACCCTCTGCTCGATGATGTCTTCGAGACCCACGAAGGCGCCGCCGCAAATGAACAGGATATGGGTCGTGTCCACCTGCAGGAACTCCTGCTGCGGATGCTTGCGCCCGCCCTTGGGCGGCACATTGCAGACGGTGCCTTCCAGGATCTTGAGCAGCGCCTGCTGGACGCCCTCGCCGGAGACATCGCGCGTGATGGATGGGTTTTCGCCCTTGCGCGCGATCTTGTCGATCTCGTCGATGTAGACGATACCGCGCTCCGCCTTCTCGATGTCGTGGTCCGCGTTCTGCAGCAGACTGACGATGATGTTCTCGACATCCTCGCCGACGTAACCGGCCTCGGTCAGGTTGGTGGCGTCGGCGATGGCGAAGGGCACGTTCAAGATCTTGGCCAGCGTCTGCGCGAGCAGCGTCTTGCCCGACCCGGTCGGACCGAGCAGCAAGATGTTCGACTTGCCCAGCTCGACGTCGTCCGCGCCCACCTTCGCGTCGATCCGCTTGTAGTGGTTGTGGATGGCGACCGAGAGGATCTTCTTGGCGCGGTCCTGACCGATCACGTAATCGTCGAGGATTCCCTTGATTTCGGCAGGCTTGGGAACCGCGGTCAGACCGAAGTTCTCGCCGTCCTTCTCGATCTCCTCGGCGATGATGTCGTTGCAGAGCCCGATGCACTCATCGCAGATGTACACCGTGGGCCCCGCGATGAGCTTCTTGACCTCTTTCTGGCTCTTTCCACAGAAGGAGCAAGAGAGGCTGGGCTGGTCTTCTCGTCTGGCCGGTGACACGAACCTAAACTAGCACCTGCCCGCGGCCTTCGCCACTCGCCCTCGTGGCCTCAGCCCCACCATTCTTCGCGATCACGGCCGTGGACTCTCCGCCCACGGCCGCCTCGTGCGTGCTACTTGTCCTTGTTCGCCGCCTTGCTGGTGATGACCTCGTCAACGATGCCGTAATCCTTGGCCTCGCTGGCGCTCATGAAATAGTCACGCTCGGTGTCGTTCTTGATCCGCTCGATGGGCTGCCCGGTGTGCTTGACCAACAGCTGGTTCAGGTTGTCGCGCGTGCGCAGGATCTCGCGGGCGTGGATGTCCACGTCGGTCGCCTGGCCCGAGAAGCCACCCAGCGGTTGGTGAATGAGAATCCGCGAGTGGGGAAGAGCGTACCGCTTGCCCTTGGCGCCGGCGGCCAGAAGGAACGCACCCATCGACGCGGCCTGCCCCATACAAAAGGTGGCGACGTCCGGGCGGATGTACTGCATGGTATCGTAAATCGCCATGCCGGCGGTCACCAGACCGCCGGGCGAGTTGATGTACAGCATAATGTCCTTGTCGGGATCCTCCGACTCGAGGAACAGAAGCTGGGCGATGACGATGTTGGCGATCTGGTCGTCGACGCCAGTGCCCAAGAACACGATGCGGTCCTTGAGCAAGCGAGAAAAGATGTCCCATCCGCGTTCGCCCCGATGGGTCTGCTCGATGACTGTGGGGATGATGAAGTTGCTGATGATGGGGCTTCCGGACGCGGCTTTGGGGTCTCGCATGGTTATTTCCTTTTCCCTCGCTTGGCGGCCTCGGCGGCTGCCTCCTCGGGTGTGAGAACCAGACGATCACCACCCGCCTGGTCGGGCTTGACGATCAAGCTCTCTGGATCTTCGTCGACGATCTTAGCCTGGCCGAGCAACATATCAACCGTCTTCTCGTAAACGATTCCCGCCTTCACACCGACGATGCGGCCGTGGTGCTCGAGCTCCGCGCGCAGCTTCTTCGCGCTTTCGCCTCGGGCAGCGGCGATCTCGGCGATGCGCTTCTGCAGATCGCCTTCGCTCGCCTCGATACCTTCGCGCTCGCCGATGGCGTGGATCAAGATGTTGGCCTTGGCTTCCGCTTCGGCCTCCGGACGCACTTCCTTGAGCATCTCGGCGTCGTTGAATGCGCCGCCCTCGACGTCGATGCCCATCATCATCAGCTGCTGCTTGGTGCGGATGACCATGTCCTCGGCGTAACGGTCGACGAGCGACGGCGCCACCGGGAACGGGTTCGCTTTCACGATCTCCTTGATGAGCGCGACGGACATCTCGCGCTTGATGCGCTGGTTCTCTGCCTCGACGAGGCGCTCGCGCACCTTCTTCCGCAGGTCTTCCAGCGTATCGGCCTCGCCGCTGTCCTTGGCCAGCTCGTCATCGAGCGCGGGCACTTTGCGGCTGCGCGCTTCCTTGATGCTCACGCGCAAGCTGACGTCCTTGCCCGCGAACGCCTTCACCGGCGAATCGGCCGGCACCTGGTACTTGATCTCCAGCGCCTGGGCATCGATGGGAACGCCACGCAGCCGCTCGCCGAGCCCGGGCAGCCCGCCCGCGTTCTCTTCGGCCAAATCGATGCTGATGGTGCGGGTCTTGATCTTGTGCTCGCCAATCTTGCCGTGCACATCGGCGGTCAGGACGTCGTCGGCCGCGGTCTCTTTCCGATCGGTCACCACCTTGAACTCGGTGAAGCGGCGCTGGTAGTTCTCGAGGCCCTTCTGCACTTCCTCGTCGGTCACCTTGACCGGACGGCGGGAGACCTTGATGCCGGCATAGTCTTTGGGCGTGACCTGCGAGCGAATCTCCACCTTGGCGGAAAACTTCAACGGCTCGCCCATCTTCAGCTCGAGCTTGTCGACGGTCGGCGGCGCGATCGGGGCGATCTGCTTCTCCTGGATGGCCTGGGTGATGGCCAGCTCGACCACGTCGCGGGCCACGTCGCTCTCCACCTGGGTCTTGTAGAGCTTCTCCACCACCTGGCGCGGAACCTTGCCGGGCCGGAAGCCCTTGAGCCGAACCTCGCGGCGGAGCTTCTCGTAGGCCTTGTCGAGCTTGCTGGCGACTTCGAGCCAGGGAACCTCGAAATCGACGCGTTTTTCAACTGGAGAGATGTCTTCGATGGTGATCTGCATGGCGAGCGCGGAAGAATGACGACTGCATGCCCGCCACGTCAACACGAAACCGCCGATTTTTCTAGGGCGCGTCAATTCGTGCACGTACGCGGAATTGCCGCTTGCCTTGTCCGTGCGATGTTGCCACGATACGAAACTTCGAATGGCTGCCGGAAAATTCACACTTGCAGATAGGCTTGGAGCCAAGTCCATGCCGTGCCGGATCCCGGGCTGCACGCGTACTTGGATTCAACTCTCCAGCAAAGCATTTGGCCTCGGGGCCGGGTCCTCCGACGGAGATCCCGCCACCGATGGGATGTGCGAGCCCTGCCGCGAGAAGTCCCGCAGGGTGCAGGACGTCCAGCGGAAATGCGATCGCGCCGGGTGCGACAACACCTGGACTTGGACCGCCCAGGCTCAGCTCGAAGCCTTCGCGGCCGATCGGCCTGTCCCGAAGCGCCTGTGCGAAAGCTGTCAGACGCTGCTCGACAGCCTCGAGGACAAAGAGATCCCGTGCGCGGTCCCGGGCTGTCAGCGGAACGCCCGGCTGACCAAGCAGGATCAGCTGCTCGCCCAAGGTCAGCCCGAGACGCCGCCCGAGCCGCCCAAGCCCGGCGCCATCACCATCACCGGCATCCTGTGCGAGCCGTGCGAGCAAGTCTCCCGGCGGATCAAGGACCGCGAAGTCACCTGTGGCATCAACGGCTGCACCCGAAAGTGGGTCTGGAAAGCCGACGAGCAGATCGCCGCATTCGCAGCGGGCAAGCCCAACGAGCCGCCACGCAGAATGTGCGACGCCTGCCGCGCCAACTTCGGCAAGCTGATCGATCGCGAAGTGCGCTGCCGCACCTCGGGCTGCAAGAACACCTGGACCTGGGGCCGGTTCGACCAGCTAGACGCGTGCCAGGCAGACAAGCCGGCGCCGAAAGCGCCGTCGCACATGTGCAAGCGCTGCTTCGATCTGTGGAGCACGCTCAAAGACGTGGAGAGGCCGTGCCGTCGTTCCAGCTGCAAGGGAACGTGGATGGACAAGAGGGGCGCCCAACTCGCCCGTGCCGTGCGCGGCAAGACCGGCGATCCCTATCCGCACCTGTGCCCGAATTGCGAAAAGGAGCTCGGCGACCTCGAGGATCGTGAGATCCCTTGCCGGACCGAGCACTGCCCTGGCACGTTCACCTGGACCCGAGAGCAGCAGCTCGCGGCCGGCGTCCGTCCCAAGCTGAAGGACGATCCCGAGACCCAGGCCGAGACCGTCGCGGCTCAGCCAAACGGCGAGAGCCAAGGCGCTGCGCCCGAGGCAGCAGCCACCGCGAGCGAACCTACGACCGCGAGCGAACCTACGACCGAGGCGCAAGCTGCGACCGAGGCGCAAGCTGCGACCGAGGCACCGGTGGCGGCCCCCGAGGCAGCCGCGGCGGGGCAGGCACAGCCCAGCCAGCCTGGCCAGGGAAGGAGCAGGAAGAACAAGCGAAAGCGTCGCCGCGAGGTTCAGCCTCCGGAGCGACGTTGTGCGGCCTGCGCCGAGTTCCTGGCCAATCGAAAGACCCAGGAGATCCCCTGCACCCAGTGCAACACGCCGATCTTCTGGCCGCCCGAGAGCCAGCTGCAAACGCACCTCGGCAACTGGGCCGCGCCGACCCTGTGCGGCGCCTGCAAGCTCGTGCAGGTGCAGGCGGCCAGGGATGCCGCGCGCGAGATGTTGCGGCATTCGCATCCGCAACCCGGAGCGAGTGAACCGGCCCCCGCGACGGAGCCGGTGGCCTCCGATCGGCCGGCTGAATAGCCTGGATGTGCGCTACGTCGCGGCCGGACGCCCCCGGCCGTGACAAGCGAGGATTTTTCAGAGAGGATGCCTCCCTGGAGAAACCTCGTGCGGTCTTCCTTTGCTGTTCGATGGACGCTGGCCTTGATGGTGGTCGCCTTCGCCGCGCCGTCGGCCGGGTGCTTCAGATCGAAGATGGGCACCACGAAGGACTGCCGGCCTGGCAGCGCCGGCTGCCCCGCGACGAAATCGGGAGACAAGGACGCCTCGGCCCCGGACGAAGCTCGTGACGGATCCCGGGACGGCGTGCGGGATGGGGTGGGCGACGGCCCGAGGGACGGCATGGCCCGTTCAGACGGTCCGCGCGACCTGGGCGATGGCCCCAGGGATTCGCGCAGCGACGGATCTCTCGACGCACGCCGTGACGGACCCTCCGACGGAAAACGAGACCTCTCTGCTGATGCTCGCCGAGACGTGACAAGCGACCGGGGCAGCGAAGTGCCGGTTTGCGGAAACCGCGAGATATGCGGCAACGGCATCGACGACGACTGCAACGGCCTCGCCGACTGCTTCGATAGGACGTGCCAGAACGAGCCTTCCTGTATCGACCGCAAGAAGGAGTCCTGCGCCAACGGCCTCGACGACGACGACAACGGCCTGGTCGACTGCAAGGACCCCGCGTGCTTCGGCGATAGGGCCTGCATCGTCCCGGGCCGCGAGATCTGCAACAACGACCTCGACGACGACGACGACGGGGAGGTCGACTGCAGCGACTCCGACTGTGCCAGCGACCCCAGCTGCAAGCCCCAGCCTGGCAACGAGATCTGCGACAACGGGAAGGACGACAACGGCGACCGACTGGTGGACTGCAGCGATGCCCAGTGCAAGACCTTCCCCGCCTGCCTGCAGGCGGCCTGCGTGGCCGACGCGGACTTCGGCGCCATCGCCTCGTCCGGCGCCTCGGCGACCCTCACCCTGTCGACGAGCGGCGCCGTGGCCAGCTACGGAACCTGCGCGCCGCCAGGGGGCGTGGCGCGGGTCGCGGGCTTGGGTCTCGCGGACAGCGCGGACTTGAAGCTCGACTTCGCACAGACTGCCGGCTCGGCCCACGTGGTCGCGCTCTACCGCGCCGGCGTGGGGCAGAGCTGCGACCAGAACCCGGTCGACTGCCTGAAGGTAGGCGACAAAGCCACCGCCACGCAAAGCTACAGCGCGCTCGCGCCAGGCAACTACTGGGTGGTCGTCCAGTCCTACCCGGGAACCGCCGGCACGACGACGGTGACCCTGACCACCGGCACCCCCGGCGCCAGCGAGATCTGCGACAACGGCAAAGACGACGACGGCGACGGTGCCATCGATTGTGCGGATCTCGACTGCACCAGCGCCAGCACGTGCAACCTGTGCGTCGCCGACATCAATCTCGGCGCCATCGTGCTCGGCGGCTCCGCCCAGGCCACCACCGTCGACACCACCACGGGCAAGAACCGCTACCACCCCACGTGTGCCGGCCTGTCCGACGGCAGGGACATCGTGGTGAAATTCTCGGTAAAGGAGACGGTGGGCATCACCCTCGACTGGACCCAGACCGGTGACCACATGTACGGGTTCTTCACCGCCCCCGCACAGGGCGCCCGTTGTGACAGCGAGGAGAACGGTTGCGCGGACATGCAGGCGCGACGATCGGGCACCACCAACTGGTCGTACTTCGAGCCAGGCGACTACCTGCTCGTGTTCAAGGCGAAGGCGTCCGGACAGGAAGGGCAGCTCAGCATCAGCCTGAAGGCCTTCGCCAACCGCAGGACGGAGATCTGCAACAACCACATCGACGACGATGGCGACCAGTTGGTCGACTGCGACGATCCCGACTGCTTCAACCTCGCCGCGTGCAGCGCCCCGATGTGCATGACCGACGGCGAGATTGGCGACTTCGACATCGGCTCCGCCGTGAGGTTGCAGGTCGACCTCACCACCGCCTCCCAAGTGTTCAAGACCGACTGTGGCAAGGGCGACGGACGCGGGCGCGCCTACCACATCAACATCGTCTCGCCCATGGAGCTCGACGTGTATTGCACGCAGACTGGCGACCAGGTACTGCAGCTCTCGTCTCAGCTCGCGCCGCTCGACATGTGCGACGCGCATCTGGTCACCTGCGCCGACCCGGCGGTGTTGCCGGGCGGCTGCAACTTCGGGATTCCCGCGGTGCAGCCCGGCAGCTATTTCCTGCTCGTGCAAGGGTTCGCAAGCGGCACCGAAGGCACGGTCAATCTGACCCTGCGGGGCTCGAACCAGCGCATCCTCGAGATCTGCGACAACGGCAGCGACGACGACGGCGACGGTGCCACCGACTGCGACGACCGCAAGTGCGCCACCGACGAGAGCTGCACCAAGCTGCGCTGCCGTCCCGACAAGCAGCTGGGTCTGCTCGCGCTGGACGGCACCACGTTGTCCGCGGTGGCACAAACCTCGGGCGCCGGAAACGACCAGAGCAAGAGCACGTGTGTTTCCGCCGCGACCGGCGGGGACAGGGTGGTCGGATTCTCCCTGCCCGGCAAGACCGACCTCACCATCGAATGGGCCCAGGTCGGCAACCACGCCCTGGTCCTGTACCGAGGCGACAACGCCCCCCTGCCCTGCGAAGCCAACGCCCTGGTCGATTGTCGGGCCACCCGAGCGGCGACCACTGGCAAGTACATGCTCGAGGGTCTCGACGCTGGCCAGTACTACCTGGTCGTCGATGCGGACAGCGCCACCGCCGAGGGCGGCGCGATCCTGCAGATCAGCGGCGCACCGGGGACGTAGTCCCCCACGCCCAGGCTACCGTGCTCACGGTGCTGCAGCGCGGGCAACCGCGAGCGACGCAGCGTTGCCGTTCCGATCCGGGTCGACCAGACTGTGAGTGCCGACATGAACCAACCACGCGATGTCTTCGTCCCCGCGATGAACCCTGGCGCGATCCCCGGCCCGAGCCGCGAGATCTACGCCCACATGGGACGCGACAACATCTATCGCATGCTCGAGGACTTCTACCGCGAGCTCGGCGGCTCATCGATCCGCGGGATGTTCCCGCGCGACATGGTCCGGGCCTCGAAGAAGTCCGCCGCTTTCTTCGTCCAGCTCTTGGGGGGGCCGCAGGAATACAACGAACGATTCGGAGAGCCACGCATGCGCGCGCGCCACATGCCGTTCCGAATCACCACCGACGCGCGAAACGAGTGGCTGGCGTGCTTCGAACGGGTGCTGGGCCGCGCGGTAGCGGACTACGCATTTCCGGAGGCGCACCTCGAAGGTTTCCGGCAGTTCCTGCACGGGTTCTCCATGTGGATGGTGAACACCGCCGACGAGTCGGTCGCCGTCTGAGACGCATGAGCTTCCGAACCGCTTCGACGACAAACCGACCGCCACAGTCAGACGACGCGGGTCCACGATGAGGCGCCATGCGCGCTCATCGCGGCTGTGTTCAGCGTGATGCCCAACCCCGGCCCATCAGGGACATTCATGTGGCCGTTGGTGATCATCGGCTTGTCGATACCGTCGACCAGATCATCGTGCCAAGAAACCCCCATGTGGTGGTATTCCAGCGATTCGAAGCTCGGGACTACCGCCGCGAGGTGAGCATAGGCTGTCATCGCGACCGGCCCCGACGAGTTGTGGAACGCGGTCTTGATGCCCTTCGAATGCGCATACTGGGCGGCTAGCAGGGTCTGGCCGAGCCCCCCAGCCGTGTTGGGCTCGGGGTGGATGATGTCGCAGGCCCCGATATCGATGAACGACTTGAACTGATCGAAACCGAACATGTCTTCGCCGGTCTGGACATTCATGGTGGTGCCGTCGGTGACCGCCTTCACTGGGGCGCCGCTGCAGCCATTGATCCACCAGTCGATGATGTCCTCCACGTACCCGCCCATCGAGATGGGCTTCAATATGTTGGCCAGCGCGATGGCCGAAGCCACGCTGAGCTGATTGGTGGCGTTGTACCCCTGGTAGTGATCGGAACCGATGGGGGCGCTGGCGAAAGGCTCTCCGGCCGCGATGAGCGCGTTGCGGAACCCCTGCAGGTAGTTCGCCATCTGGTTGAGACCGGCGCTGTTCAGGGTGATCTCACGGTAGCCGTAGTTGTTGGTCGTCGATGAAGTGGTGTAGTTGCCCGCGGCTATCGAGGACATGTACATGTCGCACTTGTAGCGGAGAAACCCCTTGGCGATGCGCGCGTTGATTTGCGCGGCACTGCTGTTGTCCGTATCCGCATACATGAGGATCCTGTCGCGGAGCTTGGGGCCGAGCAGCTTCCAAACCGGAACGTTGTACACCTTGCCGAGGATGTCCCAGCACGCCATCTCGATGCCGCTCATGGCCCCCACGCCGCTCAGCTCCTGGTTGGCCATGTTGCTGGGCGGGGTGTAGGCCTGCCTCATCGCATTCCAGACCCGGTCGATCTGTGTCGGGTTCATCCCGACGACGATCGGCCCGTACTTGCTGAGCCCGGCCTGATTGCCGCTGTCCAGGTCACGGCACTCGCCGTAACCGGTGAAGCCCTTGTTGGTCTCCACGCGCACGATGAAGCCGTAGTTGTTCAGGGTCGTCTTCGTCCGGTACAGGGCGGTGATATAGATACCTTTCTGGCCGGGCGAGATAGCCGCCCGGGCGAACTTGAAGGGGTCCAGGCCTGCAAGTCCCGCGGCGCCGATGCCGGCCGCTCCGAGGGTACGCAGGAAGGCGCGCCTGCCGATGAAGGATGGGATTTCTCTTGCTCCGACGATGTGACGCATGGATGGCTTCCTTTGCCGAGGACGGTGTGAACGGCCGTCATTGACGGATGATCTGGATACCCTCGATGGTGGCGTTGTCGGTCACGGTGGTGAGCTTGATGATGATCTGGCCCGAGGCGCTCGCGGTGGCGGTGAACTCGCGCACGATCGCCTTGTACCTCGCGCCGGTGGCCGCGTAGATGTCGTAGTTCGACAGCACGGTGGTCCCGTTGATCGCCACGTTGAACCTCCGTCTGCCGGTCGCGGTCCAGTACAGCTCTGCGAAGTGCAGCCGCACCAGGTAGGAGGCTCCGGCCGACAGATTCGGCAACGTGTAGGTCACGGAGCCGTAGCGTTCGGCCCGGTAAACCGCTTGCGGCGCGGGATTCGTCACGCCGGTGGTAGTGACGTTGCTCGAAACCGTCCGAGCCGTCCCGCCGCTGTAGTACTGATCCGCGGTGTAGGGGGATGAGGCGCTGCCGCCGCAGTTGATCTGGTAGATGATGGACTGTGCGACCGCGACGCTGGCGGTGCCGCTCTTGCCACCGCTCGCGGCCGTCACCGTGTAGGGTCCGCCGGCGCTCGTGCCAGCGGTGAAGAGGCCGCTCGACGAGATGGTGCCGCCGCCGCTCACGCTCCAGGTGAAGCTCGGCTGCGTAGACAGGTTGGCCGCGAACTGATCGCGTGCCGTCGCGCTGAACGGTTGGGTGGCCGAGGGGCTCACCGTGGCGCTGCTGGGGGAGACCACGATGCTGGTCA
>CAZYFU010000181.1:224-10998 GCA_964647025.1 uncultured Myxococcales bacterium | reverse complement strand
TCCGTTATCAGCGCGGAGCGAAAGGAGCTTTTATATAACGAGCTGCGCGGACTGTACGGCTTCTATTTGAATTACCGCGACGCGGACGCGGACGGCCTTCCGGAATACCACCAGTGCGACGAGACCGGCTGTGAGGACAGCACGATGTGCATCAGGGGCTTTCCGGTCGCGAGTCCCGAGCTCTCGGCGTATGTCGTCAACATATCAGACGCGCTCTCCCGTCTTGCGGCCTTGCTCGGCAGACACGACGAGGCAAAAAAGTGGGACGACGAGGCCGACGCGCTTACAGACAGAGCGCTAAAAGCTTTCTGGAACGGCGAGCGCTTCATCGCTTTCAGAGCAGGGACGCGGGAACCTATTGAAACAGGTTCGATTTCGTTTTACACGCCTCTGCTCTTCGGCAAAAGGCTTCCAAAGGAGACAGCCGACAAGGTCGCTGCGGATCTGTTTAGGGAAAACGTCAGCGTCACGCCTTACGGTGTGCCTTCGGAAGCGCTCGACAGCCCGTATTTTGAACACGGCTGGTCAAAGGGCACAATCCAGTCGCCTACAACCTGTCTGGTCATCCTCGGACTGCTCGCGTGCGGTAAAACAAAGGAAGCCGCCGATATAGCGCGGCGTTACGCGCGGATTCTGCAAAAATCGGGTTTTTACCATATGATAGACCCCATAACGGGTCTCGGAAACGACAAGGCAATCGGGGCAAACAATGTGCAGTACTGGGCTGCGTGGACTGCCGGGGTGTTTACGATACTGTCGGGCTATATCTGCTGATTCTAACTATACGATTGATCGACAGATCAAATCCATTGACTACCGGTAATGTTTTTGGGTTTCCGCGAAAAGTGCGCGGATGATATCGCGGAGCCTATCGACAACCTTATCAAGAATCCGGAAACGCTCATTTTTTGAATCCGCTAAACGTGTTTGACGCGGGCGCTGTTTTTTCGAAAAAATTTTTTTCCTGCGGACGCGGACGCGCACGCGCACGCATTATGCGCACCCACACACGCGGGCACGACATGCGCACGATACACCCGCGTGATGCACCCGCGTGATGCACCCGCATGACGCACCCGCACATTACACCCGTGATGCGTACGCCCGACGGAGTGGCGGGGAAACGGCAGGCGGACAGTGTCCGCACCGACGAGTTCGGCGGAAACGAATGGCGGGCAATGCTCACCGCTGCGGGGACGGGGGAAACGAATTGTGAGAAGCTTTTGTTTGTCATGATCAGATCTCCTTCCCCGCGTTTTGGGTACGCTCCGCGGGAAGCTCCGCTTCGGAGCTTCTTTTTTGCTTTTTTATGTGATTATGTATTATCTCCATGAAGATGCAAACATTGGCCGAATAGATAATAGTACATATGTTCTAATTTGTCAAGTGTTAAATAAAAATAATCCGGTTATGCCGCGTCTGAGCCGGATAAAATACGGCGGTTTCATGATGCCGTACTTCCGTCTGAGTTTCTATATATTTATCGGATGCTAATATGAATATACAGGCGGGCGTTTGAGGCGACATTCATAATAGCCGCAAGCCCCGGCTCAAATTAGAGCCGGGGCCTGCCGTTTCTTTTCAGCCGAGGATGCGTGTGTTATATAGCTTATTGTTGTATATGGAGCCCTCCGCTGTCAGACAATGATTCCGATCACTTGGCATCATCCAGTATGAACCTCTGCAGGATGGCAGCCACCTGACTGCGGGTGGCGATGCCCTTTGGCTCCAGCTTCCCGTCGGCACCGTTCACGTACCCCTTTGCGTTGGCCCACTGCATGGCAGCCTTTGCCCAGCTGCTTATGCTTCCGCCGTCGGCAAAACCGCCGAGATCATTCGTGGCGGAAACGTCGATGCCCTTATAAGCCGCATAATTTTTCAGGAGGAGCGCCATCTGCTCGCGGGTGATCGCATCGCCGGTCCCGAAGAGCCCGTTGCCGTACCCGCTTACGATGCCCTTTTCCGCGGCCCAGGCCACCGCGGTCGTATACCACTCACCATCCTTCACGTCGGTGAAGGCGCTGGCCCCGGCGGTCGGTTTCCCCTCAAAGCGCCAGAGCACGGTGACCAGCATCGCGCGAGTCATGGCGGCGTCCGGAGCGAATACAGTGTCCTCGATACCGGAGAAAAGTTTGTTGGCATAAGCGAAGGAGACGCTGTTGAAATACCATTTTTCACGGCCCACATCCTTAAAGGGCAGTAGGCCGACTACATATTTCGAGAAGTGATCTACGGTGAAGACCACGCCGGCGGATGCGGCGTCGTAACGACCGGTCACGGGCTCCAGCACACCGTCGTCGTTCAGATACCAGATGACAACAGCATTCGGGTCCTCGCCCGCGCCGAGAGAATAGGGCACCTTGACCTCCACCGTACCGGTCCCGAATTCCGAGACTGTCTGGCCGCCCGCGGTGAGCATGAGATCAAGCACGGGTCTGCCGCCCACAAGCGCCGCCTGCTCATCCGTGAGCGAATCGGGATCCGCCATGGCTGCACTAATGGTTATATCGCCGTCGTACGAGCCGATCGCGGCGAGCGCTGAGGAGTCAAAGGTAAGGGAGGCCTCCGGAAGTGAAATCGAGAGCTTCCCGATTCCGTCCGCGCCGGCTATCGCGCCGAAAGCATCCGCGGAGAACGTGACTCCCGATGCGTCAAGAGCGGACAGGTCAAGGGACAATGTTCCGGACATGGAGCGGATAGCTGCCAGCGTATCGGCGTCTATCTTCAGACGGGCAATCCCATCTTCAATGACCGCCGAGATGTCAAGGTCCGAACCGCTGCCGGACGCCGGGACGGGAACTTCGTTCTCAGGCGCGGAGATGCCGCCGCCGCCTCCGAAGTCTCCGCCGCCGCCTATATAGGTGAAGCTGACGGAGACTTCCACATTATCGGCCGGCATTCTGAAAGTATAGACCAGAAGGGAAGCGCTGACCTCCTCGATGAGGAAGCCGTTGTCAAGACTGAGGGACTCTAGCGCATAGCCGCCGGCGGGGGTCACCGTCAGGGTCACGATCTCTTCCTCCACCGCGGTGGTGTGCGACGCGGTCACGCCCGTCGGCACGGTTATGCTGTAATGCTGTTTATAGATCTGATCTTCTGTGAGCGTGATCGCCTGCCTTACGTTGGAGACCTTTGCGGTGTATAAGCCGCCATCTTCCGTTACGGATACGACAGCCTCATCACCCGCGGCAGACTCGAGCACGGACTTGATTTTTTCAACGCTCGTACCAAAGCCGTCTTTCGGCTCAAAGGTCATTCGAACGGTGCCGCCGAGGCGCACACTTTCGTCAGTGACGTCGCGCGCACCGTCGTCGTCGGGCATAATCGGCGTGACATAGACGATCCTGCTGACCCCCGTCACGGCGGCGGGAAGCGTCACGGTATTGGTCACCAGAGGCGTAAAGTATGCTCTCACCGTCAGGTTTTTCGTGAGCGAAGCGATCGTGTAGACGGGCTCCGCAACGAGATCCCCGTTTTCGTCGACGACATCGGTCTCGGTGCCGGTCCCTTCCTGGATCGTCCACTTGCTCAGCATATTGCCTGTCAAGGGCGCTGCGCTGAACACCAGGGTGCTTCCGCCGAACTGTAAAGAGCCCGATGTTATCGCGTTCCCGGCATTCGCGGCCGTCAGCGTGCCGCCGGTTATGTCTATGGGCATGGGGCCAAAATTGACCATATAGCTGCTCGCCGCCTTCAGATAGGCGACCGCGTTGATATTGCCGCTGATATTGCTCAGGGTATATGTCTTCACCGTGTCGTAGGTGCTCACGCCGTTGACATACCACTGCTCCATCATGCTTCCGCTTACTACGGAGACGGACAGTACCAGACTCTCTCCATTATATACGGTCAGGCCGCCTTCAGGGAAAACGGTGTCAGCGCTGCCGACCAGCGCGCCGTATATGTCGCGCAGCGTGTACTTCATGGTGCCGCGGGCCGGGGCGCTGACGCTCGCCGCGGCGGTGTAGGCGATATTCGGAGTAAACACGGCGACGATATGCGTGTCTTTGCCAAGCGCCGCAATGGTCAGCGTCCTCGCGCTTCCGGGCACAACGTCCCCATCCCGCTCCCAGTGGTCAAATACAAAGCCGCGGTCCGCAGTTGCCGTGAAGGTCAGCGAGGATCCGCCGGGTATATCTGCAAGGGCGTCCGGGTCGGTGGGCGTCCCGCCCACCACGGTCGTGACCGCTCCGTTGACCGCCGTCACTGTTACCGCATAGTGGTTTTGTACCGTTTCCAGCGAGGCTGTGGTGTTCTGTGTGATATTGAAGGTGTAGCTGTCTGAACTCGTCGTCGCCGTTCCGTTTACGATGAAAACCGCGCCCTCAGCTGCCTGGTATCCGTCCTTGGGCTCGAGCGTAACCGCGGTATCCCCCGTGACCGGAGAGCCGCTTGGGATATTTCTCTTGACGAGCGGCGTTGTGGAGTCGCCGTCGTCATCATACATATAGCTGGCTGCGATGTCGCCCTCGAGCGTCAGCGTATACGCGTCGCGCTCAAACACCGCGTACACGGTCATGGAGCTCGTGCCCATCGTAACGTCCAGGCTGCTGGAGCCGCCCGCGCCGGGGGTGCCGGTCGGGGTCGTTGTCGCGCCGCCGGCGGTCGTCTGCCACTTGCTGAAGTGATAGCCCGGCTTCGGCGTGGCCGTGAATGTATATTCCGCGCCGTAGCTGACGTACGCTCCGGAGCTGAAAATCGGGTCGCTGCAGGTGATACTGCCGCCGGCAGCCGGCTGGACAGCCGTCGAGAGCCGGATCGTGGCCGGTTTAAACGTCACTGTGACGGTCACATTCTGCGCTTCCATCGTCAGCGGGAAGGTCGAGCCGCCCGTCTGCCGGTCTTGATCGCCCGAGGCAAAGGCAGCCGTCCAGGTGTCTATCTCGTAGCCCGCCTGCGGGGCAGCGTACAGCATAACGGCGGTGCCCGCGGCGTAGTCGGCGATGAGCTGCGTTGAGTTGGCGATGCCCACCGTGCCGACCGGTCTGGCTCCGGAAGGGCCGGTCTCGGAATACGGGGCGGCCACAGCGGTCAGCCTGTATTTCGCGCCGACGATGCCGTAGCTCCCGGACACATAGGTCACGCTGTAGTTGTTATAGAGCGCCACGGGCGTGTCGGGGCCGGTACAGGCCGTTACGGTGTAGTTTCCGGGATCCGTGCTGTTGTTTAGCACCACGGGGTTGCCCGCCGAGTTGACAGCTGCGTACGTGAGCTTCAGCGCCGCCAGTTGAGAGTCTGTCAGGTCGTGGCAGAAGATGACGGGCTTGTTCTCTATATCCTCAACCGCGGAGGTGCTGATATCCTCCCTGCTGTGAACCCCGACGGTGATCTGTTTTTTACTCACCGTGAAGACCTGCTCGGCTATGAGATCATCACCGTCATATGCCTCCATGGTATAGCTTCCGATGTAAGGCGTGACGCTGCCGGCGGCAAAAGGAACGCGGACAGGTCCGATATCCACTGCTGTTGTCGCCGGATCGTCCGCCCAGTCGGCGGGGTTGTTGCTGTAATACTTGTATGTAGCGCCGGGGACAGGCACTGCCTGAATTTCATCATTTAAATCTTTACTGATCGATTGCACCGAAAGCAAGATCGCGTCGCCGTAGTCGAAGCCCGTCACGGCGCCGGCTGCTCCTTCTTTGGACAGGGACAGCCTGTGTGCGGAGCCGTTTCCGACTACGACCAGCACGCCTGTCTGCGTCTCCAAATCCTTAAATACGAAGCTTCCGCTGTAGTACGCGGACACTGTGTAAACACCCTCCGGCAGGGAGGTGATCGAGAGCGGCGCCGTGGAGTAGTATTTCCGCATACCGGTCTGCTCATCGCCGAAGAGCTTCGTGTCGTCCGAAACGACCAACGGAACCGTCTTGCTTACCCGGTAATCGGTTCCCTCCACCGTGAATACGACGCTGCCTGTGGGCGCCGCCGCGTTTCCGGCGTTGGCGGAATACAGCTCAATATTGGCATTTAAACCCTTCGATAAACCCGTTGTCTGTTCCGTGGCCGTAAAGATGTTTACAGCAGGCGTTCGCTTGGTATAGGCGGTGGTAATCGCGTCGGAGTATGCCGAAATGTAGTAATTCTCGGCCGTGCTGCTGTCATAATAGATGCAGTTGACACGGCAGCGATATGCGGCATTGTCGGCAGACCCCGCGTTGGCTATCGTCAGGGAAGCGGTTGTTTTCCCGGAGAGTGTCGTCCAGTTCCCGTCGACCAGCTTCTGCCACTGGTAGCTCAGGCCGCTGTAGCTTTCCGGCGACGCCACGTTCAGCGTCACGGTACCGACGGAGTCGGGATAGATGGGCAGCTGGCCGTTTTCGTTCAGCCCGCTGTAGCTCATGATTGGATAGCCCACCTTCGTCTTTGTGCGGCAGCTCATGGGCTCGCTGTATATACTCTCCTTCGGGTCACTGGCGGTCACGGTTTGGATCTGGTACTGATACTCGGTATAGGGGCTCAGGCCCTCATCCGTGTAGCTGAAATTATACGCTCCGGTCGTGCTGTCAGGCCTTCCGTCGGTAAACGGAACGAACGCGACCTCATAGCTCCCCGACCCGTCAGGGAACTCGTAATAACGGTAGATTTTAAAGCCCGCCACCATCTTGTCATAGCTCCATCTGAGGGTGACCGCCTCATCTGTGGTCCGGGCAATATCCTGCTCGAAATCGTCCGGCAGCGGGGCAGGGCTGTGCACGTCGCTTACGATATAGCTTACCACGGGGAAGGATATACCTTTGTTCTTGTATTCGTAGCAGAAAATCCGCCAGTTCATGCCGTATCCGTAGGGCTGGGCTTCGATCGGCATGTTTTGCATCTCACCCGAGAACGAGCTTCCGTTTGTGGTTACGGTGACGTAGCCCGCGCCCGCTTCCGCGCCCGCTACGACACCGACCGTCAAGCCCCCTGCGCCGGCTCCCGCTTTCCCCTCCACGGCGGCTGACGCGGAAAAGGAGGTGCTGGTCTCCTTGGACATGGATATCTCCTGGGAGATTCCGGAGCCTCCCCCCGTACTGCTGAAGCCCACGGCCGAGGGTGTGCCGTTATAAGCGGCAATGACGCGATAGCCATCGGTTGAGGCGGGATAGCTTGACGGGTCTCCGAGAACGTGGGTCAGCACGTTGTCCGCGATGGAGGGCAGCACCTTGTAGTCCTTGGCGATGGCCTCATACTCATCCAGAGAGAGCAGCCGCACCGCCGCCTCGTGGGGGATGTTGACGGTGGTCAGCACTTCCTTATAATTGCCCCTTCCGTCAGGCACATAGGAGGTATACTCGTAGATCTCCATCGGTATGGAGTAGAAGGCCACCATGTCCTCTCCCGCGGCGGCGCTGTAAGTAACGGTCTGCTCCAGCATGGAGATCGACTCCGTCTCAAAGGTGAAGTTTGCGGTGAACGTGGCCTCAACCTCCGTCGAGGCTACCGTTACGCCGAAAACAGATATTTCCTGCTCAAAGGAGACATAGGCACCGATCGATATCGTTGCGGAAGCGTTGTATCCCGATCCGGAGCCGGAGGTGCTCGAATAGCTGGTGGTGGATTCGGCGTAGTTGCCCGACAGATCGTCCCGCCCGATGAGGTCTTTGAAGTAGGGCGGCGACGCCAGCACCGAAAGTACCTTGGGGTCGGTGTATGTATAGTAGTGTCTCCCTCCGTAATTCATATAGCTGGAGTCGTTGTCCGTGTTGGCAAGGCATATGGCCGTGGAGAAATCCGCGGCGGTGCGGCTGTGGTAACCGGTCGGATCCGCTGCGACCATATAAGTCTCGCCCATCGTCAGCTGCTCGTAATCGACGTTGACCGGACCGCTGTCTGTAACGGTTTGGAATCTGTCGAACTTGAGGTACCAGGTCTTAATGCCGAAGAGCTTGTACAGCCAGTTTTGATAGTAATAATCCCATACGTATTTTGGTTCCTCATGGCTGCCTGTGAAGGTGTAGGTCGCGGTTATCTTTTCCGAAGACTTCAGCGTCTGTGTCATCGTGACCAGCGCGCCCTTGCCGGTTTGCCCGGTGAGGTCGCCGGCCACCGCGCCGTATTCAACGTATTCGACAGGATGGGCGATGTTCTGCTGCATAGCGCCCGTAACGTCCCAGGCCTCCTTGATATTAAGCCCATCTTCTGTGTATTCGATGATCAGGCTGTCAAAGTACAGCAGATCCCCCCCGCCGCTGATCCCCTGGGAGATAACGCCGGTGTTGGCCGTGCACAGAGGCAGGGAGTAGAAGTGGAAATTACCTTCGCTGTCGCTGCTGCGCAGCAGAGTCATCGCGGCCCATACGTAGCTGCTGTCCTCTTGTGCAAACAGGTCGAAATTCTGATAGATATTGGACTCAAACGCCGTGCCGTTCCAGCTGTAGAGCGCGACATAGCGGGTCTGCGTGTTTCCCAGCTTCAGGTCGGCGTCGGACTGGCCGCATAGAATCAGCACGTCCTCGTCGCTGCCTGCCATGTCGCCGAAGTCAAATGAAGCCCGCACGATGTTCGAGCTGCCGTAGGTCAGGTCGAACTGCTGGGAGGCGGTGAGCATCGCGGTGCCTTTCGCGCCGAACATGACCACTGCCTTTGACCCCACATTCTGTGTGGGACCGTAATAGTAGCCCCAGGTGGCGGCGAGATCGTCCGTCCCGTCCATGTTCACATCGCCGCTCACGAGCGAGACCATGTTGGACACAACGTCGCCCTCGCGAAGGTAGTAGGTCCATACCAGCGACCATTTGCCGGGATTCAGATAGGCCGTTTCGGGATTATCGCCGCCTATAAGCTGCAGGGCGTACACGGCGATGCGGGAGTTGCCCTTTTCCGGTATGTAAACCGCGACCTCATCGAGGCCGTCTCCGTTCCAGTCCCCGGTAGTTACCTGCAGATAATTCTGAAGCTGGTAGGGCGCTTCCGCGAAGTTCTCCACAAGCTTGTCTTCATAAGTCAGCGTCGGGTTGCCGATCTGCTTTGTCGTGGACAGAAGCTCTTTTGCGCTGCTGCCGTATGTTCCGCTCTTCGCGCTGCCGAAGCGCAGATAGAGCCCCCCGTTTGTGCTGTATTCGGAGGTATAGACCATGACGGTCTGCGCCGAGAGACCGCCTGTGTTGCCGTTAAAATTGCCGGCGGCCACCGACGACAGGGCATACTTGAAGCCGTTTCCCAGATCGGTGGAGGCGTTGACCGCCTCCTTGAGGTAGCCATTCGCGGGGATGTTATCCGCGTCGTTGAGATAAGCGGACGTGGTAGTCGGGGTTGTCCCTAACGTGTACACCTCGCCGGTGCTGATGAGGGTATATTTCCCTTTCACCGTCGTCGTGCCGTCTGCGATCGTGCTGGTATTCACGGAACCGAGTATCCCGTCAACGGTGGTCGCGTCCCAGGCTTCGTCGCCGTACAGCCGGGAGGTCAGCGAATTGTTGTAGACCGTGTCGTACGGCGCATCGGTTGTTCTGCCGTTTTGGAGTTCGCCGGCCGTCTCATAAGACGCGCTGCCCTCTGTCTTTGTCGACAGGCCGACTTTATAAAGCTCGTACACAGGGGAGAGCTCGATGGTGTTTCGGCCGTAGGGGTTATCCAGGCTGGTCGGGTCAAAGCCCTCCGGCGCTTTGGATGTATCGATCCCGAGCGCTGTCAGCGCGTTCATCTCCGTGCCGGATCCCGCAGCCGATACGGGTGAGGCAAGAGACGGCAAGAGGCATATCAACATACACAGTGTCAGGGCGAGGCTAATAACTCTTTTTTTCATATAGACGCTTCCTTTCTATATGTACATCTACTCAAAGGTTTTTGCGGTGGTCGCTGCGGTGCCGCACAGGATATTTTTGCCTATTATAACACTAAGGAGTGAAAAAAAAAACTACTGCACGAACTTGTTTTTCAGGCAGTTTTTTTGTTTTGGTACGGATTTTGCCACTGCCTGTCCTTTTATCTTATCGGTGTTCAGTCCACCCCGGGCGGCAGCCGTTTTAATAAATAGATCATATCCGTCAGCCGCTTTCCGTTTTCATACATGGGGTGGTCGTAATTGTCCGTAAAAAAGCCTTTGACGACGTGGGATCTTTTAAATCCGCATTTTTCGTAGAAACCCAGTGTCATCGGGCTCTCGCCCGTTCCGACATACAGCTCGCTGCCGGAGCGCGCGCAGTAATCGGTGGCAAATGAGATCAGACGCTGTCCGTATCCCTTCCGCTGATATTCGGGTACGGTAACAATATTCTTTATCTCAAAAACACCGTCCCCCTCCCGAGTAACGACACAAAGCGACTTTAAATCATCATCGAGCAAAGCGAACATCTCGCCCCGGTACAGATATTTCTCTATCATGCTCACCTGTTCATCCGCGATAAGCAGCAGCTCCATGTACTGTTTTTTATCACGGTCTTTTACTTTAACTATCTGCATTCGGCATTTCCCTTTCAGCTTTCAATAATCGCCCGCCCTGCCGTGTATCAGGCTCGCATAATGTTGCCGTACAAATTCGGATATGTTATTATACTTCCGGACACCGGGTAACCTTTTCGCTCACATATACACTCACATATACAAATGAAGGGGGATTTGCTCATGGCGCTCGGGGACATTAACTTATTTTCATGGAAAAGCAAGGAGCAGCAAAAGCAGGAAATGGAGACCTATGAAAAGTGGGCTTTTCCTTTCGGTCAGGCGCAGAGAGATAAGCTTGTCAAGCTTATGCTGGAGCTGTTCCCCAAGGAGAGCGAACAGACGGTGCTCATCCCGTTTCTGACATGTAAGGAGCTCTACTGCAAATTTGCTAAAACGCCCGATCAGTCGGACT
>CAZYFU010000181.1:0-214 GCA_964647025.1 uncultured Myxococcales bacterium | reverse complement strand
AGCTTCTGACCGATATAAAAAAGTATAAGCGTATCATAAGAAAGCGTGATATGCCTACCTATGTCGCGCTGGTCTCGGCAGATCAAAAGGTCGATGAAAACCTTGAGTATCCTACCGCTCAGCAGATAAGGGATATGGTCGCCGGTTTCCCTGATGTTAAAGGCTGACCTCCGGCGCACCTTCCCGCCGTCATCACCGAAAAACGCGGATGTAA